>NZ_DATENY010000045.1:0-79431 GCF_035274705.1 Mycobacterium sp. | reverse complement strand
CCCCCGCAACCGGATCGGTTGGATCTCAGGACTGGCACGCGGTCGCCGAACTCATCCCTGCTGGCACCCACTCCACGGCCAAAAGTAAAGACATTCAGTCGATCTGACAGACCTAAGGAAAACCATGACCACCCCCGCTGTCCGTTTTGTTACATCTACTGTCGCAGCACGGCGCGGCGGCGCTCGCGCACAGCGACCTGCGCGCCGCGGGACTTCACATGCGGTATTCGCCTCGTTGCGCCTGCTGCTGATGACCGTCGTTGCGCTCGCAGCGTGCGTGATGGTTGCACGACCCGCTACAGCTGGCGCCGATGAGGACTGCCCGCCGAACATCGGTTACCAACCGGAATGCCAATACCGGCCGTTCTATTCGCCGCCGAATCCACTGCCCGCTGGGTCGCCCGGTGACCTCATCCGCAGCGAACCGTCGCGCATCGCGCTGGATCCCGCCGGCCATGGGAACTACTCGGGCAAAGGCACGCGCATCATGTACCAAAGCATCAATGTGCGGGGCGAACCCGTCGCTGTCAGCGGCACCTATTTTGAGCCCGACCGGCCGTGGACGGGCAGCGGCCCGCGCCCGCTCATCGCGTTCGCGCCCTGGTCCCAAGGCCTCGGCGATCAGTGCGCGATCTCCCGGCTCGTCAGCGAGGGCGGCATGCACTACGGCGGCTTCCTCGACTTCGAGTTCTACTACGAAGAAGGCTTCCTGGCGACCATGCTGGACCGAGGATTCGCTCTGGTGGCCACCGACTATCAGGGCACGGGCACATACGGCCCGCCCACCACAGGAATACGAATTCCCACCGCGCACGCGGTGATCGACTCGGCGCGAGCGGCGATGCGGCTGCCGGGCACCTCCCTTGATCCGCATGGTCCGGTCGCATTCTGGGGATACGGACCGGGCGGCCAAGCTGCAGGCGCGGCTGTCGAGATGGCGCCCAGCTATGCCCCCGAACTCAACGTCGTCGGCGCCTGGGTCGGTGCACCAAACGCCGACTACGCCTTGAGCGCGGACTATCAAGATGGGTCAATGCTGGTCGGAACGATGGGGTTTGCGCTCAATGCCTTCATCGCGGCCTTCCCCGAGGCCGAGCAGGGCGTCATGGACACGCTGACCCCGCGAGGGGTCGACTTTCTTCAAAAGACGCGCTATGCCTGCACCGACGAAGTGATCACAAAATTCATGTTTCGCCATCTGCAGCCCTACTTCAATCAGGATTTTCACCAGGTACTTGGTACGGAGCCCATCAAGTCCGCTCTGGCTGCCCAGCGGCTGGGCTCCTTGAAGCCCAAGGCACCAGTGCAAATCGACATCAATCGGTGGGACCCCGGTTTTCCATGGGTTGGGGCGAGGCAACTAGCCGCGGACTGGTGCGCTCAGGGCGCCGACGTGGAGCTCTGGACCAACGAACAACCGCCGTTCCTCAATAAGACCGGGACCAACAGCATGCTGACATATTTCGTCGAGGGTGAGCGGGGCATGCAGTGGATCGCCGATCGGTTCAACGGCCTGCCCACTACGCCCAATTGTCAAAACCTCCCGCCCATGTAGCCCACCGGATAACGCACCGGCTTTCTGAGACTTCATCAGACACGCTCACGTCTTTCAGGACCGCCGGGCTGACTGGCGCTGATCAGTGTCTGGCTCCTTCTGGACCGAGCGTTGTGCGTGTCGTCCCAGCTTTCGCCATCGCCAATCCTTTGGGTAACCGCTATAGAGGAGTGCATGCCCAGATTGGCCGGCGTTTCGGCAGAGCGCGACGAGGCCAGTCCCCCGGTGGGAAGAAATAACATTTCAGTGCGCTCTGGTAACGTTTCAAAGCATGACAGCAGAGTGCGTAACGCTCCCGCTGGGTGAGGCGGCGTACCAACGACTGCGTGAAGACATCATCACTTTGTCGTTGCCACCCGGCTCTCGGTTGACGGAGCGACGGCTCGCCGCCGAAACCGGCTTTGGTGTGTCGCCAATTCGAGAAGCGCTGACTCGACTTGACCACGATGGGCTCGTAATCACAATGCCCCGAAAGGGCTATCAGGTCGCGCCGCTGACGATTCGCGCGGTGAACGACCTGATGGACTGCTGGGAAATCATCGGACCCGCGGTCGCACGCCGCGGTATCGAATTGGCCACACCCGAGCAGCACAAGACGGTGCTGAATTTAGTCACTGCCTGGGAAGAGCTGGTCAACCAGCCGATATGGGGGCACAGCAGCTCAAGGGCGGGAAATGACATCGCAACCAGGATGTTTAACGTTCTGGCGGCGGCGGTGGACAATTCCTACCTCACAGCGGTGCACGACAAGCTCTTATCAGAGCTGTCCAGGGTGTTCATGTTGATCATGGAAGCTGAGTCGACTGACCACGCTTCGCTCTCTTCGCTCTTTGTAAAAACCGACATCAGACCAGCTATGGAACACCGCGACGGTGAGTTGCTCGCGAAACTGCTGCAGCAGTTCATTCGCGATGCCCACGACAAGGTGCTGCAGATTCTGGCGCGCTGGCCGTCGGTGATGGCCGCCGAGGTCGAGCCGCTGGGACCGAAAGCCTGAGGCGTCGCTCCTCGCCGCGCCACGGCGTGTCACGCACCCGTGCTTTCCTGAGCCATCCCTTGTCTATGCGCGTAAGTCGAACCTCTCGATCGATTGATCCCTCCCGTCGGGCGCTGGGTGGATTTCGGCAATGGTTGCCCGGGATAGCCGACGGCACAACGATCATCGCGATCGCGATCACCAACTCTCACCACATCATCACCGTTGAGGCGTTGTCCCACGGGCGGATCACCGCCGGGTAGCGCTGCTCCCCACTTCTCGGCCAACTCGTCGAAAGCCCATCGGGCAGATGCGGCGTTGGCCGCGGTGTAGATCGGTTTGATGTCGCGCTCGATCTCCTCCGAGTACCGACGAGAGGTGAGCCGAAAGGTGTTGCGGATCAGATGATTAATGCAGGTTTGCATGACGGCTTCGGGCCAAATCGGTGCTGACCACCTCGGACAGTCCTTTGGGGCCGTCGCACACGACGAAGACGACGTCCTTGACGCCGCGGTTACGCAGGTCGGTGAGCACGCTCATCCAAAACTTCGCACCCTCCCCCTGCCGGGATACTCACATCATCGAACGACCGGCAGCAATTCTGCGGACCCGACGTTGACTCTGTGATATTTCAACACTACCGTTGGGACACATCAGTTGCGAGCCAGCCAGGGTCCGCACGCCGTTCAGCTAGATCACAGGGGTGTCGATGTCGATCTACGCCGACGCGCCTTGGCGTGCCCTGTACGCATCCGGGCAGTCCCCGGTGCTGGATCCACCCCACCGCACGATGTTGGAAGCGTTCAGCGCGTCGGTGCAGACCTCGCCCAAGCTGCCGGTGCTCCGGTACTTCGACAGCGTTCTGACACTGGGCTGGCTCAATGACGCCGCCGATGCTCTTGCGTGCGCGCTAATAGACCGGGGATTCGGCCCTGGGGACCGCCTTGCCTTGTACACGCAGAACAACCCACCATTTGTGATTGGTTTGATCGCCGCCTGGAAGGCCGGCGGCTGCGCTGTTCCCGTCAATCCGATGAACAAGGAACGCGAACTTGCCCATATTCTCACCGATAGCGGGGCAACGGCGCTTTTGTGCCTCGACGACCTCTACGCTTCGGTCGTCGACGGGATGCTCAGCGAGCAGCGCGCCGCGCAACTGGACGTCGTAATCACCACCAGCGCCGGCGACTTTCAAACCCGCAACGACAAGCGGGTCCTCAGTTATGCCGACCCGCAACCACTGCGGCACGGCCGTGAACGGCTCACCGACGTGCTGGACAACTATGCAGGGCGGCGACCTGCCCGACACGTACCGCAACCCGATGACGTGGCAGTTCTGACGTACACCTCGGGCACCACAGGAGTGCCCAAAGGGGCGATGAACACCCACCGCGCCATGTCGTTCAACTCCTACACCTGCCGGCAGTGGATGGGCCTACGCCCGGACGACGTCATCATGGGCATTGCACCGCTGTTTCATATCACCGGTCTGGTGGCGCACATCGGTGTCGCGCTCGTCACGCCGTGTCCGCTGGTGCTCGCCCACCGTTTCCACCCGCAGGTGGTCCTTGATGCGCTTGCCGAACACCGTCCCACCTTCGCTATCGCCGCGATCACCGCCTTCAATAGCCTGCTGTCGGCGTCGCAGCGTCCCGACCGTGACTTCGCATCGCTGCGCACGGTCTTCTCCGGTGGCGCCCCGATCGCACCTGCGATCGCCGACGAGTTCCGGAGACGAACCGGTTGCACGATCCTCAACATCTACGGACTGACCGAAACGACCTCGCCGTCACACGCCACACCCATGGGGGCCACGGCGCCGGTCGACCCGCTCACCGGCGCCCTGTCGGTCGGCGTGCCGGTGTTCAACACCGCCGCACGCATCCTCGACGACGCCGGCAGCGAAGTGGGCGTCGGCGAAATCGGGGAAATCGCGATCAGGGGCCCACAAGTGGTCCCTGGCTACTGGAACAGACCCGCAGAAACCGCCGAAGCCATCGTCGACGGCGAACTGCGTACTGGCGATATCGGATACATGAACGATGCGGGCTGGTTCTTTGTCATCGACCGCAAGAAAGACATGATCAACGCCTCGGGATACAAGGTGTGGCCGCGTGAAGTCGAGGACGTCTTGTGCGCACATCCAGCGGTGCGCGAGGCGGCGGTGATCGGGGTAGCCGATCCCTACCGTGGCGAGACGGTGAAGGCCTTCGTATCGCTGGGGCCCGGCATAAACGCCACCGAAGCAGAACTCATTGAGTTCTGCAAAGACAACATGGCCGCATACAAATACCCACGAACCATTGACATCCTGGATGAGCTACCCAAGACGCTCAGCGGCAAAATCCTTCGCCGCGAGTTACGCGACCGCAGCCAGGGCACATCACGCCCACCTGCGGCGGCGATCAGCAGTCGGGCCGGCCACGACCAATGACGCCTCGTCTGCGGCGACGTTCGACACCGACTCCGGTCAGGAAATACGTCAAAACTACTGGGCGGCAGTGGCTTTTGCCTGCGGCTGGCGTCGCGATCAACCGTACTCGAGCGAGGGCGTGACCAGCTGCTCCGAGGTAAATGATGTCCGAAGGAACCGTATGAAAGGATCACTGCGCCAATGCGATTGGTGACTTATCTGCACCGCGACGAGGCCGTAGGTGGGGTGTTGGTGGGCGGTGTGGTCTGCCCACTTTCGGCTGCGACGGCCCGTGCTGGTTTTGCACCGGTGAGTTCGGTCCGGGAGTTTCTTGGTCTCGTGGACCCGTCCGGGCGCGAGTCGGTTGGCCGTGTGGCCGCCGAACTGGTGGGTACCAACGGTGAGCAATACTCGCGGTTAGATGAGCTGCCGCTGTTGCCGCCGGTGCCTGATCCGGACAAGATCATTTGTCTTGCGCTCAATTCGAAAGCGCATTGTGTCGAGGCGGGGATAGCGGCGCCGGCGGTGCCGTGGTTCTTCCCGAAATGGCGTAGCTCGCTGGTCGGTCATCACGGGGTGGTCAATCCGCCCGCGGTCAGTCACCAACTCGACTGGGAAGGTGAAGTGGCCTTGGTGATCGGCTCGGTGGCCAAGCACGTCACCGAGGACGAGGCGTTGTCATATATCGCCGGGGTGATGCCCTTCAACGACCTGAGCGCCCGTGATCTGCTGCGCGGCTTGGAAACCATCGCCTTGACGAAATCCGGTGATCATCAAGCACCGTGTGGGCCTGCTCTGGTGAGCCTTGATGAGATTGACAACCTCGATGACCTCGCCTACCGCACCCGGGTCAACGGCGTGGTCAAACAAAACGGGAGTACCAGTGATCAAATCTTCAACGCCGCACGCACCCTCGCTTCGCTGACCCGCACCACCACATTGGTGCCCGGCGACATCGTGTCGATGGGCACGCTGACGGGAGTCGGGGTGTTCGCCGATCCGCCGCACTTCCTAGACGAGGGCGACGTGGTGGAAGTCGAAATCGACGGCGTAGGCACTCTGCGGACCCGGATAGGAACACCCTCACACCAGCCCGTGACCGCAGCCGTCGCGGGCGTCGCAGCTGTTCAAATTTCAGGAGGCCAACGGTGACACGCGTGCAATACATCCGCCCCTTCGACGACTCGAAGGCCGTCGATACCGGCTTTCGGGGGTACCGCGCACAGTTCCTGTCGCACCTGGAAAGCGCAGTGCTGATCAACAGCCACATCGAGGAAGGTGGTTGTGGGCCAGGGCTGCATTACCACCACGTCGACCAGCTGTACTACCTGATCGAAGGATCCATGAATGTTCAGCTGGGGCACGATGTTTCTCACATCACCGCCGGCACGTTGGTGTTCATCCCCGCCGGGCTAGCACACCGCAACTGGAATGACGGCCCCGGCGCGGAAACCCACTTCGAGATGCTCATCCCCGCGCCCTCGCCGATCGCCCAGATCGCGTACATGGTGGATACCCCCGACGAGGTACCCGCACCGCACCGCGCCGACCGGCGCGCCTACACCCGCAGCGTGCACATCGCGGCGTTGAGCGAACAGATGCCCGGGCTGCGTGTGCAGTCGCTGGCCACGCCGGGACAAGGTTCAGTGCACACCGTTGTCAACTACATGGAGGTGGACTCCGGCAGCGCCGGACCAGGCACGCACATCCACGATTTCGACCAGTACTACCTGGTGCTCGAGGGTGAACTGACCGTCGAGATTGGGCTGGAGAAGTACGTCGCCCCGCCGCACACCCTGGTGGTTTTGCCCGCAGGAGTCCCCCACAGGCAGTACAACGAGGGCACGATCACAGAAAAACACCTCGCCGTGCTGGCGCCGGCCCCCGAACCGGGTAAGCCCTGGGATCGCGGCGTAAACCTCGGCGCCAATGGTGACGACCTCACCGGCCCGCAATCGGTATTCGCGCCAGCACAGCGTGAGACCCCATGAACACGACCCACCACAACTACCATCCCCGAGCCCAACGCATACCGCTCAAGCGTGGCGCCGTCGACTTCTCCGACCAGCCCGCGGTCGCCGCGACAATGGCATTGTTGGGCGGGGCCGAACTCCCCCCGGTTGAACGCAACGCCTCCGAGGCCTTCGTGGGCATCACCACTGACGGACACCCCCTCCCCGGCTTGTTTGAACTGGCTGACGAGGACGCCCCTGGCGCACAAGCAGTCGACGCCGCACAGCACTACCTCAACGAGCTCAGCGCACAGGAACGAGCCTTGGCGGTGCTGCCGATCGACGCGGCCGAATGGCGCCTATGGAGTAACGCCTTCTTGACATTTCCCGAGCACGGCCTGCTCTTGGCTGACCTGACCTCACCGGGGCGGGCTGCCGCACTGTCGGTTATCGAAAGCTCCCTCAGCAACACGGGCTATCGGCGTGTGCGCGAGGCGATGCGGCTCAACGCCGAACTAGGTCAGCTCACCGGCAATTACCCCGACACACTCACCGAAGACTGCTACTGGTTCACCCTGTTCGGCCAGCCGACCCACCAGCAGCCGTGGGGCTGGCAACTACAAGGCCACCACATCGACTTGCACGCCCTGTTCGTCGGCCCCCAACTCGTGCTTACGCCAACCTTTCTCGGCGTCGAATGCGAAGGCCAGATCCTATTCGCCGAACACCGGCGCCGTGCCATCGAATTCATGGACTCATTGAGCATCCGCCAACGCGACCGCGCCCTGCTCTACGGATCGATGCTGTCTTCACAACTGCCACCCGAACTCGCTGGCATCGTCGACGGACGCCATCGCGCAGGCGCCGGCCGCGACAACATTGTCCTGCCCTACACCGGCCTACCCGGCCAAGGCCTTACGGCAGGCCAGCGCGAACTGCTCGTAGCGCTCGCCGACCCCTACCTGGAGAGCCTGCCCGAAGGGCCGCGCGCCCACCGCCGGCGACAGATCGAAAAGTATGTCGACCAAACACATCTTGCGTGGATCGGAACCTCAGATCCCAACGCGCCTTTCTATTACCGAATGCACAGCCCAGTCGTGCTCATCGAATACGACAACCACGCCGGAATCTTCCTCGACAACGACGAGCCAGAGCCCTACCACGTCCACACCATCGTGCGCACTCCCAACGGAGGCGACTACGGCAAAGACCTTCTCCGCCAGCACTATCACCACCACCACCCAACGACCCACTCACCACAAAACCAAGAAAACTAGCCACCCAGACACCGCGAAGTTCCCCACACACGAACGCCACCTACGGCGCAACAGCCGTTCATCAGTCCGGCACCGGGTACTGCACGCGAGAAGTCGGCGTCTCGCCGAGGAATCCGCAATCCGGATGGATCGCATCGGCGCCGGAAATCCGGGCGGCGTCGATGATCGACTCGCCACTCAAGTACGTCTCGCCACCTTGACGACCTGCCACATTCGCCAGTACTGTGATATATCACAGACGATTTGTGCCATTGCATGTTCTCGGAATCGGCTCGCTGAGACACGCTAAAAGCGTCCGGCAGAAAGGCTGGGAAGATGAACCGATCCGCCGCCGTCGTGAGGGATGCACAGGCGGCCCTTGCTGCTGGCGGGATGATAATCGTGACCGATCATCCGGACCGAGAAGACGAGGCCGATCTGATCGTCGCCGCGGAGCTGGTTACTGCCGACCAGATGGCTTTCATCATCCGCCACTCCACGGGGCTGGTGTGCGCGCCGATGCCGGCAAGTCGCGCCGACGAACTGCGCTTGCCGCCGATGGTCGCAAACAACACCGACGAACATCAAACGGCGTTCACCGTCAGTGTCGATCTGGTCGGCACTGGCACCGGTGTCGCCGCGGCCGCCCGCACAGCCACCGTCCGCGCACTCACTGATCCGGCCCTGCGCCCCGAGCAGCTGCGGAGGCCAGGCCACGTCTTCCCATTGCGCGCTCGTGATGGCGGCGTGCTGGTCCGAGCTGGACATACCGAGGCAGCCGTGGATCTGCTTACTTCAGCAGGACTTTCGGGGGTCGCAGCAATCAGTGAGCTGGTCGACGACGACGGCGACATGCTACGCGGGGCCAAGCTGCGTTCCTTCGCTGCCACGCATGACTTGCCGACGCTTGCAATCGCAGACCTGGTACGGCACAGGCGAGCAAGCGAGCGGTTAGTGGAGCCTGTCATCAGTTCCGCAATGCCCACCGAATTCGGTCAGTTTCGCGCCGTCGTGTATCGCAACACCCTGGACGGCACCGACCACCTCGCACTGGTCCACGGCGATGTAGCGGCCGCGGGCAAATCTCCATCCGGGGCACTGGTGCGCGTGCACAGCGAATGCCTCACCGGCGATATAGTCGGCTCGCTGCGCTGCGACTGCGGCGCACAACTGAAGCACGCGCTGCAGATGATCGCCGCCGAAGGCTGTGGTGCCATTGTTTACCTGCGCGGCCACGAAGGTCGAGGTATTGGCCTGGCACACAAAATTCGTGCTTATGCGCTGCAGGAGACAGGACTCGACACCGTCGATGCCAACACCGTCCAGGGCCTGCCCGTCGACTCACGCAGCTACGGGGTCGGAGCCCAAATACTCACCGATCTTGGTATCCGCCGCATTCGATTGATGACCAACAACCCGGCCAAGTACAGCGGCCTGGACGGCTACGGCCTCGAGCTTGTCCGCCGAGTCCCTCTGCCGGCTCACACGACCGCGCATAACGTCCGGTATCTGCGCACGAAGCAAGAAAGAATGGGACATATGCTCGACCTGACCGAGACCGGTGGTTAACTTCATGGGTCTCGGGGCACGCCGACGGCGATGATGTGCCGATCGCGCTTGAGAAGTCGGTCTCCATCGAATTATGGTCCTTCGCAAGGGAATCCACCATATTGCCCATCGGTATGCTGACCCGACGGTCAACAATCCCCCACTGCGACAGTGCGTCTTGATGTGCACGAACCACCGACAACGAGTAATCGCTTAGCATCCGCGCGCAATCCAGTCGGCGAGGTGCGGCGCCTTCGCTGACTATTGGCTGACGACGGCGTCGTTGCTACCGTCAGGGCTCGTTTCGCCGACGACTGCGTCGCCCAATCCGAGAAACCTTTCGGCGTTGCCCTTTAGAACAAGGTCGCGTTCGGCGCTGCTGAGAAATGTCGCTTGATGAACAACATTGCCAACGGGCCGCTCACCCAACGGATACGGGTAGTCGCTGCCGACCATGACGTGGTGCACTCCGAGCCGATCGATGAGGAGCCGCAGTGACGCCGGATCGAATACGACTGAATCCACGCTGAACCGGCCGACGTAAGCCGACGGTGGCTGCTGCGACGTCGCGATGACGTCGGGCCGCCGATGCCAGGCATTCTCTAATCGACCGAGCCAGAATGCGAATGAGCCGCCGCCATGGGCGAAGCAGATGCGCAGCGAATCCCGGACTTTGTCGAAGGTTCCACCCAGGATCATCGAGACGACCGACAAGTGGGTCTCGGCTGGCATACCTGCTAGCCAGCGCGCCATCCAGCGCTCGAGCCTGGGCGAGCTGGGCATGTCCCATGGATGGACGAACACCGGCATTCCGATGTCGGCGGCGTGCTGTAGGAATGTCACCACTCCCGCGTCATCGAGGTCGCGGTCCCCGATATGGTTGCCTATCTCAACCCCTCGATGCCCCATGGCCTGACAGCGGGTGAGCTCTTGACAGGCGGCGTCGGGATCTTGCAACGGCACCTGGGCGAACGGCAGCAGCCGATCGTAATCCGGCGCGCAGATGTCCAGGGCCAGATCATTGAAGATCCTGGAGATCTTTAACGCCTCGCCCCCAGGCGCGTCGTAGCTAAAGAAGACCGGGGTGGGTGAGACGACTTGTGCGTACACCCCGTCGGCGTCCATGTCAGCGAGCCGGTTTGCGGCGTCCCAACATTCGCGGCCCACGCGTCGAAAAACCTCCGAGCCGACCATGATCACCGCGTCGCGTTCAGATTCCACACGTAACCAGGGACGTCCGTCGCCAAGGTCGGGCCAACCACGCGGCACGAAATGCGTGTGGACGTCGATAATGTTCAAGCTCAGCCTTTTCCGGGGTGTAAGGCCCCGCACTGCCCACACGTGCGGGCGGTGCGGGACTGGTAGAACGATTCGAATACCGGCGGAAGATCCACCACGATGTCCCGGAGTTGAATCTCTGCCGCGTGCACCAGATGGCCGCATTCAGGGCAGAACCAGACGAACTGCTCGCGGGTCCCCTCTTCGCGGACGCGCTCGATGACGATTCCGATCGACCCTTCCATCGGACGCTGCGGAGAGTGATACACATTGCGTGGGAGCACCCACATTTCGCCTTCGCGGATGTCAATCCTCGCCGGTCCGCCATCAGTCATCAAGTTGATGTGCATGTCGCCGCGATACTGGTAAAACCACTCCTCGTACGGGTCGAGATGGTAGTCCGTGCGCACATTCGGACCACCCACAACCTGGACGATGAAGTCGCCCATAGGCTTCCACATCTGCTCGTTGTTCACCGGCGGCTGCAGCAGATGCTGATGCTCAGCGATCCACTCCTCGAAATTGAACACCGGCGGAATGAATGTCATTGGTGCCTCCCGGGTTTGGGTCGATGCTTTCCCTCCGCCGCGCGGACGGCGATGCCCTGCATCTCGATGAGCAGATGGGGATGAGGGAGCTGGTGGACGGCTACGGTAGTTCTGGCTGGGCCGGAAGCATCGAAGTACTCGGCGTAGACCTCGTTGTAGCCGGCAAAATCATTCATGTTGGTCAGATACGTCGTGACCTGAACAAGGTCCGTCAGTTCCGATCCGACCGCGACCAAGATGTCACGAATGTTCTCGATGACCGCACGTGTCTGAATGCGGATGTCCAGATTGGTCGCACCCATGCCGTCGACCTGCGCGCCGGCGATCGAGTTGTCTCGACGCCGACTACTGGTGCCCGAAACAAACACGAACTCACCCCGCATCTTCACGTGCGGGAAATTGCCTCGCGGCACCGCCTTGTCCGCGAGGACACGCGACTCATTCATCGGCGGTGTCCGCTCGGCTCGTAATGCCCACCGAGGCAGTTCCCGACACGATGGCGGTGACCACACTATCCGCGGGCAGCGCGACGGCCGCGGTGGTCGCGGTGGTCGCGCTCCGCGCCATCCTGAGCGCGGCCTGCAGGGCGTTGAGGAAACTGCCGAGGAACGTCGGACCGTGAGAGCTGGCCGATTGTGCTGTGTCAGTGTGAATCACAGTTGCACGCACACATTCGTCGGTTCGGAGTAAAAGTGCAGGGAGTGCTCGCCACCCTCGCGGCCGATGCCGGAAAGTCCTACACCGCCGAACGGGGAGCGCAGATCCCGCAGATACCAGGTGTTCACCCACGCCATCCCGACGCGCATGCGTTGCGCGACCCGGTGTCCACGCTCCAAGCTGCCCGTCCAAACTGCCGCCGCGAGACCGTAATCGGTGTCGTTGGCCAACCAGACTGCTTCTTCCTCGGTGTCGAACGGGATCAGCGCTGCAGCCGGACCGAAGATCTCTTCCCGAACTACTCGTGCCGTGTTGTCCACCCCCTTCCAGAGGGTCGGCTCTATCCACGCGCCACCCGCCAGGGCCGCGCCGAGGTCGGGCACGCCGCCGCCGAGCAGCACCTCAGCGCCCTCTTGGACCGCTAGGTCGTAGTAGGACATGACCTTGTCGCGATGTTGACGCGAGATCAGCGGCCCCGTTGTGGTGGCGGGATCATTGGGCCGTCCCAGGCGCAGCGCCTGTCCTCGCCGCACGAGCTCGGCGGCGACCTCGTCGAAAATGCCTCGCTGCAGGTACACCCGTTCGGTGCACAAACACACTTGGCCGGTGTTGAGAAAAATCGATCGCGTAAGACCGTCGAGAGCGGCCTCGAGATCAGCGTCATCGAAAACGATGGCAGCGTTCTTGCCGCCGAGTTCGAAGGACACCGGACGCACGGCGCGCGCCGCCGCACGCATGATGGCAGAGCCGGTAGCCGTCTCGCCGGTGAATGTGACCCCGTTGATCCCGGTATGGGTCGTGAGGAACTCGCCGGCCGACCCAGGACCGAACCCGTGCACGACGTTGTACGCGCCTGCGGGCAACCCGGCTTCCATCATGATCTCGCCCAATAGCGTGGCCGAGGATGGCGTCTCCTCCGAGGGCTTGACGACCACTGCGTTGCCGCATGCCAACGCGGGAGCGACCTTCCACGTAAGCAGCAGCAAGGGTAGGTTCCAGGGCACGATCACCGCCACCACACCGAGCGGCTTACGAACCGCATAATTGAGTGCCTGACGACCGCCCGCCAAATCGGTCAGATAGCACGACAGTGACGACGAAGCGATCGTGTCGGCGAAGGCGCGGAAGTTCATCGCAGCTCGCGCGACGTCAAGATCCCGGACCAGACTCTCGGGCTTCCCCGTGTCACGCACTTCCGCGGCGACGAACTCTTCGCACCGCGCCTCCACAAGATCGGCGATACGGCGCAACAAGCGCACGCGATCTGTCACCGACGAGGCGCCCCAGGTTCCGTCCAGCGCCTTCCGTGCGGCGTGCACCGCCGTGTCGACAGTATCGGCTCCCGCCTCGTGGACAGTGGCAACAATCGACCCGTCCACGGGGCTGACGTCGGCGAACACATCCGTTCCTGACACGTAGGCGCCGTCGATGAAGTTACCGAGTTCCTCAAGGCGCGAGCTGCCCATGGATAGGACTGTAAGCCGACTTACTTATGCTCAACAGTTGACATTTTGCGTGTGAACTATTCTCGTACGGGCATATTATGGGTCGGTGACGCGGGATCGCCTCCTAGATGGTCGTCTAAAGCTTCGCCATCTGACCATGGTGGCCGCAATCGCCGATCACGGAAGCCTGATCGCCACCTCGAGGGCGTTACACGTCACCCAGCCGGTCGTCACGCGTGCTTTGCACGAGGTCGAAGAGATCCTGGGGGTTCCTCTGTTTGACCGAGGGCCGCGCGGTGTCACCCCAACGATCTTCGGGGCGAGTTTCGTCGAGCACGCCCGCGCCGTGATCGCTCAACTGCGCCAGGCGGGCAGCAGGATCGATCTGCTCACCCGGGCCGAGATCGGCCAGGTGCGCGTCGGCACCCACCTGGCCGGTTCGAACGTGCTGCTGCCTCGAGCCATCGTTTTATTGAAGGCCGAGCATCCGAAGCTGACCGTGGTGGTGCAGGAAGCTACACCCGATCTCCTCTACGACTCGTTGGCTGCAGGAGACACGGATCTGGTGGTCGGGCGCTTGCGGGCCGCCGCACCTGCCCAGTTGACTCAGGAGCGGCTGTACGTGGAACCGGTGCAGCTCGTTACCCGTGCGCGTCACCCCGCACAGGCCGCGAGTTGTCCGCAACTTTGTGATCTGCTCGAGTACCCGTGGATTGTTCCTGTGGAACAGACGTCGTTGCGTTCGGAGCTGGAATCGTTGCTGGTTGCAGAGGGTCTGTCGTTACCGGAGAACCGTGTGGAGTGCACGTCGATCGTGATCGTGCGCGAGTTGCTGCTGTCCACTGACATGATCGCCGTCTTGCCCCGTTTGCTCGTCGGCAGCGATAAGCGTCTTGCTGTGCTGCAAACGAGGCTCCACGCACTAAGTCGATCGGTAGGTGTGACGATGCGTGCACAGGCTCCCATGTCTCCGGGAGGCCAAAAGTTGTTGCAATACCTGCGAATTGTTGGCTCCGCGCTTGCTGCGGCGAACAAGCCCGACCCGTCGCCTCCGTCAGATGTGCTGGGCGGCAGCCAATCTGCATCGGGAACGCTCGGTGACGGTTGCTTATTGTGATGTCGGTGATCACCGTCCGGTGAATCCCGAGCAGCTATCGGGCGAACGCGGTAAAGATGTCGCCGAGATATGGGAAACGGGCCCACCGGCTATGCAGTGCTCAGGCTAGATGTTCACCGAAGAATGCCAGGATGCGCCGCCAGGCGTCCTCGGCCTCGGGCTCCGAATAAACCAGGCCCGTTATCCCTTCCACTAACTTGAGTGCCTTAGGGAAATCGTTCATGAAGCAGTGTCCGGCTTGTGGGTATTCCTTCACGTCGTGAGGCGCGCCGCTCCTAATCAACAGCGTCTCCAGTTTGGCCGCAGCACCGGGCAACATCCGGTCCTTTGCGCCGTAGCTCGCCACGACCGGACACGATCGGCGCAGCGATTCTGCGTCTTCGGGCCATGCGTCGTTGGGCCAAATGCCGTAATTCGGTGCGGCCGCATCGAAAACGCCACGCGGGGCCAGCAGCAGGCAGAAGCCGCCACCCAGGCAGAAGCCGACAGCGCCCACCTTTCCGGTGCATCGGTCGTCGGCCGCCAAATGGTTGCGGGCCGCAATCAAGTCGTCGACCGTGGGCCCGTCGCCTTGCGCGAGCGACTTAAACGTACGGACAACGCACAGTGGCTTGATACTACGGCGGTACAGCGCAGGCGCCAGCGCCAGATAACCGTTGGCCGCGAAGCGATCGGTAATGCGTCGCAGGTCGGCCGACATGCCCCGCAAATCATGGATGACCACTACGCCGGGCCACGGGCCGTCACCCGGCGGTACGGCCAGATACGCGGGCAGCGGCCCGGCGGGACAGTCGTATTGGATAGAGGGCACTAGAGTTCCTTCACTCTCGTCGGTGGTCGCGATCGCGTCCAACGTCAACCGGTCGTAGCCGTGTACATGCCGCAACCCACTACAGTCACCGCATTTAGGCCTGCTTGAGCGCCTCGACATCCAGGGTGATGGTGACCTTGTCGCCAACGACGGTTCCGCCTGATTCCAGCGGGAAGTCAGCGCCGATCCCGAAGTCCTTGCGGCTCAACACGACCGAGGCTTCGAAACCGGCGACCTCACCATGGCCCATACCGGGATTGACGCCGTTGAACGCCAACGTGAGCTTGATGGGCTTGGTCACGCCCTTGAGCGTGAACTCACCATCAACGACATAGTGGTCGCCGTCGCCCTTGACGCCCGTCGAGGCGAAGGTGGCGGTGGGGTACTTGTCGACCTCGAAGAACTCAGCCGACTTGATGTGCGCGTCACGCTTTTCATCGCCGGTATGGAGCGAGGCGACGGCGATCTCGGCCGTCACCGACGCGGTGCCGTCGTCCGCCACCACGATTGCGCCGCTGAATGTCTCGAAGGTGCCGCGCATCTTGCCCACCAAGTGGCGTACAGAGAAGCCGATCGACGAATGCGCAGGGTCGATGGCCCACGTGCCCGTGCTCAGCTCGGTGATTCCGGTCGCTGCAGTCATATGGATGTCTCCTTTGGACTTCGTGGTCGCGGGTGCTCTCCCCGCCTTACGTTGCAATACTCGGATAGGGCTACAGGCCGATTTCATCCTTCCTGGGTAGAAGAGACAGCGCGAAATGCGACACCGCCTAGGCCCGCCACATCGGCCGAGACGACACCGCCCACCAGTGGCACCGCCGCGGTCGCCGCGCCGGCGAGCACGATGTCGCCAGGCGAGACCTCGATCCCGTGCTCATTGCGGGTGTCGACGAGCCACTGCAGGCTGCGCACAGGATCGCCCAGGATCGCCGCGGTGCTCCCGACAGAAACAGTGCGTCCGCGGATCCGCAGGCGTACTGCTCGGTTCTGTACCGACTCGAACGGCGACCACGGCCCGACGACGAACGACGCCGCCGAGGTGTTGTCGGCGATCACGTCCTGAAGAGAGAAGCGAAAGCCGCGATAACGTGAATCGATGACCTCAAGTGCCGGCGCCACGGCATCGACGGCGTCAGCCAAGGGGCGCCGGCGGTCGCTGAGGTCGGCATCCCAGGCGATCCGGAACGCGATTTCGGGCTCGACACGTGGATGAATCAGCTCGCCCAGGGCAAGCTCACCGCCGTCAGGAGTTGCCATCGCATCGGTGAGCTGTCCGACGATGACGCTGTCGACACCCATCTGGCGCATCTTGGCGCGGCTGGTGAAACCCAGCTTCACACCAACCGCGCGCTCGCCGCGAGCGTACCGCCGCGCCAGAACCTTGTGCTGGATTCGATAGGCCGCGGCAACGTCGCACCCGTCGCCGAGAGCCGATCCGTCAATCGCGGTCGCCGACCTCTGCGCCTCATCGAGGCGTTCGGCCGGTTGTGGCAAGTCCCGCGATTCCGCCGTCATACGTACGCCGCCCGTCTTCGGCTCGCCGCTCATGGATTCCGCTCGTCGGTGAAGGTGACCTCGACCTCGCCCAGCTGGTCCAGCCGGGCCCTGAATGTAGCGGCTGCGTTGACTTCTACCATCGGGCCCAAGGCACCCGACATGACGACGTCTCCGGCCCGGAGCGCCCGGCCCCGCCGCGCGATCTCGCGCGCGACCCAGGCCGCAGCCACGACTGGTGACCCCATGCAGCCGGCACCCGACCCGTGGGAAACGTCCTCGCCGTCACACTCGAGCACCATGCCGACCTGGGAGAGGTCGAACCCCTCCAGCGACCGGGGCACCGTGCCCAGCACCACTGCCCCGCTCGAGGCGTTGTCGGCGACTGTGTCGACGATCGTGATATCCCATCCAGCGATGCGGGAGTCGACGATCTCGATGGCCGGAAGGACGAAGGCGGTCGCGCCGATCAGGTCGGCGACGGAGATCCGGGGTTTATCGAGATCTGCTCCGAGCACGAACGCGATCTCCGCCTCAACCCGGGGTTGCAGGTAGGAAGAAAGGGTGAGGTCCGCGCCGTGAGTGTGCAGCATGTCGTCGAAAACCAGCCCGAAGTCCGGCTCGAAGACATCAAACTGCTCCTGCACGGCGCGCGAGGTGAGCCCTACCTTGCAGCCAACTATGCGCGCGCCCGCCCGCTCTCGAGCCTCTGCGACCGAGGATTGCACCGCGTAGGCGGTGTCAATGTCGTCGCGGTCGATGAGGTCGCGCACGGGCCGGCACGGGATGCCAGCTGAAGCAGCGCGGATAAGGCGCTCGGATGCCTCGGTGATTGACCGACTCACAGTTGCACGCATACGTCCGTGGGCTCAGCGTGGAATTGCTGTGAGGCCTCGCCGGCCTCGCGACCGATGCCCGAGAGCCCCAGTCCACCGAACGATGAGCGGAGGTCGCGCAGGTCGAGCGCTGTAGTCACCCTCATATGCTGACCTCCACGCACCATGCCTGGCCAATGCGAAACTGCTCCATGAACATGTCCATACGGGCATGCCCTGAGGCTCGGCAGATCTGGGCTGGAAAGCAGGGCCGTGCTAGCGCTTCGAAGGGTCGCTATGTTCTTGCGGCTATGCACTCCTGGCTGAACGGCATTGGACAGACATGGGATCAGTGGCGACGCTGGTATGGAATGGTCGGCTGTCGACCAGCCGATCCCCAGGAAGAAAGTAACCATGTGAACGACTTGTCGGCAGGATCCGTCGCCAACTACCTGTGCGCCGCGCGTGAAGAAATAGGCTCGGAGTGGGTCGACACCACCGCCGAAACCATGGCGCGCTACGCCACGAGCTACCTCCCTGCCGGCGACCGGCACCCGTCAGCGGTTGTCTACCCGGGCGACACCGGCGACGTCCAGCGCCTCGTCCGGTTAGCAGCCGAGTTCGGGGTGCCCCTGCACCCGATCAGCACGGGCAAGAACATCGGTCTCGGCGGTGCCGCTGCTACCCAGCCGAGCATGGTGGTCGTCGACCTCGGGCGACGGATGAACCGGATCCTGGAGTTCGATCCCGTCCTTCGGTACGTGGTAGTCGAGCCCGGGGTCACGTATCAGGCGCTGCACGACTTCCTCGTGGAGGAGGGTGACGCGCTGATGTGCGACACCACCAGCGGCCCACCCGAAGGAGGGCCCTTGGGGAACACCCTCGACAAGGGCGCCGGCTACACACCGGCCGCTGACCACTTCGGCAACTCCTGCGGTCTCGAGGTTGTGCTGGGTGATGGCCGGCTGCTGAGAACCGGTGACGGAGCCCTTCCCGGATCGCAGACCTGGCACATCTCGCGCTACGGGCTGGGCCCGGTGCTCGACGGCCTTTTCCTCCAGTCGAATTTCGGGATCGTCACCCGCATGGGCATCTGGCTGATGGCGCGCCCTCGGCACATCGAGTCGTTCTTCTACATGTTTCCCGAGGACGACGACATCGTGGCTATCGCCGACATCAGCCGCGAGCTCCGCCTCGACGGTCTCGTCCCCACCGCTATCAAGGCAACCGGCGACCTCTACTTGTTGGCGTCCCACATCCCCTACCCGTCGGAGGTTCCTCACAGCCCGCTGTCGATGGCATTGAGGCGCAGCCTGCACCAACAGCACGACATCGGCGCTTGGGTCGTCAGCGGCGCCGTCTACGGATCCGACCCCAAGCAGGTCGCTGAACGACTCGAGGTGGTCAGGAATCGGTTCGAGTCAGCGCCCACGGCGCGCTACGTCGCCCATGCGGAAGCGGCCGAGCGGCCCGAGCTCAAAGTGCATATCGACACCTACAGCGGACGTCCGACCGCATCCGAAGTGCCGATGGTCAACTGGCGCGGTGGCGGGATCCTGTCCCTCACTCCGTCGACGCCGATGCTCGGGAGCATCGCCGGCCGGCACGCACGCATGTCCCGGGAGATCCTGAACCGCAATGGCCTCGACGCCTGCATTGACTACATCTTTGTGGGCCGTGCGTCCCGGGGGCTTCACAGCATCCTCTTCGACCCCCACGACGAGCGTGACTGCCAACACGCGGCCACCGCCGACGCCGAACTCCGGCAGGCGTACCGCGAGGCCGGCTACCCCGTCGGTCGCGTGCCGGTCGACGGGCAGGAGGACGAAATGTCCCACCGTGACGCCACGTTGCGGGCAGTGAACTCGAGCCTGAAGGCGGTGCTGGACCCCCGCGGGATCATCTCGCCCGGGCGCTACGGCCTCCGGTAGCGATGAGAGTGCCGCGTCAAGTGAAATCTCCGCGGCCGCACGTGGGCCTCGATGGGACTGGGGCTACCGACCATGCACTCGGCCGTGGGTCAACGGTCCCGAATACCGAAAAGGGAAGGCACGATGGGTGATTTCGACGGGTCGGTGATTCGGCCGGCTGATCATGGCTATGAGGAGGCCCGTTGTGCCGCGGTCTGGAACGCGATCAAGCCGGATCGCTTTCCGGCCGTCATTGTGGTGGCGGGCAGCCGGGACGACGTGCCCCGGGCGGTCGCACTGGCGCGCGAGGAAGGGCTCTCGATCGGGGTGCGTTCCGGCGGGCATTGCTGGGTGGGCAATGCGATCCGCGACGGCGGGCTGCTGCTAGATCTCTCGCGGCTCAAGGCGATCGAGGTCGATCCGCAGGCACTGACTGCCAGCGTCGAGTCCGGCGTACTCGGTGGCGAGCTGACGGCCGCGTTGGCCCCTCACGGCCTCTACTTCCCGACCGGGCACTGCCCGACCGTCGGCGTCGCGGGCTACACGCTGGGAGGTGGCTTCGGGTTGAACTCGGGCGACGTCGGGGTGGCGGCATTCAGCCTCCGCGCGATCGACGTCGTCACCGCCGACGGCGAGACGCTGCACGTCACGGACGATGACGACCACGCCGACATACTCTGGGCTGCGCGCGGCAGCGGCCCGGGCTTCTTCGCCGTGGTGACGCGCATGCACTTCGCTGTTCGGCCACTGCCCGGAGTCGTCGCGGGGATGATGCAGATCCATCCGTTCTCGGCCTATGACGAGTTGCTGCCCTGGTTCGCGAACACAGTCGCATCGATGACGCCGGGTTCACGCCCGTTGCTGGTCGGCGCCAAGAGCCCGATCCCCGGTCAGGACGACACCGTCCTGATAGTCACCGCCTACGTCTTCGCCGATGATCTCGACCACGCGGCGGAGCTGCTGGCCCCGCTGGAGACGGCGCCCGGCCTGGACCGCGCGATCGTTCACCAGCCCGCTCACGAATCCTCGATCGGCGAGCAGTACGCGCTGATCGAGCAGCAGTATCCTGAGGGCTCTCGCTACCTGGGCGACAACGCGTGGCTTCGGGCCCCGTACGGACAAGATCTGTGGCGAGACGCCAAGCCCGTGTTCGAGACCCTGCCGTCGGAGCGTTCGGCCATTTGGTTCATACCATGGATGCCGCAGACCCACCCGAACGCCGCGTTCAGCCTGCAGTCGGAGATGTCGATCGCGGTCTTTGCCGCCTACGAGGACAGCGTGGACGACGAGGCGATGCTCGCGTGGCACGCCGACGCGCTCGCGCGCGTCGATCCGTATGCGATCGGCGGAATGTCCAACGACTCCAACCTCTTCGTGCGCCCGATGGCGGTGCTGGAACCGGCCAACGCCGCGCGCCTGGAGGCGCTGCGCAGCAAGTACGACCCGAATGGGCGCTTCGACAGCTACCCCTCAGAGCTACCGCAGGCGCGGCTCTAGCCCCGGGCGACGACGCCGAGACCGCAGCAGGCGATCGGCAGCCGTGGGCGAGCCCCATTCGCGACTCGCCCACCAGCAGTTTGTATTGTGTTGCCGCCGTACGGAATCGCCTTACTCGCCCTGCCTGGTGCGCTGAGCTCAGCTACTACCAGTCGGTGCTGGGCGCCCAGCGGTACGCGCCGCGCCGCTGAACGGGGGCAATCCGCAGCGCACGCGACCGATGTTCTCGAACTGGGTATCTGGATGCAGCAGGACATGCTGGGCGAACGCCTGAATGTCTCGCTGGAAGCGTTGGATTGGGTTGTCTTCTCGAATCACCCTCGGCCCGCTTGCCAGGTACAGCAAGTCGACCGCTTCGCGGGCCAGCTGGTAGCAGTAGACCGGCCCCCCAACCAAGTGCTCGCGTCTGATCTCTGCCGGTAGCTCAGGATCACCCGGCTTCCAATTGGTGCACAGACCAACAAGACGCTCTCTAATGGCATCGATCGCCGAAGCCTTCATCGTCGCTTCCCCCACCTGCAAATGGACGATCGGTGCTTCGGAGGCCCTCAAGTAGTCGGTGTGAGTGATCTTGCGGCCAGGAAGCTGCTCCACAAAAACCTCGAGCGCGCCATCGGCGACCCCGGAGGGAATGAGGGCCAAGAAGTTGCTAAAGACCATGTAGGGCGGGGGGCCATAGTAGGGATTGTTGGCCTGACGCTTTGATTCGTTCGCCGAATCTCCGCCAAACAAGTCGTTTCTATTCGACAGCAACCTATGGCTGGGTACGAAAATATCACCGCAGGTAACCGACCAACTTGCTGTGCCTCGGGCGCCTGTGACGTCCCAGTCGTTGACGAGTTCGAGGTCCGAGATGGGGAATGCGATCCACAGTCTGGTTTCGCTGCCATCGGGCTCGTCAACGACGGCGCCTAGCAAATCCCAGTCGCCATCCGGGCAACCACTGTTGAAGCCCCATCGGCCTCCGCCGACGATCTCGATGCCGCCGGACACGCGCTTGGCCCGCGCGCCGAAGGAGCCGAACACCGACGGGATCAACGCATTGGGGTTGTCACCAAAGATCTCGTCCTGGAGTTCGTCGCAGCAGCGCGCAACCAGCCAATTAATCGACGTAAGGGTGGTCGCCCATCCGATGCTTGGACACGCAGACACAATGGTGCGCAGTGTCTCGAAGACCGTCGGGAACGGGGTCTCGTATCCGCCATAGTATTTGGGCGTCATCATCTTCCAGACGCCTGCTTCCTTCAACGCGGCCAGGCTGCGCTCGGGGATTCGTTGGATGCGGTCGTTCTCGAGCGCGTCCGCACGCAGGAGTGGCTTGAGCTGTCGAACACGCTCGAGCACACCATCACCGGAGTCCGCGGCATCCGCCGCAGTCGTGGCGACTGTTGTCGTCATCGTTGGGTTTCTCCAATCTAGGAGCGCGGACACCACGACGGCTGTCGATGGGGCGCGGGCCCGCACAGGTTTCGTTACGGGTTACGGAAAGAGCAGCGATGACTCCTGCGCCACTGCGAACGCGGGGCCTCGGTCTAAGAAGTCGCCGATGATCTCGGCGCTAGCCTCGGGACGTTCAACCTCGATGCTGTGCCCCGCGTCGTACACGATGGCCAAGTACGCATCCGGCAGCAACTCGACATACAGCCGGCCGAGTTCGACGGGGGTGAGGCGGTCCACGTCGCCGAACAGGACAAGCGTCGGCGCCGAAAAAGTGGAGAGCCGCTTCTCCAGCTCAGAATCGCGCCCGGGCCCGAGAAGTTTCAGCAGCCAGGCATTCCTCTCGGCCGACTCCGGAGTGACTTCGGGTAGTTCATGCTGGTCGGGGTGAGCGAAAAACAGTGCCTTCAACTCTTCTGGGGAAGCCGCCGATGGCAACTGCGCACCCTCCGGCCGAATCGCTGCGGGACTAATCAGGACGAGCTTGTCAACGCGGCCGGGCGCCTGCGTCGCTACCCAGCCCGCGAGGGCTCCGCCGAACGATGTCCCCATGAGCGAGAATCGGTCGAGCTCCAGCGCATCGGCAATCGCGAGGACCGTCTGGGCCAGGTCGAGAAGCGAGCTGCTTCGATTACTGATCGATGACCCGCCGAATCCAGGAATCTCAATCGCAATGACCCTGTTCGTTGCCGCCAACAGATCATGCGTCCGGTTGTGCTGCAGTCCGCTGCCGCCGTGCAATACCAGCAGCGGGTTGCCCTGACCACCGTCGAGATAGCGGACCTCGAACCCATCGGCATCGATAGTTGCTTCCGTGAACACCACGGTCTTAGTCGGATGAGACACCAGCGACCTCCATCTTGTTGTTCGACGCGTCGATCGCGCGCACGGCGGGGATCACGTGCTCACCGAAGCGCCGCAGCGAGTCGAAGCATTCATCGCCGCGGAGACCACCGCCGTTGAACCCGATATCGAGAACACCGACCCCGGTCAACTCGGCGAAATCAACGATCTGATTGACCACCGTGTCGGCAGACCCTTGGAAAGCCAATGTGCCGAGCCCGAATCCTGAAGCGCTCTTGTCCTTTTGGTCGCTGTCGATCCGCTTCGGTGGGTTCGCGAAGCGCAGATCGCCGAGCGTGTGGCGTCCGCGGCCGGTAAAGCCCAGGAGAAAGGAGTTCCTTTTTCCGAAGAAGCGACTCGCTAGGTCCGCTGCATGCTCGTGGGTCTCACCGACGGCGCCAAAGCCGCGGTACGCGATCCAGTCGGAGCTCGGTTCCCAACCGAATCGCTCACATTCGGTCTTGTAGAACGCGACCAGATCAGCAACCAACTCCGGCGGATAGAACGAGATTGCCAGGCCGTAACGGTTCTGGGCGGCGAATGTCGCGGACTCAAGGCTGTTGCCCGAGGACATGATTGGGAATAGCGGCTTTTGCGTCACCGACGGCCACATCGACACGCTCCGGTATTTGTAGTAGCGCCCTTGCCAGGAAAAGGGTTGGGGCTCGGTCAGCGCGCGCTGAATCAAACCATAGGCCTCTTGTGTCCGATCCCTTGTTTCGTCTGCCCGGACACCGTAGACAAGAAACTCGTTGGGTGTTCCGCGCAGGAACAGACAGATAAGTCGTCCATTTGAAAACTGATCCAGCATCGCGCACTCCTCAGCAATACGGATCGGGTTGTTCATCGACACCAACGGACCCATCCACGCGAGCTTGACTCGCGTGGTGACCGCGGCAAATGCTCCGAGCAACACGGCTGCGTTCGGACTTTGCAGCATCGGCCACCCATGATGTTCCGAGACGGAGATCCAATCGAACTTGTCGTCGGCGTACCGCGCCATCTCGAGATGGTTCTCGAATGACTTGACACCAATTTCGGAGTCGTAGAACTTCAACGGGACCGGATAGTTGAGGCCGTTGTCGTCCAACAGCTTTGGATCCTCATATGTGTTCTGGCTCAAGAACGAAAAAATCATGCCGTTGTCTCCTTCGGGCGTTGTGGATGAAGATGACGCCCAAAGATCTCGAGCGTTTTGTTCCAAGACGAGACGGACGCGTCCGGGTCGTAGCCCGGCGTTTCTGGCCACATATACCCATGCCCCGCCATGAAGTGCATCTCTACGACCGCACGCGGGCCGAGTGCTCGAAGTTCATCGATCAGCGCCCCTTGTTCCATAAGTGGGGCCAGACGATCCTGGGCGCCAAATCCCGCGTAGATCTCGCCACAGATCTTCTTGACGAACAGGTGTGGCGAGTCCGGGTCGTCAGTGATCATCATGCTCGGATGCAATAGTGAGCCCGCTGCGAACTCCTCGGGCATCTCGGCCATCGCCCGAACCACTGCTCGGGCCGAATGACAAAAGCCGATACAAGCTTTCGGTCCTTTGCGGGCAGCAGGTTCCGCATCGAGCGCCTGTACCAGAGCGCGGGTGTCCTCGACCATGAACTCGGGCGTGGTACTCACCATCGCGCTCATGACTCGCTCTGTTTCGGGCGAATTCGGATTGTTCGCCAGTTCCTCGCGGTCGAAGGTGATCAACTCACCAATTCGGTGATACAAGTCGGGAAGCGCCGTGTAGTAGCCTTCGCCAGCAAGTCGGCGAGCAGTCGAAAACATCAGTTCATCCAACCCAGGGCCGTGGTGATAGCAGACAACCACGGGAAATGGACCGTCGCCCTCGGGCTGAAAGACCACAGTCGTCATTGGCCCGTCATGTGTTTCGACGATCGAGCGCTTCTCGAGCATCCTTTACACCTCACTTCTGGCGCGAATGGTCTTTCTGATCAACGGATTTCGCGACGACCCCCGCACGTAGCTTGAGCCGCTCAGCGTGCGACCTCTACGGGGTAGGGCTGAAATGCGCGTCGGAAGTAGGAGATCGGACGCCTCTCCAATGGGCCCGCTTCGCCGTGGCGCACCAGACCGACCAGGACAATGTGGTCGCCCATCTCGATGTGTTGGTGGAGCGCGCACTCCGCCCAGGCCAGGGTGTGCTCATGCAGAACCGGGAATCCTGAAGGACTTTCGGTCCAGCAGACGCCGTTGAACTTTTCTTCGGCCTTGGACGCGAACAAGCAGCATATGTCCTCGCTGTTGTCGGCCATGAAGTTCACCACGAATGCGCCTGCCTCGATGAGCGCGGGTAGCGTCCGACTGTTCTTGTCGACGCACACCAGAAGGAGAGGTGGACTGGCCGAGGCGCTGGTCACCGCATTGCTGGTCAGACCACGCCGCGCACCGCTCCCGTCAACGGTCGTGATGACTGCGACGCCGGTCGGGAACGCGGTCATTATCTTGAGGAACGTTTCCCTATCGACGGGCGCCTCCATACTTACTTCCTCCCGTCTCCCACGGTCAGTGACCCTTCCTGTCGTCCATTTCGCCGATCCTCCGGCACCGGAAATCGGGTACGCGAACGACAGTAATGTATCACTGCTTATGAGTAAAACGTCAACAGGAAAGACTGGACGAGGCCTGCCCGACGGAACGTCGCCGCCGCGGCGGTCCATCTCCCGCTTCCGAAAGTTTCGACGCAGCCGAGCGGCACGTCAACATGCCTAAATCGGGATAAAGACCCAGCACAATGCCCGGACAAGTTGATGTATTAGACGGCCGTTCGTGATACAGCACTGTTGACTTTTAAGGTTGCGCCAGTGTGTACTCTGTCGCATGCAGCAGACAGTCGAGGCTGCCGGCCACCAACGGCGCCATCGATTTCCGACCCCCGCGATGAACGCGACGACCTTGAGTCGGCCGTTGCGCGGGGTGGGTGGGTTCTTCGCCATGTCGGTCGACACGCTGATGCTGGTGCCCCGCCGACCCTTCGCCTGGGAGGAATTTCTGCGGCAGTCGTGGTTCGTCGCGCGGGTGTCATTGCTACCGACGGTGCTGCTGGCTATCCCGTTCTCCGTGCTGCTGGCATTCACCTTCAACATCCTTCTCACCGATTTCGGCGCTGCTGACTTCTCCGGAACCGGCGCCGCCTACGGCGCTGTCACCCAAATCGGGCCAATGGTTACCGTGCTCGTCGTCGCCGGTGCCGGCGCGACCGCGATGTGTGCAGATCTCGGAGCGCGCACCATCCGCGAAGAAATCGACGCGATGCGAGTCATGGGCATCAACCCGTTGCAAGCACTGGTAGTCCCGCGCGTGCTTGCGGCGACGTTCATCGCGGTCATGCTGTCGTCGGTCGTCATCCTGGTGAGCCTGATCGGAAGTTTCGTCTTCACCGTCGTAATCCAGCACGTCACGCCCGGAGCATTCGTGGCTGGAATCACCGTGCTCACAGGAGTGGGTGATCTCGCCGTCGGCTTGATCAAGGCAGCATTGTTCGGCCTCAGCGCCGGGCTCATTGCCTGCTACAAGGGCCTGTTTGTCGGCGGAGGTCCCGCCGGGGTCGGCTACGCCGTCAACGAAACCGTCGTCTACACATTCATGGCCCTGTTCGCCATCAACATCCTCGCCTCAGCGGTCGGGATCGAGGTGCTGCGTTGAGTGCGGCAAGCCCCCCGTTTCGGTTGCAGCGCCACTTCTCCCAATGGGGAACGAGCCTTGACCGGCTTGGTCTGCAAACGCTGTTCTATGGCCATACCCTGCGTTCGAGTGGCGATGCCGTCCTGCACTATCGGACAGAGATCCTGCGACTGATCGCGGAGATGGGATTTGGCGTCGGCGCGCTCGCTGCCATCGGCGGCACGGTGGTCATCGTCAGCTTCCTTACGTTGTCTGTCGGCGCCTTGGTGGCGGTGCTCGGGTACAACCAGCTGTCCACCGTGGGGGTGGAGGCCCTGACCGGGTTCATCTCGGCTTTCTTCAACGTCCGCCTGATCGCGCCGCTGATCGCCGGGGTGGCCTTGGCCGCCACGATCGGCGCCGGTGCGACGGCCCAACTGGGCGCGATGCGGATCAACGAAGAAATCGACGCCCTGGAGGTCATGGGCGTGCGCGCGATCTCATACTTGGCCTCGAGTCGGCTGATCGCGGGTGTCATGGTGGTGATCCCTCTGTACTGCGTCGCGCTGATGAGCGGGTTCGTTTCCGCCAAGGTGGGGACCACGGTGTTTTACGGCCAATCCGCCGGCGTCTACAACCACTACTTCAACACGTTCCTGGACCCCGACAGCGTGATCTGGTCATTCCTGCTGGCCGTCACGATGGCGACCGTCATCATGCTGGTCCACACCTACTACGGGTTCAACGCCGCCGGCGGTCCCGCCGGGGTGGGGGAAGCGGTCGGCCGAGCGGTGCGCGCGTCGCTGGTGGCCGCGACCGTTATGACGATGTTCGTATCGCTGGCCATCTACGGCCAGTCCGGCAACTTCCACTACGCGGGCTAGCCGATGGATCGGTCCCGACATCGACGCCGCATCCGCCCCGCGTGGTGGTCACTCGCTTTATGCGCAGTGCTCGTAACCATCATGCTTGTGTGCTCTGGGTTCTTCGCCGGCACGTTCGGGGATTTCGTCCCAGTCACCTTGACCTCGAACCGGTCCGGCTTAGTTATGGAATCGGGTGCCAAGGTAAAGCTGCGTGGCGTCGAAGTCGGCCGAGTCGCCGGCGTCGAAGGCGGGCGCGAGCCTGTCAGCCTGAGGCTGCAGATCTTTCCCGATCAAATCAGCCACATTCCGGCCAATGTCGAAGCAGAGATCCGCTCCACAACGGTTTTCGGCGCGAAGTACGTGGACCTGATCGACCCCGAACACCCCAGT
The DNA here is from genome assembly GCF_035274705.1 of Mycobacterium sp. Classification (GTDB taxonomy): domain Bacteria; phylum Actinomycetota; class Actinomycetes; order Mycobacteriales; family Mycobacteriaceae; genus Mycobacterium. The sequence goes on along the minus strand of NZ_DATENY010000045.1, from coordinate 51,008 downwards.
GCCGAGCGGCTGGCTGCCGGTGCGGTGCTCGTATCGCGCAACGTCAGCACCGAAGTCAACACGGTCTTTGAAAATCTCGTCGACCTGTTCCATCACATCGACCCAGCCAAACTCAACGCGGTGCTGACCGCGTGGGCTGATGCCCTTCGCGGGCGCGGCCAGCGCCTCGGCGAAGCCATCACCGCCTCCAATCAAGTGCTGCAGGCGGTCAATCCGCTGATGCCTGCGGCCCAACGGGATTGGCAGTCGCTGAGGGAATTCGCTGAGGCCTATGCCGACGCCGCACCGAACATTCTGGCGGCACTCGAAGCGGCCAGCACTACGAGCACCACGATCACCACACACGCCCGTGACTTGGATGCGTTGCTGCTCAGTGCGATTGGCTTTGCAGACGCCGGCATCAACCTCCTGGGGGCGACCCGTGACAGCTTCCCAGACGCAGTGAATGTGCTCGAACCCACCACTGCGCTGTTGTTGCAATACAACCCGGAATACACGTGCCTGTTGCAGGGGGGGAACTGGCTGCTCGACAACGGGTTGCGCGAGGCCTTTGGGGGCAACGGCAGGTCGATTGTGTTGGACGCCGGCCTGTTTTGGGCCTCCGATCAGTATCGCTATCCCGACAATCTGCCGATCGTTGCGGCGAAAGGCGGTGCCGACGGCAAGCCCAGCTGCGGGTCGCTGCCCGACGTAACAAAGAATTGGCCCGTACGCCAACTTATTTCGAACATCGGCTGGGGTACCGGCCTGGATTTCCGGCCCAATCCTGGCATCGCGCACCCATGGTGGGTGAACTTCCTTCCGGTCACCCGTGGTGTGCCCGAGCCGCCCAGTATCCGGGGTATGGGACCGCCGGCGATCGGTCCAGTGCCATATCCGGGCGCGCCGCCATATGGCGCTGCGCAGTACGGCCCGGACGGGGTCCCGCTGTACCCACCACCGCCGGGATCCCCGCCCGTTGCGGACGGGCCGACACCGCTGGTCCCGGAAAGCCCCGGGCCGCAACCCAACCCGTGATTCACGCCGCGTTGCAAAGGACCTGTCCATGAGAAGTGACCTGCCAGGCGTGGCCATCCGTCTGGGCGTCTTTACGGCCGCATGCGCGGCAGGGACGTTCGCGCTGATCATGGTGTTTGCTCAGCTCAGGTTCGCTCCGGCGACCACCTATAACGCCACGTTCGAAAATGTGAGTGGTCTCAAAGCCGGGCAGTTCGTTCGCGTCGCCGGTGTAGAGGTGGGCAAGGTTGGCCGGATCGTGGTCAACGACGACAACACCGCGACCGTCACGTTCACCGCGGACCAGTCGGTGCCGCTGAACGAGGGGACCCGCGCGTTGATCCGCTACGACAACCTCGTCGGCGATCGGTACCTGGAACTGCAGGAAGGCGCGGGCGGGGTGCGGCCGCTGCAGCCCGCCGACACGATCCCGGTGCAGCGAACGCAGCCTGCGCTGGACCTGGACGCGCTGATCGGTGGGTTCCGGCCGTTGTTTCGGGCGTTGAACCCCGACCAGGTCAACGCGCTGAGCTCCCAGCTGATCCAGGTGTTCCAGAACCAAGGAGCCACGATCAACTCCTTCCTGGCCCAAACCGCGCAGCTGACATCGACGCTGGCCGACCGCGATGAGCTGATCGGGCAGGTCATCACCAACCTCAACACTGTGCTCGGCACGCTGAGCGCTCAGAGCGACCAATTCGGTGGAGCGGTCACCTCTTTGTCACAACTAGTCGAGGGGTTGGCCGCCCGTAAGGCCGATATCAGCAATGCCGTGGCGCACTCCAACGCGGCGGCCGCGTCGATCACTGATCTGCTGCAACGAATCCGGCCGGCGTTTGCCAATACTGTCACTCAGTCCGACCGTGCGAACAGCATCGTGGTGGCAGACCACGACTACCTCGACAACCTGATCGCCACTCTTCCCGACACCTACAAGATCCTGGCGCGCCAGGGCCTTTACGGCGACTTCTTCTCCTACTACCTCTGCGAGATCGTGCTCAAAGTCAACGGGAAGGGCGGTCAGCCAGTGTATGTCCGGGTAGCGAATCAGGTCTCGGGGCGGTGCACGCCAAAATGAAGCCCCTCCTGGAGCGAAACCTCGCCGTGGTCGGTGCGGTCGGCGTCGGTGTGACTGCGGGTGTGGCATTGGCCGCGTTGCAGTACGACAAACTGCCGTTCTTCAACGGGGGGCGTACGTATTCGGCGTACTTCACCGAGGCCAGCGGCCTACAGGCAGGCGCCGATGTTCTGGTCGCCGGCTTCACGGTCGGTCACGTGTCCAGTGTCGACCTTGACGGCGCCCGGGTGCTGGTCACCTTCGACGTCGACAAGCACCTACGGATCGGCGACCGCACCGAGGCGGCGGTCAAAACCAAAAGTCTGCTCGGGGTGAAGGTTTTGGCGGTCACTCCACGCGGCGACAAAGAGTTGGCGCAAACGATTCCGACCGATCGGACGAGACCGGCCTACCAGCTGCCGGATGCCCTGGGAGACTTGTCGACAACCATTGCCAACCTCAACACCGATCGGCTCAACGCGTCGCTGACCACGCTGGCGCGCGAATTCGCCGACACCCCACCGGATCTGAAAGCCGCCATCGCAGGCGTGGCGCGATTCTCGACGACTCTCGGCGACCGCGACAAGCAACTGCGGGAGCTACTCGGCAACGCCAGAGCGGCCACCCACGTGTTGGCCGAACGCACCGATCAAGTCGTCAGCCTGATTGAGAACTCGAACGCGCTGCTGGCAGAGCTGCAGACCCAGAGCGCAGCGTTGGACACGATCTCGGGGAATATCTCCAGGCTGGCAAAACAACTGGCGGGCTTCATTGCCGACAACCGCACTGCGCTGCGCCCTTCATTGGACAAACTCGACGCCGTTCTGACCTTGCTGGATAACCGCAAAGACAAACTGCAGGAGTCCATCAAACTGTTGAACCCCTTTATGATGTCGCTCGGCGAGAGTCTGTCCTCCGGGCCGTTTTTCAAGCTTTACCTTGCCAATCTGCCTCCGGGGCAATTCATGCAGCCGTTCGTCGACGCCGCGTTCTCCGACTTGGGTCTCGACCCTCACGTCCTGCTGCCCTCACAACTGAGCGATCCCCAAACCGGTCAGTCCGCGACCCCGCCGTTGCCGGCCCCATACCCACGCACCGGTCAAGGCGGCGAACCCCCCTTGACCCTGCCCGACGCGATCACCGGTACACCCGGTGATCCGCGATATCCCTACCGCGAACCCCTGCCCGCCCCGCCACCGGGAGGTCCGCCACCGGGTCCGCCCGCCAACGTCCCGCCACCCCCCGCCCCGACGCCACTGTTGGTACCCGCCCCTGGTGAGGTACCGACGGGAGGTACACCACCGACGGGAGGTGCACCGTGACCCGCTCCCGCAGATTCAGGGTGGCCGTGGCACTGGTATTGGGAATCACCCTGGTCGCCGGCATCGGAATGGCGGCACGGCCCTGGTGGAGATCGGTGCTCAGCACCCACCTGGTCGCCTACTTCGACAACAGCACTGGGATCTATCCCGGCGATAGTGTGCTGATCCTCGGAGTGCGGGTGGGCAAGATCGAGAAGATCGATCCGGAGCCCCAGCGCGCACGGATCACCTTCACGGTAGATCGTAAGTACCGCATACCGGCCGACGCGCGCGCGGTCATCATCGCTCCGACCTTGGTGACGTCTCGCTCGATCCAACTCACTCCCGCCTATACCGGCGGTCCGACACTCGGCGACAACGCCGTCATCGCGCAAGACCGGACCGCCGTACCCGTCGAATACGACGACCTACGCGCCCAACTGCAGAAATTGAGCGAAAGTCTGGAGCCCACCGCGCCCGGTCAACCCAGCCCCCTAGGGGCCTTCATCAACACCGCCGCCGACAACCTGCGCGGCGAAGGCGACCAGATCCACGATGCAATCATCCGGCTGTCACAAGCCGCTTCCGCATTCGGCGACCATAGCGATGACATCTTCATCACCGTCAAGAACCTGTCGGTGCTCATCTCGGGGATGCAGTCCAGCACCACGTTGATGCGAGAACTCAACACCAACTTCGCCGCCGTGACGCGCGTGCTGGCCAACGACCCCGACGAGGTCGGCCACGCCGTCGCCGACATCGACGCCGTCGCCGCAGACATACAACACTTCGTCGCCGAGAACAAAGAACCCCTCGGCGTTGCCACTGACAAATTCAGCTCCCTGTCCACCGCCCTGGTCGAGAGCCGCGACGACATCAAACAGCTCCTGCACGTGGCACCCAACGCGCTGGGCAACCTCAACAACATCTACACACCAGCGACCGGCGCTGTGACGGGAGCGCTGGTGCTCAACCAGTTCGCCAACCCGATCAACTTCATTTGCGGCGCTATCCAGGCAGCATCCCGCCTAGGTTCCGAACAGGCAGCGAAACTGTGCGTGCAGTATCTCGCGCCCATCGTCAAAAATCGCCAGTACAACTTCCCGCCGATCGGCACCACGATCGGTCTGGCTGCACCCATCCCCGTCGTCGGTGCGATGGCACGACCTAACGAGGTCACGTACAGCGAGGACTCGATGCGCCCCGACTACCGGCCCACCCCACCACAGCCAACGGGGGCGCAAGCCGAGCCTGGGCCCCCGCTCGCCGCTGAAGCGCCGGCGCCGAATGCGGCGATCAGCACCGACCCCGCCGCCGGGCTGCCCGGCCTGATGGTCCCGCACGGTGATGGACAGTGACCGGCGTTCGCCGTGGGATCGCGGCAACGGTCGCCGTGCTGCTGATCACCGCCCTGTCGGGGTGTGGTTGGCGCGGTCTGAATTCGTTGCCGCTACCGGGCACCGCCGGTAGCGGACCGGGCGCGTACACCGTCACTGCGCAACTACCCGACGTCACCAACATCCAGCCCAATTCCCGCGTCCGCGTCGGTGACGTCACCGTTGGCAACGTCGTGAAGATCGAGCGGCAAGGCTGGCATGCATCGGTAACGATGAAGCTCGACGGTGACGTTGAACTCCCCGGTAACGCCACCGCAAGCGTCGGCCAAACCAGTCTGCTGGGCACCCTGCACGTCGAGCTTGCCCCGCCAACCAACGCGCCTCCGGTTGGCCGACTGCATGAGGGCTCACAAATCCCGCTATCCAACGCCCGCGCCTACCCGACGACCGAGCAGACATTGGCATCACTGGCACTGTTGTTCAACGGCGGCGGGATCGGCCAAATACAAGACATCACAGAGGCATTCAGCACGGCGCTGCGCGGCCGCGAACAAGACCTGCGAGGGTTCAATGACCAGATCAACCGCTTCGTGGGCCAACTCAATGGGCAACGCCAGGACATCATCGCCGCGACCGACAGCATGAACCGCCTCGTCGGCCAATTCAGTGTGCAGAAGCCGACTGTCGACAAGGCGCTGAAGACCATTCCTGACGCACTCGCTGTTCTCAAAGACGAGCGGGAGAACATGGCAAATGCTTTCGCCCAGTTCGGCAAGCTCAGCGCACTGACCACAGACACGCTCAACAAGAGCAAGGACAACCTGATCAAGGAGTTCGACGCCATCGGACCTGTATTCGAGTCGCTTGCTAACGCGGGACCGGCCCTGACCCGGTCGGCGAGCCTCTTCTCTTCCTTCGGGTTTCCTAAGGAGCAGGTCCCCGCGGCGTTTCGCGGTGACTACGGGAATAGCACGCTGGTTGTCGACCTGACGTTGAGCCGCTTGGACGCGGGATTGTTCACCGGCACTCGCTGGGAAGGCAACCTGACCGAACTCGAACTTCAGTGGGGTCGCACCATCGGCCAACTGCCCAGCCCCTATACCGCCGCCAATCCATTGCTCGCCCCCTACCACCCCCATCAAGGGCCGTAACATGCGTCTGAACCGGCGGATTCGAATCCAATTGGCGCTTTTCGCCATTGTGGCGCTCGGGGCCCCAGCGGTCTTGGGCCTGGGCTACCTCCACGCACCCGCGACGTGGTTCGGCGTCGGGCATTACACAGTGACCCTCGAACTGCCCGAAGCTGCCGGGCTTTACAAGACCGGAAACGTCCTCTACCGCGGCACGGAAGTTGGCCGCGTGCAGGATGTTCGACTCACCACCACCGGCGTCAAGGCCGTGCTGTCGCTGCGATCGGACACGCCCATTCCGGCCGATTTGGACGCCGCCGTCCACAGTGTCACCGCCATCGGAGAGCAATACGTGGCCCTCACACCGCGTTCGGATTCACCTCCTCTCCGCGACGGTGCTGTGATACCCCGAGACCGCGTATCCGTACCTCCCGATGTCAACGCGCTGCTCGAGAGCACCAACCGCGGCCTGCAGGCTATTCCGCACGACAACTTGGCCACAGTTGTCGACGAAAGTTACCGCGCCTTCGGTGGTTTGGGACCTGAGCTATCCCGAATCGTGGATGGATCGACGCGGCTGGCCATCGACTCTCGCAGGAATCTCGAGTCGTTGGTAACCCTCATCGACGGGTCAGCCCCGATCCTGGACACGCAGGTCGACACCTCCGATGAAATCCACGCGTGGTCGGCGCATGTCGCTGACATCGCCGGGCGACTCCAGACGCACGATGCGGCGGTGGCCGGTGTGCTCCAGAAGGCGGGCCCGGCCGCCGAGGAGGGCCGAGCGCTGTTCGAGCGGATTCAACCCACCCTTCCGGTGTTGTTGGCCAACCTTGTCACAGTTGGACAGATCGCCGTCACCTACCAACCTGCGCTCGAGCAACTGCTCGTGCTTCTCCCGCCGTATGTAGGAGGGCTCCAAGCCGGGATCGTAGCCAACAAGGACACCAAGTCGCCTTATCCAGGGGCCTACGTGAACTTGGGGCTCAACTTGAATCTGCCGCCCCCGTGCACCACCGGATTCCTGCCAACCCAGCAACGGCGCGTACCGACTCTGGTGGACGACCCCGACCGGCCGAGCGGTGACTTGTACTGCCGGGTCCCACAGGACTCGCCGTTCAACGTCCGCGGCGCACACAACTATCCATGTCTCACCGTGCCGGGCAAACGGGCACCCTCGGTCAAGATGTGCGAAAGCGACGAACAGTACGTCCCGCTGAACAACGGCTACAACTGGAAGGGCGACCCCAACGCGACTCTGTCGGGCCAGGACATACCGCAACTACCTCCCGGTTCCCCGCCGACACAGGCTCCACCGCCTCAAGCACCCGCGCCGCCTCCCATCGCAACGGCCCAATACGATCCGGCCACCGGTTCCTATGTCGGGCCCGACGGCCGCCTGTATACGCAATCCGACCTGTCGTATTCGGCCGCCGGTCAACGCACATGGCAGTCGCTACTGCTGCCTCCAGGAAACTGAGGCGAGCCAGTTAAACAACAGGGTGCCGCTTGCTTAATCTTCGCTGGATCTCAACAAATGTCGCTTCTCAAATCGCTCGTCATCTAGGGATTCTCTGACCTGCGACGACGCGAGTTGTCTCACATCATGTCATCGGCCATTTGTCTCACTTTCGTGTCATTTTTCAGAACGCCGCTACCGATTCTCGGGTGACATACCCCATCGCTGGGGGACGCGGACGAGCCAGTCAGAAGATTCCGTCACGTGACGGCAATCCCAGAGTTGGCTCTCCGGCTCCCCAGTCTCGGTGGGAGATGAATAGTCCAGTAGCACAGTTCATTGGGTATCAACGACCGTGGATCGTCTCTCCCAATCCACGAACCCGATGCGCTGTACCAACAGCAGACCGCCCGCGGCGGCCTGGCATAACGTCGACTATCGCCAGTTAACTACGGCGAGTTGCATTGAGTGAAAGTGCTCGCACCCCTTGGTGATTGGATGATCTACGCTGCTCAACGCGTGAATTGATCCTCTGTACGCCGGTCTCGCCCATCGGCGCACTGTGCGATTCAGTCGACGCAGCGGAATCCGGCGGCGGCGTCCAACCCCGATACGACCTGACCGGGCAGAGCTATTCGAGCACCCGCCGGCCTGATCCGCGTGTCGGTGCGCTCATCGACGACGCGCTGCGCGGCATGGCGACCGTGGCCAACATCGGAGTGGAACCGGTTCTTATGAGCCAGCCAGCACTGTCATTTCGGTCGAACCCAGCCGGGTCATGATCGCGCAGCGCCGGCCCGGTCCTGCGCCGGCCGTGCGGGCCGTCGTCGGCGCCGGGTTCGGTCACCCGGTCGAGGCTATTTGCAGGTGAAGAACTCGTTGACGCCCCAGTCGGTCGAACTGCCGTCGTCGCCGGTGACGGTGCCACGCAGTGTTCCGTCGGATGGGTCGAAGGTGCCGACGTATTCGTCGTTCCTCCAGTGTCTATTTCGCTCGTCGAACCAGCTGATGCCGAAGTCGACCTTATCGCCGTCCCCGGTGGAGTAGAGGATGTCGCCATGATCGAGTAACACGGTGCTGTTCGGCGCATACATGCGGAAGGGGCCAGCGGGGGCGTTACCCTGCCAGGATCCGAAGGTGAAACGAAGATCCCTGCCGCGCATGATGTTTCCGCCTCCGCTGAGACTCCACCTGCACGGCGTCTTCACCGGTGCCGGTCCGGCGTCGTCGGCCGTGTCGAGGCGCACCGTGCCACCCCACGCGATCAGAACGCCGGTATTGCAGCCACCTTCGACGCCTCGGGCGGCGACGCTCAAGACGTGGTCGCCGGGATGGGTGCCAACTTTGACGGTGATCGTCTGGCCCGGACTGTTTCTGATCCAATCGGTCTGCGGATAGTTGTCGACGTTGAAGCGGAACAACGCATCCGAGCATCCGTTCGCGTTGGACGTGTACTGCAACTCGATGAGTTTCTGGTCGCCGGTGAACTTCACCTGCGGCATCTGCGGACAGTCCTGGCCCGTAGCCGGCTGGCACTGCACTTCGACGTACTGCTCGAGATGCAGCCCGGCGGCTGCCGGCGGAGCGAGTGCGACGCCGAGGCCGCCGACGACGGACAGCACCGTCGTCACGACGAAGGGGATGAACGTGCGCTGAAACATGGCCGCTCCAGTTGTGTGCGTCGTTGACCGTGAGCCCACGGATGACGGCCCGGCGAAGAAATCAGGGATTCCCTACACTTTGTGCGCTGTTGAGCCCGCGATGCCGAGTTCTCGGTCGACGCGTTAGCCGGACACATCCTGTGAGGTGTTGCCGAATTCAATGTCTTGGCCGTTCCACGTGCCGTGGCATGACACTGTCGCGTGGTAGGTAGTCAACGGCGGAGGAGCCAAATAGGTGCGGTTCACCGTGTCATGCCCACTGATGGGAAAGTCGTCGGACACGCCGGGCAGCAGTCCGTTGACGTCCTGCGCGTCATAGTGACATTGACCGGAAATCGACTGGGTGTTGCTGAAAGCTGCGTGCACGCTTAACCCGTTCTTGTTCAGAGTCATCGAGACGGAGTTGTGCGGCGTCGGCTTGATGCCAAGCACAGCCAAGGGAACGCAGAAATCTCCATGACTACCGTCAGGCTGCTCGAAGTTATCTGTTCCCGGCGGGCAATCCGGGCCCTGCACATAGGGCGCAGCCCCGGCAGGGACGGCTATCCCCAGCGTCGCTCCGGCCAGGACGATGGCGATTGCCAGCCCCCGATTCATCGTGGTCACGTGCCGCCCCATCCGATGTTGAAGCAGCCCTGAGTTGGTGACCCCCACGAGGTCCGCGGCGGACTTACCTGATCGACCGTTCATGATCATCCCCGATTCATGTTAATAGTGTTAATGTCAAACGTACGCTTTTCGTGATAACGTTGTCAACATCAAATTCTGGTGGCCGTCACTGGGTCGGTCACCCCGCAGAGTCCGGAGTCGCACCGCACCATGAAGGCTCGTCGTTCCTATGACATGACCTCCCGGTCGGCCGCCGCCGCCGAGACCGCAGACCGGATCGTGGCCGCAGCGATGACGCTGCTGGAATCGGTGCCGATCACCGACATCACCTTGGGTGACATCGCCGCCAACGCCGGAGTCACCGTGCAGACCGTGCTGCGCCGCTTCGGCGACCGGGACTCGGTGTTCGCCGCGGCCATCGAACGATTCGCCCGCGAGGTGTTCGCCCAACGCGGCGCGGCCGAGCCCGGCGACCCCGCCGCAGCGGTGACAAATTTGATTGACCACTACGAGCGCTCCGGCGCCCTGGTGCTGAAGATGATCGCCGCGCAGGGCGCCTCCCCCGCACTGGGGGCCATGGTTGCAGGCGGCGCGGCATACCACCGGGACTGGTGCGCCAGGGTGTTCGCGGCGTCGCTGACCGATCTCACCCGCACTGCGCGGGCCCGTCGGCTGGCCCAGATCACCGCAGTCTGCGACGTGCGGACCTGGCAGCTGCTGCGCCACGACGGCTCACTGAGCCGCGCCCAAACCCACACCGCGATACTCGAACTGCTCGAGCCGCTCCTGAAACCCACCGGCTAGTGGCCACCATCCTGGCCTACACCTCACCGGCGCTGGGCCACGTCTACCCGATCACCGCGCTGCTGCAGGAACTGCGATCGCGCGGGCACCGAGTCGTGGTGCACACCTCGGCAGCCGCCGTCTCCCTGAGTCGGGCCGCCGGATTCGAGGCCGCCGCAGTCGATCCGCGCATCGAGCAGGTGACCCTGCGCGACTGGACGGCGGCAACCCCGCTCGGGGCACTCAAGCTCACCATGGAGGTGTTCGGCGCCCGGGGCATGCTCGAGGTCGACGACGCCCGCCACGCCATCGACGAAGTCGAACCCGACGCGCTGATCATCGACGCCAACTGCTGGGGCGCCGCCTCGGTGGCCGATGCCGCCGACCTCCCGTGGACAGCGTTTTGGCCCTACCCGCCGTTCCTGCGCTCACGCGGCGTACCGCCGTTCGGGCCGGGGTTGGCGCCGTGGCCGGGCCTGGCCGGGCGGCTGCGCGACGCCGCACTACGTCCGCTCACCACCGGTGCACTCGAACGCGCGATGCTCTCCGCACTTACCCGGGTGCGCAGCGCCGCCGGCGCCACCGCGGTAGACAGCGCCGACGAATTCGTCGCCCGCGCACCACTGCTGCTGCTGGCCAGCGCCGAGCCCTTCGAATACCCCCACCCCGACTGGCCGGCAACGGTGCACTTCATCGGCCCCTGTGACTACGACCCCGCTCCCGCCGCCGCCCCGACCTGGCTCACCGACATCGATCAACCCATCGTGCTGGTCACCAACTCCACCGAGTATCAAAACGATTCGGCGCTGCCCGTGGCCGCCATGCAGGCACTGGCCGACCATCGGGTGCACGTCGTGGCCACCTTCCCCTCCGGCGTCCCACGCGACGCGAACCCACCACCCAACGCCACCGTGGCCCAGACCGCCCCCCACGGCCTGATCCTCGATCGCGCTGTCTGCGCGATCACCCACGGCGGCATGGGATCAACCCAAAAGGCACTCGCCCGCGGCGTGCCAGTGTGCGTCGTGCCCTACGGACGCGACCAACTCGAAGTCGCGCGCCGCGTTGAAGTCGCCCAATGCGGCACCCGCCTGCCAGCCCGCAAACTCACCGTCGGGCGGCTACGTCGCGCAGTCGACCAAGCGCTGCTCATGACCGACGGCGCCCAACGCGTAGCCCAGGGCTACGCGGCCACCGGCGGCGTCACCACCGGCGCCGCACTCATCGAAGACCACCTCCTGGGCAGCAGACCGGCCTGACCACCCTCCGACCGATGCACCGGCCTGTCGCCCGTGACCGACAACCCAACCAGCAACCCATCAACTTTCGACCGGCGCCGTGAACTAACCGATTAGGCAAAATCTGTTCAGGCTTCCGTCCGCAGCGGTACAGCCGCAGTCCGATGGCGTCGCCTGAACGTCTAACGCCGGGGGGGCAGTCACACAGTCACGGCCCGGGTGCTTGCGTGGCATCGACACAACGACGTTGGCTCGGGAGGTTTCGTGCGTGAGTTCGGTGATCACCGCCGAGAGCGTTCTGGTCTTGGTTCGCGGTTTGCACGCGGCCACGCATCGTTTGAAGTCACCGCCGAGTCGCAACGGAGATCACCGCCCACGAGGCGTGCCCCCCTGACTGCAGCGCGAATGTCGCCAAAACTGTGATCCCGCAACAGAACTGAAAGACAACTATGTCCGGCGCACCCGACACCATCGCCACCTACTCCAAAGCCTTGCAATGGCAACCCGTAGGTCCGCTCGACGAAAACGGGAAGGGAATCTTGGTCTCCCTGATGTATGGCGACCTCGCCCAGTCGTTCATCTCCTCGATCACCTTGTCGGTGATCCGGCTGCTCGTCTCTTTGGAGACTGAGGCGCCCGTAGATCTCGGCGAAATGCGCCGAGATCTCGCCGGTGGTCGAGCCTTTGGCATACAGCGACAGCACCACCTCATCCACACCGGACAGCCGCCGCTGGCGCTTTGATGATCTGGGGCTCAAAGGTGGCCACCCGGTCTCGTGGCATGTCGAGCTCCGCAGGACCGGTGGTATCGGTGAGCACCGTCTTGGCCCGCGTGCCGTTGCGGATGTTGCCCGTTCCCGCATGATGCGGTGCGAGTCCGGTCTTGCGGGGTGACCGACCCAGTGACGATCACCAGAATTTGATGTTGACAGCGTTATCACGAAAAGCGTACCTTTGATTTTAACGTTATTAACATGAATCGGGGGATGGTCATGCAGGATCAATCGGCTAAGCCCGCCGCGGACCTCGTTGGGGTCACAAACTCAGGGCTGATTGAACATCCGATGGGGCGCCATGGGGAAGCCGCTGCCAACCACGCGACATCGCGCCAGCGCAAACGCCAACCCGGCCGGGCGCATGCCGCCACCGCGGCGATGACCCTACTCACCGTGCTTGGCTCGTTGAGCGGCCCTGCCCCGGCCCAAGCGCAGCCAGTAGCGCCGCTTCTACCACCACCGCTTGCCCCCGCATGCACCTCGTGGCAGTTCCCGGGCGGTCCAGTCACTTTGCTTTACCCGCCCATCGGCAAGACCGTCTTCGGCGTCCCCGCCGGCACGCACGTCGATGCATCCGGCCAAACGATCGGGGACAACGGCAGTCCCCCGTTGCCAGTGCACGTCGTCGGCGACATCCTCGGGCACAGTTTCACGCTCACGGTGAACAGGGACAACTTCGAGCCGTTGAACTTCATCGGACAGATCCGCGACGACAACAAAGCCCACGGCTTCTACCAAATCGGCCAAACTGGCTCGGAGGTCAACTTTCAAACTGCGGAACCATTGGTCTGCCAGTCTGCCCCCGAGCCTCCCCTCGCCCCCGCTCCTGCGCCAGCCCCCGCTGCAGCTCCCGCTCCTGCCGAGCCGGCGAAGGTGGCGCCGACCAACGCGGTTCATCTGAGCTTCGACAGGGACCTGGTGACGTGGACGGCGAATGTGACGAACTCAGCGGATCTGGCCGGCAAATGCACCTACAAGGCGACTAATCCGCTACTGCCCGGAGTCAACAAGTCCTTCACCATCGACCCCAACGGGACGGCGAGTTTCCCCGTGCTCGCCCCTCCGGCCTTATCCACCTACCACGTCGTGGTGTCCTGCCACGGCACCTTCGACGGCAAGGACGTCGAATTCGGTCACGAAGAACAGGATGTGCCGTGACCTCCACGTACCCCGTCTGCCACCAGAAAGGAACGACCATGAATTCGATTCTTCGGAACACCGCGCTGCTCGCGGGTGCGCTGAGCGCTGCAGTGCTGGCGTGCGCCCCAATCGCGGCCGCCAGTACCGGGAGTTTTCTCGACGAGCTCAACACCAACAACGTCTGGTTGCCGCAGAAGTCGTCCGCCGAGGTGATCGACGCGGGCTACCAAACCTGCTCAGAACTGAAAGGTGGTACCTCGGTGCTCGATGAGATGACCGCCGTGGAGCAGAGGTACCACTTCGATCAGGGCACGTTATTCGTCAGCGCCGCAACAACACATCTGTGTCCCGACTTCGCCGCCGGATAGAAGCAGTCAGATGAACCCCCCACCCGTCCCGTTGACAGCGCCGAGGAAGCCGAGGAAAGAGTCGTGACCAGAACACGAGTATCCGCACCACTTACCATCCTGGCCACCATGATCGGCGCCGGAACATTGGCGATGCCAGCCGCACACGCCGATCCGCTCGACCCGATACGAGCCGCCGCCAACAACGCACGTAGTCAAACATCTTGCGCGGCGCTGAATTACAGCAGGGATCTCGAAGGCCAGGCGCAGCACGAGGCAGCGAATGCCCATCCCGGAGTGCCCCCGTTCGGCCAATACAAGGGCACCTTCATCGTCCTCAAAGCTCATGGCGATCACGAAGACGTGCAGATCCGTCGCGTCATCGACGATCCTGTGAGCAAAACCGCATTCAGCGACTGCGACTACAAGGACTTCGGCGTGGGCTTCGAGAGCGACTTGATTGGGGGCGATTCCTTCGACGTCGTCACCATCGTGTTGGGCAAACCTGCGCCGGCCCCCGCCCCGCCGCCAGAGCCTGTCCCCGACCCGGCGCCTGCGCCCGCTGCAGCTCCCGCTCCTGCCGACCCGGCGAAGGTGGCGCCGACCAACGCGGTTCATCTGAGCTTCGACAGGGACCTGGTGACGTGGACGGCGAATGTGACGAACTCAGCGGATCTGGCCGGCAAATGCACCTACAAGGCGACTAATCCGCTCCTGCCCGGAGTCAACAAGTCCTTCACCATCGACCCCAACGGGACGGCGAGTTTCCCCGTGCTCGCCCCTCCGGCCTTATCCACCTACCACGTCGTGGTGTCCTGCCACGGCACGTTCAACGGCAAGGACGTCGAATTCGGTCACGAAGAACAGGATGTGCCGTGACCGCCACGTACCCCGTCTGCTTGCCCACCGCGAAATCGTATCTTTGATATTAACGCCACTAAAATGAATCGAAGATGGTCATGCATGGTCGATCAGCTAAGTCCGCCACGGACCTCGTTGGGGTCACCAACTCAGGGCAGCTTCAACATCGGATGCGGCGGCACGTGACCACGATGGAAGACGGGTTCTGTCGACGGGGCTCGCGGGAGGGGTTCGGCCATGACGATCATTCACCGCGCCGTGGTGCCTGTCCTTAAGGACGCCGCGTTCAGCACGACGCCGGGGCAGCTGCGATGAGCGGGCAGGCGAAGTGGGACACGGACTGGAGTGATCTTCTTCGCGGGTTTGTGACCGCCGAACCTACGGCCACGTCGTGGGGACCGCTGCTGGATCCCGACGACTTGCACCATGTGCCGGGCCGCATCGACGTGTTCGTGCGCGGTGGAGACAACGCCCTCTACCAAAGCACATATGAGAAAACCGGCGGCAAGTACCAATGGCGGTCCTGGGAAACGCTTCACGGAACGTTGACGTCGGCTCCTGCGGCGGTGACCCCGTCGCGCGGGCGCATCGACGTGTTCGTCCGCGGCCATGATGACACGTTGTTTCAATTGACATTCGACGATGGCCGCTGGGGGGACTGGCAACCGCTGGGCATTTTGTGGCCCGGCGATCCGGCGGCCGCCTCATGGGGGCCGAATCGTTTCGACCTGTTTGGCCGGAACGGCGACAACACGTTGCTGCACCGCTGGTATGACGACGGCGACGACGGGTGGAATTTGCTTGGCGGAACGTTGACGTCGGACCCGGCGGCGGTGTCGTGGGCCCCTGGACGCATTGATGTCGTCGTCCGCAATGGCAAGAACGCGCTCTCGCATATCGCCTATGACGACGCCCAGGGCGGTTGGGGCCCGTGGGAAGACCTCGACGGCACCCTGACCTCCGACCCCGCTATCACGTCGTGGGGTGAGAACCGGCTCGACGTGTTCGTCCTGGGCCACGACAGCACGGTGTGGCACCTGCCCTATCAGGGCGGCTGGCAAAGCTGGGAGCCGCTGGGTGGGCATGGGACATCGGGTCCCTGCGCCACCTCGTGGGGACCCGACCGCATCGATGTCTTCGTCCGCGGTGGTCACGATAACCGGACCGAGAGCTCCAACTACGGGCTGTGGATGAAGACATACAGATCCGATTCGTAGCCGTCGAAGATGCTCGAGCCGCTGCTTGCGTCGGGCCTGGCATCCGCTCCCGAGCCTGCGACTTATCCACTCGAACGGGCGGCTGCGGCGATCGATCCCAACCCGGATAAGACCGCTGCCGTGTCACGGGCGACCTTTGGCGACAATCAACGGAAAGCGGCATCGGGTCCTCGCACCCAAACCATCGCGTGGAGCTATACCGACCGCCCGTCCGGCCACCGAACCCCGGCAGCAGCATTTCACCGACACACCGCTTCTTCCTCGAACTGCTCACCCAATTTCGAACCATTCACCAAATTTCGAACCATTCACCAAATTTCGAAAATCTCACTTTCATGTCCAATTGGACATCGAGTGGACATTTCGAATGAGAATTGGACATAAAGTTTGAGAAGCCACAACAAACAACTACGCCTTGGCCATGTTGGTGAACCGCGACAGGTGCAATTGATGCGCGACGGTGATGGTCTTGGTTGGGCCGTTGCGATGCTTGGCCAAGATTAGGTCCGCTTCGCCACCGCGCGGATCGTCTCGTTCGAACGCGTCAGGCCGGTGCAGCAGGATGACCATATCCGCATCTTGTTCGATCGCGCCCGACTCCCTCAGATCAGACAGCATTGGCTTCTTGTCGGTGCGTTGCTCCGGGCCGCGGTTCAGCTGGCTCATCGCCACCACGGGAACTTCCAGTTCCTTCGCCAGAAGCTTGAGCTGCCGGGAGAATTCAGACACTTCCTGTTGGCGCGACTCGACCTTCTTGCCGGATGTCATCAGCTGCAGATAGTCAATGACAATCAGGCTTAGGTTGGCCTTTTGCTTGAGTCGACGCGCCTTTGCCCGGATCTCCATCATCATCAGGTTCGGCGAATCATCGATATACAAAGGCGCTTCGCTTATTTCACTCATCCGCCGCGCGAGCCGGGTCCAATCATCGTCACTCATCCGGCCCGACCGCATGTCGGCCAACTTGATTCTCGCCTCGGCTGATAGCAGCCGCATCACGATCTCTGACTTGCTCATCTCCAGGCTGAAGATGACGCTCGACATTCGATTCTTGATCGAGCAGGACCGCAAGAAATCTAAGCCAAGCGTCGATTTGCCCATACCCGGCCGCGCCGCGATGACGATCATCTGGCCGGGGTGCAGGCCATTGGTTACCTCGTCAAGATCTGTGAAACCGGTTGGCACGCCACGGGCCAGGCCGCCGTTGGATGCGATGGCGTCGATCTCGTCCATCGTGGGCTGCAGCAGATCCTCGAGCGGCACGAAGTCTTCCGACGTGCGTCCCTCGGTGACGTCATAGATCTCGGCCTGCGCCCGGTCCACGATCTCAGTGACATCCGCGCCCTCAGCGCCCGCGTAGCCGTACTGCACGACGCGCGTGCCGGCCTCGACCAGCCGGCGCAGCAGCGCCTTCTCCGCCACGATGCCCGCATAGAACCCCGCATTCGCAGCGGTCGGCACGGTGGAGATCAGCGTATGCAGATACGGGGCACCACCGATACGGCGCAACAGGCCGCGGCGATCCAGCTCGGCGGCGACCGTCACCGCGTCGGCCGGCTCGCCGCGTCCGTACAGATCCAGGATCGCGTCGTAGACGTTCTGATGCGCCGGGCGGTAGAAGTCTGAGGGACGAAGCCGCTCGAGCACATCGGCGATCGCGTCCTTGCTGAGCAGCATGCCGCCCAGTACCGACATCTCCGCGGCGTTGTCCTGTGGGGGCTGCCGCCCGAAGTCCTCGCTGGGGGGCGGGACGTCCATACCCGAGTGGCCGAGGTCATCCACGACAGCCATGGCGCGTCCTGCCTCCTCCCTGGATCGAACGTACATTCGACAGTCTGACACCGCGACTGTAAGTCCCGCCACCGACAAGACGCTTCCGCAACTACCGGAATCTGTCCGCGACGGCCAACGCTAGACGTTGCTGGGGACCACGCAAGTGGGTCTTGTTAGTAGACCTGTGGATGGGGTGTGGATACCTCCGGCCACCCATGTTGAGTCGTTGGGGAGAACTTGTGCATGAATCGGCAGTTTTCGTGTATCCGCGCAGATAGTCGCACGATAAACGGCGTTGACTCTTGTGGATGACAATTCACTCGGCGTGTCGGGCCGGGTTGCGGTCCCGGGCGTGTTGTGTTGCGCGGGAGCGCCATGCAGGTTAACAGCTCGTTAGCTTCGCTGACGGCCGAATGGGGCGCAAAGTTCGCCAGCCCATACAGCAACAGCCGGGTGACGGCGGATCACCGCCCTCACCCGGCTTAATTGACGCTGTGGTACTACCCGGCGACGACGTTCAGCGACACCGCGGCGTCCACCTCGGGGTGCAGCCGCACCCCGATCGGGTGGGCACCCACCGACTTGATGTGCGCTTTTGGCAGCTGAACGGTGCGCTTGTCCAGATTCGGGCCGCCGGCCTTCTTGATCGCCGCGACGACGGCTGCCGGCGTCACCGAGCCGAACAGCTTTCCGGTGTCCGGCGCCGCCTTCACAGCCAGCTCGACCGGACCGAGTCCCTCGATCGCCGTCTTCAGCTCATTGGCATGCTCAAGACCCTTGACGCCCTTGAGCTCCTGGGCGCGACGGATTTCCTCAGCCTGCCGTTCGGCACCACGGGAGGCCACGATCGCCAGCCCACGGGGCAGCAAGAAGTTGCGCCCGTAGCCGTCCTTGACCTCAACCCTGTCACCGGCCGAACCCAGATGCTCGACCTCAGCAGTAAGAATCAGTTTCATCTCTTCAGGTCCTGTCTTAACGCGTCGACGCGCTGAACGGCAGCAGAGCGACCTCACGGGCGTTCTTGACCGCGATCGCGATGTCGCGCTGGTGCTGTACGCAATTGCCCGTCACGCGCCGCGCACGGATCTTGCCGCGCTCGCTGATGTAGGTGCGCAACAGCTGCGTGTCCTTGTAATCGATCGTCTGCCCCTTCTTGGAGCAGAACACGCACTTGCGCGTCTTGATCGGCTTCTCGGGCGCCGGGCGCCGCTTGGTGGCCTTGGCCATGTGTCTATCTCTTTCTGGAATTGCTGATCAAAAGTTGTTGTCTAGAAGGGCGGTTCGTCGTCGCCACCGCTGAACGAACCCGACGCGGGCGCGCTGCCCCAGGGGTCGTCCTGCTTGGCCTCGCCGCTGCCCGAGCCGCTGCCGCGCGAACCCCCGCCGCCGAATCCGCCGCCACCGCCGCCGCTGCGGCTCGCCTTGTTCACCTTGGCGGTCGCGTAGCGCAGCGAGGGTCCGATCTCGTCGACCTCGACCTCGAAGACAGTGCGCTTCTCGCCCTCACGGGTCTCGAACGAACGCTGCTTGAGCCGGCCCTGCACGATCACCCGCGAGCCGCGAGTGAGGCTTTCGGCCACGTTCTCGGCGGCCTCACGCCAGATGTTGCACCGCAGGAACAGCGCCTCGCCGTCCTTCCATTCCCCGCTCTGGCGGTCATAGATGCGCGGTGTCGACGCGACCGTGAAGTTGGCCACGGCCGCACCCGACGGGGTGAACCGCAGTTCCGGGTCGGCGGTCAGGTTTCCGACGACGGTGATGGTGGTGTCACCAGCCACGAGCTTCCTCCTGGGCAGATTGTTCGGCTCTTCGCGCAAGCGCTCATCGCTGCGGTTTGTTGCGCGCGAGCCTACGCAACGCGCACGACAGCCGACGCGTGTTCGGGACTAGTGCTTGTCCGTGCGCATCACCTTGGTGCGCAGCACCGACTCGTTCAGTGACAGCTGACGGTCCAGCTCGGACACCGTGGCCGAATTGGCCTTCACGTCGATCACCGCATAGATACCCTCGGCATGCTTGGCGATCTCGTACGCCAGCCGGCGCTTGCCCCAGATGTCGACCTTGTCGACAGTGCCGCCGTCCTTACGGACAACGTTGAGGAAAGCCTCCAGCGACGGTGCAACGGTGCGCTCGTCGAGAGTGGGGTCAAGAATGACCATGATTTCGTATGGACGCATGAGAACCACACCACCTCCTACGGTCTTGTTCGGCCACGGTCGATCCGTGGCAGGAGGGTTACCTGCGTCGGCAACCGGCCCAGGCTACAGGAATGCCCGCTGATCTGCGAAATCGCGCGGACACGTCAGGCCCGGTGTCGGTAGAACTCCTGTGCCAGCTCCCTGACTGCGTCCGAAGCCTTGGCCCAGTCGCCGGAGTCGAACGGCGGCCGCGGGTCGTATTCGATCATCAGCTGGCTGGCCTCGGCGGCCTCACGGTTGACCAGTAGCTCGACTAACCGCAGCGCCATATCGATGCCGCTGGACACCCCGGCCGCGGTGATGATCCGTTGCGGCAGATGCTCCACTACGCGCTGCGGCACGTACTGCGCCCCCAGCGAGTTGAACAGCTCTTGCACGCGCCAGTGCGTCGTGGCCGTGAGCCCCGTGAGTAGACCGGCCGCCGCGAGCACCAAGCCGCCCGTGCACACCGACGTGGTGAACACGGAATGCTCGTGCGCCTCGCGCACCCAATCGAGGACTTCGGCGTCGTTGATCAGCACGCGTGTGCCGATACCGCCGGGAAACACGACAACGTCGGGCTGTGTGAGTTCGGCGAACGACTTGTCGACCATCATGCCGAGCATGTCGTTGTCGCTACGGACCTCTCCACGCTGATGGCCGACGAAGACGACGTCGATCGATGGAATCCGTTGCAGCACTTCGTAAGGACCGATTGCGTCGAGCGCAGTGAATCGCTCGAACATTGGAATCGCAACCAACATCGGCGGCCTCTCGTCAGGTGCTTCGCGCCAGATCCGGTTCGGCCTCGGGCTCTGCGGCGACCGCCGGTGTGACAGTCGTCCGACCCGCGGCCGGGCGCAGCCAGTCGGGCAACCACCGCGGCGGAGCATCGGGCGCCCGATCAAACACTCCGCCCGACGGGTCGTCGACCTGCCCGCCGCACCTCACGAGGTCCAACTCCGGCCGATGGATCTGCCGAATCACCAACGCGCACAACGCTATGACCGCAATATCGCGGAGGAGCACCGCGGCCGTGAACCATTGTTCGGGCAGCCCACGGTTCTGCTCGCCATACAAGAACAGCATCCGTGGCACCCAGACCAGCATGTCGATCGTCATCCACGCCAACAGAATCCGGCGGTGCGGCAGCGCCAGCACGGCCAGCGGTACCAACCACAGCGAGAACTGCGGACTCCACACCTTGTTCGTCAGCAGGAACACAGCGACCACGAGGAAGGCCACCTGCGCCACCCGCGGTCGCTGTTTGGCGGTCAGCGTGATGTATGCGATTGCGACACAACACGATACGAACAAGGCAGCCGACACGGTGTTCAGCACTGTCGGCGGCTGCCAAAACCCAAGGTTCTGATCGAACCCCTGCCAGCCGGTGAACGACTTGACGACGTTGTACAGCGAGTCCATATCGTCACCGCGGCGGGTGTTGAGCCGGAAGAACTCCGACCATCCCCGCGGGAACAGCACCATCACCGGCAAATTCACCAACAGCCATGCCACCACCGTGGCGACCGCCGCCTTGCCCACCTCACGCAACCGACCGGTCCGCACACCGAGGAGTACCAGCGGCACGAAGAGCAGCAGCGGGTAGAGCTTGACCGCCACGCCCAGTCCGATCAGCACGCCCGCCAGCCACGGTTTTCGCCGCGCCCAGGCCAACAGTGCACCGGCCGCGAAAGCCGTTGCCAGCGCGTCGAAATTCGTAAAGATCTGAAAAATCAGAATCGGCGAACCAGCCACCAACGCCGCGTCCCAGATCCGTCGCGGACCGGCAAGTCTCGTGGTCGCCCACACCGTGACCAACCACGCCAGCGCCAATCCGAATGCAGCGATGTTGAAGAACATCACCACCTCGGCGATGACCGGTACCGAAATCAGTTTGGTCAGCGCCGTATACGTCTTGGCCAGCGCCATCGACACGTACTGGTAGATCCCGGTCAGTACCGGATACTCCATGTAGCGCACGGCGGTATTGCCGTCGTACTGAAGACGCGGCTTGCCGGTGCTGTCGGTCTCGACCCAGCTCGACTTGTAAGGAAACTTCCCGAGGTTCAACAATTCCGCGGTGTAAAGCGGCACCGTGTCGGAGTAGCACAGCTCGTAATACGCGCGTTGGTTCTCCCAGTTGCCCACCCGTTGGTCGGCCGGGCCGTGGCCGGTGGTCTGCAGGCACGCCGCTTTCGTCGAATACCCGAGCGCGAGAAAGACCAGAGCGATCATCAGCATCACGCGAAGCGGCGTCAGGAACCGCGCGCGGCCGATCAGCGCATGCCTCCCGACGGGCCCGCCGATCACTCCGGAAAGCGCGGCTCCGATCGTGTCGGTGCGACTTGGCAGGTCGCGGTTATCGAGGCTGCGCCGGTCTTCTGCGAGCGGAGCCGGCGATACAACACCAGCCAATGCCGTCGACGACACCGTCTCCCGGTCGGTCTCGGTCACGGGGGCGGCGGTGGCGGCGGGACCCCGGGAACGTCGCCTGGTCCCGGCGCGGGTCCGACCGGCGTCGGCGGAGCGAGGGGCACGGTGGTCGGTGGGCCGAGCGGAATCGTAATGCCCGGCGCCACTTCGATAGTCGGCTGGATGACCGTCTCCGACGGCGGAGCGGGCGCGGTTGTCGACGGGGGCGGCGGCGCCTGCGGCACACCCGCATAGCCGCCGATCTCGGTTGGCTTCGGGAAGGTCTCGTTGTCGGTGCCCTTCAGTGCGCCGTCCATCGTCGACTTCCAGATGTCCGACGGCAGCCCGGACCCGTACACCGGCGAGCCCGACTTGTTCTCCAGCGGCTTGGTGCCCTCGGTCGTGCCGACCCACACCGCTGTCGACAGCGACGGCGTGTAGCCGACCATCCACGCATCTCGGTTCGCGTCGGTGTCGCCGAGCTGGTTGGTGCCAGTCTTGGCCGCCGACACCCGTCCACCGGCGAGGTTGTGACCCCTGGAATAGCCGGCGATCGGCTGCATTGCCGACGTGACGTTGTCGGCCACTGCCTTATCGATGCGCTGCTCGCCCGAGTTGTCCTGTCCACTCGCGTCGAAGAGCACCTCGCCCTGCGAGTTGACCACCTTCTGCACGAAATGCGGCTTGTGATATACGCCTGATGCCGCCAGCGTTGCGTACGCCGATGCCATGTCTAGAACACGAGTTTGGTACTGGCCCAACACGACTCCGTTGTTCGGCGGTCCACCCTTGCCGTCCTCCGACAGCGTGTGATCTACGCCTGGAAAGCTTTCTGCGACGCCCGCTTTGTGCGCGGCGTCGGCCACGTCTTGCGGGCCATTCTTGAGCTTGAGCATCAGCCGGTAGTAACTGGTGTTCAGCGACCGCTTGAGCGCCTCGGCGATGGAACAGGTGCCGCAGCCCTCACCCTCGACGTTGGTGATCTTGATTCCGTTGACCGTTACGGGCGAGCTGTCCACCTGATAGCCCAGACCCATGCCTTGCTGCAGCGCGGCCACCAACGCGAACACCTTGAACGACGAGCCCGTCGGCAACCCGGCCTGCGCGAAGTCGAACCCGTTGGCGTCCGAACCACCGTAATAAGCCTTCACTGCACCGGTGCGCGGATCGATGGACACCACCGCCGCGCGCATGTCGGGATCCTGGCCCTCCATGTACTCCGACATCGCATCCTCGGCGGCCGTTTGCGCCTTGGGGTCGATGGTGGTGGTGATCTGCAGACCCTGGGTGTTCAGTGTCTGCTCATCGATGTTGAACAGGTCGAGCAGTTCCTTCGTGACCTGCCGTTCGATCAGGCCGTTCGGCCCGGTGGTCTGGTCCTGCGAACGCGCCTGCTCGGGCGGCACCGTCGGCGGGAACTGTTGTGCAGCACGGTCTTGCGGCGACAACGCGCCCATTCCGACCATGCCGTCGAGTACCCAATTCCAGCGTTCGGCCGCGCCTTCCGGGTTGATCGCGGGATCCAGCCCCGACGGCCGCTGGATGAGTGCCGCCAGCAGCGCGCCGTCCGCGACGGTCAGCTGCTCGACAGGCTTGTTGAAGTACGCCTTGGCTGCCGCGGCGATCCCGTACGAACCCCGGCCGAAGTAGATGATGTTCAGATACGACTGCAGCACTTGGTCTTTGGACCATTCGCCGGACATCTTCGTCGAGATGACCAGCTCCTTGGCCTTGCGGACCAGCCCGCCGACCCCCGAGCGCTCCGAGCCGACCAGTGCGTTTTTGACGTACTGCTGCGTGATCGTGGAGCCGCCCTGCAGGTCCCC
Organism: Mycobacterium sp.; assembly: GCF_035274705.1. Classification (GTDB taxonomy): domain Bacteria; phylum Actinomycetota; class Actinomycetes; order Mycobacteriales; family Mycobacteriaceae; genus Mycobacterium. The sequence goes on along the minus strand of NZ_DATENY010000045.1, from coordinate 26,905 downwards.
GCCGAAGATGTTGTTCTTGATCGCCCGGGCGAAGCCGGAGAATGAGAAGCCCGGATTGGAGTAGAAGTCACGGTCCTCGGCCGCCATCACCGCATTGCGCACATGCACCGGGATCTGGTCGATGTTGACGTCGACGCGATTGCCTTCCGGCGGAACGATTTTCGCGAGCTCGCTGCCGTCGCCGGCGAGGATCGTCGAGACCTGGTTGGTCCGGATGTCACCCGGTTTTGGCACGTCGACGATGAGATAGGCCATCCCGAACGTGACCATCGGCAGCACGATCAGCACAGCCACCGTCGCGTACAGGCCGCGGCGTACCCACTTCCAGTTGATCTGCTCGCGAATGCTCGGCCGCGGGCCGGGTGGTCCAGCAGGCGGCCCACCGCCACCCGGTGGTCGGCGCGGCGGAGCGGGCGGCGGTTGCTTCGGTGGCGGTACGCCGTCCAGTGCCGCCTTGACGACGTCGATCGGATCGCGCAGATGCGGTGGTCTGGCATCGCGGATCGCCGGCAAAATCGCCGTGTGGCTGTCGTCATGCGGCATCGACGACGCACGGGGCCGGCGCGGCGCCTCGGGCCCTGGCGGGCGATGCCGACCGACGTCGGCCTGGCGGGGCGGCCCGTCGGGTCGGGGTTGCGGACGCGCGCCAACACCATCAGCCCCCTGCCCCGTGCGGACATCGCTGGCTGACCGGTCGTGGCGCCCTTCGTTATTCACTGGCCGTGCGCGCGCGTCCGCGCGCCGTCCGAGTGCCTCGCGACCCCTTGGGAGGTGGGACGGCGCCGAGCACATACGACTTGACCAGGTGATTCCAACTGCAGGTGCGGCATACCTCCACCACGTGTACGGAAAACTCGTCGTAACGCGTTGCCAGCAGAACCAACTCCTCGGCGGTGCGCGCCGAACCGGACACGGCGCCCAGGTGATCTCCGAAAACCCATGACACCAACGTGAGCTGTTCCTTGCGACAGATCGGGCATGTCACCGAACTCGGCTTGCCGTGATATTTCGCGGCCCGCAGCAGATACGGGTTGGCGTCACAGACCTCAGTAACCCCGGTACGTCCGGAATAAACCTCAGCGAGCAGCGAGCGGCGCCGAAGCGCGTAATCCACCACCTGTCGCTGCAGTCGCACGGAGACCAGAGTACGTCGGCCCCGCGACCGCCGAGGCGCGACGCCACCGCCTCCCCGCCGGGATCGCCATCTGGTCTGCGGCGATGGCAACCCTGCTCCTACGATCATCGTCGTGGCGACCAGGCAGACGGCAGGAACGCGGGCGAAGGACAGCGACCGCAACGACACCTGCAAGATCCTCGACAGTGCGTTGAGCGAGGGACAGCTGTCGATGGCCGAGCACGGCGACCGGGTCAAGGCCGCGACCAACGCCGCGACGCTGGGCCAGCTGCAGGATCTGGTTTCCGACCTTCAGAACTCAAACGCGCCCGTTCAGCTGCCAGATCTCAAGAAGCCGTCGCGGCTCGGCGGCGGCAATTGGAAGTTCGGCCTCGCCGTGTCCGTCGTGCTGGTGCTGTTGGGCATTGCGATCGGTTGGGGGCTGTACGGCAACACGTCATCGCCGCTGAGCTTCACCTCCGACCCGGGGGCCAAGTCCGACGGAATCCCGGCCAAGGTGCTGACGCCACCCAAGCAACTGCAATCGCTCGGCGGCCTGAACGGGTTGTTGGAGCAGATGAGGCAGCGCTTCGGCGACACCATGGGATACAGCCTCACCATCTACCCCGACTACGCCGTCCTGTCCCGCGCGGATCCCACAGACGATCGACGGAAGCTGAGTTATAGCTACCGCGGTGGCTTCGACGATCCGTCGACATCGGCGAAGGACGACGACGACGTGCTCGTGGACGTCGCTGCCTTCGACGTCAAGGCCGCTGTCGGCATTCTGCGGGGCGCGCCTGAGACGGTCGGCCTTCAACAGAAGGACGTCAAGCCGAACAGCACGTACCTGTCCATCGACCCGACCCGTGATCCGCTGACTCCCGGCGCGCTGGCGCTGAGGGCCAGCGTGTCCAGTGATTTCGGCAGCGGATCCATCACGTTCGCCGGCGACGGCACCATCAAGCGCATCGATTCGGCCATCGACTGAGGTTCGCCGCTCGTCAACGGTACGCAACCATTTGTTGGCACCGAATATATCGGCGCGATACTATTGCGCGAGGTGTCGAAGCGTCGTAGCGAATGAGCTGCGTTTCTTGGGGAGGTGATTCGATTGCTGGAACTGGCCATCCTGGGGCTCCTGCTCGAATCGCCCATGCACGGCTACGAGCTGCGCAAGCGACTGACCGGCTTGCTCGGCGCCTTTCGGGCGTTCTCCTACGGCTCGTTGTACCCGGCGCTGCGGCGCATGCAGACCGACGGCCTGATCGTCGAGGACGCCGCGCCCGAGGGAATCCCGAAGATGCGCCGCGCGCGGCGCGTCTACCAGCTCACCGATGCCGGTAAGCAGCGCTTCACCGAACTGGTCGCCGATACCGGCCCGCAGAACTTCTCCGATGACGGATTCGGCGTTCACCTCGCGTTTTTCAACCGCACTCCGGCCGAGGCCAGGATGCGGATACTCGAGGGGCGTCGCCGTCAGGTGGAGGAGCGTCGTGAGGGCCTGCGTGAAGCTGTATCGCGGGCCAGCAGCTCGATTGATCGCTACACCCGGCAGTTGCACCAGCTCGGGTTGGAATCCAGCGAGCGTGAAGTCAAGTGGCTCAACGAGTTGATAGCCGCCGAACGGTTGGCGCAGGGGCGCGCCGAGCAGCCGTGAGTAAGACCAAAAGCGTGAGTAAGACCAAAAGTTAGTGAGAGGGAGAACGTCGTCATGACTGAGAACACCGACATCCGGGTCGCCATCGTCGGCGTGGGCAACTGCGCGTCCTCGTTGGTGCAGGGCGTGCAGTATTACCAGGACGCTGACGAGACGGCCACGGTGCCCGGTCTCATGCACGTGCGTCTAGGCCCGTATCACGTCCGGGACGTCAAGTTCGTCGCCGCCTTCGACGTCGACGCCAAGAAGGTCGGCTTCGACCTGTCGGAGGCGATCTTCGCGTCGGAGAACAACACCATCAAGATCGCCGACGTGCCGCCCACCAACGTCACGGTGCAGCGCGGTCCGACGCTCGACGGCATCGGCAAGTACTACGCCGACACCATCGAGGTGTCTGACGTCGATCCGGTCGACGTGGTCAAGGTGCTGCGCGATAACGAGGTCGACGTGTTGGTGTCCTACCTGCCGGTGGGCTCCGAGGAGGCCGACAAGTTCTACGCCCAGTGCTGCATCGACGCCGGTGTGGCGTTCGTCAACGCGCTGCCGGTGTTCATCGCCAGCGACCCGGTGTGGGCCAAGAAGTTCGAGGACGCCGGTGTGCCGATCGTCGGCGACGACATCAAGAGCCAGGTCGGCGCGACCATCACCCACCGCGTGATGGCCAAGCTTTTCGAGGACCGCGGCGTGCAGCTCGACCGCACGATGCAGCTCAACGTCGGCGGCAACATGGACTTCCTGAACATGCTCGAGCGCGAGCGGCTGGAGTCCAAGAAGATCTCCAAGACTCAGGCCGTCACGTCGAACCTGCAGCGCGAGTTCAAGACCAAGGACGTGCACATCGGCCCGTCCGATCACGTCGGCTGGCTCGACGACCGCAAGTGGGCCTACGTGCGGCTCGAGGGCCGCGCCTTCGGTGACGTGCCGCTGAACCTGGAGTACAAGCTCGAGGTGTGGGACTCGCCCAACTCGGCCGGCGTCATCATCGACGCGGTGCGCGCGGCGAAGATCGCCAAGGACCGCGGCATCGGCGGCCCGGTGGTGGCCGCGTCGGCGTACCTGATGAAGAGCCCGCCGAAGCAGCTGCCCGACGACATCGCGCGGACGCAGCTCGAAGACTTCATCGAGGGCTAGGAGTTCGGCGTTTTGTAGGGTCAACGGCGTGAGTGAGATCTCCGCCGACGACGAACTGGCCTCGCTGGGGGAGTTCACCTTCCTGCAGGAGAACGCCCGGCAGGCCGGCGTCGACGAGGTGCCGCCTGTACAGCGGATCGATTCCGGTCCGCTCAGCGCGCTGAAGTTTGGGGATGCGCCGCCGCGGGTCGTGTTCCTGCATGGCGGCGGCCAAAACGCCCACACGTGGGACACGGTGGTCATCGGGCTCGGTGAGCCGGCGCTGTCCATCGACCTGCCCGGCCACGGGCGTTCGGCGTGGCGCGAAGACGGTGACTACGGACCGAAGCTCAACGCCGTCGCAGTGGAACCGGTGGTGCGCGAGTTCGCACCCGACGCCGATCTGGTCGTCGGTATGTCGCTAGGCGGACTGACAGCGATCCGGTTGGCGGTGTCCGCCCCGGACCTCGTGCGCAAGCTGGTGCTTGTCGATGTCACACCGTCGGCGCCGGAGCGGCACACGCAGATGACGGAGGAGCAGAAGGGCACGGTCGCGCTGGTGGAGGGCGAACGGACGTTTCCGAGCTTTCAGGCGATGTTTGACCTGACCATTGCAGCGGCGCCGCATCGGGATCGAGAGTCGTTGCGCCGCGGTGTCTTTCACAACTCCAAACGCCTCGACGACGGCAGCTGGTCGTGGCGCTACGACACGATGCGCAGGGGCGAGGGGTTCGACAGTCTTTGGGACGACGTGCCGCAGCTGACCGTGCCGACGACGCTCGTGCGCGGCGCGAATTCGGCCTTTGTGAACAACGAGGACGCCGACGAGTTCGCTCGCACCGCCCCCGGCTTCCAAGAAGTGCGAATGGTCGAGAACTCCGGGCATTCGGTACAGAGCGACCAACCGCTGGTGCTGATCGAGATTCTGCGCGAGATCCTCGGCTAGCCGCGCGTCGCCTACTGTTCACCTCCTGCTAGCCGCGCTGCCGTACGTTCCGGCTGTGGCCCTCGTTCCGTTGAATCTCCTTGTCACCCATCACGGAAAGTCGTCCCGGCAACATGTGACCTGCCGTTACCGCTGCGGCGACGCGTGCGCACAGCCACCCAGCAACACCAGCGACGGCGAGTACTTCGGCGACATGGTCAAGGCGGTATCCCGCCGTGACCTGCTGCGTGCGGGCGGCATCACCGTCCTGGCCGTCGGTGCCGGGTCCGCCCTGGCGGCTTGCTCGAACGCCGGGTCGACGACGGCAACGCCGACCTCCAGCGCCCCCAACCAACCGCCCGCCGGCATGAACTTCACCGCCGTTGCGCCAAACACCGAGGACGCTGTCGTCATCCCCGACGGCTACCAGCAGAAGGTCGTCATCCGCTGGGGCGATCCCGTCGTGCCAGGCGCGCCGCAGTTCGACGTCCGGGCGCAGACCGCCGCCGCACAGCGTCAACAATTCGGGTTCAACAACGACTTCGCCGGGCTGCTCCCGATCCCCGGCGCACAGCACCGCTACCTGCTCGTGGTCAACCATGAATACACCACCGAGCAGTTCATGTTTCCCGGCTACGACCCCGACAAGCCCACCCGCGACCAGTTCGACATCGGGATCGCCGCGCACGGCCTGACCGTCGTCGAAGTCGAAAAGCGCAACGGCACACTGACTCCCGTAATGGGCACCTACAACCGCCGTATCACCGCCGACAGCCCGTTCATGCTCACAGGCCCCGGCGCCGGCAGCGACTTCGTCAAGACGCCCGCCGACCCGACCGGCCGTACCGTCGCAGGCACGTTCGCCAACTGCTCCGGCGGCGTGACGCCCTGGGGCACCGTGCTCTCCGGCGAAGAGAACTTCTATTCGTACTTCGGCACCGCCAAGGACGCACCCGCCGCGGGAAACCCCGTCATCGCCGACCGCGAGGACCGTTACGGATTCGAGGCCAAACCGAGCGAGCGCAAATGGGAGACGTTCGACCCGCGGTTCGACTTCCGCAAGACGCCCAACGAAGCCAACCGGTTCGGCTACATCATCGAGCTGAACCCGTTCGACCCGAAATCCACACCGGTCAAGCACACGGCGCTCGGCCGGTTCCGGCACGAGGCCGCGACCGTCCACGTCACCGGTGACGGCACCGTGGTCGTCTACACCGGCGACGACGAACGCTTCGAATACATGTACAAGTTCGTCTCCGACAAGAAGATTCAGCCCGCCTGGGAAACCGGGGACCCCGCGGCCGTCGCGCACAACATGACACTCCTCGAGGAGGGCACCCTCTACGTCGCCAAGTTGTCCAGTGACATTCCGCCCGGCGATATCGACGGCTCCGGCAAGTTGCCGGCGAAGGGCTCGTTCACCGGCAGCGGCACGTGGATCCCGCTGCTGAAATCCGGACCGAACGGAACCGGTCAATCACTCGTGGACGGCATGACTGCGCAAGAGGTCTCGGTGTTCATCCGGTTCGCCGCCGACAAAGTGGGCGCGACGAAGATGGACCGGCCCGAGGATTTCGAGGCCAACCCGAAGACCGGCAAGGTCTACGTCGCGCTGACCAACAACGACAAGCGCGGCACCCAGGGCAAGCCGCCGGTCGACGCCGCCAATCCCCGCAACGAGAACAAGAACGGGCAGATCCTCGAGATCACCGACGACCACTCCGGCACCAGCTTCACCTGGGACCTGCTGCTGGTGTGCGGTGATCCCAAGGCCGCCGACACCTATTTCGCCGGGTTCGACAAGACCAAGGTCAGCCCGATTTCGTGCCCGGACAACCTCGCGTTCGACAGCCACGGCAACCTGTGGATCGCCACCGACGGCAACGCGCTCAAATCGAACGACGGGCTGTTCGCCGTCGCGCTCGACGGACCAAACCGCGGCGAGACCAAACAATTCCTCACCGTGCCGAAGGGTGCGGAGACCTGCGGGCCGGTCGTGACCGACGACCTCATCACGGTGTGCGTGCAGCATCCCGGTGAGGGCGACGACTACAGCATCGACAAGCCGTTGTCGCACTGGCCAGACGGTGGCGATGCGCCCGCACGGCCCTCGGTCGTCGCGGTGTGGAAGACCGACGGCCAAATCGGCGTCTAGGTTGGGATTCGTGCCCCATCCGATTCGTATCGGCGTGCAACTGCAGCCGCAACACTCACCGTCCTACGACAACATCCGCGACGCCGTCCGCCGCGCTGAAGACCTCGGCGTCGACGTCGCCTACAACTGGGATCACTTCTATCCCCTCTACGGCGAACCCGATGGTCCGCACTTCGAATGCTGGACGATGCTCGGCGCCTGGGCCGAGCAGACCTCGCGTATCGAGTTCGGCGCGCTGGTGACGTGCAACTCATACCGCAACCCCGAACTGCTGGCAGATATGGCGCGCACCACCGACCACATCTCCGGTGGGCGGCTGATCCTCGGCATCGGCTCCGGGTGGTTCGAGCGGGATTACGCCGAATACGGCTACGAGTTCGGCACTGCCGGTGGGCGGCTCAACGAGTTGGCCAAAGCGCTGCCGCGAATCAAATCCCGCTTCGCCAAGCTGAATCCTGCGCCCACCCGCGATATTCCGATCCTCATCGGCGGTACGGGCGAGAAGAAGACACTTCGCATGGTCGCCGAGTACGCCAGCACCTGGCACGGCTTCGTCGACCGCGAGAGCTACCCGCACAAGGCCCAGGTCCTAGCGGACCACTGCGAAGCGATTGGCCGTGACCCGGCAGAGATCGAACGGTCGGCGGGCCTACAGGGCGGGGGTGACGCGCTGCTGGCCGACGCCGACGCGCTGATCGAGCTTGGAGTGACGCAATTTACGGTCGGCGTCACCGGTCCCGACTACGACTTGAGCTCCGCCGAAGCGTTGTGCCGCTGGCGCGACAGCCGATCGTCGTAACCGCGCCCTAACGGGCGTGCGGCGTGAGACACTGTCGCCGCCATGCCCAAGAAGTATGGGGTCAAAGAAAAAGACCTCGTTGTCTCGCATGTCGTCAACCTGGTACTGACCGGCAAACTGCGCTCCGGAGATCGGGTGGACCGCAATGAGATAGCGCAGGAACTCGGGCTCAGCCGCGTGCCCATCCAGGAGGCTGTGGTCCAGCTCGAACACGACGGGATCCTGTCCACGCAGTATCACCGCGGCGCGTACGTCGAACGCTTCGACGAGTCGGTGGTGCGCGAACACCACGAGCTGTACGGGCTGCTGTGCGGAATCGCCTCTGCCCGCGCGGCGGTCGATGCGTCGCCCAGAACTGTGGCCCAGCTCGACGCGCTGATCGAAACCATGCGCGGCAGCAAAGAGTCCCGCGCCTTTCAGGAGACGGCATCGCAATTCCGTCGCGTCATCAACGACGAATTCGCGGGTCCGCGGTTGCAGGCCGCGATCCGCGCATCACAAACCTTCATCCCGCGCGGTTTCTGGATGGCCTACCTCAACAACCACGACGAGATGCTGCCGTTCTACGAGGCCGAGCTCGCCGCGATCCACCGCAGCGATGCGGACAGCGCGCGTCACGCGTGCGTCGAGCGCTCCGAGGTGATGGCCCGCATCATGCTTACCGAGCTGGTACGCCGCGGGGTGTTCCGACCGGCCGGAGCCGCCTGGCCGGCGACATCCAGCCCCGGCACGCCAGTTGCGTTCTGATTGAGCTGAAGCCGCTGACTTCACATTCACTGCTACTACGTTGCTTTGAATGCGGCTCGTGAAGGTTTTCGTCCTGACACTGACCGCGCTGCTGGTGTGCAGCATGGGCCTGGCCGCACCTGCCGGCGCCGACCAGTGCGCACCGCCGGGAGTCCAAAGCGCCAGCGCGCTGCCGACGAATCTCGCCAAGGCCTCAGGTCCCGGCGAGGACAAATACACGACCGCGACCGTCCAGCCGCTGAGCGCCGTCAACGTCAACGCGCTCGGATTGAGCGTCCCCGGCACGCTGACCGTCGGCACGCTGTCGGACGCGCCGCCGAGCATCTGCATCAACTCGGCCGGCCAGTTCACCGGATTCGACAACGAGCTGCTACGCGCGATCGCCGACAAGCTCGGGCTGAAGATCAACTTCGTCGGCACCGAATTCTCCGGACTGCTGGCGCAGGTGGCGTCGCGGCGCTTCGACGTGGGCTCGTCGTCGATCACCACCACCGATGCGCGCCGGAAAACGGTCGGCTTCACCAACGGCTACGACTTCGGCTATTTCTCGTTGGTGGTTCCAACCGGCTCGCCGATCACCGGATTCGACAAGCTGGCGGAGGGTCAACGCATCGGCGTCGTGCAGGGCACCGTGCAGGAGGCATACGTCATCGACACGCTGCACCTGCAGCCCGTCAAGTTCCCCGATTACAACACCGTCTACGCCAGCCTGAAGACGCGCCAGATCGACGCGTGGGTGGCGCCGTCGCAGCAGGCGTCGGGCACAGTGCAGCCGGGCGATCCGGCTCAGATCATCGAAAACACCTTCAGCTTGGACAATTTCGTCGCCTGGGCTATCGCCAAGGAGAACCGGCCGCTGATCGATGCGCTCAACGCGGGGCTGGACGCGGTGATTGCCGACGGCACCTGGTCGCGGCTGTACACCGACTGGGTGCCGCGCGCGTTGCCGCCCGGCTGGAAGCCCGGCTCGAAAGCGGCTCCGGTGCCGCAGCTGCCCGACTTCAACGCGATCACGGCGCAACACCAGCAGCCTGCAGCGGGTCCGGCCGCACCGAAGTCGACACTGTCGCAACTAAAGGATTCGTTCCTCGACTGGAATCTCTACAAGCAGGCCATCCCGGATCTGTTCAAGACCGGCCTGCCCAACACGTTGATCCTGACAGTGAGCGCTTCGGTGATCGGCTTGGTGCTCGGTATGGCATTGGCCGTCGCCGGTATCTCGCGGGCGCGGTGGCTGCGCTGGCCGGCGCGGGTGTACACCGACATCTTCCGCGGGCTGCCCGAAGTGGTGATCATCCTGCTGATCGGCCTCGGCGTCGGCCCAGTGGTGGGCGGGCTGACCGGAAACAATCCGTATCCGCTTGGCATCGCCGCGCTAGGTCTGATGGCCGCCGCCTATGTCGGGGAGATCTTCCGGTCCGGCATCCAGAGCGTGGAGCCCGGGCAGCTTGAGGCGTCGCGGGCGTTGGGCTTTAGTTACGCCTCGTCGATGCGGTTGGTGGTGGTGCCGCAAGGTGTGCGGCGGGTACTGCCCGCGTTGATGAACCAGTTCATCTCGCTGTTGAAGGCGTCGTCGCTGGTGTACTTCCTCGGGTTGGTGGCCAACCAGCGCGAGCTGTTCCAGGTGGGCCGCGACCTCAACGCGCAGACCGGGAATTTGTCGCCCTTGGTGGCAGCGGGGCTGTTCTATCTGTTGTTGACGGTGCCGCTGACGCATCTGGTCAACTTCATCGACGCCCGGTTACGACGGGGGCGCCCGCCCGGCCAAGAGGATCCGCTCGACCTGTCCACGTCCCAGGAGATGATCTGATGGCTGATCCAGTCTCGTTGGCGGCCAAGGAGATTCATTTGTCATTCGGTCCCAACGCGGTGCTGCGCGGTGTGGACATCGACGTGCCCGCCGGCACCACCGCTGCGGTGATCGGACCGTCGGGCTCGGGTAAGTCAACGCTGCTGCGGACGCTGAACCGGCTCTACGAGCCCGACCGGGGCGACATCTTGCTCGACGGCCGCTCGGTGCTCACCGACAACCCCGATCAATTGCGTCAGCGCATCGGGATGGTGTTTCAACACTTCAATCTGTTCCCGCATCGCAGCGTGCTGGACAACGTGACGATGGCTCCGCGCAGGCTCAAGAAGCTCGACGCCGGCGAAGCCCGGGAGCTGGGCCTGGCCCAGTTGGACCGAGTCGGGCTGCGGCACAAGGCCGATGTGCGGCCGGGCACGCTGTCGGGAGGTCAGCAGCAGCGGGTCGCGATCGCCAGGGCGCTGGCGATGTCACCACAGGTGATGTTCTTCGACGAGGCCACCTCGGCGCTGGACCCGGAATTGGTCAAGGGCATCCTGTCGCTGATCGCCGATCTCGGGTCCGACGGTATGACGATGGTCGTCGTCACCCATGAGATGGGGTTCGCGCGATCGACGTCGGATGCGGTGGTGTTCATGGACCACGGACAGGTGGTCGAATCGGGTCCGCCGGAGCAAATATTCGACGCCGCCGAAACCGATCGACTGCGCCGATTCTTATCGCAGGTTCTTTGAGATTAATTGACGCGCATTCGCATGTGGCAGCCCCCGACAGGTTAGACTGGCGAATTATGGTGGAGGCCGAATCGCAGGTCAGCGAGCTCGCCGGCGAGCTGCAGCGCGTACTCTCCAAAGTCTTTTCCGTCCTCCGCCGGGGCGATACCAACCGCCCGGACGCGGGCGATCTGACGTTGGCTCAGCTGTCGATTCTGCTGACGTTGCTCGACCAGGGCCCGATCCGGATGACGGAACTCGCCGCGCACGAACGCGTGCGCACGCCCACCACGACGGTGGCGATCCGGCGGCTGGAAAAGCTGGGTCTCGTCAAGCGCTCCCGCGACCCATCGGATCTGCGCGCCGTCCTGGTCGACATCACCCCGAAAGGCCTGGCGCAGCATCGCGAAGCGCTGGCCGCCCGACGGGCTCACCTCGCCACGCTGATGGCCAAGCTCAGCCCAGAAGACATCGAGACGCTGACCAAGGCGCTGGTCCCGCTCGAGCGTCTGGCTGAGTAGTCAGCCCAGCCAGTCCAGCACCGCCGCGGCGGTCCACGACTGCTGCATGCTGCCCAACGGTTCACCGGTGAATGGCTCGTAGTACTCCGCGAAGGTGCCGTCGCTGACCTGCCGCAGGCCTTCACGCTTGAGCATCAGCGCACGTTCAGCCCAGCCGCGGCGCGCGAAGCACCACGAGAACAGCCACGTCATGACAGGCCACACCGGCCCGCGCCAGTACTCGCGCGCCCGGAAGTCGCGCGATACCGGGGACGTCGACGGGATCAGCGCGTACTTGAGATCGGGGTGCCCGCAGAACCGCGGCCCTTCGAGCAACCGCAGTAACGCGCGTTCGCGGTCGTGGGGCAATCCGCCACACAGCAGCGGAGCGAACTGTGCGACCGTCTCAGTGGCCACCCATCGCTCAGCGCGCACGTCGAAATCCCTTGCAGCGCCGCTGCGTTCGTCGGTGGTCTCGACGACGCCGGCTCGGAACCGCTGACCCCACCCATAGAGGTCTCTGACGTCGGCGTGCGGCCGCTTGTAGTCCTCCCCGATCTCGGCCAGCACGTCGCAGGCCACCGAGAAGATCCCCGAAACGAACACGTCCTCGACGGCGAAACTCATCACCTTGGGCAGCAGCTCGTCGTCGTAGCGGGCGGCCTTCATCTCCTCGACGAGCCAGAGATAGCGGTCGTACTCGACATCGCTTGGACGCTGGCTGGCGTCGGTGACGATGGCGTTGTCTTCGCGTTGATACTCCGGAACGTTGCCCGGAATCACGTTGGCGTAGGCGCTATCCCACCGCGGCGAGTTGTCCATACCGGACTCCCAGCCGTGATACAGCGTGATGCGGCCGTGCTCGCTTTGGTCACGTCCTTCGGCAAGCCACCGATGCCAGCGGACGAGGTCGGCCCAGCGGCGGTCCAGGAACGCCTCGGCGACGGCGCGGGTAGACCTGCCGCGGGTGCGCGCGTGGTCGAGGATGCGCTGCACCGCGATCGCATGAACGGGCGGCTGGGTGATTCCGGACGTGTGCCGGGTCCGCGGCGCGTTGGCCGCCAACGCCGAGGTGGCCCATCGTGCGGGCCCGGGGAAGTACCCGTCGACGCCGTTGGCGAAGACGATGTGCGGGATCATTCCGTTGGTCCACTGCGCGCTGAGCAGGGTGTCGAGTTCGACGACCGCTCGCTCGACGCTCAGCGGAGCCAGACCGATCGCCACGAACGCCGCGTCCCAGCTCCACATATGCGGATACAGCAACGGCGCCGCTGTGGTCATCACACCCAGGTCGTTGCCGCGCAGCAGATATGCGGCGCGGGCTGCGAGCTGTGTCGGGGCGAAGCTGTGGTCGGGCATTGTGTCCATCATGCGACGGGTCGGCATTCCTCGCAGGTCGGTAGGGTTGCGACATGCCGAGCGCGATGATCACCGGGGCTTCCCGCGGCCTTGGTGAGGCCATCGCTGCCGCGCTCGCGCCAACTCACACTCTGTTCTTGGCAGGCCGCCCGTCGGCCCACCTCGACGAGGTCGCCTCGCGGTTCGGCGCGACAACCTGGCCGGTGGACTTCGACGACATCGACGCCATCCCCGCCGTCGTCGAGCCGATCGTCGAGCTCGACGTGCTGATTCACAACGCCGGCGTGGCGTATCCGGGACGCGTAGCCGAGTCGACGGTCGACGAGTGGAGCTCCACCATGCAGGTGAATGTCATTGGGGCCGTGGCACTTACACTCGGACTTTTGCCTGCGCTGCGCGCCGCCGGTGGACACGTCGTGTTCATAAACTCCGGCTCTGGGATCAACGTCTCACCAGGGTTGGCGTCGTACTCCGCGAGCAAGTTCGCGCTGCGCGGGTTCGCCGACTCGCTGCGCAACGACGAGCGGTCGCTGCGAGTGACGTCGGTCCATCCCGGCCGGATCGCAACCGAGATGCAAGAAGGCCTGGTCGCGCACGCAGGCGGGGACTACGACCCGTCGCGCTTTCTGCAGCCGGAGACCGTCGCGAAGGTGGTCGCCGATGCGGTGAGCGCACCCGCCGACGCACACATTCACGAGGTCATCGTCCGCCCGCGGTGATTTGTGGAGCGGCGCCGGCGGTGAGCGCCGGTCCGGCTCCACAAATCGCTAGGACGTCATGGAGCCGAGGTAGTAGTTTTCACGCCCGGTCGGGTAGCCGCCGCCGTCGGTGGCGATGTGGACGTGGTCCATGTGGTTGGCGGTTTCATTGCCGTAGTTCGCGGTCCAACTCGGCGCGCCGATGCCTGGGTAGAACCCCTGCCTCCAGATCACATGGATGACGCCCCAGCGTTTCGCGTTCGCCAAGGCCAGGCCGGCGATCTGGTTGCCCAGATCGATGCCCTCTTGGCTGTGATAATTCGGGATCATCACGTCGATGGCCAACCCGTTGGGATGCCACGGCAACGGATCCTGCCGGTACCCGCCGATGGTGGTGATCTCGGGAAACATCACACTGACGGCACGGGCCACCCAGATGGTATGGATCTGCAACCCCTGCTCAGGCGCAATGCCGGCAGGTAATGCGAACTGGAAATCACGAGCAGCGAGGGGCGCGCTTGCCGCCAACAATTCCGCCGCGGGGGGACTCGGGACATCCGGTGCGGCGACAGGCGCAGATGCCTCGCCTGTTGGCGCTCCTGCGGGGACCTCAGCACAGCACGAACGCTCTGCGCCTTGGGCGTAGAGCATGGCGGCGGCTACGGCGACCGACACCGCCAGTGCCAACCAGCGGCCCCGCCCGTTAGCTAACAGGCCTTTGCCCACGAACAGCACCTTACTTTCGTGGCCGACGCAGTGTGGCAATCTTCGCCTAGACGACGAGATTCACCAGCCGGCCCGGGACGACGATGATCTTCTTCGGGGTGGCGCCGTTGAGGAAGGCCTGCACCTTCTCGTCGGCCAACGCCGCAGCCTCAAGCGCGTCGGCGTCAGCATCGGCCGCCACGGTGATCTTGCCGCGGACCTTGCCGTTGACCTGCACCGGAAATTCGACCGTGTCCTCGACGAGGTACTGCGGGTCGGCCACCGGGAACGGGCCGTGCGCCAGCGAGGTGTCGTGGCCGAGTCGCCGCCACAGCTCTTCGGCGAGATGCGGCGCCAGCGGCCCGACCATCAGCACCAGCGGCTCGAGCGCCGCGCGCGCCGTTATCCCCTGCTTGGTCAGGTGGTTCGTGTACTCGATGAGCTTGGCCGCGGCGGTGTTGTTGCGCAGCCCGGCATAGTCGTCCGACACCCCCGCGATCGTGCGGTGCAGTAGCCGCACCGTCTCGGTGTCCAGCATCTCGTGTTCGGTGGCGCGCTCCTCGCCGGTCTGCTCGTCCACAACCAGCCGCCACACCCGCTGCAGAAACCGGTGCGCTCCGACAACGTCCTTGGTGGCCCACGGCCGCGACGCCTCCAGAGGCCCCATCGACATCTCGTAGACGCGCAACGTGTCGGCGCCGTAGTTGTCGCAGATCTCGTCGGGCGACACCGAGTTCTTCAGGCTCTTGCCGATCTTGCCGAATTCCTGGAAGACCTCGAGTTCGCCGTCCGGGCCCGGCCAGTAGAACTTGCCGTCACGCTCGGTGACCTCGGCGGCCGGCACATACGCGCCACGCGTATCGGTGTAGGCGAACGCCTGGATGTAGCCCTGGTTCACCAGCCGCCGGTACGGCTCCTTCGAGCTGATGTGGCCGAGGTCGTAGAGCACCTTGTGCCAGAACCGCGCATACAGCAGATGCAGCACTGCGTGCTCGACGCCACCGACGTACAGGTCGACGCCGCCGGGGTCCTTCGCGCCGTGGATATCGGGCCGCGGCCCCATCCAGTAAGCCTCGTTCTCCTTGGCGCACAACTCTTCTGAATTGTTGGGATCGGTGTAGCGCAGCTCGTACCACGAGCTGCCTGCCCACTGCGGCATGACGTTGGTGTCGCGCGTGTAGGGCTTCAGCCCGTCGCCGAGGTCGAGTTCGACGTGCACCCAGTCGGTCGCCTTGCCCAGCGGCGGCGACGGCTCGCTGTCGGCGTCGTCGGGGTCTAAATGCACTGGCGCGTAGTCGGGTATGTCGGGCAGTTCGACCGGCAGCGCCGATTCGGGCAGTGGAAGGGCGCGGCCGTCGGCGTCGTAGACGATGGGGAACGGCTCGCCCCAGTACCGCTGCCGCGCGAACAGCCAGTCCCGCAGCTTGTATTCGACGCGGGCCTGTCCGCGGCCGTCGGCCTCCAGGCGTCGAGTGATGGCCTCCTTCGCCGCGGCGACACTCAACCCGTCGAGGTAGTCGGAGTTGACCACCTCACCGTCGCCGCTGTACGCCCCCTGCGAAATATCGCCGCCGGCAACCGTTTCCACGATCGGCAGGCCGAACTCATGCGCGAAGTCCCAGTCTCGCTGGTCCCCACCGGGCACGGCCATGATCGCGCCGGTGCCGTAACCAAGCAGCACGTAGTCGGCGATGAACACCGGGATCTGTTGGCCGTTCACGGGATTCGTGGCGTAGCTGCCGAGGAAGACGCCGGTCTTGTCCTTGTTCTCCTGGCGCTCCAGGTCCGACTTGGCCGCGATCGTCGCGCGGTAGGCCCCGACGGCTTCCGTGGGCGTGGCCGCGCCGAACGTCCACCGCCGGTCGACACCGGCGGGCCACTGCGCCCCGGTCAGTTTGTCCACCAGGTCGTGCTCGGGCGCCAACACCATGTAGGTCGCGCCGAACAAGGTGTCGGGTCGTGTGGTGAACACCTCGATGTCCCCGGCCTCAGTGCCGAACAGCACCGATGCGCCCGTGGACCGGCCGATCCAATTGCGCTGCATGGCCTTGACCTTGTCTGGCCAATCCAGCAGTTCGAGGTCGTCCAGCAGCCGGTCCGAGTAGGCGGTGATGCGCATCATCCACTGCCGCAAGCGCTTCCGGAACACCGGGAAGTTGCCGCGCTCGCTGCGGCCGTCGGAGGTGACTTCCTCGTTGGCCAACACGGTGCCGAGGCCCGGACACCAGTTGACGATCGAGTCGGCCCTGTACACCAGGCGATACGCGTCGATCACGTCCGCGCGTTCATCGGCCGACAACTCCGGCCAAGACCGGCGGTCGTCGAGAGTCCTTGTGCCGGACTCGAATTCGGCGACTAGCTCGGCGATCGGCCGGGCCCTGTTGGCGGCGGGATCGAACCAAGCGTTGTAGATCTGCAGGAAGATCCACTGCGTCCACTTGTAGTAGTCGACGTCCGTCGTGGAAAAGCTGCGACGTGAGTCGTGTCCGAACCCCAGTCGGCCCAGCTGACGCCGGAAGTTGACGATATTGGCCTCGGTGCGGATGCGTGGATGCGTACCGGTCTGGATCGCGTACTGCTCGGCCGGCAGCCCGAACGCATCGAAGCCCAACGCATGCAACACATTGCGGCCCGTCATCCGGTAGTAGCGGGCGTACACGTCGGTGGCGATGTAGCCGAGCGGATGGCCGACGTGCAGGCCCTCGCCTGAGGGATACGGGAACATGTCCTGTACGAACATCTTGTCCGACGGCACCGGCGACCCGTCCGCCGGCGCCAACGAGCCCACCGGGTTGGGCACGTTGAACGTCCCCGCCTGGTCCCACGTCTGCTGCCAGGCACGCTCGATCTGCCCGGCCAGCTCCGCGGTGTAGCGGTGCTGCGGGGTATCGGCCTCGGCGGCGGCAGGCTCGGTCACGTGAACAGGGTATAAGCACGCTGTTGACCGCCCGCCCGCGAGCGGGCGATACACCCGCGTCGGCCACGGCTTGGTATCGGTTCCATTGCGGGCGGGTCAGGGGTTGGTCCCAGGTCGGTTCCAGCCCTGGTGGCTAATACTTCGGGCGGGATACGGTCAGCGCCTGACCAGGGCGTGACGAGCCCCGAACCGCTGGAGAAGGACCGACGTCGATGAACGAGATCGCCCGCCGCTGGCGGATTCTGGCAGGTGGCACGGCAGCCGGTATGGCCGCCGTCGTCGGTTTCGCCGGACCCACCGCTTCAGCTGAGCCGGTGTTCCCGCAACCGCCCGTCCCCGCGCCGGCGACTGTGACGCAGACCGTGACAGTGACACCGAACGCCGCGACAGCCCCACAGCTCGCGGGTCAACCGGCTGTGACGTCGGCCACTGGCGCGACAGCACCTCAGCTCACAGGCCAACCGGCTGTCATGCCGGTCACCGGAGCGGCGCCTGCGGGGATCTCGACACCGGCAGTGCCCGCGCAGCCGCCGGCCACCATCACTCCTGCCAGCTCGGGCACCCTGACCGACTTCTTCAAGGAGAAGGGCGTCAAGCTCGAGCCGCAGAACAGCCGCGACTTCAAGGCGCTCACCATCGTGCTGCCGATCCCGAAGGGCTGGGCCCAGATCCCCGATCCGAACGTCCCCGACGCATTCGCGGTGATCGCCGATCGGGTGGGCGGCAACGGGTTGTACTCGTCGAACGCGCAGCTGGTGGTGTACAAGCTGATCGGCGACTTCGACCCGAAGGAGGCCATCAGCCACGGGTTCGTCGACAGCCAGCAGCTGCCGGCCTGGCGGGCAACCGACGGATCGCTCGCCGATTTCGGCGGGATGCCTTCGTCGGTGATCGAGGGCACTTACCGCGAGAACTCCATGACGCTCAACACCTCGCGCCGCCACCTCATCGCGACGGCCGGCCCGGACAAATACCTCATCACACTGTCGGTGGCCACCAGCGTCGACCAAGTGGTCGCCGCTGCAGACGCCACCGATGCGATCGTCAACGGCTTCAAGGTCGGCGTCCCCGCACCCGCAACCCCTGCGCCCGCGCCGACACCAGGCACGCCGCAGGTACCAGGGGCGCCGCAGCTTCTCGGGCTACCGGGGTAAGCGTCGTCCCCCGGGCGAAGCCTGGCGCCCGGGGGACGCCCAACCCGACACGACCGGCGTTGGGCTCGTATTGTGTGGCCCATGCTGATCGCCGCGGTGCTCTGCTTGTGTGCCGCCATCGCGACCGCAGGGCTCGGCCTCTGGCTACTGAGCGGTCCCCGCTCGGCCGATCCGGTCCGGCAAGTTCTGCGCGCGGTGGCCCCGACTCAGCTGGCCGCGGCGGTGATGCTCGCCGCGGGCGGCGCAGTGGCGTTATCGACCCGGCCGGAGACGAGCCTGCTCGTGGTGATCGTGTGCGTCGTCGGCGCCGTCGCCACGGTCGCGGCCGGTTGTTGGCAGAGCGCGAAGGTCGTCGCACGCCAGGAAGCCGCCAGCGTGAGCTGTGGCGGTGCCTGTGCGACGTGCACGCTGTCGTGCAAGTAAGTTGCCGCTGACCGGCTTTCAGTTGCGGCTGATGTCGATCGGATGGGTGGCCAACAGCGACAGCGGCAACGGCTGACGTCGCAGCACCCTTGCCCACAGGTCGACATGCGGCTCGACAAGAACGTCGGATGGCAACGCGGACAGCACAATCCAGTCGTCGCGTTCGATTTCGCCCTCGAGTTGACCGATCGTCCAGCCTGAATAGCCGGCGAAGATACGCACGCCTTCGACCATGGGGGCGATCGCATCGGGGTCGGCGTCGAGGTCGACCATCGCCATCCTGCCCTGCACGTGCCGCAGCCCCGGCACGCCGTTGGGGTCGGTGCCGACGCGCAGCGTCGCCAGGCACAGCGCCGCGTCGCGCTTGACCGGGCCGCCGACGAACATCGTCTTCGGCTTGGAGGCCAGCTTGGCCCACTGCGGCAAGACGTTGTACACGGCGGTCTCGCTTGGCCGGTTGAGCACGACGCCGAGCGTGCCGCCGTCGTTGTGCTCGACGACGTAGATCACGCTGCGCCGAAACGTCGGCTCCAGCAGATCGGTATTGGCGAGCAGCAGCGTTCCCGCGCGTACCCGGTGCGCCGTTGGGGCGACGAAATCCTCCGGATCCTCTGACTGCGCCACCTCACCATGATGGCACCGGCAACCGGTCATGGTGGCGAACAAGCGCGGCCCGCCGGGATATTTGTAGTGTGGTCGGGTTGCCGATCGCCCCCGATCGTGAAGTACTGCCGTGAAACAGGACGTGATTTCCGTGGCCGACACTGGCGCGCCCATCGCCGTGTGGCGCTCGGTGCGTGCACTCGCCGAATTCCGGCGACTGCTCGAATTGCGCACCGTCAGCCAGTTCGGCGACGGCCTGTTCCAGGCCGGCCTTGCCGGCGCGATCCTGTTCAATCCCGAGCGGGCCGCCGAACCGTGGGCGATCGCCGGTGCGTTCGCGGTGTTGTTTCTGCCATATTCGATCCTCGGCCCGTTCGCCGGCGCACTGCTCGATCGGTGGGACCGGCGGCTTGTCCTGATCGCCGCCAACACGGGCCGGCTGCTGCTGGTACTCAGTGTCGCGGCCCTGCTCGCGGCCGGCACGAGTGATCTGCCAATCCTGTTTGGCGCGTTGATCGTCAACGGGTTCACCCGATTCGTGTCGTCCGGGCTGTCGGCGGCGCTGCCCGACGTGGTGCCGCGCGACCAGGTGGTGACGATGAACTCGGTGGCGACGGCCACCGGCGCCGCGGCGGCATTCATCGGCGCCAACTTCATGCTGCTGCCCCGCTGGGTGTTCGGCACAGGCGACACCGGTGCTGCCGCAATCATTTTGATCGTCGCGGTGCCGGTGACGATTGCGCTGCTGCTGTCGGTCCGATTCGCACCGCACGTCCTGGGTCCCCACGAAAGCAAGCGCGCGATCCATGGATCGGTCGCCTACGCGGTGGCGACGGGATGGGTGCACGGCGCGCGCACGGTCTGGGCCGTGCCGACCGTCGCAGCGACGCTGGCAGGGCTATCCGCGCATCGCATGGTGTTCGGCATCAACACCCTGCTCGTACTGGTGATGGTGCGGCACTCCGATAACCCCGACGTCGCGGGGCTGGGCCTGGGTACCGCGGTGATTTTCCTCGCCGCCACAGGCAGCGGATCGTTCCTTGCCACCGCCCTCACGCCGACGATCGTCCGCCGGTTGGGCCGGTACGCCGCGGCCAACTGGGCCCTGGTCTTCGCGGCGGTCGTTCAGCTCGGTGGATCAGGTCTGCAGCTTCCGGTCATGGTGGTGTGCGGGTTCCTGCTCGGCGCGGCCGGGCAGGTGGTGAAGCTGTGCGCGGACACCGCGATGCAGATCGACGTCGACGACGCGCTGCGCGGGCACGTGTTCACGGTCCAGGACTCGCTGTTCTGGATGTCGTTCATCATCGCGATCGCCGCGTCGGCGACCGTCATCCCTGAAAACGGCTACGAGCCGGCGCTGGCCATCGCGGGCGCGGGGGTTTACCTCGTCGGGCTGGCCGCACATGCCGCCATCGGCCGCCGCGCGACGCCGTCCGGCTAGGGTACGGGGCATGGCGACAGCCGGGCCGATGGTGGCCGATCTGCGAGCCGAAAGCGACGAGCTCGACGCGTTGGTCGCCGACCTTCCCTCCGCGCGCTGGGCAGAGGCGACGCCCGCGCCGGGCTGGACGATCGCCCATCAGATCGCGCACCTGCTGTGGACGGATCGCGTCGCGCTGATCGCAGTCACGGATGAAGCCGGTTTCGCGGCCGTGCTGGAACAAGCCGCAAAGAACCCGACCGGGTTCGTCGACGAGGGCGCGGAGGAGCTTGCGGCCGTTGCACCCGAGCAGCTGCTGACCGATTGGCGTGCGACCCGCGCCCGCCTGCACGACGGGCTGCTGGCGGTCGCCGACGGCCGCAAGCTGCCGTGGTTCGGCCCGCCGATGAGCGCGGCGTCGATGGCGACGGCCCGGCTGATGGAGACCTGGGCGCATGGGCTCGACGTGGCCGACACGCTCGGGGTGAAGCGGCCCGCAACCGCGCGGCTGCGCTCGATCGCACATATCGGCGTGCGCACCCGCGACTTCGCGTTCGCGATCAACGGGCTCGACGTGCCCGCCGAGCCGTTCCGGGTAGAGCTGCGCGCGCCCGACGGCTCGACATGGTCGTGGGGACCGGAGGACGCCGCACAGCGCGTCAGCGGATCGGCAGAAGACTTCTGCATGCTGGTCACGCAGCGGCGGCCGCGGGCGGGCCTGGACGTCCAAGCCGTCGGCGCGGACGCCGAGAAGTGGCTCGGCATTGCGCAGGCCTTCGCCGGGCCGCCGGGCACGGGTCGGGACTGAGCTACAGCTCCGTCGCGGCGTCGGCCCTACCGTCGCCATCGGTATCAGCGAGTTTCACGTCCCACTGTCCATCGTCGTCGGTGTCGACGAATGCCAACCCTGACGACAGCGCGCGGTCGGCGAGCCCGTCGCCGTCGATGTCGATCAATCGGTCATCGGCTTGCCCGTCGGCATCGACGTCGACAAGCGGGCCGCCGGCGTGCTCAACCCCATCCAGTCCGAACCAACGCAATTGCCCGCCGCGGTCGACGCTCACCGCCCACATGCCGGAGCCGTCGTCGGTGAAGGAGACCGCATCGGCGCCGTAATCGCGAACCAGGTGATCGGCGACCCCGTCGCCGTCGAAGTCGGCCATCGCGTCGTCGAGCAGACCGTCGCCGTCGAAATCCAGCCCGACGGCGTCCAGCCGGCCGTCGCCGTCCACATCGACGTTCGGTTCAGCGGTCCACATCGTCGCCGAACCGTCGCCATCCCCGAGGCAGTAGTCCATGCCGGTTCAGACGCGCGGCTACTGCCTGGCGTTCCACCACTTCTGCAGTTCCTCGACGGCGTCGTCGTGGCTGAGCGGGCCGCGGTCCAGCCGCAGCTCCTTGAGATACCGCCAGGCCTCCCCCACCCCCGGGCCTGCCGGGATGCCCAGGATCTGCATGATCTCGTTTCCGTCGAGGTCCGGCCGCACCCGTGCCAGATCCTCCTTCGCCGCCAGCTCGTCGATGCGCTGCTCGAGGTCGTCGTAATTGGCCTGCAGCCGCGCGGCCCGGCGCCGGTTTCGGGTGGTGCAGTCGGCCCGCACCAGCTTGTGCAGCTTGCCGAGCAGCGGGCCGGCGTCGGTGACGTACCGGCGTACCGCCGAGTCCGTCCACTTGCCGTCGCCATAACCGTGGAACCGCAGATGCAGGTACACCAACTGAGAGACGTCGTCGATCATCTGCTTCGAGTAGCGCAGCGCCCGCATCCGCTTGCGGGTCACCTTCGCGCCCACGACCTCGTGATGATGAAAGCTGACACCGCCGTCGGATTCGTGCTTGCGGGTGGCCGGCTTGCCGATGTCGTGCAGCAGCGCCGCCCACCGCAGCACCAAATCGGGTCCCTCGTCTTCGAGATCGATGGCTTGGCGCAGGACCGTCAGCGAATGCTGATAGACGTCCTTGTGTTGATGGTGTTCGTCGATCGCCATCCGCATCGCGCCCACCTCGGGCAGCACCACGTCGCCCAGCCCGGTCTGCACCATGAGGTCGATGCCCGCGACGGGATCCGCGCCCAGAAGGAGCTTGTCCAGCTCCGCTGCCACCCGTTCGGCGGTGATGCGGCCCAGCTGCGGCGCCATCTCGTGGAGCGCTTTGACCACCCGCGGCGCGACGGTGAACCCAAGCTGCGAGACGAACCGCGCCGCACGCAGCATCCGCAACGGATCATCACCGAACGACACCTCCGGCGCCGACGGTGTATCCAGCAAATTAGCGCGCAGCGCCGCCAAACCGCCTAGGGGATCGTGGAATTCGGCCGGCCCGTCGGGTGTGATGCGCACCGCCATCGCGTTGACGGTGAAATCGCGGCGCACCAGATCGTCGTCAAGGCGGTCACCGAAGCGCACCTCCGGATTGCGCGACACCTGATCGTAGGTGTCCGCGCGAAACGTGGTGATCTCCAACCGATCGCCCGCCTTGCCGACGCCGATGGTGCCGAATTCGATGCCGGTGTCCCACAGTGCCTCGGCCCACGGGCGCAGAATTCTCTGCATCTGCTCTGGCCGGGCGTCGGTGGTGAAATCCAGGTCATTGCCGAGCCGACCAAGCACCGAATCGCGGACGCTTCCGCCCACCAGGTAGAGCGCGTGTCCCGCGTCAGCGAATACTCGACCGATGTCACGCAACACGGCGCCGTGGCGGTTCAACGCAACTTGCGCGGCGGCAAGCAGTTCGGCGTCTGCAGCTGAATCGGGCACGTTCGATAACCCTAATGTGCAACAGGTCCGTCACGACCGGTGAGTGCGGCGGGAGCCAAAGTTCATGGCAGCTACTATCGCTTGGGTGTCGGACGGCGAACAGGCCAAACCAAGACGACGCCGGGGGCGGCGCCGCGGCCGACGCGCGGCCGGTCCGCCGGAAGCCACCGCCGAGCACCACAACAACACCGCGGTACATACCAAGAAGGACCAGTCGGCCGGGCAGAACAAGCCCCAAAAGTCCCGGCCGCGACGGCCACCGGACCGGCTACGTACGGTGCACGAAACCTCCGCAGGCGGGTTGGTCATCGACGGCATCGACGGCCCCAAGGACGGTCAGGTCGTCGCGCTGATCGGCCGCCTCGATCGCCGCGGCCGGATGCTGTGGTCGCTGCCGAAGGGCCACATCGAACTCGGTGAAACCGCTGAACAGACCGCGATCCGCGAAGTCGCCGAAGAAACCGGCATCCAGGGCAGCGTGCTGGCGGCGCTGGGAAGCATCGACTACTGGTTCGTCACCGAGGGCCGCCGCGTGCACAAGACCGTGCACCACTACTTGATGCGTTTCCTGGGCGGCGAGCTCTCCGACGAGGACGTCGAAGTCAGTGAGGTGGCCTGGGTGCCGCTCAAGGAACTGCCGTCACGGCTGGCCTACGCCGATGAACGCCGGCTGGCCGAAGTCGCCGGTGAGCTGATCGACAAGCTTCACACCGACGGGCCCGCCGGCCTGCCGCCCCTTCCGCGTACCGCGCCGCGGCGGCGTGCCCAAACGCATTCACACACCCGCAACCGTCGTACCGACGATGCCGCCCAACCGCAGTCCGGTCGGCGGACGAACGGCTGCGGACAAGGGCCGTGAAGTGGCAAAACTGCCGCGTCTGCTCGCCGCGCTCGCGCTGCTGACGCTGATCGCCTGGCCCGCCGCCGTCCCCCACGCCGCCGCGGGTGAGCCAGGAGCTACCCCGTTCCTCCAGGTGCGCGTCGACCGAGTCACTCCCGAAGTCGTCACCACCACCAGCGAGCCCATCGTCACAATCACCGGGTCGGTGCTCAACGTCGGCGACCGTCCTGTCCGCGACGTGATGGTGCGCCTCGAGCACACCGCCGCCGTCGCCGCGTCGGCGGGCCTGCGCACCAACCTCACCGGCAACGTCGACCAGTTCGAACCCGTCGCGGATTTCATCACCGTCGCGCCGGAACTGCTTCGCGGACAAGCTGTTCCGTTCACTCTCGCCTACCCGTTGCGCTCGGCGGAACTGCCGTCAATGCACATCGAGCGGCCCGGCGTCTATCCGGTGATGGTGAACGTCAACGGCACGCCCGACTACGGCGACCCTGCGCGCCTCGACGACGCTCGCTTCCTGCTGCCGGTGCTCGGTGTGCCGCCCGAGCCCGCCGCAGAGAGCACCGACGCGGTGACATCCGTCGTACCGCCCGACACCTCCAAACCGGTGCGGCTGACCATGCTGTGGCCGTTGGCCGATCGGCCGCGGCTGGCGGCCGGTGCACCCGGCGGCACCCTTCCGGTGCGGCTGCTCGACGACGAGCTTGCGACGTCGCTGGCGCCCAGCGGCCGGCTGGACACACTGCTGTCGGCGGTCGACTTCGCCACCAGCCCGCCAGTCGACCCCGGCGGTGAGGTGCGCAACGCGTTGTGCGTGGCCGTCGATCCCGACCTGCTGGTTACCGTCAACGCGATGACCGGCGGATACGTCGTCAACGATGCACCCGACGCCGGTCCGGCCACGCCGACGCATCCCGGCGCAGGCCAGGATGCCGCGGCCGGCTGGCTCAACCGGCTCAAGGCACTGGCACAGCGCATGTGCGTTACGCCGACGACCTACGCGCAGGCCGACCTCGACGCGCTCCACCGCGTCGGCGACGCCGAGCTGAGCGGCATCGCCACCAACAGAGCAGCCGACATCGTCGACCAGATCCTCGGCGTCGCGTCCGTGCGCGGCGCCACGATCGTCGGCGATGGGCCGCTGACCGGCCAGGCCGTCCAACTCCTGTCAGATCAGGGCAACGCCGTTGCGATCAGCGCCGCCCACTTCACGGCCCAAGACTCGGCCACGGGCGAGCCGGCAACCGCCGACGTGAACCCCGTCCGCTACACCCCGCAGGTCGTCGCCGCCCCATTCGACCCGACCGTCGGTGCCGCGCTCGCCGGAGCCGGGACCGAGCCGGCATCGCCGTCGTATCTGGATGGCTCGCTCGATATCCCTGTCAAGCACGACTCGCAGGCCGCGCGCCGCCAGGACGCGCTCGGCTCACTGTTGTGGCGCGGGCTGCATCCCGACACCGAGCCGCGCACTCAACTGCTGATGCCACCGCTCGCGTGGAACCTGAAGCCCGACGATGCGCAGTCCATACTCACCGCGGTGGCGAGCACCATTCATGCGGGCCTGGCGATCCCGCGGCCGCTCACCGCGGTGATCGCCGAAAGCAACGCCGTGCCGCCGCAGGACCTCGCGCCGTTGCCCGACAGCGTCATGGGCAATCCTCGCGGCCGGTTCGACGGCGGCGTCGTCGACGGCATCGCCTCGGTGACCGACCGACTGCGCGGTTTGTCGTCGGCGCTGACCACCGATGTGCGCACCGGCCTGACCGGTGGCCAGTACACCGCGCCGCTGCGCGAGGACATGCTGCGCGCGCTGAGCCAGTCGGTTCCGCCCGACGCTCGCAACGGTTTGGCTCAGCAGCGGCTGACAACCGTCGGCCGGACGGTCGACGACCTGTTCGGCGCGGTGACGATCGTCAATCCCGGCGGCTCCTACACCTTGGCGACCGAGCACAGCCCGCTGCCGCTGGCGCTGCGCAACGACCTTCCGGTGCCGATCCGGGTCCGGCTGCAAGTTGACGCACCACCCGGCATGTCGGTGACCGATATGGGTGAGATCGAGCTTCCGCCGGGTTACCTGCCGCTGCGGGTGCCGATCGAGGTGCACTTCACCCAACGCGTCGCTGTAGACGTCGCATTGCGGACCGCCGACGGTCTGCCCCTGGGCGAGCCGGTCCGGCTCTCCGTGCATTCCAATGCGTACGGCAAGGTGCTGTTCTTCATCACTCTCTCGGCGGGCGCAGTCTTGGTTTTCCTGGCCGGGCGCCGACTGTGGCACCGCTTCCGCGGCCAACCCGACCCCGCCGACCTCGACCGGCCCGATCCCATCGAAGTCGCGATGGCCTACGACCAGGACACCGACGACACGTCGCCACATGCGATCAGCCGCTCAGCCGGCGGAGAGGGTTTCGCCGGTTCAACCGGCC
The DNA here is from genome assembly GCF_035274705.1 of Mycobacterium sp. Taxonomy (GTDB): domain Bacteria; phylum Actinomycetota; class Actinomycetes; order Mycobacteriales; family Mycobacteriaceae; genus Mycobacterium. Next base: position 76 of record NZ_DATENY010000045.1, on the reverse strand, counting down.
GAGAGGGTTTCGCCGGTTCAACCGGCCGAGAGGGTTTCGCCGGTTCAACCGGCCGAGAGGGTTTCGCCGGTTCAAC
>NZ_DATENY010000044.1:0-18537 GCF_035274705.1 Mycobacterium sp. | reverse complement strand
CCGGCCTCGGTGCCCAGCTCGACCATCGTCCGGGCAAGCTCGCGTGACTCGGCTTCGGTCGCGAGGAAGGCCCCCGACCCGACCTTGGCGTCGAGCACCAGCGCCCGCGTGCCCTCGGCGATCTTCTTGCTCATCACCGAGCTGGCGATCAGCGGCAGCGATTCGGTGGTGGCGGTGACATCGCGCAGAGCGTAGATCTTGCGGTCGGCGGGTGCGAGCTCACCGGCAGCGAAGATCGCCGCACCGAGGTCGCAAAGTTGTTGCCGAATTTGGACTTTGGAGATCTCAGCGGTGAAACCCGGGATGGATTCCAGCTTGTCGAGGGTTCCGCCGGTATGCCCGAGGCCGCGGCCCGCAGCCTGGGGCACGGCGGCACCGCACGCCATCACGACGGGCACCAAAGGGATGGTTATCTTGTCGCCGACGCCACCGGTGGAATGCTTGTCCACCAACGCCAATGGCTTGCCGTCGCGCCGCAGATCCGTGAAGTCCAGCCGCTCACCGGAGTCCACCATCGCCGTGGTCCACCGGGCGATTTCACGACCGGTCATGCCGCGCAGGAATATCGCCATCAGCAGCGACGCCATCTGCTCGTGCGCGATCTTGCCGTGGGTGTAGGCGTCGATCACCCAGTCGATCGCCTCATCCGACAACGCGCCGCCGTCACGCTTTGTCCGGATGACGGTCGGCGCGTCGAATGCGAACCGCGTCACCGGCGTCACCTTACCGACGGCGGTCGATGCGCGAGTGCCGCTACGCGGCGAAACTGGTTCAAGATCCCGGCGGGCACGCGGGCCAAGGGCGTCGCGTCACGGCAACGTGATCACCCGAGCAGGGCCGCCCCAGACGCTGCACTAGCGTCAATTGTGAACTGCGTCACGGCACTTCCTCTTCGTGCTCGCGCTGCGAGGAGGCCATATCGTCGGGTCCGAACGCGTCGGGAAGCAGTTCGCCCAGCGGCCGCGGCCCCATCGGATGATCGATCAGCAGCTCCGGCCCGCCGTGCTCCATCAGCACCTGCCGGCAGCGCCCGCACGGCATCAATACCTCGCCCGTCGCGTCCACACACGACAGCGCGATCAGCCTCCCGCCACCGCCGGAATGCAGGGCGCAGACCACAGCGCACTCGGCACAGAGACCTAGGCCATATGAGACATTCTCCACATTGCATCCGGCCACCATTCGGTGATCGTCCACCAGCGCCGCGGCACCGACAGAAAATCCCGAATACGGCGCGTACGCATGCGTCGCCGCCTCAGTTGCCTTGTGCCGCAACATCTTCCAGTCGATGTCGGTCTTCACGTCAATCCCGCCACGCCGAATCTGAATGCATTCCGAAGTCCCCGTTCGATGGTCCGACTTCCTAGGTAGGCGACCCTAACTTTTGCGCGTTTTGGGGCGCCGACGGCTAAACGCTAGTTCGTTCTGCAGCACAAGTGGGTTTAGAGTCGCCCCGAGGCTTGGGCAGGCAATCAGGCGCCGACTGATGTCGCCGGCGGTCCGGCTCCGGTGTCCAAGCGTCCACCGATGGCGTTGGAGGCCCGATGAGTACTGCGACACCCGCGAGTCCGGCTGTGCCGGCTCCGCGATCTCATCCGTCGCGCAGACGTTCCCTCTATCGCGGTGATCCCGGCATGTGGTCCTGGGTCCTGCACCGCATCACTGGGGCGACCATCTTCTTTTTCCTGCTTGTGCACGTCCTCGACACGGCCATGGTGCGGGTCAGCCCGCAGGTCTACAACGAGGTCATCAACACCTACAAGACCCCGATCGTCGGTCTGATGGAGATGGGCCTGGTCGCGGCGGTGCTCTACCACGCCCTCAACGGCGTACGGGTCATCCTCATCGACTTCTGGCAGCAGGGCACGAAGTATCAGCGGCTCATGTTGTGGATCGTCGTCGGTGTCTGGCTGGCCGTGATGATCCCGGCGCTGGGAGTGCTGGGCATGCACATGGTGGAGCGGTTCCTGTGACCGCGCCCTGGACCCCGCACCACCGGGAGGGTCGTCTGGCACCGGTGCAGGAGAAAGAGCACGATCGTCCGGCCTCGCTGGACCATCCGCGAGCACCCCGACGGCCGAGGGGCATCCCCTACTTCGAGAAGTACGCCTGGCTGTTCATGAGATTTTCTGGGGTCGCGCTCGTTTTTCTCGCGCTCGGCCACCTGTTCATCGGGCTGATGTGGGACGACGGTGTCTACCGCATCGACTTCAATTACGTCGCCGAGCGTTGGGCCTCGCCGTTCTGGCAGATCTGGGATATGGCCTTGCTGTGGCTGGCGATGGTGCACGGCGCCAACGGCATGCGCACGATCATCGGCGACTACGCGCGCAAGAACGTCACAAAGTTCTATCTGAATTCGCTGCTGTTGCTGGCGACAGGGTTCACGTTGGTGTTGGGGACTTACGTTCTGGTCACCTTCGACGCGAGCATCGGGGTTAGGTAATGATTCAGGAACATCGCTACGACGTCGTGATCGTGGGAGCGGGCGGCGCAGGAATGCGCGCGGCCGTCGAGGCGGGTCCGCGGGCACGGACCGCTGTGCTGACGAAGCTGTACCCGACCCGCAGCCACACCGGCGCGGCGCAGGGCGGCATGTGCGCGGCGCTGGCCAATGTCGAAGAGGACAACTGGGAGTGGCACACCTTCGACACCGTCAAGGGTGGCGACTATCTCGCCGACCAGGACGCCGTCGAGATCATGTGCAAGGAAGCCATCGACGCGGTGCTGGACCTCGAGAAGATGGGGATGCCGTTCAACCGCACCCCAGAGGGCCGCATCGACCAGCGCCGCTTCGGCGGGCACACCCGCGATCACGGCAAGGCGCCGGTGCGCCGGGCGTGCTACGCCGCCGACCGCACCGGCCACATGATCCTGCAGACGCTCTACCAGAACTGCGTCAAGCACGACGTCGAGTTCTTCAACGAGTTCTACGCGCTCGACATCGCGATCACCGAGACGCAGTCCGGTCCGGTAGCGACCGGCGTGATCGCCTACGAGCTGGCCACCGGCGACATCCACATCTTCCACGCCAAAGCGATCGTGTTCGCCACCGGCGGCTCGGGCCGGATGTACAAGACCACCTCCAACGCGCACACGCTGACCGGCGATGGCCTTGGCATCGTGTTCCGTAAGGGACTTCCCTTGGAGGACATGGAGTTTCACCAGTTCCACCCGACGGGTTTGGCCGGTCTGGGCATCCTCATCTCCGAGGCGGTGCGCGGAGAGGGCGGCCGTCTGCTCAACGGCGACGGTGAGCGATTCATGGAGCGCTACGCGCCGACGATTGTCGACCTCGCGCCCCGCGACATCGTCGCTCGCTCGATGGTGCTCGAGGTGCTGGAGGGCCGCGGCGCCGGCCCGAACAAGGACTACGTCTACATCGACGTGCGCCACCTCGGCGAGGATGTGCTCGAGGCGAAACTGCCCGACATCACCGAGTTCGCCCGCACCTACCTGGGCGTCGACCCGGTGAAGGAGCTGGTGCCGGTCTATCCGACCTGTCACTACGTGATGGGCGGCATCCCCACGACGGTCAGCGGCCAGGTGCTGCGCGATAACACCACACCGCTGCCGGGCCTGTACGCCGCCGGTGAATGCGCGTGTGTCTCGGTGCACGGCGCCAACCGGCTGGGCACCAACTCGCTGCTGGACATCAATGTTTTCGGCCGCCGCGCCGGCATCGCCGCCGCGAATTACGCGCTGGGCCACGACCACGTCGACCTGCCGCCGGACGCGGCCGGCATGGTGGTCGGCTGGGTGGGCGACATCCTGTCCGAGCACGGCAACGAACGCGTCGCCGACATCCGCGGTGCGCTGCAGCAGTCGATGGACAACAACGCCGCGGTGTTCCGCACCGAGGAGACGCTCAAGCAGGCGTTGACGGACATCCACGCTTTGAAAGAGCGGTATGCCCGAATCACGGTGCACGACAAGGGCAAACGCTACAACAGCGATCTTCTCGAGGCGATTGAGCTGGGTTTCCTGCTCGAGCTGGCGGAGGTGACCGTCGTCGGTGCGTTGAACCGCAAGGAGTCTCGCGGCGGCCATGCCCGCGAGGACTACCCCAACCGCGACGACACCAACTACATGCGCCACACCATGGCCTACAAGGAGGGCAGCGATCTGCTGTCCGATATCCGACTGGACTACAAGCCTGTGGTGCAGACGCGGTATGAGCCGATGGAGCGGAAGTACTGATGACGATTACTCCAGACGTCCAGGCCCCCAGTAGCGACACACCACCCGTGCCCGAGGGCGCGGTGATGGTGACGCTGAAGATCGCCCGGTTCAATCCGGAGGATCCCGATGCTGCGGGCTGGCAGAGCTTCCGTGTCCCGTGCCTGCCCAGCGACCGGCTGCTGAACCTGCTGCACTACGTGAAGTGGTATCTGGACGGGACTTTGACGTTCCGGCGGTCCTGCGCGCACGGCGTGTGCGGTTCGGATGCGATGCGGATCAACGGCGTCAACCGGCTGGCGTGCAAGGTGCTGATGCGCGATCTGCTGCCGAAGAAGCCTGGAAAGCAGCTCACCATCACGATCGAGCCTATCCGCGGTCTGCCCGTCGAAAAAGACCTCATCGTCGACATGGAGCCTTTCTTCGACGCGTACCGCGCGATCAAGCCGTTCTTGATCACTAGCGGCAATCCGCCTACGCGCGAACGGATTCAGAGCCAGACGGACCGCGCCCGCTACGACGACACGACGAAGTGCATCCTGTGCGCGTGCTGCACGACGAGCTGCCCGGTGTACTGGAGCGAGGGCTCGTACTTCGGGCCCGCCGCGATCGTCAACGCCCACCGGTTCATCTTCGACAGCCGCGACGAAGGTGCCGCCGAGCGCCTCGACATCCTCAACGAGGTCGACGGCGTCTGGCGCTGCCGCACGACGTTCAACTGCACGGAGTCATGCCCGCGCGGCATCCAGGTCACGCAGGCGATCCAAGAGGTCAAGCGCGCGTTGATGTTCGCGCGCTAGCGCCAGCTCACCACACGACGAAGATCGGGATGAAGATCCCGAACAACCAGAACCCGAAGACGTGGAACCCTGGGTGCCAGAGAAGGTCGACCCCCAGTGTCTACCAAGTCCGGCCTGGACAGACTTGAGCGATCTCACTGGGTTATTCGGTCGAGGGCCGTGGCGCCGTTACCGGCGCTGTCACACTTCGGCGTGCTATCTCGTCTAACGGGTATGACACAGAAAACGCGCATTGATCCGGTGCCCCCGAAGCAGGCGTCGCTATTGACGAAGATCATGTACCGCGTCGCCAAGCGCCGGTTCGGCGAAGTGCCCGAGCCATTTGCGGTCGCAGCGCATCACCCCAGACTGCTGGTCGCCAACGCCGTGCACGAGATGTTGGTGCAGTCCGGCTCCAAGAAGCTGCCCGCCAGCGTCCGCGAGCTCGCGGTGTTCTGGACCGCCCGTACCGTCGGCTGCTCGTGGTGCGTGGACTTCGGGTCGATGCTGCAGCGGCTCGACGGCCTGGATGTCGAAAGGCTCAAGTACGTAGACGATTACGCAACTAATCCGCATTTCTCCGACGACGAACGCGCCGCGATCGCCTACGCCAACGCGATGACCACCGATCCGCATACGGTGACCGACGAGCAGGTAGCCGACCTACGCAACAGGTTCGGCGACGACGGCGTGATCGAGCTGACCTACCAGATCGGCGTGGAGAACATGCGCGCGCGCATGTACTCGGCGCTCGGCATCACCGAGCAGGGCTTCAATTCCGGGGATGCGTGCCGGGTTCCGTGGCTGACCGAACAGGAGGCCGACGAGCGCTCGCGCGAGCAGAATCCGGCTTGAGCGGCGAGCCGGTGAACTTGTCCGGGTTGGCGATATCCCATATGGCGCAGACCTTTCCATCGCGCACGGCCATCGCGGTCACCCGTGGCATCAACTCCGGATAGCCCTCGCGAGCCGGGGCTCCTTCGGTGTAGCTGCCCAGCTGGCCGTTGATCAAGGCCAGCTCGGCACCGGCCAGCCAGTTCGGCCCGTAGCGGCGGGCCAAGCCGAACAGGAACCGCGCGACCTTGTCGGGTCCGTGGATGACGCGGGCGGCCGTCGGCGCCCGGCGGTTCGAGTCGCCGGTGAAGGTCACGTCCGGATGCAGAAGGCGCACAACGCCTTCCATGTCGCCGGCGGCAAGCGCTGCCATCAGCGCACCCGCCACTTCGTTATGCGAGTCGTGGGCAACGGCAGACGGCGCCGACGCGACCGCCCGTCGGGCGCGGGAGGCCAGCTGCCGCGCGGACGCGTCGCTGATCCCGAGCACCGACGCGATCTCGCCGAACGGCACCGCGAAACCGTCGTGCAGGACGAACGCCACTCGCTGATCGGGAGTCAGGCGTTCGAGCACGACCATCGCCGCGAACCGGGCGTCGTCGGCGGCCACCACGGCCGCAAGCGGATCGTTGCCGTCGAAACCCGTCACCACCGGCTCGGGCAGCCATTCGCCGAAATAGGCTTCGCGCCGGTGCGCCGCCGAGCGCAGCCGGTCCAGGCTCAGCCGGCTGACGACCGTCGTGAGCCACGCCCTCAGATCGCTGATCGCATCGGCATCGCTGCCGTCCCAGCGGATCCACGCGTCCTGAACCACGTCTTCGGCGTCGGCGACTGTGCCGGTGAGCCGGTACGCAACGGCCAGTAGATGTGGCCGCAGCTGCTCGAACTCGTCGACGCGCGTACTCGCGGTCATGAAATCAGCTTAGGCCGTTGAGTTCGTCCACTGATTTCGCTGTCTTCACTCGGATCTACAGATAATCCCGTGGTTGCAACGCAGATCAGCGACGAAAACCGTATGGTCTCAAAAGCTGGAAAAGTCGCGCAACAAGGGAGATGGCATGAGTAAAGGACAGCTCACGGCCGAACCGGTGGGCGAGCCCTCAGGGTCGACGGTCGAGAGTAAGGGCCTCAAAGGCGGCGCGCTCGGGCTGCTCTCAAGCGTGGTCGTCGGCATGGCGTCCACGGCGCCGGCCTACAGCCTGGCCGCGACGCTAGGCCTGATCATCGCCAGCGGCGGCGCGCTGCTGTCTGGCGTGAAGGCGCCGGCGATCGTACTGATTTCCTTCATCCCGATGTACCTGATCGCCGTCGCCTACCAGGAATTGAACAAGGCCGAACCCGACTGCGGCACCACCTTTACGTGGGCGTCGCGGGCATTCGGTCCGATCATCGGCTGGCTCGGCGGCTGGGGCATCATCGCCGCCGACGTCATCGTGATGGCGAACCTCGCCCAAATCGCCGGGGCGTACTCATTCACCTTTATGGGCGACCTCGGTTGGCATTCGGCGGCCGACCTGGCCGGCAGCACGTTCTGGGCGACTGTGGCCGGCGTCATCTGGATCGCCGTGATGACGTACATCTGCTACCGGGGCATCGAAGTGTCTGCGCGACTGCAATACGCGCTGCTCTCCATCGAAATCGTTGTGCTGATCATCTTGTCGGTCGTCGCGCTTTACAAGGTCTACACGCACAACGCGGAGGGCTACTCACTGTTCCCACAGTTGTCCTGGTTCTGGCCCGGCGGCCTGGACTTCGGCACCGTCATCGCGCCCGCGGTGCTCACCACCATCTTCATCTACTGGGGTTGGGACACCGCTGTGGCGTGCAACGAGGAGTCCGACGACCCGGGACGCACACCCGGGCGCGCCGCGGTGATCTCGACGTTCCTGCTGCTGGCCACCTATGCGCTGGTGAGCGTCGCGGCGGTCGCCTTCGCCGGGGTCGGCACCGACGGCATCGGCCTCGGCAACCCGGACAACTCCGCGGACGTCTTCGCCGCGATCGGGCCGGATCTGTTCGGCGACAGCGTCCTTGGACACATCGGACTGCTGCTTCTGTCCGCGTCGATCCTGACGTCGGCCTCGGCGTCGACACAGACCACGATTCTGCCGACGGCACGTACGACGCTGTCGATGGGCGTGTACAAGGCGCTGCCGGATTCCTTCGCCAAGATTCACCGGCGGTATCTGACCCCGACGACGTCGACGGTCATGATGGGCGTCGTCTCCGCGGTGTTCTACGTGCTCTTCACCATGATCAGCACGAACCTTCTGACCGCACTGATCGGCTCGGTCGGTTTGATGATCGCGTTCTACTACGGCCTGACCGGTTTTGCCTGCGTGTGGTTTTACCGCAAGACGCTCACCGGCAATGTGCGCGATTTCGTGATGCGCGGTGTCGTCCCCCTGCTCGGTGGGGTAGTGCTGCTGGTCGTGTTCGTCTACGGCCTGCTGCAGTACGCGAAGCCCGACTGGCTAACGGATGGCGACGGCAACAACGTCACGATCTTCGGCTTCGGCGCTGTCGCGGTGGTGGGCATCGGCGCACTGGTGCTCGGCCTCATCTTGATGGTGATCTGGCGGGTGATGTCGCCAGGGTTCTTCAAGGGCATCACGCTGCCGCGCCGCAGCCACGATCTCCTGCTCGAACCGGCCACCGCCGGGGCCGCGCGATTCGGACTGCCAGACTCCGGTGACATGCCGACAGTCATCTCCCCCGACCTGGCCAACCTGCCGCCCGGCGAGACGGCGGTCAATCCGCAGACGGGTGAGGAGTTCACCAAGAACTGACGTTTGTTGCGACAGAAAGTAGTCGCTTTATCGGAGCCGGCGCCAACGGCACGAGCGACGCCCACTAGCGCTTGGCGAATACCGTTCGGTGCCAGTCTTTTTCAGCGACCGCAGTGATGTCGCTCATCACATGCTTGATCGTCAGGTACTCCTCGAGCGAGTAGTCGCTCATATCCTTGCCGAAGCCGGATGCGCCGACGCCGCCGTGCGGCATCTCGCTGATGATCGGGATGTGGTCGTTGATCCACACGCAGCCGGCCTTGATCTCGCGCGACGCCCGCTGCGCCCGGTACACGTCGCGTGTCCATGCCGACGCGGCCAGTCCGTACTCGGTGTCGTTGGCCTGCCGTAGGGCATCGTCGTCGTCGACGAATGAGCGCACGGTCAGCACCGGGCCGAAGATCTCGTCGCGGTAGACCTCCGACTGCTCGTCGACGTCGGCGATCACCGTCGGCCGGTAGAAGGACCCGGGCAGATCGGGGGTCTTGCCGCCGGTGACGATCCGCCCGCCCTCCCCCGGCGCACGCGCGACCATGCCAGCCACTTTCTCGCGGTGCGCCATGGTAATCAGAGGGCCCAGATCGGTATCGGGGTCGTCCGGCAGGCCCACCACCACCTTCCCAAACAGCTCACCCACGCCGGCGACGAAGTCGTCGTAGAGCTCTCGCGCCACGATCGCGCGCGTCGCGGCCGTGCAGTCCTGACCCGTGTTGATCAGCGCGCCGGCGGCCGCACCCTGAATGGCGGCGTCCAGGTCGGCGTCGTCGAACACCACGAACGGCGCCTTGCCGCCCAGCTCCAACTGCACCCGATGCCCGTGCACCGCGGCGGCGGCCATCACCCTGCGACCGACAGCCGTCGACCCGGTGAATGTCACCAGGTCGACGTCGCGATGGCCGGCGAGTGCGGTGCCGACGTCGGCGCCCAACCCCGTCACGACATTGAAGACACCGTCGGGCAGCCCGGCCTCGCTGGCCAGCCGCGCCAGCGTCAGCGTCGTCAGCGGGGTCAGCTCGCACGGTTTGATCACCACCGTGCATCCGGCGGCCAAGGCGGGCAACACTTTCCACACCGCCATCTGCAGCGGGTAGTTCCACGGCGTGATGGTGCCGACGACGCCGATGGCCTCGCGCCGGATGCTCGACGTGTGATCGCCGGAGTACTCAGCAGTGGCCTTGCCTTCGAGGTGGCGCGCCGCGCCGGCGAAGAAGTCGATGTTGTCGACGCTGCCGGGGACATCGAATTCAGCGGCCAATCGGATCGGCTTACCCGTCTGGCTGACCTCCTCGGCCACCAGGTCGTCGGCGCGCTCTCCGGCTAGGTCCGCGAGCTTGGCAAGTACCGCCGAGCGCTCCGCAGGTGTGGCCGTCGCCCACCCGGGTAGCGCCTTGCGCGCGGAAGCCACCGCCCGGTCGACATCGGCGGGTGCGGCCAATGCATAGTCGGCGACGGCCTTGCCGGTCGCAGGGTTGATGACCCGATGCGGGCTGCCGCCGGTCACCACCGGGGTCCCGTCGATCCAGCTGCCTGCCGCGCTGGTAGACACGGTCACAGTCATGGCCCAACGCTAGCCGACCCAGACAGGCCCGGCTACGCATTCCCGCAGCGCGAGGCCCTCCAAACGCGTGATTTCATCGCTATGGTTGCCTGCTACGACGGATTCCGTGCACAATCACATGCATGGCTAATACGGGTGCTTCGCACGGCATGGCGCCCATCTCGCTCCGCGTAAACACCTCGCGGCCGGGCGCGGCGTTCCAGCTCGACGAGTTGTCGAAGCAGATCATCGAGAAACTCCAGCAGGACGGCCGTCGGTCGTATGCGGGCATCGGCAAGGCGGTCGGGCTGTCCGAGGCGGCCGTGCGTCAACGCGTCCAGCGTATGGTCGACGCCGGTGTCATGCAGATCGTGGCGGTCACCGACCCGATGCAACTGGGCTTCGCCCGCCAAGCCATGATCGGCATCCGGTGTACCGGCGATACGACCAGGGTCGCCGAAAAGCTCGCGGCCATCGAAGCCGTCGACTACGTGGTGCTCACCGCAGGGTCGTTCGACGCCATCGTCGAAGTGGTCTGCGAAGACGACGACGACCTACTTGACCTACTCAACACCCAAATCCGCGCATTGCCAGGAGTGATATCCACCGAAACCCTTGTTTACCTGAAACTCGTTAAGCAGCAATACAATTGGGGTACAAGATGACGACTACCGATATCACTCAAGAGATTTCATCCGAACTCGGCGCAAAGGCCAACCGCTTTCTATGGGGGCATTTCGCCCGCCACGGCGCCGGTATCACGCCACCGATCATCACCCGCGGCGAAGGTGTGCGGATTTTCGACGACCGAGGTAAGAGCTACCTCGATGGGCTGTCGGGCCTTTTCGTCGTGCAGGCTGGACACGGCCGAGCGGAGCTCGCCGAGGCCGCGGCGAAGCAGGCCGAGAAGCTGTCGTTCTTCCCGCTGTGGTCCTATGCCACCCCGACCGCGATCGAGCTCGCTGAGCGACTCGCCAACTACGCGCCGGGGGACCTCAACCGGGTGTTCTTCACCACCGGCGGCGGCGAGGCCGTCGAGTCCGCGTGGAAGCTGGCCAAGCAGTATTTCAAAGTGACCGGAAAACCCGGGAAATACAAAGCCATTTCGCGCTCGATCGCCTACCACGGCACGCCGCACGGCGCGCTGGCGATCACCGGGCTACCGACGTTCAAGGCGCCGTTCGAACCGATCACGCCTGGCGGTTTCCGGGTGCCCAACACCAACTTCTACCGGGCACCGGCGCCGTACGACAAAAATGAGAAGGAGTTCGGCCAGTGGGCGGCCAACCGGATCGCCGAGGCAATCGAGATGGAAGGACCTGACTCCGTCGCTGCGGTGTTCTTGGAGCCGGTGCAGAACGCCGGCGGCTGCTTCCCTCCGCCTCCCGGATACTTCGAGCGGGTCCGGGAGATCTGCGACGAGTACGACGTCCTGCTGGTGTCCGACGAGGTGATTTGCGCGTTCGGCCGCATCGGCTCGATGTTCGCCTGCGACGACTTCGGCTATGTGCCAGACATCATCACGTGCGCGAAGGGAATGACGTCGGGCTACTCGCCGATCGGGGCGATGATCGCCTCGGACCGGTTGTTCGAACCGTTCAACGACGGCAAGACGACGTTCACGCACGGCTATACCTTTGGCGGGCATCCCGTTTCGGCCGCGGTAGCGCTGGCCAACCTCGACATCTTCGAGCGCGAGGGCCTCAACGACCGGGTCAAGCAGAATGCGCCGGCATTCCGCGCCACTCTGGAAAAGCTGCTCGATCTGCCGATCGTCGGCGATGTGCGCGGTGAGGGGTACTTCTACGGCATCGAGCTGGTCAAGGACAAGGCGACCAAGCAGGTTCTCGACGACGAGCTGAGCGAATGGCTGCTGCGCAGCTTCCTGTCGACGGAGCTTTTCGAGGCGGGCCTGTACTGCCGCGCCGACGACCGCGGAGACTCGGTTGTGCAGCTCGCGCCACCGCTCATCAGTGGCCAGGCCGAGTTCGACGAAATCGAGCAGATTCTGCGCAGCGTGCTGACCCGAGCATGGGATCACTTGCAGACCCGTGGTGACGCCTGGCACTGAGCCATCGGCGTAGCGTCTGAGCGCGTGACCTCGACGACGAAGCCACCCGTCGATCCTGTCCGCTGGCAGCCGCCGCCCGTCGACCCGCTTCCCGATTTCGGTCCGGTTGACCTCACCGTTGTCCCGATGCCGGGTGACGCGCCCGAAGACGTCGTCGTCGACTCCGACAGCCAGATCTGGACGGGCCTGATCGACGGCCGCATCGTGCGGATCTCGCCTGACGGTGGCCAGCCGAATGTGGTGGGCCGCACCAGTGGCCGTCCGCTGGGCCTGGCCGTCGCGCGCGACGGACGGCTGCTCGTGTGTACGAGCCCCGGCGGCCTACTCGCGATGGACACCAGCAGCGGCACGTTTGAGACGCTGGTCGAGGACGTCGACGGGCGGCCCCTTCAGTTCTGCTCGAATGTGACCGAAACACCGGATGGCACAATCTATTTCACCGAGTCGACCAGCGCATTCACCTACGCATACTTCAAAGGAGCAGTTCTGGAGGCCCGGCCGCGTGGCAGCCTGTTCCGCCGCGACCCCGACGGCACCGTCATCACCGTCGTGCCTGGGCTCTACTTCGCCAACGGCGTCACGCCGACGGCAGACGGGTCGGCGCTGGTGTTCGCCGAGACGCTGAGCCGACGGCTGTCCAAGTACTGGCTCACTGGTCCACAGGCCGGAACCGTCACGCCGCTGGCGGTCAACCTGCCCGGACATCCCGACAACATCTCCACCGGCGCCGACGGCCGCATCTGGGTGGCCCTCGTGTCGCCGGTCAATGCCGCCGCCGACTGGCTCGCGCCACGCGCGCCCGCGTTGCGCAAGCTGCTGTGGAAGCTCGCCGACCGGCTACAGCCCCAGATCAAGCCCGAGGTCTGGGCCGTCGCGTTCGATCCCGACAGTGGCGACGCCGTCGCCGGTCTGCACACCGAGCACCCGTCGTTCGGTCAGGTGACCGGGCTGGTCGAAGCCGACGGCAAGCTGTGGATGGGAACAATCGGCTTTCCGGCTGTCGCCTATACCGACCTGGCGGGCCTGGAGCGCTGACCCGACGCAGGATCACAGTTGTAACTCCAACCACATAGGCCACAGCGTGGCTCACGTGGATCCAGCCGCTGATCGCCTATCTTCGGTCACGATGGCGAACCTTCGGACCCTGTCCCTGCGCGCTGCGGTCCTGGCAGCGGCTTTTTTCCTAATGGCCAGCCCGGCATTGGCAAGCGCCGAACCGAACGCTGCACCGGAAGTGGCCACCTGTCCGTACCGCGAGACGACGCCGCCTGCGGTCGACTCGTCCGAGGTGCCGGAGGCGGGCGATCCACCGGCCCCGCTGGCGGTACCGGCGAAGCCGCTCGGCGGTGACGCGCTCTCGGGCTGCGGCGTGATCACCGCCGCCGGCACTCCGCCGCTGCCAGACGATGTGTCCGCCGACGCGTGGCTGGTGGCCGACCTCGACAGCGGCGACATCATCGCCGCGAAGGACCCGCACGGCCGGCACCGCCCGGCCAGCATCATCAAGGTGCTGATCGCAATGCAGGCCATCAAGGAACTGCCGATCCACAAGGTCGTCGCGGGCACTCAAGACGATGCGAATGCCGAAGGCACCAAGGTCGGCGTAGGCGAAAACGGCTTCTATTCGATCAACGACCTGCTGCACGGGTTGCTGATGCACTCCGGCAACGACGCCGCGCATGCGCTGGCGATGCAGCTCGGCGGGATGGATACCGCGCTGCACAAGATCAACGACCTCGCCGGCAAGCTCGGCGGCCGCGACACCAGGGCGGCCACCCCGTCAGGCCTCGACGGTCCCGGCATGAGCACGTCGGCTTACGACATCGGGCTGTTCTACCGATACGCCTGGCAGAACCCAATTTTCGGCGACATCGTCGGCACCCGCAGCTTCGACTTTCCCGGACGCGGCGACGCCGGCTATCCGGTGGAGAACGACAATCAGTTGCTGTACAACTACCCCGGCGCGCTCGGAGGTAAGACGGGCTACACCGACGACGCGGGCCAAACCTTCGTCGGCGCCGCCAATCACGACGGCCGCCGACTGGTCGCGGTGCTGATGCACGGCACGCGTCAGCCGATCGCACCGTGGGAACAGGCCGCGCACCTGCTCGACTACGGGTTCGCGACGGCGCCCGGCACGAAGGTGGGCGCGCTGATCGAACCCGATCCGTCGCTTGTCGCGCCGAAGTCCGAGGCCGCCAACAGCACCGCCGCGAGTGCTGCATCGGCGTCACTGCCGGACATCGATGCGATGCCGGTGCGCGTCGGCGTCGGCGTCGTCGGGTCGGTGATCGTCTTCGGATTGATCATGGGCGCACGGTCACTGAACCGACGCCCACAGAACTAGTGTCTGCGTAGCCGCGAAAAGCCCAAGGCACCAAGGGCTCCCACCGCAGCAGCCGCCAGTGCGCCCCGCGCACCGATGCCCTCGCGCTCCTGGACCCGCATCGTGATCTGGGCGGGTGCGGGCGCCTGGACCGGCTCCTCCACCAGGTTTTCGGCTGATGTCGCCGCCCAAGCCGTTGCGAACAGGATCAGCCGAGCGGTGATGTACGCGAACACCATCAAGCCAAGCACGGGCCCGAACGTCGCACCGGCAGGGCCGTGGAGCACCGACCGCAGATAGATCGACCCCACCTGCTTGAAGATCTCGAAGCCGACCGCGGCCAACAGCCCTGCCCTCATCGCGCTGCGGAAGCTCACCGATTCCCGTGGCAGCCGCGCGATCACCCATGTGAACAACATCCAGGACACCAACACCGACACCAATAGCGATGCCACGCGCAACAGCACGCCCACTCCCGGGACATCCTGCAGCCCAAGCCATTCCAGTACATGCCTCATCAAGTCCGAACTGCCGAGCGCAGTCAGCGCGATGGTGACGACGATCGCCATGAAGAAGCCCACGATCGCCACCAGATCAGACAGCTTGGTGCGAAGGAAACCGGGCGGCTCATGCCGCATCAGGCCCCACATCTGAGTCAGCGCCTCACGCAGGTTCGCCATCCAGCCCAGCCCCGCCCAGGCCGCGGTCGCCAGGCCGATGATGCCGACGGAAGTGCGCGACTCGATCGCCGACTCCATCAGGTTCACGAGCTGCTGAGCGAAGTCGCCAGACACCGTCGACTTGATCTTGTTCTCGATCTCGGCCAGCAGATCTGGCTGGCTGGCGAGGACGAACCCGCCTATCGCGAATGCCACCATCAGCAACGGGAACAACGCGAAGACGGTGAAGTAGGTGACACCCGCGGCGTAGAAGTCACCCTTGCTGTCCTGATACCGCGTCTGCGCCAGCATCACGTGGTCGAACCAGCCGTACCGCGCGCGAAGGCGGTCCAGGATGCCCGGTTTGGCCGGCTTGGCCGTATTTTCCGGCCCGGCCGGAGGTGTCATAACCAGCCCCTCCCGAGGGCGTTATCCGCGTGGCTGCAAGAACCCTAACCGGTCATATACCCGCGTGAGCGTCTTCGCAGACACGTCCTTGGCACGCTCTGCGCCCGCAGCGAGCACCGATTCGAGCTCGGCCGGATCGGCGAGCAGTTCGTCGACCCGGGCCTTGATCGGGGTGACGAATTCGACGACAGCCTCGGCGGTGTCGGCCTTCAGATCGCCGTAGCCACGGCCGGCATAGCCCTCGACGAGCTTGTCGATGTCGGTGCCGGTGACCGCCGACTGAATGGTCAGCAGATTGGACACCCCCGGCTTGGCCTCAATGTCGAATCGCACCTCGCGCTCGCTGTCGGTCACGGCCGAGCGGATCTTCTTGGCCGACAGCTTCGGGTCGTCGAGCAGACTGATCAGCCCCGCCTCGGTGGCTGCGGACTTGCTCATCTTCGACGTCGGATCCTGCAGGTCGTAGATCTTGGCGGTGGCCTTCTGGATCAGCACGTCGGGCACGACGAACGTCTCCGGGAAGCGCGAGTTGAACCGCTGAGCGACGTCGCGGGCCAGCTCCAGGTGCTGACGCTGGTCCTCACCGACCGGCACCACATCGGTGTCGTAGAGCAACACGTCGGCGGCCATCAGCACCGGATAGGTGAACAGCCCGACGGTGGTCGCTTCGGTGCCTTCCTTCTGCGACTTGTCCTTGAACTGCGTCATCCGCGACGCCTGGCCGAATCCGGTGAAACAGCCCAGCACCCAGGCCAATTCGGTGTGCGCGGGCACATGGCTCTGCACGAAGATGGTGGACCGCGACGGGTCGATGCCCAGCGCCAGATACTGCGCGGCGGTGACCAGCGTGCGCTGCCGCAACTGCCCGGGGTCCTGCGGGATCGTGATAGCGTGCAGGTCGACGACGCAGAAGAACGCGTCGAACTCGTCCTGCATCCCCACCCACTGGCTGATGGCCCCCAACGCGTTGCCGAGATGAAGGGAGTCAGACGTGGGCTGCACGCCGGAGAAGACGACGTGCCTGGTGGAAGTGCTCATGATTTATCGATCTTTTCACACGGATGCGAGCTGATATTGGCGCGGTAACGCCCCGGCAAGTGTGGACTTACGAGTATTCGACGGTCACCGGCGAGTGATCCGACCACCGCAGCGCGTACGCCGCCGCGCGTTCGACCCGTGCGGCCGCCGCCCGCGCCGCCAGTCCCCGTGTCGCCAGTTGATAGTCGATGCGCCAGCCGGCGTCGTTGTCGAACGCCCTGCCACGCCACGACCACCACGAGTACGGGCCCGCGACATCGGGATGCAAGACCCGGACCACATCGACCCAACCGGCAGCCAACAGCTCGGTGAGCCATTGTCGCTCGCTCGGCAGGAAGCCCAACTTCTTGACGTTGCCCTTCCAGTTCTTGATGTCGTTCTCGGTGTGCGCGATGTTCCAGTCGCCGCACACGACGGCATCGCGATCGGTCAGCGTCGACATCCGATGCGCGAGCGCGACCATGAAGCGCTCCTTCTCGAGCTGACGATCGGTTCCGGCTTCACCGGTTTGGACGTAGACGCTCGCCACGGTCAGCCCCGAAATGTCCACCTCCAAGTACCGGCCGTGCAGCGCGAATTCGTCGACACCCAGATCCCGCGTCGCGATGATCCGGTGGCGGCTGAGGACGGCAACTCCGTTGCGCCCCTTGAGATCTCCACCCGCCGACGCCAGATGCCAGCCGTCGGACAATGCCGGCGCCAGCGCCGCGGCCAGTTGGTCGTCGTCGGCGCGGACCTCCTGAAGACACACCACATCCGCGCGCGTTTCGGCCAGCCACGGCAACAACCCGACGTTGTGTTCAGAGCGCTGCTTGATCGCCGCGCGAATGCCGTTGACGTTGATGGTGCTGACGATCACGACGGCAGACACTAGCCGACGGGCTTGCGGTACCCGCGGTATCACCTTTAGGGTCGGGCACCATGACCGAGCGAGCGCCCATACACCTGGGTTCCGGCGAGCCGATCCTTTTGCTGCACCCGTTCATGATGTCGCAGAACGTGTGGAAAACCGTCGCGCCGCTGATTGCTGAGACCGGCCGCTACGAGGTCTTCGCCCCGACCATGCCCGGCCACAACGGCGGCACCAAAGGACCGTTCTTCCTGGATTCCGGGTCGCTGGCCGACGATGTCGAACGCCGCCTGGACGCGCTGGGCTGGGGCACCGCGCACATCGTCGGCAACTCGCTCGGCGGCTGGGTCGCCTTCGAACTGGAAAGACGCGGGCGGGCCCGCACGCTGACCGGTATCGCACCCGCCGGCGGGTGGGGTCACTTCACGCCCGCCAAGTTCGAGATCGTGTTCAAGTTCCTTGCCGGCTTGCCCGTTTGGCTCACCGCCAAGGCGCTCGGTCCGCGTGCCCTGAAACTGCCGTATGTGCGTCAGCTCGCCTACGTGCCGATCAGCGCGAGCGCCGACCGCCTGAGCGATGAGGACTGGCTCGACATCATCGACGACGTCACTCACTGCCCGGCCTACTACCAGCTGTTGCTCAAGTCACTGTTGCTGCCGGGTCTGCTGGAACTCGCCGAGGGCAGTGCCCCGACCCACCTCGTCATCTGCGAGAAGGACCACGTTCTGCCGCATCCTCGGTTCACCCGGCACTTCACCGCGCATCTGCCCGACACCGCTGAGATCACGCACCTCGACGACGTCGGGCACATCCCGATGTTCGAGGCGCCGAGGCGGGTCGCCGACGTGATCGTCGGCTTCGTCGATCGCTACGCGACGCCGCCGCCGAAGAAGGCGATCGGCTAGTTCGCCAACGCCTTCTCGAGGTTGTCGGCGATCGAGCCGAGGAACTCCTCGCTGGTCTGCCACGGCTGGTCCGGTGAGATCAGAAGCGCCAAGTCCTTCGTCATCTGGCCACCCTCGACCGTGCCGATCACCGTCTCCTCGAGCTTCTCGGCGAACTCGATC
>NZ_DATENY010000043.1:0-46191 GCF_035274705.1 Mycobacterium sp. | reverse complement strand
CGGCGCGGGCAGCGGCTCACGGTACGGGTAGCAGCCGGTCGGGCCTGGCAACGGCAGCCCGGGCGGGCCGCAACCCTGATCGCCCGGATTGCCGGTGATGGCGTCGGGCAGGGTCAAGTGGGGTTCGCCGCCTTGGCCTGTCCTCGGGTACGGCACGGGCAGCGCGGGTGTGCCGGGTTGACCCGCCGCAGGGTCGGTGCGTTGGGAGGGCAGCAGCACGTTGGGGTCGAGCCCAAGGTCGGAGAAGGCGGCATCGACGAATGGTTGAATCCACTGTCCGGGCAGCAGATTGGCGACGTAGGCCTTGAAGAACGGGCCCGACGCTAAGGCCTCGCCGAGCGAGAGAGCGTAGCTGCTCAGCAGTTTCAGGGACTGCTCGATCTGCCCTTTGCGATTGTCGATGGTCGCAAGCACGCCGTTGAGTTTGTCGACCGCCGGTTTGAGCGTGCCGCGTTGCTCCGAGATGAATCCGCGCAGTTGCTGCGCGAACGCCGAGACGTTGGTCGACAGTTGGTCCAGTTCGGTGCTTTCGCTGCGCAATTGGGCCAACAGCGCGTTGCTGTCACGGATAAGCCCAACGATCTGATCGGTTCGTTCGGCCAGCACGGTGGTGGCCTTCTTCGCATTGGCGAGCAGGTTACGCAGCTGCTCGTCACGCTTGTTGAGGGTGTCGGAGAACCGTGCCACGCCGTCGACGGCGATTTTCAGTTGCGGCGGTGTGTCTTTGAGCGTGTCGCTGAGCACCCTCAAGGAGTTCGACAACTGGTCGGTGTTGAGGCCGCTGATGGTGGTACTCAAATCACCGATGGCGTCGGGCAGTTGGTAGGGCGAGGTGGTCCGTTGCAGGGGGATTGTGACCGACAGGTGGCCGCCACCGCGGGGGGTTACGACCAGGGTTTTGTTGCCCAGCAGCGTCATCGTCTTGATCGCCGCCTCGGTCTGGTCTCCCAATCGGATGTCGTCGGCAACGGTGAATTTCACCAGGACACCCTGGGGTTGCAACGAGATGTCCTGCACCACTCCGGTCTTGGAGCCCAGGACTTGCACCGGCGCACCGGCGGTCAGGCCACCGGCGTCATCGAAGAACGCCGAATAGGTGGTCGTCGACGAGAGGAACGGCAGTTTCTGAAAGTTGAAAGCAGCGAACGTGATCGCGGCTAGTGCGATCACGCCGATCGCGCCGATGAGGAAGGGGTTGCGCTCGCTGAAGGGTTTCATCGCGGCGTACACCTGCCCGAGCTCTGCCCGGCGATCTTGACGTACACCGGCTGGCCTCCCTTGCCGTTGACTTTGAGCACGAGGTCGCACAGGTAGAAGTTGAAGAAGTCACCGGCGAGGCCTTGACGGCCCAGGATGCGGTACGCGTCGGGCAGGGTGGCCAGGAGGTTGTCGAAGTAGTCGTGGTCGGCCAGGACCGTCGCCGCGGTCCGATCGGTCTCGTGGACGACTTTCTGTAGCGGTGGGCGCACATCGGCGAGCAGGTCGGCGATCGTACCCGACGCTTCGCTGGCGTAGCCCAGCCCGTTGGTGACGTCCTCCTTGCGCTGGCTGAGTGCCTGAACCAGTTGCGACAGCGAGTCGACCGCAGTGCCGAATTTTTCGCTGCGCTCGCCGAGCGACCCGAGCACCGCGTCCAAATTGAGGACCACCTGACCGATCAGTTCGTCGCGATCGGCCAATGTGCTGGTGAATGCGGCGAGCTGGGTGAGCACCGAACCGATGGTGGGACCTTGGCCCTGGAAGGCTGCGATCAGCTGTCCCGACAAGGCGTTGACCTGCTCGGGATCCAGTGCCCGAAACAGTGGCCGGAAACCGCCGATCAACGCGTCGAGGTCGAGTGCAGGAGCGGTCCGATCGGCCGGAATCGTTTGTCCAGCAGTCATTTTGGCGACTCCTCCCGCTCCCTCTTCAAGCGCGAGGTAGCGTCCGCCGATGAGGTTGTCATACCGGATCGCAGCCTTCGTCCCGTTGGTCAAGACGACGCTGGGGTCGACCCCGAAGGCCACCAGCACGGTGTTGTCGTCTTTGACCTTGACGCGCTGCACCTTGCCCACCTCCACGCCGGCGATCCGGACGAAGTTGCCGGCTTCCAGTCCGCTGACGTCGGAGAACAGGGCATTGTAGGAAACGTCGTTGGAGAAGCGCAGCTGCGCGAACACCGCCAGCAACCCGAACAGTCCGGCAGCGCACACGACGACGAACGTCACCACGCGAATAAGCAGTCCAGACAACGCTATTCGGCGCATCGGCGCATCACCTCGTTCCCTTCGGAGTTCGTGTTGATCGTTGGCCCGGCAGCTATGGCTGCGGTGTGGCGGAGACGGCCGGTGGCGCCGGTATCGGCGGAACGCCGGGGTACAGCGGTGTTCCGTCGGGGCCGTACTGCGGCGCTCCGTAGGGTGGCGCGCCCGGGTACGGAATGGGCCCGGGCGCAGGCCCGCCGGAGTAGCGGATGCTCGGCGGTTCGGGCACCGCACGCGTGACGGGGAAGTAATTCGCCCAACCGGGGAATCCGATGCCGGGGTTGGGCCGCACGTCCAGGCCGGTGCCCCAGCCGGTGTTGGCCACCAGGTAGCGCACGGGCCAGTTCTGGGCAACATCGGGCAGCGATCCGCATCCTGGTTTGCCTCCGGGACCGCCCTTGGCCGCATTGATCGGCAAGTTGTCCGGGTAGCGATACGGGTCGTCGCCGAGCAGTATCTGGGCGTCCATCACCAGCGAGTTGCCGTTGGCGCCGCCGGCGATGTCTTGATAGCCGGTGTCGATCGCGACCTTCGATCCGACGAGCACGCAGGTCAGTTCCGGGTTGTACTTCATCAGCAGGGCTGTGGTGGGCGCGAGTTGAGTAGCCGACGCCACGAGGTTGTCCTTGTTCGGTCCGATCAGGGTGATTCCGCTGTGCGACATCCCGGCGACGTTGACGAGCAGGGATTCGAGTTGGCGGGATTGGTCGGTGATGGTGGTGCTCGTGGTGGTCATGGCCGACAACGTGTCGATGATGTTCCGCGCCGCCCCGGCGTAGGTGTCGCTGAAGTCCCGGATTGCCCGCCAATCCTCGCGCAGCGTGTCGGATCGTGAATTCAAGGCAACCAGAACATCTTTGGCGCTGGTCGTGGCTTCGCCGATTCGCTGCCCCTGGCCTCTGACCCCATCGGCGATGGCCGACAGCACGGCGTTGAGCTTTGCGGGGTCGATCTGCTTGATCAGCGCGACCAGGTTCTGGAAGACGGTGTTGACCTCGACGGCGACGTTTTGCGACTGCAGTACCGCTCCGGCCGAGATCCTCTGGCTCTCAGGGTGTTCGGGGGTGATCAATTCGACGTACTTGGCTCCGAACACCGACGTGGCATCGATGCGCGCGGCCACGTTGGCCGGGATGTACTGGATCTGATCGGGATCGAGTTCGAGTTGCAGGGTGGTTTGGCCGGTACCGCCAGCTACGGTCGCGACCCGGCCGACCTGAACACCGTGCATCTTGACCTTGGCGTAGGGCTCCATGACCAGCCCTGAGCGATCGGAAGTCAGCGTTACCGGGATGGTCGGCGTAAACGAGCGATTGAAGGTCCCGTAGGTGAGGGCCAGCGCCGCGATGACGCCGATGACCAGCAGTGCAGCAAGCCATTCCGAGCGGATTCTGTGATGGTGAGTGTCGTTGAGCACGTGACTATCCGGAGAAGTTGAAGTCGCCGGTCTGGCCGTAAAGGGCGAGCGTGACGAGCAGAATCACGAGCACGCCGACGACCAGCGAAGTCCGGGTGGCGCGTCCGACTGCTTCACCGACGCCAGCTGGTCCGCCTCGGGCAATGAAGCCGTAGTACGTGTGCACGAGCATGATGACCACGGCCACCGTGATCGAGATCAAGAACGATCGCAGCACATCGTCGGGGTTCAGGAAGGTGTTGAAGTAGTGGTCGTACACGCCGGTGGCCTGGCCGTAGACGACGGTGGTGCCCAAGCGGCTTGCCGTGTAGGCGAACAACAAAGCGATGTTGTAGAGCGGCATCACGACGATCAGGCCGGCGAGAAGCCGGGTGGAGGCGAGGTAGGCGACAGACCGGATGCCCATCACCTCCAGCGCGTCGACTTCCTCGTTGATCCGCATGGCACCCAACTGGGCGGTGGCGCCGGCACCGATGGTCGCCGCCAGTGCCACCGCCGCGGTGCACGGAGTGACGATGCGCGTGTTGAGATAGGCCGACGCAAATCCCACCAGGGCGGTGATCCCGACTTGGGAGAGCTGGTTGTAGCCCACCACCGCCACGGTGGCTCCGGTGGACATCGTGAGGAAGGCCACCACCGCCACCGTGCCGCCGATGATCGCCAAAGCGCCGGTCCCGAAGCTCATCGACGCGACTTGGCGCATCAACTCACCCCGATAGTGCGTCGCCGCAACGCCTACACCCGCAATGGTCTGGCCGAAAAACCGGGTCTGGTCCCCCAGGCCGCGCCAGAACGTGGCCAACGTGCCCGCCGTCCTCGTGGCACGCGGGAATCGTTGGCGGACAACCACTTCAGTGCTCATTTTGTGATCTCGAATCCGATTGCGGTGGCGATCAGGTTGATCAGGAACAACAGCACGAAGGAGAAAACGACCGTTTCATTGACGGCGTTGCCGACTCCCGCTGGACCACCACCAACGTGTATTCCCTGGTAACACGCGACGAGGCCAGCCGTTAGCCCAAACAGCGTGGCCTTGACCATCGAGACGAGAACGTCGCTCAACCCGGTGATGAGCGTCATGCCGGCGACGAAGGCGCCCGGGGTGACGTGCTGCAGGAACACCGAGAAGAAGAATCCGCCGACGAGCCCAACCAGCGTCACGAGCGAGAACAACAACAGCGAAACCAACGTGGCCGCCAGAACGCGCGGCACGAGCAAGGCCCGTATCGGGTCGATGCCCATCACCTTCAGCGCATCGATCTCCTCACGGATGGTTCGCGCTCCCAGATCGGCGCAGATCGCCGAAGCACCAGCCCCCGCGACCACCAGGACCGTCACAAAGGGCCCAATCTGGTTCACCGCACTGACCGCCGCACCGGTACCCGAGTTATCGGCCGCGCCGAACTCGATGAGCAGCACGTTGAAGATGAACACCGCCATGACGACGAAAGGAATCGACAACAGCAAGGCCGGCACCACGGACACGCGTGCGAGAAACCATGTCTGCTCGAGAAATTCTCGCCACGCAAACGGTGGCTTGAATATCGCAATCACGGTGTCCAGTGACTGCGCGAAGAAGCCGCCCACACTGCGCAGCGGTTTGGCGGCCGCCGCCTCGGACCAGCGCTGCACGCCCGGCTGAGCCGTCGACACACGCCCAGCGTCCGCGGTCACGAGGCCGTCGTTTCAACTGGATTGGCTCGCACGCGACCCAATAGCACTGTCCCGTACCGATTTTCACGTCTCAAGCCGCGACTTGCGATCAATTCACCGGCAACCAGCGTTGGGTAGTCGCGCTCATTGCATGACTCGCGACGTGCGCGATGCGCGGTCACGCTATGAACGCCCGCGCAGGCGGCGCTCCATCGCCAGCTCGGCACGCGAGAGCCGCCGCTGGCGGGCCCGCGACTTGTGGCGGCCGCGAGTTGCATCAGAGCCCTCCCTGTTTCGTGATGCCCATCACTCTGCGAGTCCACCGACCACGCCGCTATCCGCGATGCGCGGCCTTATCCGCTTCCCGCAGTCGGTTCGCGGCTACCGCGTAGGCCTGCGGCAGCAACGCAGCAAGCGCAGGTCGGCATGACCGCAAGCAGCCTGATCTCTGGAGATCACCATGAACGGCGACGCGGACGCCGGCGCCGCCATCGGTCGAGCGACGAGACGCGGTTCAGCGCAATTCGCGTCGCAGGATCTTGCCGGCGGCGTTGCGGGGAAGCTCTTCGACGACGTCGATCACTCGGGGGTACTTGTATGCGGCCAGTTGGCCCTTGCAGAACGCGATGAGTTCGTCGGGGGTCGCGGCCATTCCGGCGTGCAGCGACACTACTGCCTTGACCGTCTCGCCGCGGTAGGCGTCGGTCACACCGACCACCGCGGCCTCCCGGACCGCAGGGTGATCCATCAGGACGTCTTCGACCTCACGGGGCCATACCTTGTAGCCCGACGCGATGATCATGTCCGACTTGCGGTCGACGAGGTAGAACCAGCCGTCGTCGTCCATCAGTCCGACGTCGCCGGTGTGCAGTTCACCACCGATGATCTTCTCGGCGGTCTGCTCGGGCTTGTTCCAGTAGCCGGGGGTGACCTGCGGGCCGCAGACGAGCAGCTCCCCTATCTGTCCGTGAGGTAGGTCGGCACCGTCGTCGTCGACGATGCGGGCCTGGGTGTTGAACACCGGCACACCGATGGACAGCGCCCCCGTCGCCGTATCGACCGGAGCCGACACTCCGAGTGGGACGGCGTGTGTCGGCGAAGTGGTTTCGGTCATGCCGTAGATGTTGTGCACCTCCATACCGGTGCGGGCGCGGATGTCGTCGCGTACCTGCGGCGAGATCGGCGCGCCACCGGAATACACGGTGCGCAGCGAGGCGAAGTCCTCCGTGGTCGCGCCGGGCTGGCCGGCGATGTTGTTGAATGCGGTGATCGCGCCGACGGTGAAGGTGGGTCGGTGTTCACGTATCGCGTCGAGGACAACGCCGCCATCGAAGCGGTGCAGCAACACCAGTCGCGCTCCCAGTAGCAGCGACAGGCATACGTGGCCGACGAGCCCGGTGATGTGGAACAGGGGGGCGATTCCGAGGACGACATCCTGTTCGTCGAGTTTCATCCAGTCCCGGTAGGTCTGGCTGTTGAACGCAAGACCGGCCTGAGTGTTGATGGCGCCCTTGGGAACTCCGGTGGTGCCCGAAGTGTAGGTGAGCACCGCCGCGGCTGCGGGATCTGCCTGTACGGGCGGCGCGACGGCGCCCCGGTGCTCGGCGATCACCGCGTTCAGCCAACGCGTCCCCACCCTCGCCGGCGCCGATCCACCAGAGAATATTCGCGCGTCGTCGCGCGTCTGGTCGTCACGTGCGGAGGTGAGCAGAACATCACGCACCGCGGTCTGGCCACCGTTGATGACCTCGCGTGCCACCGAGTCGTAGAGGTCGTCGAGGCAGATGAGGGCAACCGCGCCGGAATCCTCGAGCAGGTAACGCAATTCGCGCGTCCTGTTCATCGGGTTGATCAACACTGCCACACCGCCGGCCTTCCACGCCGCCAACAATCCGACGACGAACGCCGGATTGTTCTGTGTGTAGAGGGCCAACCGGTCACCCGGTCCGAAGCCGCACTCGAGCAGCGCGACAGCCACGGCGCAGGACCGGGCGTCGAGTTCTGCGAACGACAGGCTGCCGTCGAAATAGGAGATCGCGATGTCGTTACCGCGACGCGCAAGAGTCGCCTCGAACGCCGCGAGCATGGTCTGGAAGTCAGGATCGATGGCCGGCGCTAGATCGTCGGGATAGGAGCGCAACCACGGCTGCTCAGTCACCGCGGACCCTCGGGCGCCGCGACGATCTCGTTGCGCAGTAGCCCCGCGCCCGAGACCTCGACCTCGGTGACGCTGCCGGGGGTGAGGAACAGCGGCGGATCGGCGACGAAGCCAACACCACCGGGAGTGCCGGTGACGATGACGTCGCCTGGGGCCAGGTCGGTGAAACCGGTGACGTAGCGCAAGATGTCGGTGAAGTCGAAGATCAAGTCCGCCAGCGTGGCGTCTTGGCGAATCTCGCCGTCGACGCGTGTGCTCAGGCGGATCGCGCGGAAGTCCGCGAACTCATCGGTGGTCACCAGAAGCGGGCCGAACGCTCCCACGCCGCGAAAGTTCTTGCCTGGCAGCCACTGGCTGTTGTGCAGTTGCCAGTCCCGTGCGCTGAGATCGTTGTAGCAGGAAAGGCCGGCGATCGCGGTGCGCGCGTCGGCGTCGGATTCCACCCGGGTCGTGGGCCGCCCGATGACGATCGCCACCTCACCCTCGTAGTCCAGTTGCTCGGTGTTGGGCGGAGCCACCACCGGCTGCCCGTGGCCGACGTGGGAGTCGGAGAACCGGCTGAAGATGGTCGGATGCTGCGGGGCATCGGCCTGACCGGTCTCCGAGCGGTGATCGGCGTAGTTGACTCCCACGCAGAGGATCTTCGCCGGATCGAGGATCGGCGGTAGGTACTCGATGTCGTCGAGGGACACTTGCGGCACCACGCCGGCGCTGCGCTGGCGCAACTCCTCGGTAAGGTCGTGGTGCAACAGAGTGCGGATCGAGTCGGCGCGGCCGTCGAGCAGCGTCGGCCCGTCGATGAGGCCGTCGCCCGACACGACGCCGAACGAGATCCGATCGCCCAGCCGGTACGCCAGCAGTTTCATCGGCTGCCACGACGATCGGTCACCGAATCCGTTTGACGGGTTGACATCACGCTCTCCTCGATACTGGCGGTGGTGTCCATCGTCGACGGTCGGCCGGACCGGCCGCTATCCGCTGGGCGCGGCGATATCCAGGCGGCGCACCCAAAGGCGCCGCGCGAATCCGGCTAGTTGCGGGAGGCGCGGGAGGCCTCGGCGCGGGCACCCTCCCTGGTTACCGAGGGACTGAACCCATAGCGCAGCCGGTAGTCGCGGGCGAAGCGTCCCAGATGTGTGAACCCACTGGACAGTGCGGCGTCGGTGACGGTGATCCCACGGTCACCGGCCAAGAGCCGGTGAGCCATGTCCAGCCGTGCGTCGCGCAGATACGCCGAGGGCGAGCGTCCGTGGCGATTCCGAAACCCGTCTTGCAGGGTGCGCAGGCTGACCCCGTGCAGTCGGGCCATGTCCGCAAAGTCGTAATCCTGCTCGGGTGCGGCCTGTACGGCCTTGGCCACCACGGCGGCAGCCCTAGCGGCCCGGCCCGGCGCCGGACGCACCAACATCTCGCTGGCCGAGTGCGGTTGGGCCAGCAACAGCGATGAAATGAACAACCGTTCCAGTTCGCCGCCCATCTGAGGTGGCAGCGGAAGACCCGAATCGATGCCGTCGACGGTTTGCACGGCCAGTTTCAGCGCGGAAGGCCACGTGGCGTCGGCCGGCGCGGAGAGATTGAAGACGATGCGGCTGCCGCCGCCCTCGCCGGTCAGGCGGCCGAAGGCCTGCTCGATGACCGACACCGGAATCTTGACCAGCATTTGACGTGTGCCCGGCGTGAATCTGGCGACGAACTTGCTCGTCGGCGACACCACGCACGCCGATCCGCGCTCGAGCAAGTGGGTGGTGCCGTGTTCGGTGGACACCTCCATCGTGCCGCGCAGCAGCACCATGCCGTAGAAGGCGTCCATGGGCTCGGAGGCCACGACCTCGACGATGCTGCGAAATTCGTGGTAGGCCAGCATGGTGTCGCCGATGCCGACGGCATGAAAGGCCCACCCGAAGGGTTCCCCGGACTTGGGCCGCAGGATGTGCGGAGTGACCAGCCGCGACGCCTCGCGCCAGCAGTGCCCGGCGTCGTCGGTGCGCGCCAGGACATGCCGCTCCAGCGGCTTTGCCGCAGGGCGCTCGTTCGCTGTCATCGTCGAGTTCATCGCAACCGCCTATCCGCGACGCGATGACGACACCGGCCAGCGGTCGGTCTGTTCATCGATTCGCTAAATCGGATCAACGCCGCATGCCGGGCGCCCGCCCGCATCGAGCGGCTCACGTTCTTGTCAGCGCGGACGAGATTGCCCGTGCCTGGTCTTCGGACACAGTGCTCCGGCTCCTCCGATCCGTCACGGCAGGGGGCCGCCCCCGGATGCTTATGATCCCGATCACAGCCTAGTGTGCACAATTGCTAAATGTGGCGCAACATTCACTTCTGGAGCGGGATGTAGCCGACCAGCAGGTGCGAGTCGTGATCCCCGCCGGTGTGCACGCGGATCGCCTTGCGCGACGGGTCGGGGACACCGGTACTGAACGCTGTATCGGGCAAGTTCCCGGACACGTGCAGTTCAGCGGGCTGCAGGTTACGCGCCGACAACAGCACTTGGAGTTGTTCGCCGGCACGCCAGAACATACCCAGCGGCCGGATGGGAATCTCGAGGGCGACGATGATGGCCGGGTCGCGGTCGAACACGATGTCGCAGCTGAGATTACGACCGTTCGGCGAGTCGGTGCTTCCACTGGTCAGAACGGATCGGCCCGGGGCGAATCCGCGCCACCGGGCCCCTCCGCCTCGGGTGGGATTGCGGGCCGAAAGAGCACGTCGTAGTCGTGTGTCACGCGAGATTCCTTCCGTTCGTCTCGTCCGCAGGGCGCCACCCCCTAACGGCGAGTGTGGTTGTCCTAGAGCGGGACGTCCGCGAAGTCCTCAGTGACGTTGGGCGCTTCTCCGACGAGGGCAACTTCGACATCGAGTCCCAATCACTGGTGTTGTCGGCCGCCGGTCAGCGCGACGCCGGGTCCCGGGCGGGTGCCTTGGCGATCAGATCATTGGGCCCGTTGTGGGTTTCACCGTTGAAGCAGAAGTCGACGCCCTTGTCCCAGGGCTCGTCCGGTACGGGCGCTGGTGCCAGGATGACGATGTGCCGTTCGGTCGCCGACCCACTGTTGTACTGGCGATGGGGCACGCCGGCTGGCAGCACGACGAGCGTGTCCGGCCCGACGACGTGGTGTTGTAGCGCCACCTCGACGGTCAGTTCCCCATCGATGACCAGGTAGTACTGATCGAAGGGGTGAATGTGCATACCCGGGCCGGCCGACCCGGCGTCCAGTTCGGCGTAGTTGACCACCGCGTGCAGGGATCCGCTGCCCGGGTCGGCGAGGGGCTGAAGCCGGAAGCCGGGCATGGCTTCTCGGAGGTGTTCGTCGTCGACGGAGCGCACGTAGCCCTGCTGGGTGGCGCGGTGCTCGGCAGGTACGTCGTCGACCGAGTCGACCATCAGGGCGATCGGTGCCCCCGGGGTCGGTGCGGGAATGATCATCTCGAAGTGATTCTCGGCTCCAGGGCCGTCGTTCCAGTTGCGGTGGGCAAGTCCGGCGGGAATGAACGCCAGCGTTCGTGGTCCGATGGTGTGAACCTGTTCGCCCAGTTGGAGATTCATGCGACCGTTGAGCAGGAAGTAGAGCTGGTCGCTGGTGTGGTAGTGAAGTCCGGGCCCACACCCGTTCTCCTGAATGACACTGTGAATGAACATCGCGTCCTCTAGGTGGGAGACGAATTGCGCTCGGTAGCCGGGGAATCCGGTGTCGAACGCGGCGGCGTCGTCGAACGGTCGGATGTATCGCATGATGGCCTCTCCGAGTCGGTTGGTGGACGGTGCCCGCCGTAGGTGCGGCCGTCGAGCCCGCCACCTGGCGGGGCGCGCCGTTCAGCTAGTGGTGGTGGGACGCGTAGTGCTGTGCCAGCAGATTCTTGCCATAGTCGCCGCCGTTGGGTGTTCGCACGATGGTGTGCACGTGGAAGGGTTCGGGGCTGTCGTTGTCGAGGAAGATTCCTGGATGGTTGTCGTACTCGACGAGCAGAACCGGGCTGTGCACTTTGTAATAGAACGGGTCCTCATCGCCGCTGCCGCCGATCCACGACACCCAGCTCTGATCCAGATGCGCCTCGACCTGCCGGCGTCGCGCCGGCCCGGCCGTCTCCGGGACGAGATCGAGGTGAGCGTCGATCATCGTCAGCAGCAGCCGGCGTTGGCTGGAGTCCAGCGCGTCTGCCCGCAAGCCCTCATAGGGCAGGACGAGGTTGTCTCGGCCGGCGCCGGCGCGGTGGCGTCCGTCCACGGCGCCGTTGAGGTGGTCCGGCAAGCAGTCCATCGAGTCGTAGAGCACGGCGTCCTGTCTCTGCGAGCTACTGAGTTCTGTGATGAATTCCAGTGCACGGGAACGGTTGTGGGCGAACAATTCGTCGCTGCGGAACTCGGCACCGAGAAACGTGGGAGTCACCACCACCTGACCACCGACGATCAGGCAGTGCACGTCGATGTGGTGGCCCGCCAGTTGCCATCCCCAGGGGGTATCCGTCGCGGGTGTCCCGAAGATGGTGAACCAGTAGCACCATTCGGTCAGCGTGTCGAGGTAGGCGTCGAGGAAACGTCCCAGCTCTGCGTTGAGCCGCATCGCACCGCGCACCCGGCGGTACCCCACCGCGCTGAGCGATCCACTGATCACCTCAAGTGCCGCAGAGCGGGCGCCGGCGTCGAGGTCCTCCAATCGAAGGCCGTGCTCGGGATAGGTCAAGAACGCGTTGGTCCACAGCTGCCAGTGTTGGCTGTCGATCGGCGAAACAGCTTGATTGCGTTGACTTTCGGGCAGCGCGTCCAGGTATGTGACGGCAGCGGTGGTGGCCGGTTGGGGGTTGAATCCCTCGTCGCGGAGCACGAACAGATCGGGAATCGGTGTGCCGTCGGCGGTGACGCCGACGAACGGTTGCTCGGCGGTCGCCTCGACCGGCGGCAGTGGTGCATCCCCGATCAGTCGCAGCATCTGCGCGACGCCGTCGGCGTCGGTGAAGTCGACACTGCCGGCCTTGAGCGGCAGGCCCGTTGGACGGGGTCGGAAACCGTGGTATCGCACGTTTTTCGTCCTTACTGGCGGTAGCGCTCAGCTTCGTAGGAGATGGTGTAGTCGGTCTTTGAAATGCTGAACTGCCACGGGGTCTAGATCGTCGCACCGCGCGAGGATGTGCCCGTCGGGCCGCACGAGCAGTGCCCCGTTCTGCGAGAGTCCAGTCAGCTCGATCCACCACTGTGGAATGTCGTCGTCATCGTCGATGGTGACCACCATGATCGGCGCATCGCCAAAATCGGTCTGCGACCAATTCGTGCAGCGCGTCAGCAGGGTGAACGTCTGGGGGTCCAGCAGGTCCAGCGTGGAGCGTGGCTGAGCGCCGATGGTGCACCACGCGTGCGGCATCCGATCACCTGGGTCGGCCCGCGGAACGTATCCCTGGGCACCGTCGTGCGCGGCGGGGGTTTCGGCGTAGCTGAACCCGATTTGCATGGCCAAGCTGTTGAGCCCGTCATACATGCCGGCGATGGCGGCGTCCCAGTCCTGCTGCGGGGAATCCTCGGCGAGCTGGAACACGCGCAGCGCTGAATCGGCGTTGGCCAGGCTTTGCGCGGTGTTTGCCTCGGCGACTCGGCGGCGCTCGGTGTCGTAGGTGTCGAGGATGGCGGCATTGGCCACGCCGCTGCGCACGGCCTTGATCTTCCAGGTCAGGTTGTGGGCGTCTTGAATGCCGGTGTTCAAACCGAGGCCGCCGCTGGGGGGAAAGCGGTGCGCGGCGTCGCCGACTAGGAAAACCCGCCCCTGCCGGTACCGATCGGCGACCTGAGCGGTCATCACCCACGGAATGACGTGACGCACGGCGATGTCGGACCGATCGACGCCCAGAGCGTCGACCACGATGGCACGCGCCTCGTCCGGGGAGGGCACGATCTCGGGGGCCATGAAGCTGAGGTACACCCATGTCCGGTCGATGTCGTACGCGATGAAGATTCCGGGGAGTTTGGCGCCGACCGCCCAATAGAACATGCCGGGTCGCTCACCGACGACGCTGCGCAGGTCGGCTTCGAAGTGGATGGTCAGGCAGGGTTGGACGTCGGCTTGGCCGTGCAGGCCGATGCCGAGGCTCTCCCGGGTTTCGCTGTTGGCGCCGTCGCAGGCCAGCGCATAGTCACTTTCGAGGCGATAGGTGTGCCCGTCGGGGTCGAGCACGGTCGCCACGGCAGTTTGGTCGTTTGTGACCAGATCCAGGACGCGGTGGCCGACCCGCAGGTCGATCAGCGGCGTTCGGCACGCCTCGTTCAGCAGCAGCTTTTCCAGCTGCGGTTGGCGCAGGTTGATCCGCGGGTGCGGAGTGTGGGTGTCGTCGTGCTGCTCGAACGGAATGCCGCCGAACCGTTTTCCCGTCGTGCGCCAGTCGAAGTAGGAGTAGCCGTCGTCCTCCGGCGGGGCGGCATGGGCGATCATCGCCTCCACGTCGAAGTCGAAGGCGCGGTAGATCTCCAGTGACCGGGGGTTCAAGACGTGTGCGCGCGGCGCCTCGGAACGCTCTGTGCGCCGCTCGAGGACCACGCTGGGTACGTTCTGCCGAGCCAGCAGCAGCGCCGTGGTCAAACCGACGGGGCCGCCACCGGCAACGATGACCGGTTCGCTGCGGTCGCTGAGTGAACGCTGTTTCATGGGTTCTTTCCTTGCGGGACGAGATGTCTCGGGCAGCCACAGGGCACGTCACCGAGGGGTTGATCGCAGTCGGTGGTTGTCATAGGTCGAGCACTAGCCGCGGGCAACGGGCCCTGGACACGCAGATGAGCATGGCGTCGTCGGCTGCTTGCTCATCGGGGCTGAGGATGCTGTCGCGGTGGTCGACTTCTCCGTCAAGCACCGCCACCTCGCAGGTACCGCAGGTGCCCTCTTCGCACGATGATGCGACAGCCACACCAGCGGCGCGGACAGCGTCGAGGACGCTCTGTCCCGCGGCGACGGCCACCGTGGTGCCTGACCGCGCGAGTTCGACTTCGAAACTGCCATATTGGGTCAGTTCGGCCTGTTCCTTGGGCTGGAAGCGCTCCACCCTCAGCGAGCCCGTCGGCCAGCCGTGGCAGCGACCCTCGACGGCATCGAGCAGCGGTCCGGGACCGCAGCAGTAGATCAAGGTGTCGGAGTCGGGCTGTGCGAGGATCCGGGGCAGGTCCAGCAACCCCACTTCGTCTTGCGGGCAAATCCTCACGCGGTCGCCGAATGCCGCCGTCAGTTCGTGCGTAAACGCCATCGATGCGCGAGTGCGACCACCGTAGTGCAGCTGCCAGTCGGCGCCTTGCACGTCCCTGGAGCGGATCATCGCCAGGATGGGAGTGATCCCGATACCGCCGGCGATGAACACGTAATGCGACGCCGGCGCCAGTTCGAAGTGGTTGCGTGGTTCACTCACAGTCACGATCGCATCGGACGCCAGGTTGTCGTGGACGTAGGCCGAACCACCCCGGCCGTAGCGCTCGCGCAATACGGCGATCCGCCAGCGCTTGCGTTCGTCCGGGTCACCGCACAGCGAATATTGCCGGAGCATGCCCTGGCCGAGGACGACGTCAACGTGCGCACCTGGCGACCAGGCGGGCAAGTCGTCGCCCTGGGGGTGCTCGAACTCCAAGGCCACCACGCCGTCGGCCACGTCGTCGCGTTCGGCGACGCGAACCTCGAACGTCGAGGTGACCAGCGAGGAACCGGTGGCCGTCGTCTGCTCGGCGCCCATCACAGTTTCTCGGTGCTCACGCGCACTTCAAGCTTGGAAAATCCGCGCAACAGATTGTTGACCAGACGCTCGCTGGACACGACGTCGAATCGCGACACCTTCGCCGCCAGCAGTTCCAGTAGGGTGCGCATCTCCAATCTGGCCAAATTCATTCCCGCGCAGGCGTGTTCACCCGTACCGAAGGCGACCTGATCACTTGGCTTGCGGGTAACGTCGAACACCTCGGGCCGCGGGTACTTGCTTTCGTCGCGGTTGGCTGAGCCGTAGAGCAGCATCACCCGCGCCCCGGCCGGTACCACGGTGTCTTGTAGGACGTGTTCGCGCGTGACGAACCGTGTGAACCGCTGGATGGGTGACTCCA
Source organism: Mycobacterium sp. (assembly GCF_035274705.1). Taxonomy (GTDB): domain Bacteria; phylum Actinomycetota; class Actinomycetes; order Mycobacteriales; family Mycobacteriaceae; genus Mycobacterium. The sequence goes on along the minus strand of NZ_DATENY010000043.1, from coordinate 30,661 downwards.
GCCGAAGCACCTCGTTGATGGCATGGCGGATCAGCGACGGGTCTGCGCGGACCAACTCCCATTGATCGGGATGTTGGGCGAACAGCCAGATAGCGCTGCCGGTGCCCAGGATCGTGGTGTCCAGCGACGGGGCGGCGTAATCCATCACCATGAACGGGCACTTCTCCGCGGGGAGTTCGCCCTTTTCGGCCGCGTCGAACAGGGCCGCTGCCCACCCGTCGGGGTCGATGGTCCCGGGCCGGGCCTCGGTCATCGCGAACTGGACCATCTCTTGCGCCTTCGGCAAGGCGGCCTGGGTGCGCTCATTCATCGGACCCAGTGCATCGAAACTCGCCGCGGCCCAGTCCAGCATCCGATCATGGCCGTAGTCGCCTAGTCCGACCAGTTTGGAGACGATCGTCAAGGGCAGGTGCTGCGCGAGTTCGGTCGCCGCGTCGAAGGTGGCCTTGTCGATCACCTGGTCGACGATCCTGGCCCCCTCCTCACGCAAGAAAAGTTCGATGTCACGCAGGCGATTCGGCAGCATTGGCCGCTGCAGGACCTTGCGCATCACCTGATGATCGGGAGGGTCGCTGCAAATCAGAACGCCCTCGGTCGCTTTGTTGAACTCATCGCTGAGGCCGACGCCGCGCGCCGAGCTGAAAACCTCCCAGTTCTGGCTCACTTCACGAACCGCTTCGTACTGAGCGACCGCGTAGACGTCTAGCCGCGACAAGTACACGATGGGCCCGAGTTCACGCAGTTCGGCATACAAATCGTACGGTTCGCGCAAGGCCTGGTCGGTGAACAAGTCGATGTCGGAAACGGGGGGCTTCGTTCCTAGAGGCATATCTGCTTTCCTCTCTGTGTCAGTCGATCACGCCCACAAGGAGTGGTGGTTGCGCCGTGGATCACGCCGCCGCCAGGTGCTCGGACTCGCCGCACCAGCCCGGACCGCGACCCACGAATTGGCCTCCTCCTCAGTGCTTGCCATCACTGTGCGTCCCCGCCAGGTCAACCCGCTATCCGCATCGCGTGGCGTTATCCGGCAGACGCAACCCGCTGTCCGACCGTTGACTGACAGCGCCGGCGGGCGACGCCTCATTTCCCGCGGCACTGCAGAACCCAGGCGTGAGTCAATCTTTCGCCCGCGTAGAGCATGCGGTAGAGGTGATCTCGATCGAGGCCGCGGCGGTTGGACGGTGCGCACCGCGGACACCGCTGCGTCAAGTGGATAGCCATGGACGGCTTCCTGCTGAACAGTCTGGATGTCGCACCACGGCCGTGCCCAGCCGCGTAGGTGGATCAGGCCTCGCGGTGCCAACAGCGCCGCGAGCGGTCCGGTGAAGGACGCGACCGCGTGAGCAGCGCAGCAACGACGGGAGGTCTCCATGTCGGGACACAATGAGGTCATCTATCGGCCGGCCACGCCACCGGAGAGTGCGCTGGCCAATTGGCGCGGATTTTCTCCGGGACGCTCGGTCTTGGCAGCCGGCACGACGTTCTCCGCCAACGGTCGCCCCCTGCCCTGCGATATCGCTTTGGACCGCGACGTGGCGCTGACCCTGCCGGATGGCACCACCCTCTATGCCGATGTCTACACGCCCACGGGCCGGGGCCCCGTGCCGGCCATCCTGGTGTGGAGCCCATATGGGAAGCAGGGCGGATTCTGGTCCTACGACATGTTCCCCCTACGCGCCGGCGTTGCCGAGGACGCCACCTCCGGGTTGGAGAAGTTCGAAGGCCCCGACCCCGCCTTCTGGTGTGCCCACGATTACGCGATCGTCAACGTCGACCCCCGAGGTGCGTTCGAATCGCAAGGCCGAGGACAGTTCTTCAGCCCTCAGGAAGCCCAAGACGGCTACGACGTCGTTGAATGGATCGCCGCACAGTCCTGGTGCACGGGCGCAGTCGCGATGGCGGGCAACTCCTGGCTGGCCGCCATGCAATGGCGCATCGCCGCCCTGCGCCCACCACACCTGGTGGCCATCGCCCCCTGGGAGGGGTTCACCGACATCTACCGCGATCTCACCTGCCGGGGCGGCATCCCTGAGCAGATCTTCGTGGAAACCCTGGTGGCCAACAATTTCGGTCGTCACGAGGTCGAGGACGCAGTCGCGATGACCCAGCAGCATCCGTACATCGACGACTACTGGCAGACCAAGATTGCCGACATCGAAGCCATCGACGTTCCCGCCTACGTCGTGGCCAGTTGGACCAATCCGCTGCACGTGCGTGGCACCCTCGATGCCTTCTCTCGACTCGACACAGCCAAGTCCTGGCTTCGCGTGCACAACTCCCTCGAATGGCCCGACCAGTATGCGCACGAGGACGACTTGCTGCGGTTCTTCGACTACACCATCAAAGCCGAAGACAACGACTGGCCGCGCACACCGAGGGTGCGATTGACGGTCCTCGATCCTGGAGGCGCCGACCTACTGTGGCGACCGGAGAACGAATGGCCCCTGGCCCGCGCGACCGAGCACGTTCTGTACCTCGATGCCGCGGGCAACGAGATGTCAGCGCACCTACCGAGCGCCGCGAACAGCGTGAAACTAGATGCCGCCCACGGCCTGGTCGCCTTCCGAACGTCCTTCCCCGAGGACGTCGAGCTAGCCGGACCCCTGGCAGTGCACCTATACGTATGCACTGAGCGCGCGACCGACGTGGACTTCTACGTGTTCGTACGCAAACTCGACGCCGCCGGTGAGCCGTTGTTGACATGTCTCCCCATGGGCGTACCGATCCCCGGCGCCAAGGGTCAATTGCGGGCCTCCCACCGCGAATTGGATACCGACGCCTCCACCGAACTGGTGCCGGTGCATCGGCACAAGACCGCCCATCCGCTGCTGCCCGGCGAGATCGTGTCGCTCGACGTGCCCATCTGGCCGGTCGCGATGACCTGGCATGCCGGTGAACAGCTAGAGCTGGTGATCTCAACGCAGGACTTGTTCCCCACCTCCGCACTGGTGGCCGGACCATCTCAGCTCGACGAGGAATCTACGTCGCAGGCAGGCAGCGTCACGCTGTGTACCGGCGGGCAATACCCAGCACGGCTCACAGTCTCACGGGCATGACCGGTGTTGCGGTCGACTCACGGTCAAGACGGTCAAGCCCGCCGCGGCCGAAGACCAAATGGCATTTTCGCGGGCCCAGATGACATGGGAGCTGATGGAGCCAGGCCAGTCAGGCGGGCGCAACGTACGCGTCCGCGATGTTTACACCATCTAGCCGTCTGGATAACCTGGGCCGCGTGACCGGCAACGGAGAAGCCGGCGTGCCCTCAGACGGACCAGCCGGTTTGCCGTCAACCGCCAAGGGACGCGACACGCGTGAACGCCTGCTCACTGCGGCCACCGCGCTCTTCGCCGAGCGCGGCTACACCAGAGTCACCATCCGCGACATCACGGACGCCGCGGGACTGTCGGCGGGCGCGTTCTACCGGTACTTCAAGGACCGGCGCGAGTTGATGTTGGTGCTCATGCGCAAGCTCACCGCCGAGGCATTTGACTTCGTGCGGGTGCCCTGGGACGAACGCGATCCGATGTTGTCGGTCCTGCAATCGACTCAGCTGTACTTCAAGTTCTACGAAGCGCACCGACCTCTGTTCGCGATCCTGGTCGAACTGGGCCAGACCGATCCCGCGGTGGCCGACATTTGGGCGGTGTCGCGACGGGCCTTCTACAACCGCATCGCGCACTCGTTGCGCCGCGGCCTGGAGGCTGGGCGGTTACGCCTCGACGTCGACGTCGACGTCGCCGCGGAGTTGATGGGCAGCATGAGCGAGTTCTACGCCTTTCAGCGTTTCGTACTCGCCGACGACGTCGTCAAACCTGTGTCCATCGAGGAGAGTGCGCGCAACCTGGCCAACATCTGGACAGATGGGTTGCTCCGCCGTGCGTGATTTGTTCCGTTCACGCTCGTCGGCGCATGCGTTGAGCTAGCAGGGTGGCCCTCCCTTTAGGCGGGACAAGAAGAGCTTCTGCCATTCCAGCCAGCGCTGCTGCACCTGGCGGAACATGTTGCGGCGGATCGCGCCGTCCATGGCGCCGTAGACGCGGTTGTCCTTCTCCCCCATCTGCGGCAGGTGCTCGATACCGGCGACCAGGCCGCGTTGCTCGACCACGCGGTAACACTGCGAAACTTTCTGCCGCAGAGCAAATTTCGACCCACGACCGCGGCGGCAGCGCGGTGTTTCACATACACGTGCAGCTCGCCGCCCAACACGCTGCGCCCCAGGGCGTCACCCTTGAGTCAATCCCACGCCTGGCGGGCCGCAGCAGTTCGTGGCGGCGCCGACCCGCACCGGTTCATCCCGCGACTGATCGCACTTTGGCAACTTCGCTGCTCAAGCCGGTGGTGCTTTTCGGCGAAAGAGCTCACCGTTGCCGATCCCGGGCGTCCGCTCACGTGACAGTATTGGTATTGATTGTTATTGCTATGCGGCAGATTGATATTGCTATGCGGCGTCGAGGATGCGAGGAAGAGCGGTGTTTTGTTGTGTTCTGCTGTGCGGGCTTGCGTTTCTGGGCCCACGAGGCGTGCGCTTGTTACGCCTGTTTCGTCGTGCCGGCACTGAGCAGTCGGTAGCGCGGCCGCCTGTCGAGGTTGCGAGCTCATCGCATCTCGTGCTCTCACCGGTCGGCGCTGGGGTGTTGTCATGACCACGCAGGCGCCAACAGCGACCACTGGCTACCGGTGGCCGATCCATTCTCGCGGGCCCACCACCACCCGATGGTTACGCCGCACCCTTTCCGGCGTCATTGTGTTCTGGATAGCCGCCACCGTGTTGCCGCAGGTCCTCGGACTGTCGGGCGCGTGGCGGGCGTTTGGTGCCGGACTCGTCGTTCCGGGTGCGGGCCTGCTGTATGCCATTCCGCCGCTTCACCATCCCTTCAGCACCGGAATGGTTCTCGGTCATGCGGCTGTGATCGCTGCGGAGGTCGCCACGGCCGCTTGGGCGCTGCGCCGATACCGAATCGTCGCCGTAGCGGTGTGCGTCGTGGTCGCCGCCGCACTGGTTGTCGGTGTCGACCGTTCGCCCGCGACCGTGGTGGTTGTGGGTCACGCAGCCGGCTTCCTCGGGGTGCTGATCGCCTGTGGTTGGGCCTTCGGCATTCGGCTCATCGGGCGAGCGGACTTCACGACGTTGCCGGTGATCGTCGTCGCGTCGGCCGCCGTCAGCGCCGCCTTGGTCTCCACCCACGGCGACATGGCCGGTCCGCTGGTGTGGATTCCCTGGGCCGCGTTGGGCCTGGCGATCGGCATCGTGATCGCGATGCTCGGTCGCGAAACACTTCGGTACCGCGCCGCACGCCGAATCGGCCGCGACCGGCTGGACTACCTCGAAGGGCGCAAAACACCAACCGAACGATCGGCCCGAACCGACATCAGACCCCTGCAGCACACCGGTGCTACACCGGAAGTCACCGAAGCCTCCCCGGAGCAGCTGCGATTCCTCCGATACCTCATGGCTGTGGCGATGCAGCCCACGGATAGCTGGGACACCTTCGACCCCGAACGCCCCGGCCCCGTGCAGCAATACCGATACCAGGTGAATGCCCTCGGCTGGGCCCTGTCCACTTACGGGTATTCGCATGCGCCGTCGCTGGCCGGTCCGCTGCTCGACGCGCAGGTGGCGCTGTTCGATCGCATGCAGCAGAAGGCCGTCTGGGGCTACTGGTACTGGCAGAACGTCCTGGGCAACTGGGATTTCATCAAACGCCGCGCCGATCCGATCGACGTGCCACAGAACATCATGTTCTCTGGGTACCTCAACCTTCAGTTGGCGATGTTCCGGCAAGCGACCGGCGATCGCCGCTTCGATCGCGACGACGCATTGGTCTTCGAGTGGTCACCCGAGCAGCGATTCACCTTCAGCCACAAGCGCGTCAACGACATCGTGATCAGGAACTTTCAGGAGGACCTGTGCCTGTGGCCGTGTGAACCCGCTCCGTTCGGGGCGGCACGCAAGCGCGGTTTCGTCTTTCCTTACTGCAACGCCGTGGCGGCTGCCGGAGTGGGTGTCACCGACGGGCTCAACGGAACCCGGCACGTGGACCGCATCGCCGCACGCCTCGAGGACGCCTTGAACCAGGAGTTCACCTCAGCCGACGGTGAATTGGTCACCTTTGCCACCTCCGGGCTCGGCATCACGGTACGAATGCTCGCCGGTCCCACCAACACCGCTTCGGTCGCAGCATTCATCACGCCGCTGTGCCCGGACCTGGCCTGGCGAACCTGGGAGATCCTGCGGCGGGACTGGCTCGAAACGGGCCGGTACCGCACGGCGAACTCGGCGGGCGCCGTCATGCCCGACTGGGGCACAGGGGCCAAGACGAACGCCGAGTCGTTCGCAGCGTCGATGCTGCTCGCGCGGGAATGCGGTGAGACGCAGTGGCACGCCGAACTGTGGCGCACAGCGCTCGAGCAACTCCACTTCTCCGAAGACTCGGCTCAGCCCGGAATGTTCAAGTTCGACGACGCATCGGTGCACGCGAACGGAATGCTGGGTTTCGGCGGCTTCGGCCGAAGCCACACACTCACCGACATGATGTCTCGTCCGCGCCCCACCGAATGGACGGACGGCCCGCGGCTGGCCGAACTCCCTCACCCAAATGCGTTGGTAGCCAAGGCGGTATCCGACGGATCCGCCCTAGATGTTGTCCTTCGCCCCGGGCTAACCGGCGGACGTGTGGCACTGCGATTCGACCAATTGCGGCCTCGTGCAGGGTATGTCGTACACGGCGCTCAAGAGCACGAAGTCGTCGCAGACGAAACCGGGCACGCCCAAGTCTCCGTCGACCTGCAAGACCGCACACCCATCGGCATACGGCCGACGTAGAGAGACAAGCGACGACGAAGCCGGCCTCGGCACGCCTTTGACCGACGGGTACGCGCATGGGGTGAGTCCGTGTGCGTGTACCTCCCTTCTGGGAGGACAGGTCGCGCTGGTATTTACGTTGCGGGCCAGGCTTTCAGCGCTTGGTCGGCAATAGCGTGAAGTTCTTCACGGGTCGCGTCGCTGCGCGCCTGGATCGAAATGCCTTGGCAGATGGCGTAGATCCAGCGGGCGATCACGAGCGGGTCCACGCCCGGCAGTTCACCATCTTGCTGGGCGATGGCGAAGCGTTCGGCGAGCAGTTTGACTGCGGCGTCGCGCCGGTGGGCAAGGTCGGCCTGGATGGGCGCGGCGTCTTCTCCTGAGGCCAATGCGCCTTGCACCAGTAGGCAGCCGTGCGGGCTGGCGGGATCGGTGTAGGCGTCGGCGGCGCCATGGACCATCATGTGGGCGATATCCCGCGCGGTGGGCTGAGCCATGGCCGCGGCGAAGAAGCCACCAGGGCCGGCCAGATAGCGGTCCACGGCTTGACAGAAGAGCTGCTCCTTGGACCCGAAGGTGGCGTAGAGGCTGCGCCGGTTGACGCCGGTGGCATCGGTCAGATCGCTGATCGACACCCCGTCATAGCCGTGCTCCCAGAACAAGGTCATCACGATCTCCAGTACCTGGTCGGGATGAAACCCCCGAGGCCGGCCGATCGGCATTCCCATCACCTCCTTCTGTGATCCGCGACACTAGTCGGAATGAATTTTTTGCGATACGGGCTTCACCACAGGATACTTAGTAACCGATCGGTTCGAAAGTCGCCGGTCATCGAGAGACGGAGCCCCCATGACCAACATCGTCTTCATCCACGGGCTGTGGATGTCGCACACCGCCTGGCAACCCTGGATCGAGCACTTCGCCGCCCACGGCCACCACGCAATCGCACCGACATGGCCCGGCGAGGCCGACACCGTGGCCGAAACCCGCGAAAACCCCACTACCCAAGCAGGATTCGGCATCGACGACATCACCGCCCACTTCGCCGGCATCCTCGAACAGCTCGACACACCACCACTGGTCATCGGCCACTCCTTCGGCGGGCTGATCGCCCAGAAGCTCCTCGGCCAGAACAAGGCCGCCGCAGCGGTGGCGATCGCCCCGGCCCCCATCAAGGGCGTCAAACCCCTGCCGATAGCCCAACTACGCTCGGCGTTCCCCGTGCTGGGCAACCCCCTCAACCGTGGTCGCGCCAAGGGTCTGACCCGCACGCAGTTCCGCTACGCAGTCGGCAACACCCTGCCCCAAGCGGAATCCGACGCCCTATGGGAGCAGTGGGCCATCCCCTCACCAGGCCGACCGCTCTTCGAGGCCGGACTGGCGAACTTCACCCCCAACTCAGCCGCCAAGATCGACACCGCCAACCCAACCCGCGGTCCACTCCTCATCACCTCAGCAACCGCGGATCACACCGTGCCCCACGTAAGCGTCAACGCAACCTACAAGCAGTACGCAAAATCACCGGCTGTCACCGACTTTCACCAATTCGACGGCCGCGGCCACTCACTGACCATCGACCACGGGTGGCAAGACGTCGCCGACTTGACTCTTGCCTGGCTCACCGACAAAGGCATCACGGCACCGGAGAAGGCCATGTGAACACGAATGTCGTCGTGGCGGCGCCGCTACCTCCACGCGGAGATGTCCCGGCGGCGCCTCCGGCTCACTGAGTGCAAAGATGACGGCTCGGCCGCCGCTGCTCGTGGTGGCGGTCTGAGCTGGTCTACCCGGCTCGGTTCTCGTAGGTCGGCACGATGAATCCGCGAGCCAAGGTGTGGCGTCGCAGATGAGCACCCAGCGCGGCCGGGGTCGCGCTGTTCTGAAGTTCCAACTTCTCGACATCGACGGCGTGCACGACGAAAAAATAACGATGCTCGCCGGTACCCGCCGGCGGTGCGGCGCCCAGGAAGTGCCTTAGCCCGGCGTCGTTTGGCAGCACGACAGAGCCGGGCGGCAAGCCCGATCCGTCTGGGGGATCGCCGGCGCCGGAGGCCAGCGTGGTGACCGATGCGGGGATATTGAACACTGCCCAGTGCCAGAATCCGCTCACAATCGGCGCGTCCGGATCGTAGCAAGTCACTGCGAAGCTCTTGGTCTCCGCCGGGAAGTCCTCCCATTCGAGATGCGGAGAGCGATCCTGTCCGCCCGCACGCAGGATGCCGCTGAGGAAGGGAGTCGTTAGTGGCTTTCCATCGGCGATATCGCTGCTGCGCACTGTAAAACTCGGTACCGGCGGCAAGCGGTCGTAGGGGTTGGCGGACATGACTTCTCCTTCTGGGTCAACGAGAAATGCGATGGAGATTTGCCTGACACCGTATAAGCGGACTCCCATAGGCACTCCCACGGATCGACGCAAGCCTCATGCAACCGGGACCACGCTGCAATCTGCAATGGTTCGGTCCCACTGGATGAACCGGCCGCGACGGCAAAGATTCGACGTGGCTGGCCGTCCCCGCGCGAGGTGGACCCAGGCCATTCGCTGTGGCTTCATCTGGCCTACCCAAGATCGCTAGCAGCCAAATCGACGCACTGGATCCGGCGGCCGTAGCGCTGTTCCACCACCGAGGCATCAAGTACGAAAAGTCTTGTAAGGAACCGGCATTGGTTTGCTTTTGTCTCAACCCGCGGGCGGCGTTGTCTAGCCAATGCCGCTGTGCGTAAGCGGGTGCCGTTGTCGACTGCGTCATGTCCGCGTCAGCGCTCCAACCCATTACAGCGCGCTGGTGACAATACGGTTGTGCGACAACATTGATGAACATCAACGGCGTCTGGCCAGCAGCTCGCGGAGCGAAGTGGTCACCAGAGTTGGTATCCGATATGGCGTAGCGTCCAAACGAGTACGCCGCGGCGTGAGGCGGGATCGTGTGCCCCTTCAAACAGTTTTGCTCCTATCGCTCCCCGCCTGAATTTCGGCTTGCGCTAGTGCGCGACGGCGCCCGTGTGTGATCAACCAGTGTTCGCCTTACGAACACTCGACGGTGCCGGGGCGCCGACACAATGGGCGGATATGCCGCGAGGAGCCGACGGTGAGTATTGACCTTCTTCAACCAGCGTCGCCATAGACGCGGACTTCGCATTGGCGATCTACGACTGGGTCTCATACGTCGGCGGGTACCGGCGGCGCATCCGCCTGCCGGGGCGACGCAACAGGCGAGCGGCGTCCGTCGGGTTCCACGCCGTCCCGGAATGGAGTGATAACCATGAAAGAGGACAAGGTCACGTTCTGCCGGATCTGCGAGCCCGCGTGCGGGCTGATCGGCACCGTTGAGGACGGCAAGTTGCTGTCGCTGCGGCCGGACAAGGATCATCCGCTCAGCCAGGGTTTCGCGTGCCCGAAGGGCATCGCCTACGTGAGCACGCAGAACGACCCGGACCGGGTGCTCTACCCGATGAAGCGGCGGCCTGATGGCGAGTTCGAACGGGTGTCGTGGGACGAAGCGATGAGTGACATCATCACGCGATTGCGCAACGTCCGGGCGAAGCATGGTGCCGAAAGCGTCGGGTGGTACACCGGCAATCCCGGCGCCCTCAATTCCACTCATTCCATATGGACGCTCGGCGCACTCCGGGCGCTCGGCATTTCGCATTGGTTCACCGCGTCGTCCCAGGACACCCACAGTCGGTCCGTTGCCAGCCACCTGCTGTACGGGGATCAGCTCGTGGTTCCGGTGCCTGATCTGGACGCCGCCGAGACCGTGGTCATCATGGGTGCGAACCCGGCGGTGTCGCACGGCAGCTATGCCTCGATCCCCCGGTTCACCGACAAGCTGCATGAGGTCGTCGAACGGGGCGGCCGGGTCATCGTGATCGACCCGCGCCGCACCGAAACCGCGCGGCTGTTCGAGTGGACGCCGATCAACCCGGACTCCGACGCATGGTTGCTGCTGTCGATGCTGCACGTCCTGTTCGACGAGGATCTGGTCGACATGGAGGCCCTCGCTGAATCCAGCGGACACGCTGAATTACGCTCGGCGGCAAAGTGTTTCGCACCCGAGGCTACGGAGGCTCGGACCGGCGTCGCGGCCGACGTCCTCCGCCGGCTGACCCGGCGCGTCGCGGGCAGTCGGGCGGTCCTGTACGGGCGCACAGGCACCTGCCTGGGCAACAGCGCGACACTCGTCAACTATTTGATGGACGCAGTGAACCTCGTGGCAGGCAATCTCGATCGCATCGGCGGCGGTATCTTCACAGATCCCGCGCTCCCAGTGCGCGAAATGGCAGCATCGAGCATGACGTACGACACCCGCCGTACCCGGATCGGAAACCTGCCCGAGGTCGGCGGCATGGAGCCGGCGTCCATCATGGCCGCAGAAATGCGCACGGCAGGGCCTGGGCAGATCCGCGCGATGGTGATCGCGGCCGGCAACCCCGTCCTGTCCACGCCTGGTGGCCAGCACCTTGCCGACGCGCTGGACGAGCTCGACCTCGTGGTCGCGCTCGACTTGTACATCACCGAAACCAGCGCGCACGCGCACTATGTGCTGCCGGCGACCGCAATGTACGAACGCGAGGACGTCATGCTGCTCATCCAGCCGTTCTATCCGACGCCATTCGTGCAGGCGACCGAGGCGCTCGTGCCGGCTCCCGGTGAAGCGCGTCCGGAATGGGAGATCATCGACGAGATCGTGCGAGGGCTCGGCAGCCGGGCGCTGCCGACGCGAGCTCTGCGTGTGGCAGCGAAAGCCGCCGATATCGTGCGCAGGCCGATCACACCACGCGCGATGCTCAACGCACTGATCCGGATCGGTCGCGGCGGTGATCGGTTCGGACTGCGGCGTCGGGGACTTACCTTCGACAAACTGGTGAAGGACAATCCGCACGGAATCCTGTTCGCGGACAAGCCCGCGTTCGGGCGGCTGCGAAAGGTCATCCGTCACCGCGACGGCAAGGTTCACCTCGATCACCCCGGAATCTGGTCAGAGATCCATCGATTGCAGCGGCGCGACGACGATCCCGACTTTCCGCTCTTCCTGATCGGGATGCGCGAGTTGGGCTCCGAGAACTCCTGGATGCACAACGTCGCGCAATTGCGCGCCGCACGTCCCGCCCATGCCGCGCGCATGCATCCTCTCGACGCTGAGGAACTCGGTGTCGCCAACACCGAGACCGTGCGGCTGGTGTCGAAGTATGCGGCGATCGAACTGCCGGTGCTGATCACCGAGGACATCCACCGAGGTGTGGTCGCAGTGCCGCACGGCTGGGGCCACAAGGGCAAGGGCCGCTGGACGACCGCCAACCGAGAAGGCGGTGTCAACGTCAACGAATTGATGTCCACCATGCCGGCCGACCTCGATCCGCTGTCCGGTATCTCGCATCTCAACGGCGTACGCATCCGCGTCGAGCGCGTGGAACTAGCCGTCGCCGAAGGAGTCTGATCGATGCCATACGTGATCGCCGCGCCATGCGTCGCTGACTACTCGTGCCTGGAAGCGTGTCCCGCGGACTGCATCCGGCCCCGGCCGGACGATCCGGATTTCATGACGGCCGAACAGCTCTATATCGACCCGCGTTCGTGCATCGACTGCGAAGCGTGCGTCCCGGCGTGCCCGGTCGAGGCGGTCTACGAGCTGTCGCGACTGCCGCAGAAGTGGGCCGAATACAAGAACATCAACGCAGAGTACTTCGAGGCACAAGCGTGACGCGGCCGCTCCGCGTTGCGGTCGTGGGGGCCGGTCCGGCCGGCCTGTACGCCGCCGGGCACCTCCTCGAAGGGCCGGCAGGCACCTACGTCGACGGACAGCTGCAGCGGCTGAGCGACCGCCCGACCCAGGTGGACGTGTTCGATCGCCTGCCGACGCAATGGGGCCTCGTGCGGCACGGTGTGGCCCCCGACCACCCTGAGAAGAAGCTCGTCCAGTCCGTCTTCGAGGCGACAGCTGCACGCCCGGGGTTCCGGTTCTTCGGAAACGTCGACATCGGCAATCATGTTCGCGTGCAAGAGTTGTCACAGTGGTACGACGCGGTGATCTACGCGATCGGCGCCTCCAGCGACGCAACTATGCAAATCCCCGGCGAGGACTTGCCGGGCTGCCTTGCCGCACGGGTATTTGTCGCCTGGTACAACGGTCATCCGGACTACCGCGACGTCGATATCGATCTGTCCCACGAGCGCGTCGTCGTCATCGGGAACGGCAACGTAGCGTTGGACGTCGCCCGCATCCTCGCCATGCCGATCGCCGACCTGGAACGCACTGATATCGCACCGCATGCACTGGAAGTCCTGCGCGCCAGTCAGGTTCGCGAGGTCGTCGTGCTCGGGCGGCGCGGGTACGCGCACGGCGCGTTCAACAACCCAGAGCTCGACGAGCTTGGTGACCTAGCCGGTGTGGACATTGTCGTGAACGGCGAGCCGCCGTCCGACCACGACGTGCATCTCGGCGACCAGGACGCGGCGACGCGGCGTAAGGTCGCCACCCTGCGGCGCTATGCCGAACGGCCGGTCGCCGGAAACCGGCGCGCAATCGTATTGCGGTTCCTGACCTCCCCCGTGCAGATACTCGGTACCGACAAGGTGACCGGGCTGCTGGTGTCGCACAATCGCCTCGAGCACGACGACTCCGGTCATGTGCACGCACGACCCTTCGGTGAGAACGAAGTCATCGATACAGGCCTGATCATGCGGGCGATCGGCTACGCCGGCACACCGCTGCTCGGCTTGCCGTTCGACGAGCGAAGCGCCGTGATTCCGAACGTGGACGGTCGCGTCGTCGATCATGGGCACCCGATGCCGGGCGCCTATGTGACCGGCTGGATCAAGAGGGGTCCGCGCGGAATCATCGGAACCAACAAGAAATGCGCCCGCGACACCGTACGGGCCCTGCTTGCCGACGCCGATGCCGGCGCGCTGCCCACTGACGGCACCCTGGAAGCTTCAGCGGTGGAACGCATTCTGCGCGAACGACGCCCACAGTTGATCGATCAACGGGGATGGCTACGCATCGACGACCACGAGCGGCGCGCGGGACGAGCGCTCGGGCGTCCCCGGCACAAACTCACCAGTGTCACCGAACAGCTCGCAGCGGCTGAAGGATGATGGAGGCCAACGCTTCCCATTTCGGTCCCGTGCATTTCGATGCCTAGACGGTCCGATGACCATGCGGTGTCACTTCCCGAAGAATGTGCTCAGATGCTGTACGACGAGTTCCGGGCGCTCTTCGGCAAGGTAGTGCCCGGCACCGTCGATCTTCACAATCTCGAAGTCTAGTGCCTTGTGGGGCAAAACATTTCGCACCCATTCATAGGTCATCTCACCGGCGAGCGCGAGGACCGTTGGACTGAGAAGGCCGTAGTTTTTCTCGTCCTCGATGTCCTGGGTGAGTGCTTGGTACCAGCCGTTCGACGCCCGAATCGCCTCGGGCGTGTTGTACGCGTGGGCGTAGACGTCGCGGTCAAAATCGCCGATGGCAGCGGAATCAACCACAGCGGAGTCATGCATCGCGTCGATCAGGAAACGCGCACGTCCGGCCACCAACTGTTCCGGCAGTCCGCGAAGTTGATTGAAGGCGAACCACCACATCACGGCCGGCTGCTCGGGCCGAGGCAACACGGTGAACTGATACCAGCCCTCCTCCGGGTGCATCACGTCCATCAGCGCGACTCGGCGCGCGGCTTCGGGATGGTTGGCGGCGAAGCTGTAGGCGACCAGCGAGCCGATATCGTGGCCAGCGATGTTCACTTGTTCGTGTCCGAGATGGCGTGCCAGCGCGAGGATATCGGCGGCCATCGTCTTCTTGTCATAGCCCGATTCCGGCTTGCCGGAGGAACCCATACCGCGTAGATCGACAGCGATCACCTGGAACTGCTGCGCCAAGGACGGCATGATCTTGCGGAATGCCCACCACGTCTGAGGCCAGCCGCCGAGCAACAGCAGCGGATCGCCCTGGCCGCCGATGACGTAGTGCAGGTCGACGCCGTTCACCTCGGCGTGGCGGCTCTCGAAGTCGCCGTTCAGCGACCGCGCGAGCTCGACATCAGACAGTCCAGTAGTCATGTCCACTCCTTTTTAGAATGTTGATTCTTGAATTTGGATAAACGAGGTGCCCCCCGGTGACACAGGGGGCGCCTATTCCAGGATCGACAGCGCGACGCGCGCTGCGCCTCTCAGTCGTTGGGGGTCAGGAACTTTGGCCAGCGCATAGAGTCCCTCGAGGACGGTGACCAGAAATCTGCCGAGCTCCCTCGGGTTCTTGTCCGCGGCCAGTTCGCCCTGCGCCTGCGCGCGGTACAGGGCACTGGTGAACGCGATTTCTGCTGTGTTCCAAGCGGATCCGACCTGGTGGGTCAGTTGCTCATCACCAGGCAGGCACTCCACGGCGGTGTTCACCGCGAAGCAGCCCTTGCGGTCCGGATCCGCCAGGATGTCCTCCACGCGATCGTGCAGGAGCGCCCGGATCGCCACGACGGCCGAGCCAGGCTGAGACAGCCGCTGCACCACCGGGTCACCTTCCCGGTAGCGCTGCAACGCCTTGAGGTACAGCTCATGCTTATTGCCGAAGGTCGCGTAGATGCTTGCCCGCCCGATCCCGAGGTGATCCACCAGGTCTTCCATCGACGTGGCCTCATAGCCCTTGCGCCAGAACACGTCCATCGCGGCGTCCAGTGCGGTGTCCGGATCGAACTCCTTTGCCCTGCCCACGGTCAGAGGCTAGCTTATTCCAGAATGATCAGTCAAGAAAATCTCGACCGCATCGTGGGAAGGGCAGCCTGCCCCACCCCTTCGAAACCGCTACGGAATCACCACTGAACGCAGCACCCGCCCGGAGTGCATTTTGTGAAACGCCTCCTCAACGCCCTCGATGCCGATGCGTTCGGTGACGAACTTCTCCAGCGGCAGCCGGCCCTGTAGATAAAGCGACACCAGCGTCGGAAAGTCGCGTTCAGGCAGACAGTCGCCGTACCACGACGACTTCAACGACCCGCCGTGGGTGAAGAAGTCCAAAAGCGGCAGGTCCACGCGGACGTCGGGAGGAGGCACCCCGACCAGCACCACAGTGCCGGCCAGGGCCCGCGCGTAAAACGCCTGCTTCCACGTCTCGGGCCGGCCCACCGCGTCGATCACGACGTCGGCGCCGAACCCCTCGGTCAGCTCCTGGATCGCCTCCACCACATCGACGCTGCCCGCGTTGATCGTGTCGGTGGCGCCGAAGTCCTTGGCCCACACTAGCTTCCTGTCATCGGTGTCCACCGCGATGATTTTCTTGGCGCCCACCAGCGCCGAGCCGGCGATCGCCGCATCGCCCACCCCACCACAGCCAATGACCGCCACCGTGTCATCACGAGAAACCGCGCCGGTGTTCGCGGCGGCGCCGAAGCCGGCCATCACCCCACAGCCCAGCAGCGCCGCCACCGCGGGATCGGCGGCCGGATCGACTTTGGTGCACTGTCCCGCGTGCACCAGCGTCTTCTCGGCGAACGCGCCGATGCCCAGCGCCGGGGTCAACTCCGTGCCGTCGGTCAACGTCATCTTCTGCTCGGCGTTGAACGTGGAAACGCAGTACCACGGCGTGCCCCGCCTGCACGCCCGGCACTGCCCGCACACCGCGCGCCAGTTCAGAATCACGAAATCGCCCGGCTCGACGGCGGTGACGCCGTCGCCCACACGCTCCACGATGCCCGCGGCCTCGTGGCCCAGCAGGAACGGAAACTCATCGCTCATCCCGCCCGCGCGGTAGGTCAAGTCCGTGTGGCACACCCCGCACGCGACCACGTCGACAACCACCTCACCAGGGCCGGGATCAGGTACCACCAGGTCCACCAACTCGATGGGCTCGCCTTTTTCCCGCGAAATCACACCGCGCACTTGCTGGCTCACCTGTCGTCGCCTTCCTCGAGGGGCTGGTCGTCCACCAGCGTTAGTAACGCACATCACACTTATCGGAAGGCAATATTGATATCCAATCTGGCGCGTGTCAAGGGGTTGCTGTCACCGCAAATCCCCGATTTCAATCCTTGATGTCCAGGTCACATACCGATTGATCATGCCCGGAATGTCAGATCGTCCCGATCCGGCTCTTGCGCAACCCGGTCCAAACCGGCATATTGGCTACCAATCCTGCGCGAGCAAGCTTCACGGATAGGACGCACGATGAACCAACCTGCGACGGACAGCGACGTCGATCTCGACGTCCCGGTACTGATCGTCGGTGGCGGCCCGGCCGGACTCACGGCCCTGCTGGAGCTGGCCCGACGCGGTATCGAGGGCCTGCTGGTGGAGCGCCGCGCGTTCACGACCCACTTCCCGCGGGCGCACCTGCTCAACGTTCGGACGATGGAAACTCTGCACGACGTGGGAGTGGCCGAGCAGGTCTACCGGGAGTCGCCGCCCGAGGACCGCTGGCACAAATGCGCCTGGTACACCTCGCTCGCCGGCCCAACTCCCCTGCACGGCCGCAAGATCGGCGAGGTCAACGCGTGGGGCGGCGGAGAAGACGCGGCACGCTACGCGGCCGCGAGCCCGCGCAGGTTCGCCAACCTGCCCCAGTTGCGGCTCGACTCGATCCTCGGAGAGCACGCCGCGCGAGCCTGGCCGGGCCGAGTCCGCTCCCAGCACGAGCTCGTCGGCTTGGACTGCGATGACCGCGGTGCCACGGCGACGATCGTCGACCACGACAGCGGCCACTCGTACCGGGTCCGCGCCCGTTTCGTGATCGCCGCCGACGGCGGCCGGACCTGCGCGGGACTGCTTGGTGTCGGTGTCTCCGGTCCGCGGGCTCTACTCGACATCGTCAGCGTGTACTTCGCCGCCGACCTCTCCTCCTGTGCCGACCCCGAAGCATTGCTGACCTACTTCATCTCCCCCGCCGGCCAGGGCACCTTCGCCGCGGCGCTGCTGGCGCTCGGCCCTGGCCGATGGGGTGCGCAGTCACCGGAGTGGTCCCTGGGCCTGGCCTACCGCATCGGCGACCCGGCCGCTGACGACACCGAGACCATCCTGCGGCAGGCACGACAGATTCTCGGCCTGCCCGACCTCGACATGCAGGTGCGGGCGATCAGCCACTGGCAGTTCGAGGGTGTGGTCGCCGACCGTTTCCGAGTCGGCCCGGTGTTTCTCGTCGGCGACGCCGCGCACCGTCACCCTCCGACCGGTGGCCTCGGGTTGAACACGGCGATCGGCGACGTGACGAACCTGGCGTGGAAGATCGCGGCGGTGCTGGCGGGTGAAGCCGCCGAGACATTGCTGGACAGCTATGAAAGCGAACGGATGCCGATCGCGGCCCGCAACGTCGAGCACTCGCTGCGCAACGCGGGACGGCACGCACCGGTCGCCGGCGCACTGGGCCTCGCGCCGGGACAATCGGAAGAGGACGGCTGGGCTCAAATCGCCGTGTGGGCCGCGGACACCCCCGAAGGTGCGCGGCGCCGAGCGGCTACGGCGGTCGCCGTGGCGCACAACGCGGAGGACTACAGCCAGCTCAACATCGAGGCCGGGTTCGCCTACGAGACCGGCGCCGTCATCCCAGACGGCACACCGCCGCCGCCGGGACACGACTCAGCTACCGCGTTTTGCCCGACTGCCAGGCCAGGACACCACATTCCGCACATCTGGCTGAACCGAGCAGGCCACCCAGTGTCCACATCGGACCTCGTCGCGCCCGAGGGTATGACGCTGTTCGTCGACGCGGCCCACGCGGTGACCTGGCGACGCGCGGCCGAGACCATCACCGGCGTTCGGCTCACCGTCGTCGAGGTGGACGACACCCTGGCCGACCCGTCGGGAGAGTGGACGTCCGTGCGCGGTACCCGCGCTGACGGCGCCCTGCTCGTCCGTCCCGACCGCCACGTCGCGTGGCGCGTCGCGAACGCCCCCGCCGATCCGGCCGCCGCGCTGGCCGCCGCCCTGCGGCGGCTGCTGCATCCGGAGCCGGCGCCGCCGGGGTTCCGTGGCGACCTGGCCGGAATCACCGATGCCGGCGAGGCACTGCGGGTGTCCCCACCCGGCGATCCGCGCTTGTTCACCGTCGTCGACTGACACCAATCAGAAGGGTATTTCCGTGGCAGAGATCGTATTTGGGGCCGCCACCTCACACAGCCCGCTGCTGGCCGCACCACCGAGGCTGTGGGCCGAGCGTGCCGACCAGGACCGCACCAACCCCGAACTCTACGACGACTCGGGGGTGATCAGAAGCTTCGACGACCTCGCGGCCGAGGCGGGCGACCGGTTCGCCGCGAGCTGCACACCCAGCGTCTGGGAGCAGAACTGGCGCCGTACCGAGGCGGCGCTGGCCCGGTTGCGCGAGGACTTCCAACGCGTCGCACCCGATGTCGTCCTGATCGTCGGTGACGATCAGCGGGAACTGTTCACCGATACCAACCAACCGGTGATGGCCATTTCGGCGGCCGCGACGATGACCACAGGACTGCTCGACGACCACGATTCGGAATTTTTCAAGGAGGCGGCCCGCAGCTATTTGATGGACGCCGAATTCTCCTTCGCCGGACACGCAGAGCTGGCAGAGGACCTGGCGCGGGGCCTGATGACCGAGGGCTTCGACATCGGCTGGATGGCCGACGCACCGCCCGGAACAGGTTTCGGGCACGCCTACGGCTTTCCGATCCACAAGTTTCTGCAGCCGGACCCCGTCCCCGTCATTCCGTTCATGCTCAACACCTACTACCCGCCCAACCAGCCGACCCCTCGGCGATGCTTCGAACTCGGGCGTGCTCTGCGTGCGGCCGCCGCGGCGTCGCCGATCGATGCGCGCATCGCGCTGCTCGCCTCAGGCGGATTGAGTCACTTCGTCGTCAACGAGGAGCTGGATCGGCAGGTACTCGACGCGATCACGAGCAAGGACAGCGACACGCTGTGCGCCATCCCGGACTCCTTGCTCAACAGCGGTTCCTCGGAGATCCGGAACTGGATCGCGGTCGCAGGTGCCATGGAGGGAAGGCCGGTCGACTGGTCCGAGTATGTGCCCATTGTCCGATCGGTGGCCGGAACCGGTTGCGGCATGGGCTTTTTGAGCTGGCGATAGGAAGGAGAGACATCGTGGCACGACGTTCGATTGAGGTGCCCGGCCTGCATCACGGGGGCCTGCCGATCCCGCAGGCATGCGTGGTCGGCAACCTGTTGACCTCCAGCGGGATCTCCCCGCTCGACCCTGCGACGGAAACCGTGCCGGAGGACATCGAAAAGCAGGTGGAGCTGGTGTTCGCGAATGCCCGCCGAGTCCTGGAGGCCGCCGGCGGCCGACCCGAGGACGTGGCCAAGTGCACGATCTTTGTGCGCGACAAGGCAATCCGCCCCGTGATTGACAAGTACTGGATCGAGATGTTTCCCGACGCGGCGTCCAGGCCCGCCCGGCACACGCTGCGGATCGACCTGGCGGAGCCGATGCAGATCCAACTCGAAATCCTCGCACTACTAGGAGAAGGCTGACCCGTGATCATCGACGCACACGCCCATCTCGTCGCCCCCGACGGCCTCTACGCCTACCGGGCGACCCTGATCGCCGATGGCGGCTACCACGCGGGCAAGCCCAAGATCTCCGACGACGCGATGGCCGAGGCCGCCGCGGGCAACGTGGCGATCATGGACTCTGTGGGCACCGACCTGCAGCTGGTGTCGCCACGCCCGTTCCACCTCGGCACCTCGATGAACCCCACCCGGCTGGTGGAGCCGTGGATCCGCGCGAACAACGACACCATCGCCAGAACCGTTGCGCTGCACCCGAACCGGTTCGCCGGAGTCGCAGCGCTGCCACTGGTGCCCGACCAGCCGGTCGATGTGGCCTTCGCCGAGCTGGACCGCATCGTGGACCTCGGTTTCGTCGGCGTGCTGGTCAACCCCGACCTGCACGAAGGCCGTGGCCACACCCCGCCACTCGGCGACCGGTACTGGTACCCGCTCTACGAGAAGCTGGTCGAACGGGACCTGCCCATGCACGTCCACTCCGCGGGCTGCTACAGCGAACGCGAGACCTACAGCGAGCATTTCGTCACCGAGGAATCCATCGCGATCCTGTCGATGCTGCGCAGCCCGGTCTTCAGCGACTTTCCTTCGCTCCGGGTGCTGATCTCCCACGGCGGCGGCTCGGTCCCCTACCAGATCGGGCGCTGGCAGGCCGAGGTTCTGCACCCGGCGCTGGGCGGCAGCCCGGAATCGGAGCGATTCGAGACGGCGTTGCGCAGGCTCTGGTTCGACTCGGTGCTGCACCACCCACCGTCGCTAGAGTTGCTGCTGCGCACGGTCGGAACGGACCGGGTGCTGTTCGGGACGGAGAAGCCGGGCAGCGGCAGCGCCCCCAACCCGGACACCGGCCGTGACTTCGACGACATAAAACCCGTCATCGACGGCTTCGACTTCTTGTCCGACACCGAACGCAGCGCGATATTCGAGGACAACGCGCGCCTGGTGTTCCCGGCATTGAAAAGCGTGCCCGCCCGCCCATGAACGACTTCGTGAAACGGCTCCGGACGCTGGACACCTGCGCCGTGTCCGATGCCCTGGACCGGCACGGCCTCACCGGCGTCGTCGGTGGGCTCCGACCGCTCGCCGCCCAGCGGCGGCTGGCAGGGCGCGCCGTCACCGTCCAGCTGGGCCCGCCGCCCGCTGAACCCACCGCTACGCCTCGACGGCATCTGGGCACCGCCGCGGTCGATGCGTCCGGCCCGGACGACGTCATCGTGATCGCCCACCAGGGCCGGACCGACTGCGCGGGCTGGGGTGGTTTGTTGTCACGTGCAGCGGCGACACGGGGCATCGAAGGCGTGGTGGTCGACGGGGCGGTCCGGGACGTCACCGAAGCCAGCGAAGCAGGACTGCCCGTGTTTGCCCGCGCCAGTACGCCAGTCACCGCCCGGGGGCGGGCAGTCGAACTGGCCTGGGGTGAGCCCGTCGAGGTCGCGGGAATACCTGTCGCCCCGGGTGACCTCGTCCTCGCCGACGCCGGCGGAGTGGTCGTCATCGCGGCGGCACGCGCCGGGGACGTGTTGAGCACCGCGGAGCGGATCGCCGCCACGGAGGCGGCCATGGCGGCCGCGATCGAGGCGGGCACCCCGGTCTCCGAGGTGATGGGCAAGAGCTATGAGGAGCTGACCGATGGTGACAGCTGAGCAATCGCCGGTAACCCGGCTGGCCGCATTGTCGACGTCCGCGGTCTCCGACGCACTGGATCGCCTCGGCATCGCGGGGCAGGCCCTGGGCATCGCGCCTCTCGACCGGGCGTTTCGGCTGGCCGGGCGGGCCTGGACGGTGCGCTACGGGCCGGTCGGGCAGGACCGCGGCACGGTCGGTGACTACATCGACGATCTCGGCCCCGACGATGTCGTCGTGCTGGACAATCAGGGCCGCCTCGACGCCACCGTGTGGGGCGACCTGCTCACGACGACCGCCCATGGCCGGGGCGTCGCCGGGACGGTCATCGACGGCGTGTGCCGTGACGTCGACCGCAGTCTCATCCTCGGCTACCCGATCTTTTCCCGGGGCAATTGGATGCGCACCGGCAAGGACCGAGTCCGCGTCGAGGCCACCCAGGTCGCGGTGTCGATCGGCGGTGTCCGGGTCGAACCGGGTGACCTGCTGCTCGGCGACGGCGACGGACTCGTGGCGATTCCCGCCTCGCGCTCCGAGGAGGTGCTGGCGGCGGCCGCGGAGATCGAGCGTGCCGAAGACACGATCCGCCGGGCCGTCGAGGCCGGCACTTCCCTGCGGGAGGCGCGCCGCGCCGTGGGCTATCACACCCTGCAGCACCCGACGGGGAAAACGTGATGACGCTGAACAACCAGACCCGTGTCGAGCTGAGTTCGGCCACTGCGCACGAGACAGCCGGGCGCATCGGTGCGCTGCCCTCGGCGATCAAGCCCTTGTCACCGGACATGCACCTCGAAGCGCGGGCGTTTCCCGTCCGCGTGCCGCCCGGGGACAACCTGTGGCTGCACCGCGCGGTGTACGCAGCCAGCCGCGGTGAGGTGCTGGTCGTCGACACCGGCGGCGGCTTCGAGTACGGCTACTGGGGCGAGATCCTCGCCGAGGCCGCGATCGCACGCGGCCTGGCGGGTCTTGTGATCAACGGAGGCGTCCGCGACTCGCGGCGACTCATCGAGCTGGGCTGGCCGGTCTTCGCCGAACGTCTCTGCATCCGCGGGACCGCGAAGAACCCTCACGGCGACGGAGAGCTCGGTGAACCCGTGCAGCTGGGCGACGTCACCGTCGGTCTCGGCGACCTGATCGTCGCCGACGCCGACGGGGTCGTGTGCATTCCGGCGGCGAGCGCCGACGACACCCGAAGCGGATGCGTCGAGCGGGAACGAACCGAGGCGGGGATCATCCAGCGCCTTCGCGGCGGTGAGACCACCCTGGCCATCTACGGTCTGCCGTGAGCGCAGCGGCACCGCCTTCACCAGACACGCTCCGCAAGGCAGAAAGGACTCCCGGTGACCAGCGACGCGGTATCCCGTGCCCGTCAGCATTCAGTGGGTGATTTGTTGCGCCGCACGGCTTTACGCTATCCGGACAAGCTCGCCGTCCTCGCCGGAGAACGACGCGTGACCTACGCGGAGTTCGACGCGAGCGTGAACAGGTGCGCCCGCGCCCTGGCCGACCGCGGCCTGGGCAAGGGTGATCGGCTGGTGTTGTTGTCGCACAACTGCTGGGCCTATGCGGTGCTGACCTTCGCCACGGCCCGGCTGGGCATCGTGCTGGTGCCGGTCAACTTCATGCTCGGCGCGGACGAGATCGCCTACATCCTCACCCATTCCGCCGCGACAGGCGTGGTCGTAGAGGACGTCCTGGTCCCGACTGCCGAGAGCGCCATCGCCTCCGCCGGGTTGGCCGGGGGGGTACGCGGCTGGATCGGGCTGTCGGCGGCAACACCCACCGATGGATGGGAAGACGTCGACACCTGGATCGACACCGGGGATCACCCGCCGGCGCCGGATGTGCGGATCGCCGACGACGACCCGCTGCGGTTGATGTACACCTCCGGCACAGAATCCCGGCCGAAAGGGGTGCTGCTGTCCAGCCGCTCGCTGATCAGCCAGTACGCCTCATGCGTGATCGACGGCGGAATGAGCGCCGACGACGTCGAGGTGCACGCCCTGCCGATGTATCACTGCGCCCAGCTGGACTGCTTCTTCTCTGTCGACGTCTATCTGGGCGCCACCAGCATCATCGTGTCCAGCCCGGACCCAGCCACGCTGCTGGCAGTCATCGAGCGTGAGAAGGTCACGAAGCTGTTCTGCCCTCCGACGGTGTGGATCTCACTGCTGCGACACCCCGACTTCGACCGCACGGATATGTCCAGCCTGCGCAAGGGCTACTACGGAGCCTCACCCATGCCTGTTGAGGTGCTGCGGGAGCTGCAGCGGCGCCTGCCCGACGTGCGTTTGTGGAACTTCTACGGCCAGACCGAGATGGCGCCGGTCGCCACAATCCTGCGCCCAGACGAGCAACTGGCGCACGCGGGCTCCGCGGGACGCCCGGCGATCAATGTCGAGACCCGTGTCGTCGATGACGACGACAACGAACTCCCACCAGGCGAGGTGGGCGAGATTGTCCACAGAAGCCCCCACGCGACCCTGGGCTATTACGAAGACGAGGACAAGACCGCCGTCGCGTTTCGCAACGGGTGGTTCCACTCCGGGGATCTCGGAGTATTCGACGATCGGGGCTACCTCACTGTCGTCGACCGCAAGAAGGACATGATCAAGACCGGTGGGGAGAACGTCGCGTCGCGGGAAGTCGAGGAAGCGCTGTTCGAGCTCGACGGCGTCGCCGAGGTCGCCGTGTTCGGCGTCAGCCATCCCCATTGGATCGAGGCCGTCACCGCGGTCATCGTTGCCAAACCGGACGCCACAGTCACGGTCGAGCAGGTCCACGCACACGCACGCAATGTGCTCGCCGGCTACAAGCGGCCCAAGTACGTGGTCTTCGCCGACCACCTACCCAAGAACCCCAGCGGAAAGATCCTGAAGAAAGAGCTCCGCCATATCCACGCGAAATTGGCCGAGGAGTCGTCATGAGAACCAGCCCCGAGACGCTCGATGGCGTACCCGTGCTCGATGTCGACCCGTATGACCACGACGTCCTACGCGAACCACACGACTTCCACGAGCGGCTGCGTGAAGCAGGACCCTTGGTGTGGCTTTCCCGGTACGGGGTGTACGCGTGCGGCAGGTACGACCAGGTGCTCGCCGGCCTGCGGCAGTGGGAGGACCTGATATCCAGTGACGGCGTCGGGATCGAGGACCTCAACGCGAGCGAGAACTTCCGCACACCGAGTTTGCTCATCGAGGCCGATCCGCCCGCACACACGCCGCGCCGCGCGGTGGTCAACAAGATCCTGACAGCGCGAGCGCTGCGAAACCTGCAGGACGAATTCGCCGAGGCCGCCAATGGCATGGTCGACGGGCTGCTGGAGCGCGGCACCTTCGACGCCGTGGCCGAGCTGGCCGAGGCGTTCCCGCTGACCGTGTTCCCCGCCGCGGTCGGCCTCGGTGAGCGGGTACGGCCGCACCTGCTCGCCTACGGCGACCTCGTCTTCAATAGCGGTGGGCCCGAAAATGACCTGTTCACCGCCGCCAGAGCAAAAGCACCCGAAGCCATCGCGGCCATCGCCGCACAAACCCGCAGGGACACGTTGCGGCCCGGTGGCCTCGGTGCCCAGATTTGGGACGCCGTCGACCGCGGCGAGCTGCCGGCAGACGAGGCACCTCTGCTCGTTCGCTCACTGCTCACCGCCGGTGTCGACACAACCGTCGCAGCGATCGCGACGGCGATACACTGCCTGGCCGTCAACCCCGATCAGTGGGAGTTGCTCAAGCAGGACCCGGCGCGAGCACGCATCGCGTTCGAGGAAGCGATCCGGTTCGAGTCACCCGTCCAGACCTTCTGTCGCACCGCGATCCGCGACGCCGACATCGCTGGTGTCCGGGTGCCGGCGGCGGCGAAGGTGTTGCTGCACCTCGCGTCGGCGAACCGGGATCCTCGCCGGTTCGACCGACCGCACCGCTACGACCTCACCCGTCGAGTTTCCGGCCACGTTGGCTTCGGTATGGGCATTCACCAATGCGTGGGCCAGCACCTCGCGCGGATGGAAGGCGCGGCCGTACTTTTCGCACTCGCCACAAAAGTTGCCAGGCTCGAACTTGCCGATACGCCGGCCCGGCGGCTGAACAACACCGTCCGGTCGTGGGGACGGGTCCCGGTCAAGATCACGCCGGCCTGACGTCAGCTGTGACGATGGTGGCCGGCGGTATAGTTCCAGCGGTAGCGCACGGTGACAGGGGGCGGCTCATGCCGGGGACGGTGGGTCCGACCGCGCCAGCGCCTACTGCCCAGAACCGTAGCGTCGCGAGCGTCATCGACCGGCTGCGGGAGATGGTCATCAATCGCGAACTCCTTCCGGGACAACAGATCCGGCAGGAAGAGATGGCACGCGCGCTGGGGATCAGCCGGGTGCCGCTGCGGGAAGCGCTGCGGGTGCTCACCACGGAAGGCCTCCTGACGCATCGGCCACACCAGGGCTACTTCGTCACGAGGCTGAGTACAGAAAATCTCGAGCAGATCCACAATCTGCTCGAGTTCCTCGAGACGGAGCTCATCCGGACGGTCCGGTGGCCCTCCAGTGACGAGGTGGCGCGACTGCGGGCCATCAACGGCGAGATCGCCGCCGCCGCGGCCAGGCACGACATCTCGGCGGTGAACCGGCTCAACCGGGCACTGCACCGGGAGATCTTCGAACTGTCACCGATGGCGATATACCTCGCCGAGGCGGAGAAGTTCTGGACGGTGTCCGAGCCCTACCGCCTGCTGCATGTGGCCACCACCGACACCGCGATCGCGACCGAAGAACACGATCAGCTCATCGACGCTCTCGCGGCCCAGGACCGTGCCCTGTGCCTGCGGATTCTCGCCCAGCACAGGCGCGAGAGCCAAGGTGCCGCGCTCACCACGATCGCCGGTGACAACGGGTACGGTCGCGGGCTCGCCGCCGGACAGTAGCGGGCGCCGCGCGCAATCGAACCGCTCATCGGTGGTGCCTTCGGTACTCGCGTGGGGTGCTGCAGAGATGGTCGGCGAAGGCGCGGCGGAACGCGGCCTCGTTGATGTACCCGACGGCCGCTGCTACGCGGGCGACGGTCATGTCGGTCGTCGCGAGCAGCTTCGCCGCCGTCGCCATCCGCCATCGGATGAGGTAGACGTGCGGGGTCTCGCCGACCGCCTCGGCGAACCGCGCGGCGAATGCCGAACGCGACAGGCCGCACGCCAACGCCAGGGAAGCGACCGACCAGGCATGCGCAGGGTCGGCATGGATCAGCGTGATGGCGGGCGCGATCCGCGGGTCGGCCAGGGCTCGCAAGCCGGGCCGGCCCGTGGTGTCACGGGTTTGCAGCCGCAGCGCGAGGATCAGCAGGATCTCGGCGAAGCGGCTCATCAGCCGGGTGCTCGCCGGACCGGGTGACGCGCTCTCCTCGATCATCGCGTCGGCCACGAGCCGCAGCGGCGCGGTCCCGGCCGCAGCATCACCTGGGACATGGATCACGCTCGGCAGGCTGTCCCACAGCGGCCCACGCGGTGCATCACCCATCTGCATCAGACAGCACACGAAGGAGCTGACGGGGCGGTCGCCGGTCAGTCGCAGCGGCTGGGGCGTCGCCGTGCCGGCAGGCGGAAAGGTGAGTGTCCAGGTCGTGCTCGACGGATCGGAGCCGTCGTGCATGTACCCGCCGGCACCATGCGGGCGGATCACGACATCCCCTGGCCGCGTCACGATCGGTTCGGCGCCCGGCGCCGGGACCAGGTGACTTTCGCCGACGGCTTGCACGAGTACCGCAAGCAACGTGGTCGGCTCCGCGTCCACCCGCCACGGAGGGGCGAGGTCGATCCTGCCCGCGACGACGGTCGTCAGGCGATGCACATCCAGCAGCGACGCGAGGACATCGACGTCCTCGGCGGCCGGATCATTCGCGTGTTCGTGTGGTGGCATCGGCCCTTCGCAAGCACGGTCTGGACGATTTCGTCGGTTCTAGCGACTTTATGGCATGGACACTCTTTGCCGCAGGCGGTTCCCTGGGGTGCGAGCCGCTGCACATGCGCACGGCGTTCTATGTGGGGGCTGGCCCCCCGGCGGGAAGGAGACGAGTCCCCGGTGGTGGAGAACCAATTCACGTACCAACTCGACGGCGATGTCGCATTGATCGGGATCAACCGCCCAGAGAAGCGCAACGCGCTGCACGACCGGATGTTCGCCGAGCTCGGTCGGCTTGCCCAGGTGGCCGGTCACGAAGCGAAAGCGGCTGTGATTTTCGGTGTCGGTCCAGATTTCTGCGCGGGGCTGGACCTGGCCGAGACTGCCCGGCGCCTGATGGACGGCGACATCGAGCGGACGCGGGTTGGCCCGCACGCCCCGCACGTCGCCTTTGACGAGATCGCCCGCGGTCGCATCCCGGTGATCGCCGCCCTGACCGGTGCCGTGATCGGCGCGGGGCTGGAGGTGGCTGCCTCGGCGCACATCCGGGTCGCCGACGACACCGCGTTCTTCGCGTTGCCCGAGGCCCAACGTGGCATATTCGTCGGCGCCGGCGGCTCGGTGCGCATTCAGCGCCTGATTGGCAATGCGCGAATGACCGACATGATGCTCACCGGCAGGGTCCTTGACGCCGACGAGGCGCTCGCCCAGAACCTGGTTCAGTACCGAGTCGACGCGGGCACCGCGCTCGACATGGCTCGCCAGATCGCGAAGACCGTCGCGGCCAACCCACCCGAGTGCAACTGGGCGATCACGCAAGGGCTCGCCCGCGTGAACGACATGTCATACGACGACGCTCTCTACGTCGAGACCCTGGTCGGACGGAACGCTGTTTCGGCGGAGTCCGAAAACCGTCTGCGCGATTTCGTGGAGAAACGAGCGAAGCCGTTGGACCGTCCGGCGCCGTCGCGCAGCTGAAGACCGACCGACTCGAGGAGCCACGATGACGAGCAACCCTTACGAAGGGGCCGCCGCCTCGGCGGTCGCGACAATGGTCAACCCCCGCTCGATCGCGATCGTCGGTGTCTCCGCGAAGCCGGGTTCGAGTGGTCGCAATTTGCTAGACAGCTTGCAACGTAACGACTTTCGCGGCGACATCCACCTGGTTGGCCGTTCCGGAGGGGAGATCGGCGGGCTCTCGATGCTGACCTCCATCGACGCACTGCCCAAGGGCGTCGATCTCGCGCTTCTCACCCTGCCCGCCACCGGGGTCCGCGACGCTGTCGCCGCCTGTGTCCGCAGGAACGTCCGCGTCGGCGTCATCTATGCGTCGGGGTTCGCGGAGTTCAGCGACGCGGGTCGCGCCGAGCAGATGGAGATCAGCCGGCTGGCCCGGGATGGGGGTCTGCATCTTGTCGGACCGAACTGCATCGGCTACACCAACTACGTCGAGCCGCTCAACACCGTCTTCCTGCCCGACACCCCGGTACAGCGACTCGACGAGGCCGCCAGGCCCGCGGTGGCGGTGCTCGCTCAGAGCGGCGGGCTCATGAACATGATCTTTCAGGGCCTGCAGGCACGCGGAGTGGCGGTCTCGTACCGCTTTTCGACCGGCAATGAGGCCGGACTGACGCTCGCCGACTACCTGGACTACCTCGCCGACGACCCGGCGACCAGCGGGGCCGTCATCTATGCCGAAGACATCCGTGACCCGAACGGTTTCCTCGCGGCGGTCGCAAGGATGCGCGCGCGGGGAAAGCTGCTCGTGCTGATGCACACCGGTCGCAGCCTCGTGGCCCGCCAGGCCGCGGCATCGCACACCGGGGCGCTCGCCGCGGACTACGGGGTGTTGAAAACCCTGGCCGCCCACGCGGGCGCGTGCGTCGTGGAGTCTCTCGAGGAGCTCGTCGACGTCGCCGAGATCCTCGCGCGATACCCGCAACCTCCGACGGGAGGCGCCGCCGTCGCCACGACGTCGGGGGCCTTCTGCGCTATCGCCCTCGATGCCCTGGACGATCTCGGCATCGAGGTTCCCGCCCTCTCGCCGGCAGCGGAGGCGATCCTCGCCGCTCGGTTGCCGGCCTACATGAAGCCGAACAACCCGCTCGATCTCGGCACGGCGGTCGTCATCGATCCGGAGCTTTTCCACGATGGGCTCGCCGCACTGCTCGGCGACGATCGGATCGGATCCGTCACCCTCGCGGTCCCCTACTCGAATCCCGAGGCCAACCTCGAGATGCTCAAGCACGTGACCAGGGCCGCGGCCGGGCAGCCCAAACCGGTCGCCGTTGCCCTTCTCGGCGACGTGCTGCCCGTGCCCGCGGAGCTGGCCGCGTACGCCGCGGAGAACGGGGTGGTCATCTCCAGCTCGCCGGAGCGGAGTCTGCGGGCGATGGCGGCGGTGAGCCATTACGGCCGCGCATTGGCCCGCACCCGGGCAGTCGTCCCGCTCGGCGACCTGGCCGGCCCCATCAACCTCGATCCTGGTCCACAGCCAGAGTGGCGGGGCAAAACAATCCTGGCCGCGGCCGGTGTGCCAGTCCCCGAGGGCGCGCTGGCGACGACCGTCGACGACGCGGTGAGAATCGCCGCGAAGGTCGGCTATCCGGTGGCAGCCAAGGTCCAGACCGCGGCGCTGCAGCACAAGACCGAGGCCGGCGGCCTTGTCCTGGGCATCGCCGACGATGCCGGCCTGCGCACCGCCTGGACGGCGCTGACTGACCGTTTCGCGGCGACCGACCTCGAGCTCGACGGGATCCTCGTCGAAGCGATGGCGCCCCGGGGCGTCGAATTGATGGTCGGGGCGAAGCGGCACTCGGCCTGGGGCCCGGTCGTGATGGTCGGGCTCGGCGGAGTCTGGGGCGAGGCGCTTGGCGACGTCCGGCTGATCCCT
>NZ_DATENY010000042.1:0-12547 GCF_035274705.1 Mycobacterium sp. | reverse complement strand
CCCGACGGCGGCATGCACTCGCTGTGGACCGACGTGTTGGCTCACCAGGAGTTCGCCCCGCGGGTCCCGACGGACTACGACGCGGCATACAGCGAGGCGTTCGAGAAACAGCTGGCCGAGCACGCCGACGAACTGGCGGCTGTGATCGTCGAGCCGGTGGTGCAGGGCGCGGGCGGGATGCATTTTCACGACCCGCGGTACCTCGCCGATCTGCGCGAGGCGTGCGACCGGCATGGCGTGCTGCTGATCTTCGACGAGATCGCCACCGGATTCGGGCGCACCGGCGAGCTGTTCGCCGCCGACCACGCCGGTGTCAGCCCGGACATCATGTGTGTGGGCAAGGCCTTGACGGGCGGCTACATCACGCTGGCCGCCACGCTGTGCAGCCGCGAGATCGCGCACACGATCAGCACCCACGCGCCGGGCGCGCTGATGCACGGCCCGACGTTCATGGCCAATGCGCTGGCGTGCGCGGTGGGCGTGGCGTCCGTCGAGGTGCTGCTCGGCAGTGATTGGCGGTGTCAGGTGTCCGAAATCGAGACCGGGCTGCGTTCTGGGCTGGCGCCGGCGGCGGCGCTGCCGGGTGTGGCGGATGTCCGGGTACTCGGAGCGATCGGCGTGATCGAGATGGATCGGCCGGTCGATCTGCGGGTCGCGACACCCGCTGCACTGGAGCGCGGGGTTTGGCTGCGGCCGTTCCGCAATCTCATCTACGCGATGCCGCCGTACATCTGCGGGCCCGACGAAGTGGGGCAGATCACCTCGGCGATGGTGGGCGTCGCGGGTGCGTTAACCTGAACACTGTTCAATTGTCGGCTCGGCCGACGTGTTCAAGTCAGGAGGTTCAGGTGACACGCGTTGGTCTTTCCCCGCTGGCCTGGCTCGACGAGGTCGCAGAGCAGCGGCGCACCGCCGGACTCCGCCGGGCTTTGCGTGCCCGCCCGCCCGTCGGCGCGGAACTGGACTTGGCGTCCAACGACTACCTCGGCCTCTCGCAGCACCCGTCGGTGATCGAGGGCGGGGTCGAGGCGTTGCGCACGTGGGGCGCAGGCTCGACGGGCTCACGGCTGGTCACCGGTAACACCGAACTGCACGAAGACTTCGAGACTGCGCTGGCCGGTTTCGTCGGCGCGGAGTCGGCGCTGGTGTTCTCCTCGGGATACACCGCGAACCTGGGTGCAGTGGTGTCGTTGTCGGGGCCAGGGTCGCTATTGGTTTCCGACGCGCTGACGCATGCGTCTTTGGTCGACGCCTGCCGGCTGTCGCGCGCCAGGGTGGTGGTGACACCGCACCGCGACGTCTCGGCCGTCGAGGCCGCGCTGGCCGCGCGCGACGAAGAGCGTGCCGTCGTGGTGACCGATTCGGTGTTCTCCGCCGATGGTGTGTTGGCGCCCCTGCGGTCGTTGCATGAGGTGTGCCGACGCCACGGCGCACTGCTGATCGTCGACGAGGCACACGGCTTGGGGGTGCGCGGCAGCGGCGGGCGCGGTCTGCTGCATGAGGTCGGCCTGGCCGGCGCACCCGACGTCGTGATGACGACGACGCTGTCCAAGGCGCTGGGCAGCCAGGGCGGCGTGGCGCTCGGGCCGTCGGCGGTGCGCGAGCATCTGATCGACGCCGCGCGGCCGTTCATCTTCGACACCGGGCTGGCGCCGGCGGCGGTCGGCGCCGCCCTGGCCGCGCTGCAGGTGCTGACCGACGAGCCGTGGCGAGCAGAGGCGGTGCTGAAACATGCTGCGGCGCTTGCTGATACGTGCGGTGTCGCGCAGCGTCCTGGCTCGGCGGTGGTGTCGGTGATCCTCGGCGAGCCCGAGGTCGCTTTCGGCGCCGCGGTGGCCTGCCTCGACCGCGGCGTGCGGGTCGGCTGCTTCCGTCCGCCGACCGTGCCCGCGGGAACGTCGCGCTTGCGGCTGACGGCGCGGGCGTCGCTGTCAGCCGAAGAAATGGCGTTGGCCCGTGAGGTGCTCACGGAAGTGTTACCCGCACGCTCGTGAGCGTTCTGGTCGTCACGGGCACCGACACCGGCGTCGGCAAGACGGTGGCCACTGCGGCGCTCGCTTGTCATGCGCGGCTGGCCGGCGTCGGCGTCGCGGTGTGCAAACCCGTGCAAACCGGTAGCCCTCGCGACGACGACCTCGCTGACGTCGGCCGGTTGGCCGGGGTGACGGCGCTCTACGGGTCGTGGCGCTATCCCGAGCCGCTGGGTCCGGTGGCGGCGGCTGAGCGCGCCGGCATGGCGTTGCCCACGCGCGACGAGCTGGTGGCATCGGTCCGCAGCGTCGACGCGGGGCTGACGTTGGTGGAGGGCGCCGGTGGCCTGCTCGTCGAATTAGGGGAGGACGGGGCGACGTTGCGCGATGTGGCCCGCGATCTGTCTGCGCCGGTGTTGATCGTTGTCTCACCGGGGTTGGGCACGCTCAACCACACCATGTTGACGTTGGAAGCCCTTGCTGCCCATGGTATTCCGTGTGCGGGATTGGTGATCGGCGCATGGCCATCCGAGCCGGGCGTGACCGAGGCGGGCAACCGAGACGCGCTTTCGCGGCTGGCGTCGCTGCGTGCCGTGCTGCCCGCGGGCGCGGGTGCGCTGGGCGCAGGGGAGTTCGAGACGATGAGCGCGTCGGCGTTCGACCCGGATTGGGTCAAGAGCCTGGTCGGCTGATGGTCCATTCCGTCGAGCTGGTTTTCGACCCGGACACCGAGGCGGCGATCCGACATATCTGGGATGGATTGCGCGAGGCCGGAATTCCGAGTCAGGCGCCCGCGAGCCGGCCTCATGCGACGCTGACGGTGTCCGAGCGGATCGACCCCGTCGTGGACTCACTGCTGAGGCCGTTGTTGGACCGGTTTCCGTTCGAATGCCGGATCGGCGCGCCGCTGCTGTTCGGCCGGTCCAAGGCGGTGCTCGCACGGTTGGTCGTGCCCACGATCGAGCTGCTCGACGTACACGCCGACGTGCACCGGCTCTGCCTCGCGCATCAGGAGCCCGCTCCGATGCCGAACTCCGCACCCGGACACTGGACTGCGCATGTCACGTTGGCGCGTCGCGTGGCGCCGGGGCAATTGGGCCGGGCCCTGCGTATCGCGGGTAAGCCGTCGGAGATCGTAGGCCGCGTCGTGGGCCTGCGTCGCTGGGATGGCGGCGCCAAAAGCGAATACCCAATCAGTTGACCTGAGCCGCAACCTTTTTCGGCACACACATCCGCCAGGCGTCGATCACCAGCTCGCGCACCTCCTCGAGGTCGATCGCGTCGAGTTGGACGTGAATCCAGTTGTATCTCATGTCTGACTTGCGCGGCAGCATGAACTTGTCGGGCTCGGCGGCCACCATCGCCGCGCGTTCCTCCCTGGGGAAGCCGACGCCCATCACGGTCTCGTCGCGGGAGAACGCCACGAAGACGATCTGTCCGACCCGGAATTTGATCTGGTCGCGCACCACGACCTCGTAGGCCCTTGGCAGTGGCGCAATGATGTGCCGAACGTCGTCGACGGTGATCACATTGCCGAGGCTAGTCGGGCTGCCCGACAAGGATTCAGTTTGGCGGACGACCCAAGCCTACGGAGCACCCGATCGGCTGACATGCTTGGCGTATGGACCGGATTGCGGTCATTCGTGCCGAATCCCACCGCTTCGCCGATGTGCTGGCCACCGCAGAGCCCGACGACCGATGCCCGACATGCCCGGAGTGGAGCGCCGCCGACCTGCTCTGGCATCTGACCAATGTGCACTACTTTTGGGCCGGTGTGCTGGCGCGCAACGCCCGCACCGAATCCGACATTGCGGCCGTCGAGCAGGCGAAACCCGACCGCCCCAGCGCCATACCGGATCTACTCGCGCTGCGCGAGGGGGCGACGACCGCCCTGCTGGACCAGCTCGGCCGGCTCGACGACGCCGCGCCGCGCTGGACGTGGTGGCCGGCGGACCAGACGGTCGGCTTCACCCGCCGGATGCAGACCTACGAAGCGACGATGCATCGCGTGGACGCCGAGCTGGCCGCGGGCTTGCCGATCGGTCCGATCGCCGCTGACGTAGCGGCCGGCGCGGTTGACCACGCTGTCGATGTGATGTGGGGCTGGCTGCCCGACGGGGCGACCTACGAGCCTCGCGCCGTCGTCGAGTTCGTCGCGACCGACGTCGATCGGCGGTGGCTGGTCGAGGTGGGCCAAACAACGGCCGGCTCGCCCCGGGCGGTGCGCGCGACGAACGGGGTGCCGACGGCCTCGGTCACCGCCCCGGTTGTAGACCTCGCGCTGTGGGCGTGGACGCGCGGCGGAACGGTGGAGATTTCGGGGCGGGCGGCGTCAGTTGCGGCTCTCGACGCGATCGTCGCCGACGGCATGCCGTGATGCTTGGGTGGCAATG
The DNA here is from genome assembly GCF_035274705.1 of Mycobacterium sp. GTDB lineage: Bacteria > Actinomycetota > Actinomycetes > Mycobacteriales > Mycobacteriaceae > Mycobacterium. Next base: position 8,184 of record NZ_DATENY010000042.1, on the reverse strand, counting down.
CCGTCGACAAGCAAACGAAGCCCGAACGCGAACCGCGCGGTGGGATCTTCGGAAAGCACCGATTGGCCGTCGGGCAACTCGGCGCCTGCCGCGTCCCACTGCAGCCGCGACTGCTCGTCGGCGGTGGAGCCGAGCACGTAATAGATGACCGTGCGGGCGGCCAGTTCTGTGTGAGCGGGGTCCACGCCGGCGTCGGTGGTCGCGTCGGTCAGCCGCATCAGAATCCGCGCCATCGCTTCAGATTGGCCTGCCGCGAAGCTCGCCGACACCAGCTCGGCGCCGTCGGTGTGCGATAGCAGCGCATTGCGCAGCCGCTCGCAGACCCCCGTGACGTGCTCGCGCCATCCGCCGGGGACGTCTCCGACGGATTTCAGGACGCGATCGGCGACCGCTCCGAGCAGCTCCTGTTTGTTGGCGAAATGCCAGTACAGCGCGCCGGGCGAGACGTTCAGCTCGCGGGCCAGCCGCCGCATCGTCAGGTCGGCGATCCCATAGTTGTCCAGCAGGGTTGTCGCCGCCTCGACCACGTCGCGTTTGTGGAGTTGCACACCGGTACCCTAACCTGAACACCGTTCAATTGTCGGCTCGGCCGACGTGTTCAAGTTTCACAGGAGGCTATTCGGGTGAGCGACATTCTGGCGGAGGCTCGCGAGCAGGTACTGGAGCGCGGCGAGGGCCTGAACCAGGAACAGACGCTGCGGGTGCTGCAGCTGCCCGATGACCGCCTCGACGAGGTGCTGGCGCTGGCGCACGAGGTGCGTATGGCATGGTGCGGACCCGATGTCGAGGTCGAGGGCATCATCAGCCTGAAGACCGGCGGCTGCCCGGAGGACTGCCACTTCTGTTCGCAGTCAGGGCTTTTCGCGTCGCCTGTGCGCAGCGCGTGGCTGGACATCCCGAGCCTCGTCGAAGCGGCCAAGCAGACCGCCAAGACCGGCGCGACCGAGTTCTGCATCGTCGCCGCCGTGCGCGGACCCGACGAGCGGCTGCTGGCCCAGGTCGCCGCGGGCATCGAGGCCATCCGCAACGAGGTCGACATCCAGATCGCCTGCTCGCTGGGCATGCTGACCCAAGAGCAGGTCGAGCGGCTTTCAGACATGGGCGTGCACCGCTACAACCACAACCTCGAGACCGCGCAGTCGTTCTTCACCAACGTCGTCACCACCCACACCTGGGAGGAGCGTTGGGACACCCTGCAGATGGTCCGCGAAGCGGGCATGGAGGTGTGCTGCGGCGGCATTCTTGGGATGGGTGAAACCCTCGAGCAGCGTGCCGAATTCGCCGCCAACCTCGCCGAGTTGGACCCTCACGAGGTTCCGCTGAACTTCCTGAACCCACGCCCGGGTACGCCCTTCGGGGATCTCGACGTGTTGCCGGCCTCGGAAGCCTTGAAGGCCGTCGCGGCCTTCCGGCTTGCCTTGCCACGCACCATGCTGCGGTTCGCCGGCGGCCGGGAGATCACGCTCGGCGACCTGGGTGCCAAGAAGGGCATCCTCGGCGGCATCAACGCCGTCATCGTCGGCAATTACCTGACCACGCTGGGAAGGCCGGCTGAGTCTGATCTCGAGCTGCTCGACGATCTGCAGATGCCGATCAAGGCGCTCAACGCCAGCCTGTAAATGGTGGCCAAGTTCAACGTCTACACTGGCGAGCCCGCCGGCGGGGCAGTGCCGTCTGCCGCGCAACTCGGCCTGGAACCGCCACGGTTCTGCGCGGAGTGCGGGCGACGGATGGTGGTGCAAGTGCGTCCCGACGGCTGGTCGGCGAAGTGCTCCCGCCACGGCGAGCTGGATTCAAAGGACCTCGATGAACGACGTTGAGCCACCCCGCATTTCACGTCGGCGCGCGCTGTTGATCACGGTGGCCGGCTTGACGGTGGCCGGCGCCTTGGCAGGCGCGTTGTGGGCATGGCTGGCTCCACCGATCCACGGGGTCGTCGCCCTGACCAAGAGCGGTGAGCGAGTCAAGGCCTATCTGGGAAACGAAAGCGACCACTTCTTCATCGCGGCGTTCCTGATCGCGGGCATGCTCTCGGTGGTGGCGGTCATCGCCGCGGTGTTGTTGTGGCAATGGCGGGTTCATCGCGGGCCGGCGATCGTCGCCGCGCTGGCGACAGGCGCGGCGACGGCGGCAGGAGCAGCGGCCGGGGTTGGCGCGCTATTGGTTCGCTGGCGCTACGGCGCGATCGACATCGCGGGGGCGCCAGTGTCGCCAGAGCATCGTGTGCACTACGTAATCGAAGCGCCTGCGGTGTTCTTCGGGCACTCACCGCTGGTCATTGCCGCGACCATCCTGTTTCCCGCGGCGGCAGCTGCGCTCGTCTATGCCCTGCTGGCCGTGTCGACTCAGCGTGACGATCTCGGCGCCTGGCCGCCCGTCGAAGAGCCGGTGATCGGCCCGACCGTCACAGCGGACGGCGTTCTACCGTCCGCCCAGTGACGACCTTCGCGGCGATCTTGATCAGCCGCGCCATGCCGACGTAGGTCATCGGGTTCAGCAGCGTCGGCCACGTCGTCCGCACCAGGTGCTCGCCGAGCGGCTTGCCGTTGAAGCGATCGGTCAACCAGCGCAACGTCATTGGTGCCGACATCGGGTGCAGCAGCATGTGCTCGCTGAACATGTCGCGGTGGTAGGTCACCGAGGCGCCGCCCGACTGGTAGACGTGTGTCAAGTCGTCAATGTCATCGACCGAGACGATCCGGTCGTGCACTGCCTGCACGATCAGCACTGGCGGCGTCGGCACCGCGGTGCCGAGCTTGATGCTCTCGAACACGTGCTGCACCTCGGGCGTCTGCAGGATCTGCTCGAGCGGCTGATCGATCAGCTTGCCCATGTCCATGCCGATCAGGCGAAGCACCGCATGTGCGGTCGTCATCTTTTCGATGCGCAGCAGCATCGCCTTGCCTTCGTCGGTGGCGTGCTCCTGGATGACCCGGTCCAGCTCGGGATAGATGTGCGAGAGCGCCGCCACCACCATCGCGGGCAGCCCGGAGTAGAAACTTCCGTTGAGCCGGCGAAACGCATGTCCCAGGTCGGCGACCGGGGAACCGAGCACCGCCCCGACGATGTTCAGTTCGGGCGCATACGAGCCGCTGACCTCGGCCGCCCAGGCGCTGGCGAGGCCACCGCCGGAGTACCCCCACAGGCCCACAGGGGCGTCCTGTGACAGGCCAAGCCGTTCGTAGGCCAGGGCCGCGCGGATGCCGTCGAGCACGTGGTAGCCGGGTTCGTACGGGGCGCCCCACATGCCGCTCGGACCTTCATGGTCGGGCACTGACACCGCCCAGCCCTCCGCCAGCGCGGCGGCAACCAGGAAGAATTCGACTTGGGCAAGCGCACCAAGGGCTTTGGCGCCCCGCCGAAGCGCATACGACGGAAAGCAGCGGCCGGCCACCGCGTCGATCGCGCACTGGTAGGACACCAGCGGCACCGGGCCGTCGGCCGCGCGTTCGGTCGGCACGATCACCGTGGTGACGGTGGCCTGGGGTAATCCGTTGAAGTCAGTCGTGCGGTAGAGCAGCTGCGTGGCCGTGAACTGCTGCGGAATCAGACCAAGAAACGCCAGCTCGACGTCCCGCGAGCGCAGCACCGTGCCGGGACGGGAATGCTCGAAGCCTGGTGGCGGCTCGTAAAACGGGTCCTTGGCAGGGATGACGGGGCGGCTCTTGCGCTGCAGCTCCTGGTGGGCTGGCTGCCCGATCCATTCGGCGCCGGTCGACCGTGCCACGCTGCCCAAGTCCATCCGGGCATTGTTACTTAAGAGGGCGTTAAGAATCCAGTCGACTCACCCAGGCGGCCGCAATGCGGCGAATTCGTCGGTCACCCGGTATCGGGATTCGGCGAAGCGATACAGGGCCGCGGGACGGCCACCGCTGCGTCCCGAACGCGCCGTGGTGCCAGTACGGGTGATGACGTTGCGCCGTTCGAGCACGCGCTGCAGATTGGTCGCGTCGACCTGGTAGCCCAGCGTGGCGCTGTAGATGTCGCGCAGCGTGGAGAGCGCGAATTCCGTTGGCGCCAACCCGAACCCGATATTGGTGTACGACATCTTGGCGACCAGGCGGGTGCGTGCGTGCTCCACCATCGGCGCGTGGTCGAACGCCATCGGCGGCAGATCGCTCACCGGATGCCAGCGCGTGTCCGACGGCAGTTCTGGGGTCGCGGGGGAGGGTACGAGACCGAGGAATGTCGACGCGATGGTGCGTGGGCCAGGCACCCTGTTCGGATCGGAAAACACAGCCAGCTGCTCCAGGTGAGCAAGTTCACGCAGATCGACTTTCTCGGCGAGTTGGCGGCGAACCGAGCTGGTCATGTCCTCGTCGTCGCCCAGCCGACCGCCCGGCAGCGACCATTTGCCACGCTCCGGCTCGAGTGCACGCTGCCATAACAGCACGTTAAGGCCCGGTTTCCGGGAATCGACTCCGCGAACCTGGAACACGACGGCGAGCACCTCATGTGCGGTGCTAATATGTGGCATGTTTTCGATTATAAGTCGAAAACCTCCGATCGGATTGGAGAGGCACCCGTGACGGTTCTGGACCTTAGTCCCGCATATGACGGTGTCGTCGGCGACGAGGAGTGGGCGGCCGAGGTTCGGCGCCTAGCCGAGCTGCGCGGCGCGACCCTGCTCGCGCATAACTACCAGCTGCCGGCCATCCAGGACGTCGCCGACCACGTCGGCGACTCGCTGGCGCTGTCGCGTATCGCCGCCGAGGCGCCCGAGGACACCATCGTGTTCTGCGGCGTGCACTTCATGGCCGAGACCGCGAAGATCCTCAGCCCCGACAAGACCGTGCTGATCCCCGACCAGCGCGCCGGCTGCTCGCTGGCCGATTCCATCACCGCCGACGACCTGCGGGCGTGGAAGGCCGAGTATCCCGACGCCGTCGTCGTCTCCTACGTCAACACCACCGCGGCGGTGAAGGCCGAAACCGACATCTGCTGCACGTCGTCCAACGCCGTCGAGGTGGTGGCGTCGATTCCCGAGGACCGTGAGGTGCTGTTCTGCCCTGACCAGTTCCTCGGCGCGCATGTGCGCCGTATCACCGGCCGCAAGAACCTGCACGTGTGGGCCGGCGAGTGCCACGTGCACGCGGGCATCAACGGCGACGAGCTGTCCGATCAGGCCCGCGCCCATCCCGATGCCGAGCTGTATGTGCACCCCGAATGCGGTTGCGCCACTTCGGCTTTGTACCTGGCCGGTGAGGGCGCCTTCCCCGAGGACCGGGTGAAGATACTGTCCACCGGCGGAATGCTGGACGCCGCTCGCTCGACGAACGCCCGCCAGGTTCTGGTCGCCACTGAGGTCGGGATGCTGCATCAATTGCGCCGTGCCGCACCGGAAGTCGACTTCCGTGCCGTCAACGACCGGGCGTCGTGCAAGTACATGAAGATGATCACGCCTGCCGCCGTGCTGCGCTGCCTGGTCGAAGGCGCCGACGTCGTCGACGTCGATCCGGACATTGCCCAGCGGGCCCGCGCCAGCGTGCGGCGGATGATCGAGATCGGTCAGCCCGGCGGCGGCGAATGACTCGGCTCTTTGCGGCCTGTGGAGGGCGCGGCTACTGGCAGCAGCGGGCCGACGTCGTCGTCATCGGCACCGGCGTGGCGGGTCTGGTCGCTGCGCTCGCGGCGCATCGTCGCGGCCGAAAGGTGGTGGTGCTGAGCAAGGCGAGCGAGACGGCGACGTTCTATGCGCAGGGCGGCATCGCGGTGGTCCTGCCCGATACCGACGACTCGGTGGATGCACACGTCGCCGACACGTTGGCCGCCGGCGCCGGGCTGTGTGATCCGGAAGCGGTGCGCTCGATCGTCGCCGACGGCTATCGCGCGGTGGCTGAATTGGTCGACGACGGTGCGCGTTTCGACGAGTCGGCGCCGGGGCAGTGGTCGCTCACTCGCGAAGGCGGTCATTCGCGTCGGCGGATCATCCACTCTGGCGGCGACGCGACCGGCGCCGAGGTACAGCGGGCGCTCGATCATGCGGCGGCCTTGCTGGATATCCGTCGCAACCACGTCGCACTGGAACTGTTGCGCGACGGTGGCGCGGTGACCGGTGTGCTGGTGTTGACCGCGGATGGCCTTGGCGTCGTGCATGCGCCGTCGGTGATCCTGGCCACCGGGGGATTGGGTCATCTCTATGCAGCCACGACGAACCCGGAAGGGTCGACGGGCGACGGCATTGCCCTGGCGATGTGGGCCGGGCTGCCCGTCGGCGATCTGGAGTTCATCCAGTTTCATCCCACCATGCTGTACGACGGGCATGCCGGTGGCCGACGGCCATTGATCACCGAGGCGATTCGCGGCGAGGGTGCATTTCTTGTTGACGCCCAGGGGAATTCGGTGACAGCGGGTGTGCATCCGATGGGCGATCTGGCGCCACGGGATGTGGTGGCGGCAGCGATCGACGCGCGGCTGGCCGAAACCGGTGATCCTTGTGTGTACCTCGACGCGCGCGGCATCGACGGCTTCGAGCGACGGTTCCCGACCGTGACCGCGGCGTGCCGGGCGGCCGGCATCGATCCGACTCGTCAGCCCATTCCCGTCGTGCCGGGTGCGCACTACAGCTGCGGCGGCGTGATCACCGATGTGTATGGGCGCACTGGACTTTCGGGGTTGTTCGCCGCGGGCGAGGTGGCGCGCACCGGCATGCACGGAGCCAACCGGTTGGCGTCCAACAGCCTGCTCGAAGGCCTTGTGGTGGGCGGGCGGGCCGGCAAGGTCGCCGCCGAGCATGCCGCCGACGCCGGACCCAGCCATGCCGTCGTTGATGGGTTACCGATGCGCCGAGCCCTGCCGCGGGCAGAGTTGCAGCATGCGATGAGCCGGTACGCGTCCGTGGTCCGCGACGGGGACGGATTGAGACGGCTGGCACATGAACTAGCTGCGGCGACACCGCGTAATATGCGGTCCCGCACCGACTTTGAGGATGTCGCGTTGACGACTACAGCCGAAGCGGTCGCCGCGGCGGCATTGGCCCGCGCGGAATCCCGAGGCTGCCATCATCGCTCGGACTACCCCGACACCGACCCGTCGTTGGCGCGCAGCCTGGTACCCGCGGCGGCGTGCTGCTGATGGAGCTGAGCGCTGACGAGCTGACCGAGGCTCGCAGGGTGATCGCGCGTGGCCTTGAAGAGGACTTGCGCTACGGCCCCGATGTCACCACGTTGGCCACGGTGCCCGCCGAAGCGACGACCACGGCGTCGATGGTTGCCCGTGAACCTGGGGTGATCGCCGGTGTCGATATCGCCCTGTTGGTGCTCGACGAGGTGATTGGTCCTGACGGCTACCGGATCAAGCAACGGGTGGACGACGGCGCACGCGTGGATACCGGCGGGGTGGTGCTGATCGTCGATGCGCCGACGCAAGGTCTACTGACCGCCGAGCGGACCATGCTGAATTTGGTATGCCATCTATCGGGTATCGCGACGACGACGGCGGCGTGGGTCGACGCGGTGGCCGGTACGAAGGCGAAGATCCGCGACACCCGCAAGACGCTGCCCGGGCTGCGGACCCTGCAGAAGTATGCAGTGCGCGTCGGCGGCGGCGTCAACCACCGCATGGGTCTCGGCGATGCGGCGCTGATCAAAGACAACCACGTGGCCGCGGCGGGTTCGGTGGTGGAGGCGTTACGGGCGGTGCGCGCCGCCGCTCCGGATCTGCCATGCGAAGTCGAGGTTGATTCGCTCGAGCAGCTCGACGACGTCCTCGCCGAGGATGTGGAACTTGTTCTGCTGGACAACTTTCCGGTGTGGCAAACGCAGACCGCGGTGCAGCGTCGCGACGCTCGCGCGCCGAGCACCAAACTCGAGTCGTCGGGCGGGCTGGCGCTCGACACCGCGGCCGAGTATGGGGGTACCGGCGTCGACTATCTCGCGGTCGGCGCGCTTACGCATTCGGTTCGCGTTCTCGACATCGGCTTGGATCTCTAGCCCTTGACAGCATCGAGCCCCCCACCCGGCCGGTGAGGGGCTCGATGTCAGGGGACAGACAGTTACCCGTCGGCGCCGTCGCTGCCGTTGGTGGTGCTGCCGGCACCGCCGGCCCCACCCGGACCACCCGGGTGACCGCCGTTGCCGCCATTGCCTCCGGTGCCCGGTGTGCCGACGCCGAACCCGCCGGGGCCGCCCGCTCCGCCGGGAGCGTTGGAGCCCCCGTTGCCGCCGTTGCCGCCGTTGCCGCCGT
>NZ_DATENY010000041.1:0-6279 GCF_035274705.1 Mycobacterium sp. | reverse complement strand
GCCAAGGACGACGAGGTCGCCGCGGTGCGCGAGGCCGCGCGGCTGATCGCCGAGGACGAGCGGCTCACACCGGTGCTCATCCCGCTGGGCGACGGCCTGCTCGCCGCCGCGCGCGACTGAGCCTCCCCTCGCGAGCAGTCGCAAAGTGCCCCTTTTTCCCGGCGTGTCGGGGCATTTTGCGACTGCTCGCGAGTGGGTGATCAAGATCCGGCGCGGATGTGGTGTGTCACTGCGGATTTGCCATCGTGAAACCGACGCGTGCACTCGACGATCAGAAGGGCCCGGCGCTATTTCTGGGTCAATGCGAGCGCTACGGCTTGGGCGCGGGATTCCACACCGAGGCGCGTGTAGAGGTGTTCGAGGTGTTTGCGGATCGTGGCAGGGCTGAGGTACAACTCGTCGGCGATTTTCTGGGTGCTGTAGCCGTGGGTGAGGAGGCGCAGCACCTGCGCTTGGCGATCGGTGATCCCGAGGTTTCGTAGCGATTCCACGTCCGGCAAGCCATCCGCGCGCAGCTCATGGAGAACGAGGGGCCGCCAATCAGCTGGGCTGCGGACAGAGAGGGCGTGCACCTGCAATCGGTCCTGGCCCCTGGCGATGGTGAGGGTGTTCGGCACATCGCTGTTCGTGGCGTGCAGCCAATCGGCCAGTGCCTCCGGCAGCCGATCAACATGGGGTTCGCCCGGCCAATATTTGGCGAGCAGGTCGCGGGCCAGCACGGAGGAGTGGGTGGTCAACGATCCTCCGGGGTCGAGCACGAGCACCGCGGCATCTGCTCGCTGCAAGCCTGCCTCCTGTGCCTTGATGACCGCGTTCGCGTAGTCACGCTGGCGTGCCTGCGCCCATGCACGACTGAGGTGCGGTTCGATCAGCTCGATCACGTCGCGGTCTCGCTGTGAAAAACTGCGCCGAGACCGATTGATGGCGACCGCCACCATTGCCGGTGCCGTGAGGTGGAAGTAGAGCTGGTCTTCGGCCTGCATCGGCCGATACACCTCCTGGTAAAGGTCCAACCGGTGCAATTCGCGCGTCGACACAAGATCCGACAGAAAGTGCGGACGGTAGACCCCTTGCTGGTGGAGCACGACGCCAGGATGCTGATGAGCCGTGGCCGCGAACCGTGGTTGTAAATCAGCAATGGCGGCGTCCGGCGGGTCGAACACGATCAGTGCACGCCCGGTCGCGAGATCCAGGTCGTTGTAGCCGACGACGTCGCCAGGGACCAGACGACGTAGCTCGGTCAGGATGCCCGCGCGAAAACTCGCCAAGCCGTCGAATGAATAGGCCCGCAACGTCACATCGAGTACGGCGGCAAGATCGTCGTGCGTAAGGTTGCCCATTCGGTCTCCAGTGGCCCCGGGCAAAGATACGCGCTTTGCCGTATTTGCCGCATCTCGAGACGAAACTAACCTAAGCGTCAACCTGACCCGCAAGAGTGGGGTGTGTCAGCCGATCACGTGGCCGAAATCGAGGTTTGCAGCCGTGAGTACGCATGCTGGGCACTTCGGTGAAAAGCTGTACGACCGACAACGCACTCGTGAGCGTCCGGCGCAACGCCGTGCCCACGAAGAGGGATCGCCGAAAAACAGGTAGTCAACTACTCAGGCGCAGGCCGCCGGCCGCACTCAAGAATGGGACTGCATTCCCAACCGCGGGAACCCGAAATCGAGTTCATGGAACGTGGACACCAGCGAAATGTCGGCGTAACACCCACAGCCCCAACACAATCGAGCGGAGCAATGCGATGACTGCATACATCACCGCCACCGGGAGTCATCTACCGGGACATCCGTTGGCCGACCATGAGATCGAGGACTACATCGGCAAGACTGGGCGCGCCACCTCGGATCTGAAGCGGGACAAGTTCGCCGACTGCGGAATCAAGTCGCGCGTGCGCACCGCCGCGGACCGCGCCGGACCGGGGCCTGACCATGTCGAGTTACTTTGCGCCGCAACGACAATAGGTGATCTGATCGCGCCGGACCACGCCAGCATTGCGGGCGGCGAATTAGGTTACGGTCCGCCGGAGATCTCCTCACTGCCGGTGGCGATCGGTGAGAATCGCGCCGCGACCAGCGCGGCAAGCGAGTTCCCTTCTCGCACGTTCAAGAAGAGGACGAGCGGCTCACCCCGGTGCTCGCCACGCTTGGCGAGGGCCTGCTGGCCGCCGCGCGCGACTGACCCAACCCACTCGCCAACCGTTCGCGCATACGTTGGTGACCGCCAGTCGGTCAGTGCCCCTTGCGCGGCGGCGATCAACGTCCGCTGCGGCTTTGCCATCGTGACACTGGTGCGTGCCGTGGCGAACCTGACGGGCGCTCGCAATTTACGACAAATTGACGTTGATGTCAAAGAAATGTCCTAGCATGACCTGCATGTTGATGGGTTCTCAGGTGGAATCGGTCGGGTCCACATCGGGCCGCATGAAGCTGTCGCGGTCACGCGGCCACGTCCCGCTGAATTTTTGCGGACAACGATGACAGCAACCGTCGGATGCGCCGACCGAGCCTGTAGTCAGCGGTGACCGAGTCAAGCGGCTACGCACTCATCGGCTACGCGGTGCGCTTCCCGGGAGCCACCGACGCCGGCGAGTTCTGGACGCTGCTCGCCGACGGACGCGAAGCAATCTCCGAGGTTCCTGCCGAGCGGTGGGACGTCGACGCCTTCTACGACCCCGACCCCGATGCCCCCGGCAAGATGGTCGCGCGCCGTGCCGGATTCGTCGACGACGTCGCCGGATTCGACGCGCCGTTCTTCAGCATCTCTGCCCGTGAAGCCGAATTCATGGATCCGCAACACCGAATGCTCCTCGAGACCACTTGGTCCGCCGTGGAGCACGCGGGTATCGCACCGTCGTCGTTGTCCGGAACCGATACCGGGGTGTTCATGGGGCTGTCCACCCACGAGTTCGGGGGCATGCTAGTTCGGCTGTGCGAGATCGAGGACATCGACATCTACTCGGGTACGGGCACCTCACCCGCGGCGGGTGCGGGCCGGATCAGCTACCGGCTCGGGCTGCAGGGGCCGTCGGTAATCGTCGACACGGCGTGCAGTTCGTCGTTGGTCGCAGTCCATCAGGCATGCCAGGCATTGAGCTCGGGCGACTGCGACCTGGCCCTGGTGGGCGGTGTGAACGTGATCCTGACGCCCGTTCCGATGATCAATTTCTCTCGCGCCCGCATGCTGGCCCCCGACGGCCGATGCAAGACGTTCGACGCGTCCGCCGACGGGTACGTGCGCGGAGAGGGATGCGGGGTGGTGGTTCTCAAGCGCCTCCCCGAGGCCATCGCCGACGGCGACCCGATTCGCGCGGTGATCCGCGGGAGCGCGGTCAACCAGGACGGCGCCTCCGGCGGGTTGACGGTGCCCAACGGCGTTGCGCAGCAACGCGTCATCGCGACCGCGCTTCGCCGCGCGGGGGTCGCAGGCGGTGACGTCGACTACCTCGAGGCGCACGGAACCGGCACGTCGCTCGGGGATCCCATCGAGGTGCACGCTGCTGGCGAGGTATTCGGTGTCGGGCGAGATCCCCACCGGCCCTTGCTGATCGGCTCGGTCAAGACCAACATCGGCCACCTGGAGGCGGCGTCGGGCATTGCGGGAATCATCAAGGTGGCACTGGCACTGGAACACGAGACGCTCCCCGAACATCTCCACTTCACCCGCCCTTCGCCGCACATTGCGTGGGACCGACTCTCGGTGCGGGTGGTCGACGAGTCGCTGCCGTGGAAGCGCAACGGTCGGCCACGCACCGCAGGCGTGAGCTCGTTCGGATTCTCAGGCACCAACGCGCACGTCGTCCTGGAGGAAGGACCGGCCGTCGGCGAGTCGATCGACCAACCCTGCGCTGTTGGCGAACCCGGCCCGCATGTGTTGCCACTGTCGGCCCGGACCCCAGAAGGCTTGTTGGCCTTGGCCGCTCGATACCGAGAGTGGCTCGACGCCAACCCGGATGCCGCGCTGTCCGACGTCTGCGCCACGGCGAGAACCGGGCGTGCGCATTTCGAGAGTCGCGCTGCCCTGGTGGTCGACTCGCGAGCCAGGGCGCGCCGGTTGCTGCGCGCCCTCGGCGACGAGCGGCCCGCCCCCGGCCTCTTCCAGGGCACCAGCGCCGAACGGCCGAAGACGGCCTGGCTCTTCGGCGGCCAGGGCAGCCAGTTCGTGGGCATGGCGCGCGAATTGTTCGAGGGTGAGCCGGTCTTCGCGGACACAGTCAACCGCTGCGCCGCGGCCGTCGAGGACGTCCTGGCGCGACCACTCACTTCGATCCTGTTCGATACCGGAGCCGGTGCCGAATCGGCGCTGCACGACACCGCATACGCTCAGCCGGCGCTGTTCGCCGTGGAGCTGGGGCTGGCCCGACTGTGGCAGTCCTGGGGTATCGAGCCCGATGTGGTGTTCGGCCACAGTGTGGGTCAGTACGCAGCGGCGTGCGTCGCAGGAGTGTTCGACCTCGAGAACGGCATCCGGCTGGTCGCCGAACGCGGCCGGATCATCGGCAAGCTGCCAGCCGGCGGGCGCATGGCGGCGATCTTCGCCGAAACCGACCGCGTCGAGGAGCGCACGGCCGACTTCCCCCAGATCTCGGTGGCGGCCTACAACGGAGCGAACACCGTCGTCTCGGGACCCGCACCCGACGTGGAGCACCTGGTGGCGACGTTCGCCGACGGCGGTGCGCGAACCGAGTGGCTGGACACCAGCCACGCCTTCCACTCCGCATTGCTGGAACCTGCTCTCGACGAATTCGAAAGCCGGGCAGCGGAATTCGCGTATGCAGGACCGCAGATTGCGCTCATCTGCAACCGCACGGGCACAGTCGTCACCAGACGCACACCGCTCGATGCCCAGTACTGGCGGCGACACGCCCGCCAACCCGTACGGTTCGCCGACGGGGTGGCCACGCTCGCAGGCCTCGGCTGCGGCGTCGTGATGGACCTCGGCCCGCAACCCGTCCTCACCGCGGCCGCGATGCGGATCTGGCCGCAGTCGCAAACGCCGCCCCGCACCGTGGCGTCGATGCGCCGCGACGCGGACTCGCGCCGCACCTTCACCGAGGGCTTGGCCGCCGCGTACACCGCAGGCCATTCGCTCACCTCGTCTGTCGCCCAACGCCGTTCCCACCGGGTGGTGGATCTGCCCACCTATCCGTTCCAGCACCGGGACTACTGGTTCGATGCATACACCGGGCCCGAGCTGGACCGCGGGGCACGCGCGGGAGCGGCGCGGCCGTCCGGACGGGGGGCCCGCCGCTCCGAGCCGGTCGCGGGAGGATCCGAGTACCGACTCGAGACGCTTCTCGAGGTGATTCGCTCCGAACTGGCGGCGGCCCTGCGGACCCCGCTCGCTGACATCGACCCGAACGCCCGATTCGTGGCGCTGGGCATGGACTCGTTGATCGCCCTGGACCTCTGTCAACGACTGCACGCCAGGCTCGGCGCCGAAGTCCCCGCCGCGATGTTCTTCGCCCACCCGACCATTGCGGCGCTGGCCGATGGCCTGCTCGACAGAGTCAACGCGCGCGAATCCGGCGCGGTGCCCCCGGGCCGCATTCCCCATGTGCCATGGTCCGGCCGTGCGCCGCTTTCACACGCCCAGGAGCAACTCTGGTTCCTGCAGCAGTTGCTGCCGTCGTCGAGCGCCTACAACGTGGGGGCGCGCATCGACGTATCCGGACCCGTCGACCGAGAGTCGTTGCGGCGCAGCATCGAAACGGTGGTCGCCCGACACGATGCCCTGCGCACCACCTTCGGAAGCGAACGGGGCGTTCCGTTCGCCAAGGTGCGCCCGGCCTTCCCCGCCGTAGAGTTCGAGCTCCCCTTCGAGCGGCTCGACGAAGAGGACGTGGCCGCGGCGGTGGCTCGAGAAGCGGCGCGGCCGTTCGACGTCGAGGCCGGACCGCTGGTGCGGGCCAGGCTCTTCGAACTGCCGGGCGGTCACGTGCTGACCCTGACGATGCACCACCTCATCACAGACGGCTGGTCCTTCGGGGTGCTTCTGCGGGAGCTCGCGCTGACGTACGAGGCGCTGCAGCGCGGCCTTCCCGCGCCGCTGACCGAACTACCGATCCAGTATCCGGATTACGCTCAGTGGCAACGGGATCGACTCAGTAGCCCGGACTATCCGGCACGTCTCGAGTTCTGGCGGACTGAACTCGACGATGCCCCGACGCTCGAACTCGACACCGACCGCCCACGACCCAAACTGCCGACCTTCGTCGGCGCCCGTAAGCGGTTCGAGCTCGGCAGCGGGCGCGCCGCCGCCCTACGCGAATTGTGTTGC
>NZ_DATENY010000040.1:0-69650 GCF_035274705.1 Mycobacterium sp. | reverse complement strand
CAGCCCGGCGTGCACTGGAGCAAGGATGTCCGGTTCGACAAGATCGCCGAGGGCTTCGGCTGCCACGGCGAGTACGTCGAAAAGGAGGACGAGATCGGCCCGGCCATCGAGCGGGCCTTCGCCAGCGGCAAGACCGCCGTCGTGCACGTCTGCATCGACCCCGAGGCCAACTCGGAGGAGGTGCCGAAGTACGACGAATTCAGAACCTGGTACGCCGAAGGCACGCAGTAGAAAGGGTAGGGCCATGCGCGAATATCTCAAGTTCTACATCGACGGCCACTGGGTCGATCCGGTCGAGCCGAAGTCCCTCGACGTCGACAATCCGACCACCGAGCGGGTCTCCGGCAAGATCGCGCTCGGCGCGGCGGCCGATGTCGACAAGGCGGTGAAGGCGGCGCGAAAGGCGTTTGCCTCCTGGTCACAGACGAGCCGGGAAGAACGCCTGGACGTGTTGCAGGCGATCCTCGCCGAATATCAGAAGCGCGCCGCCGACCTCGCCGTAGCGGTGACCGAGGAGATGGGCGCCCCGGCATCACTCGCGGCCGGCCCGCAGGTGAACCTCGGCCTCGGTCACCTCGTCACGGCTATCGACGTGCTGAAGAACTACGAATTCGAGGAGCAGCACGGCTCCACGCTCGTAGTGAAGGAGCCGATCGGTGTGTGCGGGTTGATCACGCCGTGGAATTGGCCGATCAACCAGATCGCGGTCAAGGTGTACCCGGCGCTGGCGACCGGCTGCACGATGGTCCTCAAACCGTCGGAGGTCGCGCCGTACTCCGCGCAGATCTTTACCGAAATCATCGACGCCGCAGGTGTTCCGGCGGGCGTGTACAACCTTGTTTACGGTGATGGGCCGGGTGTTGGCGCGGCGCTGTCGAGCCATCCAGACATCGACATGGTGTCGTTCACGGGCTCGACCCGGGCAGGTGTCGACGTCGCACGCAACGCCGCGCCGACGGTCAAGCGGGTGACGCAAGAACTCGGCGGCAAGAGTCCGAACATCGTGCTCGACGACGAGGACTTCGCCAAGAGCGTGACCGCGGGCGTGTCGGTGATGATGATGAACAGCGGCCAGAGCTGTAATGCGCCGTCGCGCATGCTGGTGCCCAACTCCCGCATGGACGAAGCCATCACGGTCGCCACGGCCACCGCCGAGCAGGTGAAGGTTGGCGATCCGAACGAAAAATCCGCGATCGGACCGGTCGCGTCGAAGGCACAGTTCGACAAGATCCAGGGGCTGATCCAGACGGGCATCGACGAGGGCGCCACCGTCGCCGTTGGTGGGCCGGGGCGGCCAGACGGAATCGAGGCGGGCTACTACGTCAGGCCGACCGTGTTCGCCCATGTCACCAACGACATGACCATCGCCCGCGAGGAGATCTTCGGCCCGGTGTTGTGCATCCTCGGCTACGACGACCTCGACCAGGCCGTCGAGATCGCCAACGACACGGATTACGGTCTGGCCGGCTATGTTTCGGCGGCCGACCTCGACAAGGCGCGTGAGGTGGCGCGCCGGATCCGTGCAGGCTCTGTGGCGATCAACCACGCCTTCGATATGAACGCGCCCTTCGGTGGTTACAAGCGCAGCGGCAACGGGCGCGAGTGGA
The DNA here is from genome assembly GCF_035274705.1 of Mycobacterium sp. Taxonomy (GTDB): domain Bacteria; phylum Actinomycetota; class Actinomycetes; order Mycobacteriales; family Mycobacteriaceae; genus Mycobacterium. The sequence continues at coordinate 68,043 of NZ_DATENY010000040.1, read as the reverse complement.
GCGAATTCGGATTCCACGAGTACCTGGAGGTCAAGGCCGCGCTGGGCTACGCGCCAGAGGCCGTTCAGTAGAGCAGCGGTGGAATGGACCTTAGTGCAGAGGAATTAGCGGCCGATCCGCCTCCGTTGGTCGCCGAGAGTACGGATTATGACGAAAATCGGCTCAAATCCGTCAAGAACCGCACTCTCGGCGCAACACTCTTGGGATGCCCGGCGAAAAGTACGAATACGGAATCGATTTCGGCCGCGTCGCCGCGATCGACATCCACACCCACGTGGAGGTGGACGGTCACGGCCACAAGGCCTACGACGATGAACTGGTCGAAGCCGTGGGAAAGTACTTCAAGATGGGACCCGGGGCGTTGTCGAGCGTCGACGCGCTCGCCGACGAGTACCGGCGGCACAACACGGCCGCGGTGGTCTTCACCATCGACGCGCGCACATCAATGAGACACGTGCCGAACTCCGTCGAAGACCTCGTCGCCGGCGCAATCCGCAACAACGACGTGCTGATCCCGTTCGGCAGCGTCGACCCGTGGCATGAGAGACGCGCGGTGCATCGCGTCCACGAGCTGGTTCGCGAGTACGGCGTGAAGGGCTTCAAATTCCACCCCAGCATGCAGGCCTTCGAGCCCAACGACCGCCGCTTCTATCCGATCTACGAAGCGATCGCGGAGGCGAATGTGCCTGCGCTGTTTCACACCGGGCAGACGGGCATCGGCGCCGGATTGCCAGGCGGCCATCGCATCAAGTTGCGGTACTCCGATCCCATGCTGCTCGACGACGTCGCCGCCGACTTCCCTGAGCTGACGATCGTGATGGCCCATCCGGCGGTGCCGTGGGTGGACTCGCAGATCTCGATCGCCACGCACAAGGCCAACGTCTATATCGACCTGTCCGGCTGGTCGCCGAAGTACTTTCCGCCGCAGCTGGTGCACGCCATCGCCCGGCAGCTGCGCACGAAGGTGCTGTTCGGCACCGATTACCCGTACATCAAGCTGGACCGTTGGCGCCGGGACTTCGAGGGACTCGAGATCGACCCCGAAGTCGCCCGGCTGATCCTCAAGGAAAACGCGCTTCGAGTGCTCGGCGTCAAGCCATAGGCCCTAGCTGAGCGCGTTGGCGATGGACGCCATGTCGAAGTAGTCACGCCAGGCCGCGATCCGGTCGCCTTGCACCTCGAAGACACCCATCACCGGGAGTGCGACCTGGCCGCCGTCCTTACGGCGCATCACGTCTGTGCGTTCGTTCATCACCAACGCGCCATTGCTGATCTGACGGTGCACGTTGAAATCGATGCCGTCGAACACCCCGAGAAAGCCGGCGATGAACTCCTTGATGGCCTCGGGTCCCTGCACGGGGTCCATCGGAATGTTGTGGTAGATGGCATCGTCCGTGAAGTAGCTGGCCATCTCCTCGGGATTGGGCGAGGCCCACAGCTTGCAGAATTCGGTCACCAGTTCGTCGGCAGAACGTGTCATGGCCTCACGCTACTGCGCGCCGACCGTCGCCGACCCCAGGGGCCGCGAGTTTCAACCTGTCTTCTCTGAATCAGTGAGATCGGGCCGCTGGGCGCCCTGACCTTTGCGCAGGGTGCTCAGGAGCTCTCGGTACGGCCCGATCAGATAGGCGGTGTCGCCGCCGATGAGGCGGGCATCCCGGCGCGGGTGCACCTTGAGTGGCGCGTCGTCGCGGGCGATCGCGATGACCCGGACTTGCGTCCCCAACTCGAACATCCGCCGCCCGTCGAGTTCGCTTCCGGGCTGGACATGCAACGCGCCCACCATGAACGAACGCTGTCCGACCGAAAACGTGCTCATCACCCACAGGCCCATCGCTGCACCGATGAACCATGGCGTCGCGAGGTCGACCGTGGATCGCACGGAGTCGAAGTCGAATCGCTGCGCGACGGCATCGCCCAGCGTCCGGTCGTACACGCGCAGCACGATCGGCACATCGGGCCGGACGACTTCGGGTATCACACGTGGCCCCAGCATTTCGCGCAGCACGATGCCGGTTTCGATGTTGACCATGTCATCCTGGGTCAGCACCGCGATCGCGCGGGCCTCTCCAGCGCGTGCTGCCTCGAGGGTCTGGCGCAGTGTCGCGTCACCGAAGATCACCGGCACGCCGAGCCTGGCGGCGGTTGACACGTAGCGGTTGTCCTCGTTGCGCTCGATGACGGCCACGTCGTAGCCGGCGGACTTGAGGTCACTGGCGACCCGGATGCCGAACGAGCCGAGCCCCACCACGACGACGTGGTTGCGCAGATGCCGGACTTTCTGCCGGCTCGCCGCATGCGCCAACCGGCGTGAGAGCAACACGTCGGCGACGAACGCCACCACAATCGCGGTAGTGAAGACGCCCGCGAACATCATTACCACGCCCCACAGCCGTAACCACACGGGCTGGTCGAGGAAGTTGAAGTCGCCATAGCCGACAGTGGCGATGGTCTCGGTGGAGAAGTACAGGGCATCCACCCAGTCCATCCCCGGGTATCGGTAGGCGAACCGCAGCATGATGGTCGAGCCGAGGAGCAGCGTCGCCGACACGGCCAGCGCCCGGTAGAACATCGGGTTGATGTCGTCGCGGAAGGCGCGGATGGCGTCCATCAACCGTCGGATCGGTGGCCGCCGGCCCTTTCGGTGTGACAGCGGTCTTGGCACCTTGATGCCCTGCCCGACCAGTTCGTCGGCGGTGCCGATCATCGCGGTCCAGTCGCCCTCGCAAACCCGGAAATCGCGGCCGGGACAGGCGACGACCTCACCGGGTGTGTCGGATTTCTCGCCGCCGATGACCGCAACGGGCGCGAGGTCGCCATACATCTCGCGCAACGTGGCATCCTGCGTGGCTTCGGTTCCGGAGACGACGAAGTCGATGCCAGCGACCGAAATCGTGTGCGTGGTGCGGGACAGGCACGCCTCGACCACCGATGGCGCGGCCAGGTCGGCGACGTCGAGGATGGCGCCTGCACCGTTTCCCTCTGCCATCGCCAGGCGCAGCACCGTGTTGGCGAGCCGCGCAACGACCCTGACGTGGGGGTTGGCTTGCCTTGCCAGCAAGGCGATTTCGAGGTTCAGCTCGTCGTCGTCGTCGGCACAGATCACGGCCTCGGCATCGGCGATCCCCGCCTCGGCCAGACCCTCCGGTGCTTGTAAGGTCACGACGCCCGTGCCGGCGCTGTTCAATTCTTCGACGATCCGCATCCCGAGCGGATCGTCGCCGCAAACGATGATGTGGCCCCGCATGACCCAGAACGCTACTGCGGAAAACCCGCTCGCGAGGGGCGAAGATGGACTCATGCCCCCCAGCCCCAAGATCTACGTGAAGGCGTGCATCAACGGCGCTCGCACCCCTGACCAGCACCCGAACCTGCCGGTCACGCCCGAGCAGTTGGCCGCCGAGGCGGTTGCAGCGCACCGGGCGGGCGCCAAGGCGGTCCATATGCATCCGAAGACGGCCGACGGCGTCGATTCGCTCCTGCCCGAAGTCGTCGACGCCGCGGTGTCGGCTGTGCGGCACGCGGCACCCGGCCTGCCATTGGGCGTGACGACGGGATTCTGGGCGCTGCCGGACGCCGAGGCACGGATGCAGGCCGTCGACGGGTGGTCGGTGTTGCCCGACTTCGCGTCGGTGAACTGGCACGAACCCGGCTCGGAGGACCTCGCCCGGCTGTTGTTGAGTAAAGGACTCGGCGTCGAGTGTGGCATTTTCCACGCCGCGGCGGCCGCGTCGTGGGCGGCATCCGAAGTCGCCCGGCACTGTATGCGGGTGATGATCGAACTTTCCGGCGACGGCGATATCGCGACCGCCGACGACCTGCTTAGCCAGGTGTTGGCGGCCGGCTCGCCGGCGCCGGTGTTGCTGCACGGGTTGGACGAAAGCTGTTGGCCGCTGCTGCAACACGCCGGGACGCGCGGCGTGCAGACCCGCATCGGCCTCGAGGACACGCTGCGGCTGCCTGACGGGTCGACGGCCCCGGACAACGCGGCCCTGGTGTCCGCTGCGGTGCAGCTGCTCAGTCGGTAGGCGCCGCCAATGCGAAGTCGGCGAAGTCGAATCCGGGAATCACCACACAACTGACCAGACAGGGCTTGTCGTCGCGGGGACGGGCCCGCTGCCAATGACCAGGTGGCACAACGAATTGCGGTTGTTCGCCGCCGAGAATGTCGGCGCCGAGCAGATGCGTTGTGGCACCTTCCTGTTCGGGTCCAACCTGTAGAAGCAGCGGTCCGCCGAAGTGGTACAGCCACAGTTCCGCGCTGCGAACGGTATGCCACGCCGATTGCTGACCGGGCATGAGCAGGAACAGGATTGCCGTTCCTGCGCTGCGCGGGCCGGTGTAGTCGGGCGGAAGCGCGGATTGAGGCATCGTCAGCCCGCTGCGCCACGTCTCCTTGAACCAGCCACCCTCGGGATGCGGGGACAGGTCGAGCCGGCGGGCCCAGTCCGGAAGTTCGCTCATCACGTTCCCCCTCGATCGGTTTGGCAACACAACACTAGAGAACTGAACCGATACTCTCATCGCATGGCACGCCTGCGCCCCGGTTGGCTGGTCGTGTTGTGCGCGGCGATCCTGGCAGTCAGCGCATGGCTGCCGTGGCTCACCAGTAGGGCCGACGGGGGAGGGCACGCCAACGCGATCGGTGGAATCGTCGGCACCATGCCGGTCCCGCCGCCGGGTTTCGGCGTCGGGCAGTTGATTGTCTTGCTGGCGTCGATGCTGATCGTCGCGGGCGCGATGGCCGCGCGCGGGCTGTCGACGCGGCTGGCGTCAACGACGGCGTTGGCGATCTCGGTGCTGTTGGTGGTGCTGACGGTGTGGTACTACCGGCTCTACGTCTACCCGCCGGTGTCCGCGGGCTACGGGCTCTATGTCGGCGTGGCGGTGTCGGCCGTCGCGGTGCTCCTGTCGGTGTGGACGATGGTGGCGGCCTGGGCGGCGATGGCACGCGCGTCATGAGCGGTTTCGTCCAACCGGTCAAGCTGGCAGGTCAGCGATGGGTCACGCTGGAACCGCTTACCCGCGAGCACATTCCAGAGATCGCCGAGGCGGCCGCTGACGGCGAGCTGGGCGATCTGTGGTTCACCCGCGCGCCGGAGGCAGGCGCTGTCGAGCGCTGGGTGGAGACTCGGTTGGCGGCGCAGAAGCCTGACGAGGGCCTGACGTTCGTCGTGCGCCGACTCGACGGGACACTCGTGGGGTCGTCGAGCTACTTGAACGTCGACGCCGCCAACCGCCGGTTGGAGATCGGTAACACGTGGTACGTGAAGGCGGCTCGGCGCAGCGGCGTCAACAGTGAGACGAAGCTGCTGATGCTCGGGTATGCGTTCGACGAGTTAGCTTGTGTCGCAGTCGAATTCCGCACGCATTTCTTCAACTCCACCAGCCGTGCGGCCATCGAGCGGCTGGGTGCAAAGCTGGACGGGGTGCTGCGCAGCCATCAGGTGCTGCCCGACGGGTCGCGCCGCGACACCGTCGTGTACTCGATCCTCGACATCGAATGGCCGGCGGTGCGCAACAACCTGCGATTTCGGTTGGACCGCACCGGCTGAAGGCGCGCTGGCGGCAGGTTCGCGGTGACGGGGACGCCCCACCGCGAACCTGCCATCGGCACTTCGTTATTCGGAGTCGACGGTGGTCGTTTCGATGGATCTCTGGCCGCCGCCATGCGCGACGTCGATCTTGCGCGGCTTGGCGCGTTCGGCCATCGGGATGGTCACCGTCAGCACGCCGTTCTCATATGTCGCTGAGATGGCGGACGCGTCGATGCCCTCGCCGAGGGACAACTGGCGCCGATAGGTGCCGAAGAACCTCTCGTTGGCCAGCCACTGAACGGCGTCCTCGGAACGGGCGGTGCGATGCGCCGAGATGGTCAAGGTGCCGTTGTCGACGTTGACGTCGACCGAACCGGGGTCTACGCCGGGTAGGTCGGCGGTCAGCACGTAGTGGTCATCGATCTTGCACAGATCCATCGGCATGAACCGCGGGGTGCGACTTGATCCTGCTTGGCTGCTGCCCAGCAGGCCCCGGGTCCAAGCGTCAAGGTCACTGAAGGGATCAAAGCGAAGCACAGCAATCCACCTCCTACGTCACCTCAGAGCCCGCCACCCTGGCGGGCAGCTAAATCACTGTGCACCTGCGACATTAGCACTCTCGCTGTGGGAGTGCCAGAAGAATTTCGGTCCCAAGTTCCTCGTCGACCGGCTGAACTAGACCGCCTCGACCTGCGCCCCGCTCAGCTTCCCGGTGCACTGCTCGCACACCAGCAATGCGCCGAAGCGCCGGCCGCAGCTCGTGTGGTCGAGGATCACCGCCCGGCCCTCGGGCGCCTGGAACCACCGTTGCGCCCACTCCAGTGCCGACACGAGCACGGGAAAGAACGCCCGGCCTTTTTCGGTGAGCCGGTATCGGTTGTCCGCGGCGGCCAAGACGCCGTTGGCCACGAAGATCGACAGCCGGTCGGCGATCGACCCGGGCGGCGCGCCCAGTTGTGTCTGGAAGTCGGTGAACCGGCTGACGCCGACGAATGCGGCGACCAGTAGCGCGAACGCCCAGCGATTGCCCATCACGCTCATCGTCTGCGGGAACAGCCCGGCTGCGGCGTCGCGCTGACCGCTCCCTGAGCGGCGTCGTGTCGAGGCCGCCGGCACCGACCGCGGCCATGAACCGCTAGGACCCCAACGCGCGACGACGTCCTTCTCGCTGGCGGTCTCGCCACAGGAGCGGCACAGCAGCAGCGGGACGAAGTCGGCTCCACATGCGATGTGGCGCATGCCAGGCAGACGCTCGGAATGATCGGGCACCCAATGCCGCTCCCACTCCCAGATCGACAGCAACACCGGCCACAGCGACCGGCCGCGCGCGGTGACGACGTACTCCGAGCGGGTCGGATTCGTCTGGTAGACACGTCTTTCCAGCAGCCCATCGTTGGTTAACGACTGCAGCCGGCGGGTGAGCACCGAGTGCGAGATCGGCAGCCGGTCCTTGAACTCGCCGTACCTGGATGCGCCCAACAACGCCTGCTGAACTACAAGTAGCGTCCACTCGTCCCCGAGCAGCCCGAGCATCCGGCCGACGGCGTTGGTGTCACCCGCCGCCAATTCCGTTGGGCGCGAGCCCGACTGCTCCACCTACAGCCCGATCGCGGCGGCGGCGGTGTCCGCATCACGCCAGCGCCGCAATTCCGCACCGGGCGCCCAGGTCGAATGGGTGCCGCTCGAAATGCGCTCGGGTAGGGCCAGTTTGCACACAGGCCCGTCGGTGAACCGGGCGGCGTCGAACACCAGGCAGTACGAGGCGTCGGCGTTCATATCGGTGGTCAGCGTCACCAGGTATCCGTCGTCTTCGCCGGGAGCCGGTTGGCCGGCGACGCTCGCCCGAGGTGCCATCGCGGTCTCGCTGCCGTACACCCCGTCGTCGAAAGCGAACCGCTCCTCGGACCCCGTCACCAGGTCGTGTTTGACCAGCCCGTCGAACAGGAACCACGACGGCTTACCCGTCGCGGCGTAGGTGTAGCGGTAGTTGGCTCCGGCGTAGCCGGCGTTGATCATGCCGAACTCGGTGATGCTGTCGGAGAGCTGTTCTTCGGACACTGCGCCAGTGATCAGATTGAACCGCCAACGGTGCAACCGCGCCTGCATGCGGTCCAGCGCAAGGAATCTGAATGCGCGCTCCCACTTGTTGCCCATGCCATTGTCGGCCGGTTCAGGATCACCCTGGAAGAAGCCGTCGAGCACGATCTCGTCGCCGTCCTCGTAGGCGTTGGTGAAGTGCAGCACGAAGGTCGGCTCGGCTTCGAACCACCTGATGTCGGAGCCGCGCCGGGGGATGACCGCGAAGCGTGACGGCATGTCGCGGTGGAAGCGTGCGACGTGCGCGTTGCGTTCGAGGTAGGACGGTTCCCAGAACAACGGAAAGTCGTTGAGGATCACATAGTTTTCGGTGAACGCCATGTCGTGGGGCAACCGCGGGCCCGGCAGTGGCACGTCGACGTAGTGCACCAGATCGTTGTTTGCATCGACGACTCCGTAGTGCATGTACGGCGCCCGCTTGCTGTAGTTGAAGAACAGCAGCTCGCCTGTCCTTTCGTCGACCTTGGGATGCGCCGACACACCCCAGTCGAGGGGAAAGGCGCCGTTCCACGATTCCTTGCCCCGGTTGTCTGCGGTATACGGGTCGAGGCGGTACAGGTCACCGCACTGGTAAAAGCTCGTCAAGGCGGTGCCGCGGTGCACGATCACGTCAGTGCTCGACGCGTCCTTCATCAGGCCGCGGGCGCCCCAGCCGTGGTCTCGCTTGGCCAGGTCGACGGGCTCGGCCAGGCCGGGCCACAGCGGCCCGCCCGCCTCGTTCTCCGCCAGTAAGCCGTCGGTACGGATAAACCTGTTGCGGTAGAAGGCTTTTCCATCGCGGAAACCGACGACGTGCACCATGCCGTCGCCGTCGAACGGGTGATACGCCTTGAGCGCGGGGTGCAGCGGGTTCTCGGTGTTGCGCAGGTACACACCGTCGAGATCGGTTGGAATCACACCTTCGACGGCAGTCAGGTCGTCGGCGTCCCACTCGGTGGTCTGCGGACGCCAGGGGCCGGTCCGGTACGGGTGGTCGTCGTCTTCTGGCAGCGTGGAGAGAAATTTGGCGACGATCGCTGGGTTTGTTGCGTCCATCTTCTAGACTCCGCTCACGATGAAGCTGACTGTGGTCGCTGTGCTTCCGCCGAAGTTCAGCGTGCCGAACGTCTTTGCCCCCTCGACTTGATAATCGCCGGCGTCGCCGCTGACCTGTTTTGCCGCGTCGACCAGCATGCGCACGCCCGAGGCGCCGACGGGATGGCCGCCGCCGATCAGCCCGCCGCTGGGGTTGATCGGCAGGCGCCCGCCAATCTCGATCTCGTTGTTCTCGATCGCCTTCCACGATTCGCCGGGCCCGGTCAACCCGATGTGGTCGATGGCCAGATACTCGCTGGGCGTGAAGCAGTCGTGCACCTCGAAGCCGTCGACGCCGTCGAGCGTCACCTGCGCGCGGTTGAACGCGTCGAGCACCGCCTTGCGCACGTGGGGCATTACATAGGGATCGTCGGTGTAGCGGTCGAGCTTCTGTTGCAGCCCGAGCCCGACGGTGCGGTGGCCCCATCCGTCGATTCGGCCGAGCGGTCGCAGTCCGGGGTGGTCGCGCAAATAGTCGTCGGTGACCAGGATGACGCCGGCGCCGCCGTCGGTCATCTGACTGCAGTCGAACCGGCGCAGTCTGCCCTCGATCACCGGGTTGATCTCGTCGTCGGCGCCGAGCGGATCGGGCACGGTCCATGCACGGGTCTGCGCGTTGGGATTGGACCGCGCGTTGGCGAAGTTCAGCTGGGCGATGGCCCGGAGATGGGACTCGTCGATTCCGTAGCGGCGGTCGTATTCCTCGGCTACCCGGTCGAACATGTAGGGCCACATGAACTTGGCGTCGGCGCCCTCGTGGTCGGTCCAGGCGGCGGCGCCGAGGTGCTGCGCGGCGGTGTCGCCGGGCACGGTCTTCTCGAGTTCGACACCGACGACGAGTGCGGTGCGATAGGCGCCGGACCGCAGATCGGCGATCGCCGCGAGCGTCGCGACGCTGCCGGATGCGCATGCGGCCTCGTGGCGAGAGGCCGGCGTGTCCCAGAGCCCGTCGTTGACGCTGGCCGGCATCGCGCCGAGATGGCCTTGGCGCGTGAACATCTCGCCGAAGGCATTGGCGACGTGGATGACTTCGATGTCCGCGGCGTCGCGCTTGGCGGCCGCGAGTGTGGCATTCACGACTTCGGCAGTCAGGTCGGCGAAGTCATGGCCCTCCCTGCTCAGGTTGCGCGCGAAGTCGCTTTGATAGCCGCCGAGGATCCAGACGTTGGCCGTGCCCATGACCCGCACGCTACTACAACTAAGAGAGTGACTTGCCGCGTTCACTAAAAGGGGTCGGCCCCGCCGGCTCCTGGTCTGAACCGACGAGACCTCAGCGCGCGTGATAGTCGACCATCGCGCCCGCCTACTGGGGCATTGCCGCTAGAGACGAATGACAAACGTCTGCATATCGTCGTGTGACAACGGGAAGCCTTTTGGCATGGCGCAACCGGGAAACCACGACCTCGCTCAGCGAATGGCTGAGCTGGCGCGTGCTTCCGCGGCGCCACGCAACCTCACCGACGTGTTGTCCGACGTGACGTCCACCGCGCTGGAATTGATACCAGGAGTCGACACAGCCGGCGTGCTGTTGATCGGCTCGCGCGGGAAGTTCGAGTCGCTCGCCAACACGTCCGACCTGCCGTGTCAGTTGGATGAGCTGCAGATGACATACAACGAGGGGCCATGTGTGCAGGCGGCGCTCGACGACGTGATCGTGCGCACCGACGACTTCCGCGAGGAGCGACGCTGGCCTGCGGTACTCGGCCGCATGCGTGGAGATCGGAGTACTGAGCGGGTTGTCGCTCAAGCTGTACACCAGCGATCGGACGGCAGGTGCGCTGAACCTATTTGCTTTCAAGGCCAACGCGTTTGACGGGTGGGCCGAAACGATCGGCGTGATTCTCGCGGCACACGCGGCCGCGGCGACGCCTGACAAATCTGCCAGAAACGTTGGTTGACGCGCCCGTAAGCGGGTATGACGTTCTTGTCGGGGCTGTATGCCAGGGGGGCTTGTGTATACCGGAATATCCGCAGTCGTCGTCGCCGCGGCAGCCGTCGCGACGGTCGTGGCTTGCGGACCGAAGACTGCGACGGACCGCGTCGACGTAGCCAATACGGTCGCTTCGGCGCCACCGACGGCGGCTGTTGCGATCAAGGCCGGCGCCGACACAGCCGCGCTGCCACCGAACGCCGACGGCAACCCGCCATGTCCGGTTTCGGATGCCTGGGGGACGAACCCCTTCGGCGCGGGCATCCTTGTCACCCACACGAGCGACGACACCGAGCCCGTCACTGTCCTCGTCCGTACCGCGACGGGCAGCGATCGCGCGCAACGCGCCCTGCTCGGCCCGAGTGAACTGCGCCTGTTCGAGTTCACCGATATCGACCAGGCCGCGGTGTCCGAAGTGCTGATCATGACCAACACCCGGCGGTGCTATGTGACGGCGGATCCCGCGGCGCGCGGTTGATGGAACTCTCAACAGATCACCTGATCTGATTTTAGATCGGTCGTTCTAATTTCCGCCCGGCCAATCTATGGTCGGCTCATGCGATCGAGAAATGAGCGGCCCGAGTCGTTCATCCGAACCGCGCGCAAGGCGCAGATCGTCAAGTGCGCGATCGAGGTGATAGCCGAGGTGGGCTACGCGCAGACGTCGGTCCGCAAGATCGCCGACCGGGTCGGAATCGCGACGAGTGCGGTGCTCTACCACTTCGGAAGCAAGGACAATCTCGTCGATGCCATCGTGGAAGAGATGTATCGTTCGGCGCTCGCGCTAGTCGTGCCGGCGCTCGAAGCGGAGACCACAGCGACGGGCAGGCTCAACGCCTATATCCGTTCCAGCATAGCCTATTTCGGCACTTATCGGGCGCATCTGCTAGCCCTGGCATCGCTCGGGACAAGTTACCAACCCAGCGATGGGCGCCCATTTGACGAGCTGGGCCTCAGTCCTGAGATCGCCGAACAATTGCCCATACTCGATCCGGCGCCGATCCTGCGCGCCGGGCAAGACAGCGGCGAATTCGGTGACTTCCCAGTGGATTCCACGGCAATCGCGCTGCGCGGTGCAGTCAACGCCGTGGTGGAGAAGATTCTGCGCGATCCGGGCTTCGATGTACGCAATTATGGCGAGGACCTGGTGACGACATTCGCGCGCGTTGTACAGGCGGCACGATGAGCACCATCGCCATAGCCGCGATTGGCAGCCGCGGGGACGTCGCCCCTCTCACCGGTGTCGGGGTGCGTCTGCAGCAGGCCGGTCACCGGGTGGTGATGGCGGCGTACACGCCATTCGCTGACCTGATTAGCTCCTGCGGGTTGGAGTTTCGTGAGCTGCCCGTCGACTTCCCCCTGGCACCGACCATGCTGACGCCTCTGCAAAGGCGTTCATGGAACTCTTCGGGCCGAGCGGAATGCGGGAAATGGCTCAGCAGCTTTTCGATGCTTTGCGTGACGTGCCGGCCGACATACTGCTGCTCCCACCATTGTCCGAGTTGGCCGGCCATGCCCTCGCCGAGGCGAAAGGAATCCCGTCGCGCAACGCACACTCACCGCGGACAGGCTCGCCGACGCCATCCGCATCGCAGTACGGGACCGCCAACTTCGGTATACCACAAAGCAACTCGCCGCTGGTATCGCCGCTGAAGATGGTGCCGGATGTGTGGTCGCCACCGTCGACTCTCTGCTCCACCAATCCACTCATTAGGAGGAAGCCATGGCCGCAGATCCCGAGATCGTCCGCGCGATCATCACCGCGGGAGCACTGCTGGGGGGTGGGGTCATGATGGCCGGCGGCGCTGTCGGAGCCGGCATTGGCGACGGGATGGCTGGCGCCCAACTCGTCGCCGGTGTCGCACGCCAGCCCGAGGCGCAACAGCGGATGTTCGTTCCCTTCATGATCACCGTCGGCCTGGTCGAAGCCGCGTTCTTCATCAACATCGCGTTCATGGCCTTGTTCGTCTTCGCCACGCCGGGGTTGTAGGTGTTTTGGCTTCACCCCAAGACGATTAGGGCGCTGATCGCGAGCGCCAAGATCGCGAAAATCTGCGCAAACCCTGCGAGCGACAAGCACAGGTACTTGAAGTTGGTCCCTACCCGCAACGTCGTAATCGAAAGGATCGTGAAATTCGCTGTCTGCCAACGGGCGTCGATAGGGTTGTCCTTCCAGTGCTCCGAGGTCAGCAGCGAGCGCATCGTGTCTTCGTCGATCGCATCATAGGTCCGATTCAGCCCCGCCATCACTGCGAAGATCGCGCAAACCAAGAAAGCGAAGAGGGCAATCGCCATGAACGTTAGACCAGCGCCCTTGAGGGTGAAATCCTTTCCCAAGAGCAAGGCGTAGACACCTGTAGCCAGCGTGACCAACGCCGTCGCGGACGTAATCGCCGTGGCTGCCCGGGAATTGACCTGATCACGTCGGTCGTATTCGCGACTCAGTTGGTCCTTCAGGAACGCGGCATACTCGGCGCCCTGATCGGCACTATCGCTCACTCGCCGCGCCGATCCTCGATTCGCGGTGCGATGCCCGGCAGGCGAACTTTGCCGATCTTTATCGGCGTCGGCGGTTCCCGGCCCTCCGATTCGGTGGCGTCATCGTCGTCTGGTGTGGTCACCATATCCTTTGTCTCCTCTGCTAGTGACTTCGGTGCTTCTCCCACGGGCGCCCGTATCATCATTGATCGCGACGTCGTCATAGCGAGAAGGCATCGACCAAACACGCGGAAACAGTTCACAATCGATGGCTTCACCGCGGGTCAGGGCGGGGAGGTTGACGTGGCCGGTTTGCGCCTTGTTGTTGAACATGCTCGCCGGGGTCGGATTCCATGTGACGCCGTCACCGGTGTAGATATTCGTCAGGGCCCGCCGGTGGCGGTCTGTCTGGTTGCCGGGCGAACCGTGGACGACGCGGGGGTGATGGAGCAGTATGTCCCCCGGCTCCGCGTCGCCGATGAGCCAGTCGTAGCGCTCGTAGTCGCGGTCAAAGTCCGGCTGATACTCGGAGATCGTCTTAAATCCGCGGGGGTGGTAGATGACGCCCCAACGATGAGAACCTTTCAGGAAGCGGACGGCTCCACTATCGGCCGTGACGGTGTCAAGGGGCAGCCATGTCCGAATTATCCGGCGGCCCTTCAATGGCAGATACGGCGCATCTTGATGCCATGGCGATCGCGTTGAGGCGAATGGTTCCTTTGCAAAAATCTGGTCGTAGAAGAAGTTCACGCTACGCGTGGTGCGCATCACTTGTCGGGCGAGGTCGACAAGCGGACCCTGTAACGCCCATGCGCTAAATGCGTCGTCTAGCAACCAGGGAAACGAGTACCCGAAGAAGCGGGGTTCGCCAGCAGCTGAATAAGTTTGCGAATTGGGATCCGATCGCGCCATCACCCGAATTACCGCGGTACGCAGATAGTCAACCCACTCGACAGGGATGATCCCACGCACCACCGCCGCACCGTCTTGCCGGAACGTTTCCAGCTCATCGTCGGCCAGAGGACGCAGTAGGCCAGTCTCGGGACGCGCAGTGCCGCCCGACATGGCGGTGTCAGGCGGTCGGATCGACGTCCTCCATACCTTGCTGCTGCCGCGACAACCGTGAGAGCCACTTGGCCTTCGCGTGCTCGCTGCTGCGCCAGGCGGCCGCCTGTTCGGCCAGCCATTCAAAGTTGTCGGCGAAGCACGCTGTGTCGCATACCTGGCCGTTCAGCCGCTCGCTTTGAACCAGTGGGCCGAGATAGCGCCAGTACCACTCAATGGCCCACCGCTCGTAGACGAGACCGCCATTGAGTACCTCGTTTCGAACTAACACGCCCACAGTCTCGAAGAACGAAGCAACAGCGGTCCATGCGTCGTAGCCCTCCGAGATGCGAGGGTGCCTCGCCCTCAGCGCCGCATAATCCACTCTGGAAGGGTCCATATCTTCCTTGAAGTGATCCAAATACCAGAGAAAGCCCTTACGGATCGGGCCAGTCTGATACATCGCATACAATTGGACGAGTAATTGCGCATCTTCGCGCGTTGGCTTCGAGTATTCGATCGTATTTTCTGTACTCATTATGTTCTCTCCTGACCATAATTCATATGTTCAGCTCCGCGCTGACAGCCCAATTTCCTGAACAATTTGATCCATGCGGGCGGTGGTGCACAGGCTCACCTGCTCGCTGTCAATTTCTTTCGGAACGACGATCTCTCCTGCAAACAGATCGCCGAGCGCTGCTGCTAACGCCGCTCGGCTAATATCATTGCAACAGAACATGATTTCCCTGTGGCCATCGATGTACGGGGCCGGCCGTCCATTCAGCCGTGGTCGGCCCTTGACCGGATCGCTTGAGCGTCCCCAACCCGCTAGTTCCCCGCTGTCGCTGTACTCGACGAGGTAACAACCGTGCCCCTCGCCGCAGTCGAGCGTCCAGTGTGTTGTTTCGCATGCCGCCATGGCCAATCTCCCTGGATTATGCGATTGGAAGTCACCTTGATCCGCCGCCACACGAATCCAGCCGCGAGTCTGCGGTGATTGGCAAAGGATATAACCGCGCGTTGGCAGGTGCCGGAAAATGTGCAAATGTACCGTCTTGAATCCGTACGTTCGCCCGCCGATATTTCGTTGTTTAATTACATGATTGTCGTATGTATTGAATTCGGCGGCTCTGTCCGCTAGCTTCACCCTAGCGGCCACGAATAGCGTGCAAATAATGGCAGTACCGCTTCACTATCGCTGACTTGCATTTACCGTCCAGAAACGCGGCTGTGGCGACTCATCAAGTAGCCGCAAGCCCTACTGAGCTGCAAATTGAACCGCCTCGAACGCCGGCCGATCCTCCAACTCTCGGCCTCATACCGGGCCAACCAGATGTGCAGGTCTGTCGCGGCGCCCTACCTTTGACGCCACCCGCGCAAATCGAGAACGCATCCGGGGTGTCAAGGATCAACCGAAGTAACTGTCAGCCATCAGCCGAAGCCGAAACGTCAAGCATCAGCCGACTGCCTTCTGCAGACCGTCAGCATGTGTTGACGGCCTGCAGAGAAACACCAGTTGTCCCGGGATCGAACCTGATCAAAAGGTTCGTGGATCTAAGGAAACGTGGACCTGCGGAAATAAGTGCCCCCGGCAGGATTCGAACCTGCGACACCGGCTTTAGGAGAGCCGTGCTCTATCCCCTGAGCTACGAGGGCGTGACCCGCTCGGAGCTTACCGAATGGATTCAGCGCAGCTCGGCGATCACCTTCGCGAACGATTCGGCGTGCGGTGCCTGCACGATGATGTAGCTCACCCCATAGGTGTCGCGGTACTCCCGAATCCGGTCCGCCATGTCGCGCGTCGACCCCGACAGCACACCCGGATGACGCAGCAGTTCCTCATCGCTGAGCGTCGGCAAGAATCGCCGGGGGATCGACAGGTCCGGCATGCCGGAGCTGTCGAGCGGCATCGCCGTGATCGCGATGTTGAGCTCGAGTTCGTCGAAGCGATCGCCTGCGGCCGCGCGGACGAATGCGATCCGCTCGGCGAGCGGGTCCCCTGCGCCAGGCGCGCGGTCGCCACCGGTCAACCCAATGATGTTGGCGTACCGTGCCGCAACCGTCAGCAGCCGGTCGCCGTTGCCCGCAATAAGGATCGGCACGTCGGCCGCGTGTTCACCCATGTATTCGATGACGTGCTGCAGATACTCGACGCGCTGCCGGGCACTCGGAAACGGCAGCTCGGCCGCCTCGAATTCCTCCCGGACGTAGCCCGCCCCCAGCCCGAGTTCGAATCGTCCGTCGGTGAGGTCGCGCAACGCAACGACGTCGCGGGCCAACAGCGCCGGTTTGTAGAAGCCGGCGTTCAGGACGAACGTCCCCAATCGCAACGTGCCCGTCGCTTCCGCCGCCGACATCAGGGCCGGAAACGGCGCAGGCGCGCCGAGGTGGTCGGGCACGTGCAGCACGTCGAAGCCGTACTCCTCGGCACGGCGCGCCACGTCCTGAACCTTCGAGCGTGACCGCGCGTCGTGCAGACTCAAACCGAACCGGAAGTCGCTGACCATGCGCCGATGTTATTCCTCAAGATCGTCAGCAATGTTCGAGGTTTGAGGCGCCCTGTCGCTGGGCAAACTTCCTCCGCCGACTTCGAATCCCGAAGTCCACAAACTCGAAGGACCACCTACCGGATCCGGCCCGTCGTTGAGATATCCGACGGGCCGGATCGATCTTCATGCCATGGCCAGCCATCCCACTATCGGCGTCGAAGAAGAGTTCCTTCTCGTCGACCCGACGACCGGTGAACCGGTCGCTGTAAACAGAGCCGTCGCCCGACACGCCTCCGAGCACGGCGTCAAACTGCAGCTCGAGCTGACGAGCTGTCAGATCGAGACCAACAGCGACGTCGTCGGCGGCAGCGGCGAACTTCGACGCCAGCTCACGCGGCTCCGGCGGATCGCCGGCGAGGCCGCCGAGGCCAGTGGTGCCCAGCTGCTCGCCGTCGCACTGCCCCCGACCCGGCCGTACGAATTCCCGATCACCGACAGCCCGCGCTACCGCGAGATCGCCGACAAGTTCGGCATGGTCGCCGAGGAGGGCATCTGTGGGGCGCATGTGCACGTCTCGGTGCCCAGCCGCGAGCTCGCCGTCCGCGTCAGCAACCGGCTGCGGCCCTGGCTGCCGTTGTTCCTTGCGCTGACTGCGAATTCGGCGATATACCGCAACACCGACACCCGCTATGCCAGCTGGCGCAGCGTCGTCTGGGCGCGCTGGCCGAGCGCCGGTCCGCCTCCCCATTTCGACTCCGTCGACGAGTACGACGGGCTTGTCGACATGTTGCGCCGTGCCGGAGCGGTACTCGATGACGGCATGGTCTATTGGGACGTCCGCGCTTCTGCCAAGTTCCCGACGATCGAGGTACGCGTCGCCGACGTACCCGCGACCGTCGCCGAGTCCGTTCTGCTGGCCACGCTGATTCGGGCCAGCGTCATGACGGCTCTCGACGACGAACGCCGCGGCGAACCCTCGTTGCCTTTGACGCCGCACGCTTTGAAGGCGGCGTACTGGAAGTCGGCTCGCGACGGCCTCGATGGCGACGCCTTCGACCTGCTCGAAAGCCACGCGGTGCTGCCCGCCCGCAAGCTATTGGAGCGCCTTGTCGAACATGTCCGGCCGGCGCTGGAGGACCTCGGCGACTACGACATGGCGCGCGACGAGCTGGCCCGCATCGTCGAGCAGGGCAACGGCGCGACCCGACAACGGCGAGCCTGGCGGCAGCGACGCGACGTTGCCGACGTCGTAGCCGAATTAGCCGCGACCACAATCCCTTAGGCCAACGGGAGCTTGGCGAAGACGGGGCTCGTCGGCTGGTCCGAACCGCTACCGGGCTCCACGGTGAATGCGAGCGTCTGCGCGCTACCCAGATCGGGCAGCACCGCCGTTGTCGACGGCGCGACGGCTTTGGCATTCATCGTGCCGGCCGAACGCGGACCGCTGTCGTCGATCAACCACATCTGATACACGGTGCCCGCCGCAGGCGGCGCGACGTTGTTCATCACCAAGACTCCCGCGTTCTTCTCGCGCGAGAACACCACCGTCGCCGTGCCGCCGGACGGGATCGGTTCCGACACCGTCCGCACGTCGGGCGCGGCGAAGACCTGCTCGGCCGTCGAGGGTGTGGCCGCCGGCCGCAGCGCCAAACCGACGCCCAGCGCGCCGAGTCCGATCACCAGAGCCGCTGCGGCTGCAAGAACGACCTTCTGCCAACGTTTGATCCGCGGCTGCAACGGTCGAACGTTGTCAGCGCCGACGTCGGCGAGCAGGCGATCGCGCAGCTGCCGCGGCGGCTCGACCGCGGTGGCCGCCGACACCACGGCCATGGTTTCCCGCACGGCGCGGACCTCGTCGGCGAACGCCGCCGCGACGGCCGGCGGCGCGTCGGCGACGCGTCGCTCGATGTCGGCGAGCTCGGCGTCGGTCACCGCATGCAGAGCGTAGGGCGTCGCGAGGGCTATGAGGTCCGGATCGGTCGGTTCTGTCATGCCATCCCCAGACACTTGCGTAGGCCGCGGATCGCGTCGCGCATCCGCGATTTGATGGTCGCAAGATTGGCCGACAACCGTTCGGACACTTGGGCATACGTCAGCCCGTCGTAGTAGGCGAGCTGAATGCACTCGCGTTGCGCATCGGTCAGCGACCCGAGGCAGTCGGCGACCTGGCGCCGCTCGTCGAGCAGGATCACCGATTCGGCCACCTGATCTGCTGGCGGGTCGACATTGGCTGCGCCGTAGCGAGACTCACGTTGACTGGCTGCCTGCTCGGAGCGCACCCGGTCGACTGCGCGACGATGGGCCAGCGTCATGAGCCAGGCCAGCGGTGAGCCGGCAGACGGGTCGTAGTTCTCGGCAGTACGCCATACCTGCAAGTAGATGTCCTGGGTGGTTTCCTCGCTGTAGCCGGGATCGCGCAGGACGCGGGTGACCAGGCCGAACACCCTGGATCGGGTGCGGTCATAGAAGGTGGTGAACGCGTCGACGTCCCGCTGGGCCACCCGGCGCAGCAGTCCGTCGAGTTCGGTGGTCACGAGCGGTAGCCTAACCATCGGCGTCAATATCGTCACGATAATCGAGATCTACGGGCATCGACCACGAAACCCCTTGTATCAGAGGGTAATTCGTTGGCGGCGCGATGCGGCGTCATTGGAACTCGTCGCATCCTCAGCATCGCGTTCTGTATCCGAATCTCCAAGGCTCCCATCAGCGGAGCCAGCGGCGCTGCCAATTGCAGCCACAACAGCTGGCCGATACCGGCCCGTCGCCGGCTGCCACGCAGTGTCGAGACGAACGCGGCGTGGTTGTCGCGGTGCAGCGAAATGCGCACGTTGACTTCCCCGTTGGGCTGCGGTGCGAGCACAAGATAGTGTCCGCCGACGACCGTGAACGGTGACATGGACAGTTTCTTCGCCACCATCGCGGGCCGGTCGTCCGCCGGTGGCAGCAAGTAGGCGTGCCGTTCACCGCGGGTGTTGTGCATCTCGACGACAACGTGGCGCAGCGCACCGTCGGCGTCGTGGCACCAATAGAGGCTGACCGGGTTGAACACGTAGCCCAGAACCCTGGCCTGCAGCAGTGCAGAGATCCTGCCGCCGCCGAGGTCGACGCCGCGTTCGGACAGAAACGTGTCGACGCGTTGGCGCAGTGGGTCGTCCGGCGCTCCGTCGAAGTGGTCGCGGGCGTCGAACCGCGCGAATGGCCTGATCCAGCGCGGCAACCGGGGCAGAGCGTCCACGTCGACATACCAGCTGTAGCCGCTGTGTTCGAAGTAGTGATGGACCGGGTCGCGAAGCAACTGTGTGACGCGCGTCCGGTACAGGGCTGGCATGCGTTCCACACTCTGTATTCGGAGCCATGCGGCGGGCGGATGGGTGTCGTACCGTCGCGGGATGCCCTCGACGTTGTTCCACGGCGGGACCATCTGGACCGGTGTCAACGGCCAGACGACCGACGCATTGTTGGTGGTCGAGGGCGTCGTGGGGTCGGTGAGGCAGGCTCCGGCGGAAGCTGAGCGCGTCTACGCCAGTTCCCAGGAATGAGCGGCGGCGACAAGGCCCTGGACCAACGCGGACGTCGCGGGGGACAGGCCGTCGTCGCCGGGCAGTCCGCTGCGGGGGCTGATTCCGCGCACCCGCGGTGACAGTTCGAGCTGGGTGCCGCCGCCGCGCACGCGGTTGACCGGGTTGTCGGGGTGCAATCCGCGCAGTTCCCGCGGGATCGCTTCGAGGTCGGTGATGACCTGATAGCCGGGGACCACGACATGGCGCGCCAGGTGGTCGGCCAGGGTGCGGTTTTGCCCACCGGCCAGCAGCTGCGTGCTGCGGCCGATGCGGCCATATCCGTGCAGCGACACCGCGACATCGACGTGATCGAGGAACTTGGCGAGCCGGCCGGATTCCTGCGCCCGGTACAGCGCCGACGGCAGGTGGTGGGGATAGTGGTCGGGGTGGCGGACCACGTAGACCGAGGCGCCTGCGGCCTCGGCGGCACGCTCGGCGATGACGTCGGTCATCTGCTCCAGCCCACCGCCGTGGATGGCCAGGAAGCCGAATCGTGAGCGCAGTGTGCACTCTTCGATGGTGGCCGGGTCCGCGAGTAGCTCCGAAAGCGACCGTGGCGCATGCGAATTCGCTTTGTCCGCGCGGCGAGGCCGGTGCGAGGGATCCCATCGCTTGAGGAATTCGATCCACCGGTGCGGAAGGCCGTGGTGCACCGCGCCGTCGACGATCCGCTCCAGGTAGCC
Source organism: Mycobacterium sp. (assembly GCF_035274705.1). Taxonomy (GTDB): domain Bacteria; phylum Actinomycetota; class Actinomycetes; order Mycobacteriales; family Mycobacteriaceae; genus Mycobacterium. Next base: position 47,148 of record NZ_DATENY010000040.1, on the reverse strand, counting down.
GGGCCGCGGCGCGCCGGGATCGACGCGATGGTCGATGTAGACCCATGCCTCGGACGGGCCGTCGTCGGTGTGCACGGTGAGCTTGTCGCGGCGATACCGCACCGGAACGCCTTCGGCGCTGTCGAGCACCTCGAGGTCGTGGTCGGTCAAGCGCCAGACCACGCCATGCACCTTCGAGCCGTCGAACGGTTCGACAGTGGCGACGCCGCGCTCGTTGATCAGCCAGTCGTGGTTGGCAAGGGTTGCCGGTCGTGGATCGACCGCGCCGGGGCATCGCCGCGCCATCTGCCGCACGCACAGGTTGGACCCGTACGCGAAGTAGCTATGGGCAGCCCGCATCTAGTGGGCGACGGTCAGATAGATCAACACCACGTTCAGCAGAGTAATCAATGCGGCCACGCACCACCCGAGGGCAGTCGTCACGCGATGGTTCGTGTCTTCGCCCATCAGCGTCTGCTTGCTGGTCAGCCGTATCAGCGGGATTAGCGCGAATGGGATGCCGAACGACAGCACGACCTGCGACATCACCAGCGCACGACTGGGATCCAGGCCTATCGCCAGGATCGCCAGCGCCGGGATCAGCGTCACCAGCCGCCGCAGCAGCAACGGGTACGAGCGGTGCAGCAAGCCCTGCATGATCATGGCACCGGCATAGGCGCCCACCGACGTCGACGCCAGACCCGACGCGAGCAACCCGATGGCGAAGAACAACGCGACCGTCGAGCCGAGGGTGTCGCGAACAGCGGCGTGTGCGCCTTCGATGGAGTCGGTGTCGTCGCGGCCCTGCAGGTTGGTCGCCGCGATGAGCAGCATGGACAGATTGACGGCACCGGCGACGAGCATCGCCAGCCCGACGTCGAGGCGAGTGACTTTGAGCAGTCGACGGCGTCGCGGGCCCGCGTCGGGGTGGCCGTGCCTGTCGCGGGCCAGGCCGGAGTGCAGATAGACGGCGTGCGGCATGACGGTCGCGCCGAGCATCGCGGTGGCCAGCAGCACGCTTTCGGCGCCCTCGAACCGCGGCACCAGGCCGGCGGCGACCTGACTCACCGGTGGTGTTTCGACGAACAGGCTCGTCAGGAATCCGATCGCGATGATCAACAGCAGCCCGCTGATCACCCGCTCGAACATGCGCTGACCGCGCCGGTTCTGGATGGCCAGCAGCAGAAGCGACACCACGCCGGTGATCACGCCGCCCGCCAACAGCGGCAGATCGAACAATAGATGCAGCGCGATCGCGCCGCCCATGACCTCGGCGAGATCCGTTGCCATGGCGACTAATTCGGCCTGCAGCCAGTACGCGATGCGAGTGGGCGTGCTGGTGTGGTCGGCGACGGCCTCGGGTAAGGAGCGGCCGGTGACCAGTCCGAGCTTGGCCGACAGGAACTGCACGAGCCCGGCCATGGCGTTGGCGACGACGATGACCCAGACGAGCAGGAAGCCGAACTGGGCACCGGCGCTGACGTTGGCGGCGACGTTGCCGGGATCGACGTAGGCGATGGCAGCGACGAATGCGGGCCCGAGCAGGAACCAGCTCGGGCGCAGCCGGACTTCGGTGTCCTGTGCCAACTAACCCCACCTTCTATCCGGAGAAGCGAATAGAAAAGTTAGGTTAGACGAAACCTTCCGGTCAAGCTACTTGGGGGTGCTTACCACCCGATGCCGATCCCGCCGATGCCGATGACCAGGCCGCCGCCCCACCACGGCCAGCCACCGTAGAAGCCGTTCTGCTGGGGTGAGGTGACGATCGCAGTGCTGCCGTTGGTCTGGCACTGCGTCGTGTTGGGAGCGGTGGTCGTGCATTGCGGCGTGGCTGCGGCGATCGGCGCGAGCGCGACGGCAGCAGTGCATGCGCCGGCTGCCGCGAAAAGAGTTGTGAAGTAGCGAATCTGGGTCCGCATGATTGGCCTCCTCAATGGGCCGCGGAAAAAAACTGGTCAGCGGCCTCCGCCGCCGTGGCTTCCGCCGCCACCACCGATGCCCCCGATGATCAGTGCTGGGCCGTAAAACTCGTCGTCCCACGGATACGGGTAATCCGGTTCGGGTGGAGTGGCATTCAGTTGCACGTTGCCGGGCGTAGCGCATTCGGTTGCACCGCCGGTGACTTCATCACCACCGACCCCCGTGCAGGACGGCAACATAGTGTCCGCTATGGCGGCGGGGGCGGCGACGAAAGCCGCGGCGGCGCCTGCAGCCGCGATGAGCGGTGTGAGATAGCGCAGGGTCTTCCGCATAGGCACGTCCTTTTGTCGCCCCCGGTTATTTAGCTAGCGTACAGCCCTTTTCCAGTGATCAGTGGCAAGTCCAGGGCCGTCGTGATGCCCGGTGCAGCGTCCACGACGGCGGGTATCGCGTTGACCACGCGGGCGGCGGTGGCGACGAGTCCGGCGTGGTTGTGATCGCCCTTGCGGCTGCTCAGGCAGAGGTCCAACGCGTAGCACGGTTCCCCCGTCACCTCGACGCGGTAGGAGCCGCCTTCCTGGGCAGGCTGCGGCCAGTCCGGGCAGAGGTCGTCGCGAAGGCGGGTGACGTGCTCGAGCACGACTACGGGCTTGCCGTTCTTCATGCCGCGCACCTCGAAGCGAAGCGCCGCGGCGCTGCCCTTGGGAATGTGGCCGGACGCGATGTCGAAGTCCTCGGGCGCGGGCTCGCGGACGTATGTCTCGGTCACCTCGTCGAGTTCGACGCCGAGCCCTGCGGCGAGTTGCCGGACCACCGAACCCCAGGCGAGGCTCAGCACACCGGGCTGCAACAGCATCGGAAGCTCGTCGAGGGGCTTGCCGAATCCCATCACGTCGAACATCACGGTGGGGCTGTCGTACGTGGCGTAGTCGACGATCTCCATGCAGCGGATCTGCTCGACGCTCTGGCAGGTGCCGGCAAGCGCCAGCGGAAGCAGGTCATTGGCGAATCCGGGATCGATGCCGTTGACGAACACGCTCGAGTTGCCGGTCTTGGCGGCATCCTCGATCGGCTTCACGAGCTCCTCGGGTAGGACCTGCCAGGGATATTGAAGAAACACCGCGCTACTGCCGACGACGTTGACGCCCGCGGCCAGGATGCGGCGGTAGTCCTCGAGCGCGTCGGGCAGGCGGTTGTCGGCCATCGCGGTGTAGACGGCGCATTGCGGACCGGTGGCCAGGACGGCGTCCAGATCGGTGGTGGCCGTTATGCCGGTCGAATTGTCAAGTCCCGCAAGCTCTGCGGCGTCCTTGCCGGCCTTGGCGTCGCTTGACACCCAGACACCGGTCAGCTCGAAGCGGGGGTCGTTGATGAGCTGCGTCAGTGCATGCCGACCGACGTTGCCGGTTCCGATCTGCGCGACTTTGATTGCTCCGGTCGGCTGAGCCGACAATTCAGTCATGAGTTAGCTCCTCACAGGTCCGGGATGGGCAGGTCGAGGTTCGGGAAGGTGATGCCGCCGTCGACCTCGAGCGTCTTGCCCGTCAGGAAGCAGCCAGCGGGCGACGCGAGATAGACCGCGGCGGCGGCGATGTCCTCCGGATCGCCCAGCCGGCGCATCGGCGTGACCTTCTCCATGGGATCTCGGAATTCGTCGTTGGAAGCGACGATCTCGAGCGCAGAGGTCAGGATCGAGCCGGGTGCGATCGCGTTGACTCGGATCCGCGGGCACAGGTCCAGCGCGGCCAACCGCGTGTAGTGGGCGAGCGCGGCCTTGGCGGTGCCGTAGGCGACGAATCCCCGGCCGGCGAGTCGTCCCATCGTCGACGTGATGTTGATGATGCTGCCGCCGCCGGAGTGCTCGAGCATGAGCGGGACGGCAGCCGACGTGAGTGCATGCGCGGTGGACACGTTGAAGGTGAACGCGTCTCGGAGGTCTTTCGCGGATGTGTTGACCAACGGCGCGGGCATGGTACCACCGACGTTGTTGACGACGATGTCTAGTTTCCCGAACGCCTCGACGGCCTTGCCTGCGAGCTCGGCCGTCGCCTCCGGATGAGCGAGGTCGGCGACGACGATCTCGGCGCGGCGTCCACTGCCGCGGATCTGCTCGGCGACTTCCTCGAGTTGCGACTGCGTGCGCGATGCAATGAGCACGTCCGCACCGACTTCCGCGAATGCCATCGCAATCGCGGCGCCGAGGCCGCGGCCCGCTCCTGTCACCACTGCGACTTGGCCGTCCAGCCGGAATCTGTCAAGAATCACTGGTCTCTTCCTTCCTTCGCCGGGCGAACCGTATCAGGGGTTGGAGACGCGTGCGAGATATTTTTGAAACACGTTCTAGTTTTCTCAGGAAGGCGGACTCCCCCTTCTGAAAGCGTCATCAAACGGTGACGCCGCCGAGATAGGGCTACTCCGCCTACACGGTGACCCCGCCGCCTTTTGATGGAATTGCGGTTGCTGACCAAACTCGGGCTCCGCTGGCGGTTCGGGCGCACAATTGGGGTGTAGGTCCGAGATCTGGGAGCCGCAATGAGCGAGCAACGATACGACTTCTTCGGTGAGATCTTCGAGCGGTACTTCAGAACCGCGATCGGCGCATATCCGCAAATGGGTGCACCACTCGTCGAGAGGTTGCTCACGCTCACCGACGACATCCCGGATCGGTTGGCCCAGATCCGGCGCGCGGCGATGGCGTGGGGCGCAGCCGAGACCTCGAACGCCAGGATCACTTCGGAACTCTTTGTGATCACACAACATGGACTGATATATGCCGCCGGATTGAACGAGTCGCGGCGGGCGCTGTATTACCTGGCCACGCCGCCCGGGTTGTTCGATCCGTTCGTCGATCAGATCGACACCGCCGAACTGCGCGAGGGCGACGTTGTCGTGGTCGACAGTGGCTTCCGCCGTGACCTCGCATCGGCTCATCCGATGGACGCTGCGCTGCGCCGGATACTCGACGAGCACCTGGCGCTGCGGGTGGATCTGCCCGCGTAGCTATTTCTTCGCGACGGTCTTCTTGGCCGGTGACTTCTTGGCCGCCGTCTTCTTCGCGGGCGTCTTCTTGGCTGCGGCCTTCTTGGCGGGCGCCTTCTTCGCGGGACGCTCGCCGTCGTCCGAGCCACCCCCGGCGCGGCGCGCTTTCACGCTGGCCTCCAGTTTGGCCAGCAGATCCGACACGTCCTCGGTCTCGTCGAGCTCCTTCGGCTGCTCCTCGGTGGTAAACGCCTCGCCGCCTTCGAGTTTCGCCTGGACCAGCTCGTGCAGTTGCTCTTGATAGTCGTCGTGGTAACGGTCCGGGTTGAAGTCGTCGGTCATCGACTCGACCACCTGTCCCGCCATCTTCAGCTCGGCCGGCTTTATCTCAACTTCCTTGTCCAGCACCGGGAAATCCGGATCGCGAATCTCGTCGGGCCACAACAAGGTGTGGATCACCATCACGTCGCGTTTGGAAAAATCCTTGACCCGCAACGCCGCAAGGCGCGTCTTGTTGCGCAAAGCAAAGTGGACAATCGCGACCCGGTCGGTCTCCATCAGCGTCTTGGCCAGCAACACATACGACTTCGACGACTTACCGTCCGGCTCGAGGAAATAGCTGCGGTCATACATCAGCGGATCCAGATCGCTCGCCGGAACGAACTCGAGCACCTCGATCTCGCGGCTGCGTTCCTCCGGCAGCGTCGAGATGTCCTCGTCGGTGATGACCACCATCTGGCCGTCGTCGGATTCGAAGGCCTTGGCGATATCGCGGTACTCGACGACCTCGCCGCACACCTCACAAACCCGCTTGTAGCGGATGCGTCCGTTGTCCTTCGCGTGGACCTGGTGGAACTTGATGTCGTGGTCTTCGGTCGCGCTGTAGACCTTGACCGGGACGTTCACCAGGCCGAACGCGATCGAACCCTTCCATATGGAACGCATAACGCCAGGTTAGCCGGGTTGCGGCAACAGGGGGCCCGACCCGGCCGCCGCGGCGTCCCGAGTCGCTCGATCCGGCAGGTCAGCGCCCGCACGGGCGACCGTCAGCGCCGACGACAGCGCCGCCATCTGCACCACACCGGTCAGCGCGTCGACGCCGATGCGGGCCAGGTCGCGGCGCCGCTCGGCGCCCAGCAGACCCAACGACCACAGCGCATCGATCAGCCCGGTCATGAACGCGTCGCCCGCTCCGACGGTGTCCACGACGTTCACCCGCAGCGCCGGCACCCGCGCGATCCCGGCCGCGCACACGGCGAACGCCCCACGGTCGCCCATCGTCACCGCGACGATCGACGGTCCCAGCCCCAGCCACGTCCGCGCGATCTGCTCGGGCGCCCGGTTCGGGTCGATCCAGCGCATGTCCTCGTCACTGGCTTTCACCACGTCGCTGCGTTCGATCAGGCGGTCGATGCGACCGCGCGCCATGTCGGCGTCCTCGATCAGCGCCGGCCGCACATTGGGGTCGAACGTGATCGTCGCCGAAGAATGGTAGGCGTCCAGCAGCGCTGACGTCGCACGGCAGCCCGGCTCCAGAACCGTGGCAATGGAGCCGGCGTGCGCCACCAGCGGAGGCGCGCCCTCCGCGGTTCCCGTCAGTTGCCAGTCGATGTCGAACACGTACTGTGCAGACCCGCTCGCGTCCAGTGTGGCCAGCGCAGTCGGAGTGCGTTCGGCGGTTGTGCTACCCGAAACCAATTGCACCCCGGATGCTTTCAGGTAGTCGACAATGCGTCGGCCCCGCTGGTCATTGCCGATGTGCGTGAGAAAGTCGACGCCACGTCCCAGTCGGGCCAGGCCGACCGCGACGTTCAACGGGCTGCCGCCGACATGCTCAGTGCTTGATGCTCGCTCGTTACCTCGCTCGGTGGTGACCCTGACCTCACGTTCGACGATGTCGATCAACGCCTCGCCGATCACCAGCGCCCGTTCCGGCGCGCCAGGCACAGTCATGGCGTCTCCCCCTTGTGCGCAAACGTAACCAAGTCTTCCAACGTCGCTCGTGCACCGTCGCGGTGCAGGGAGTCGAGTGCCCACAGGTAGGCCTCGACAAACCTCGGCTGTGATGCGAGATCGCCAAAGACTTCGGTGTTTTCGATGAACGCCGTCGGGTTCTCGTGCTGTGAACGGGCCAGCGGCACCAGTGCATCGGCCAGTTGATCCTGGACGTCAATCGGCGAGCCCTGCTCGTCGACGCCCTCGGCGTAGCGCGCCCAACTGGCGACAGTGGCCGCCGACAACCGGACCGGACCACCGTTGGCGAGATTCGCCCGCACGACTGGCAGCAACCACTTCGGAATCCGGTCCGACGAGCCAAAGCACAGCCGGGCGATCGTGTCCTTCACACCAGGGTTGGCGAACCGTTCGATCAGCGTGCGCTTGTAGTCGGGCAGGTCGATGCCCGGCACCGGTTTCAGCGTCGGCGTGGCCTCCGAATCCATGTACTCACGCAGGAATTCGGCGAACAACGGGTCACCCGCCGCGTCGTGTACCAACCGATAGCCTGCCAAGTAGGCGAAGTAGCACAGGCTTTGATGGCTGGCGTTGAGCAGTCGCAGTTTCATCAACTCGTACGGCGTCACATCGTCGACGAGCAGTACGTCCACCTCGTCGAGCGGCGGGCGTCCGTCGGAGAACGAGTCCTCGAGCACCCACGAGGTGAACGGCTCGGCCACCACCGGCCACTGGTCTTCGACGCCCAATTCGCTTTCCAGCGCGCCGATGACGTCCGGTGTGGTGACCGGCGTGATGCGGTCCACCATCGAGTTGGGGAAGCGCGTATTTGCGCTTATCCACTCTCCCAGACCCGGGTGCATGCGATCGGCGTAGGTGGTGAATGCGTGGCGGGCGACTTCACCGTTGCCCTCGATGTTGTCGCACGACACGATCGTCGGCGAGGTGATGCCGCGCTCGCGGCGCCGCGCCAGCGCCTCGGCGACCAGACCGAACACGTTGACGCCGTCGCTCGACCCGGCAATCCCACCGAGGTTATCGATGTTGTAGCCGCCCTCGGTGATGGTCAGCGAGATGATTCGGGTGCTTGGCGCGGCGAGCAGTTCGATGACCGCTTCGGGATCGTCGGGCGCATAGCGGTAGTCGACGATCGAGCCGATCACTCGCGCGTCACGCGTGCCGTCCGGATTCTCCAGCAGCAGCGTGTACAGCCCGTCCTGGGCCGCCATCACGTCGGCCATCTTGCGATCGGCCGGCAGCACCCCGACCCCGCCGATGCCCCACGCTTTCGCAAGACCCATCTCGAGTAGTCGATCGATATACATCGCCTGATGCGCGCGGTGGAACCCGCCGACCCCGAAATGCACTATGCCGACGCCGATCTCGTCGCGGTCGTAGCTCGGCTTGTCGATCGGGATCTGCGCCAGTGTCGTCTTGTGGAGCTTCATGACACCGTCACCACACTCTTGACGCTACCTGGCGTGCGGTCGGAGTCCAGGGCCTCGGCGGCCTGCTCCAAGGAAAAGTGCGCGGTCACCATCGCGTCCAGATCCACCCGCCCCGACTCCACGAGCTCGATCGCCGTCGGCCAGGTGTTCGCGTAACGGAACACGCCTGTCAAGGTCAGCTCGCGGTTCTGGATGACCTGCGTCGGCAGTTCCATCGTTTCGGCACCCGAACCGACAAGCACCACGACGCCGGCCGGCCGTACCGCACGGATGCCGTCGGAAACGGCCGCCGGTGCACCCGACGCGTCGATGAAGGCATCGACGCTCAAGTCGCCGATCGGCGCGGCGGTCGGGTCGAGCACAGTCGTCGCGCCGAAGTCCTCGGCCTGCGAGCGGCGGGATTCGTCGGGATCGCTGACGATAATCTCGGTCGCGCCGTAGGCCTTTGCGACCTGCGCCACCACGATGCCGATCGGCCCGGCACCGGTGATCAGCACCCTCGAGCCGCCGTCGACACCGGCTTTGCGCACCGCCGCGATCCCGACCGACAGCGGTTCGCACAGCGCGGCGGCATCGTCGGACATCGACGCGGGCACCGGATGGGCGAAGGCCGCGCCGATCGTCACGTAGTCGCACAATGCGCCGTCGACCGGCGGCGTCGCGAAAAACCGCATGTGTGGGCAGAGGTTGTAGTGACCGCGGCGGGTCTCCTCGGTGTCCGGATCGGGCCGCTGCGGTTCGATCGAAACCCGCTGACCGATGCGTGAGCGGTCCACTCCCTCGCCGACACCGACGATCGTGCCCGCCGCTTCGTGCCCGAGGATCAAGGGTGCGTCGACGACGAAGCTGCCCACCCTGCCGTGGCGGTAGTAGTGCGTGTCCGACCCGCAGACGCCCACCGAGGACACCTGTATCAGCACGTCACCGGGGCCTGGCGTCGGTATAGGCCGCTCCTCGATCTCGATGCGGCCTGGTTCGAGGAGAACAGCGGCCCGCATTCGGGCGCCCGGGGAGAGTGTTGTGTGCGTCACACTTGCCATGCTAACGTGATGAGCATCTACTCGCACCCCTGAGCAAATGCTCACAGGCTGACAGGAGGGCACAGTGGCCGCACCGACGTCGAATGGCGAGGTGGGTTCGCGTGCCGGGACCCCCGAAGACCTTCGGCTCGCACTGCGTGCGGCCACGCTGTACTACCTCGACGGCCTCACTCAGGCCGAGATCGCGTCGCGCCTCGGTGTATCCCGGCCGACGGCCGGGCGGCTCATCGCTCGGGCCAAAGCCAAGGGCCTCGTCCGTATCGAGGTGGTCGTCCCGTCGGGCATGGGCGACGATCTGCACGCCGACGAGGAGCGCGAACTCGAGCAGCGCTTCGGGTTGACCGAGGCGGTGGTCGCGGGACACGGCGTCGACGTCGGCGCTCCCGGACGGCCGGCCGCGTTCGCCAGCGTGGGCCGCGCCGCGGCAGCGCTGTTGATGCGACGGCTCTCGGCCGACGATGTTCTCGGATTCACTTGGGGCCCTGAGCAAGTTGCTGTGGCCACCGCTCTGATGCCCGGTATCGCAAGCTGTCGCGCGGTCGTCCAGCTCGACGGCGCGATGTCGACGGCGACCTACCAGACCGGCACCGAGTTCATCCTTGGTCGCTGTGCGGACGTGCTGCGGGCCAACACGATCCGGCTTCCGGCGCCGCTGTACGCCGACGCGTCGACGGTTGCCTCCATGCGCAGCGACTCTCTGATCTCGCGCACGCTCGAGGCCGGCCGGCGCGCCGACGTGATGCTGTTTGGCGTCGGAGCCGTGTCGACGTCAACGACGTTGTTCGAGGGCAGCTTCCTGGACACCAAGATGCTCGACGAACTCATCTCGCTGGGTGCCGTCGGCGAAATCGGTGGCCGCTTCTTCGACGCGCACGGTGCACCCGTCGATACCGAGCTTCAGCAGCGCGCGGTATCAGTTCCGCTAGAAGACATCCGCATGTGTGAGAAGTCGATCCTGATCTCCAGCGGCGTAGCCAAGCATCACGCCACTCTTGGCGCTCTGCGCGGCAAGCTGGCTCGGCTTCTTGTATGTGACATCGATTGTGCCCGTTGGTTATTGGCACAGTGAGAGGTGAGATGAACGTGAAAGTGCTCAGAAAGTTGGCAATGTGTGCCACGGCTGTCGGCCTCGTCGTCACGTCCGGTTGCGCGGGCGCGGGCAGCTTGGGCTCGTCGGCGAACGAGGTGACGATCGCCTTGGTGTCCAACTCACAGATGACCGACGCCCAGAAGTTGTCGACCGAGTTCGAGAAAGAGAATCCCGGCACAAAGCTGAAATTCATCACGCTGTCGGAGAACCAGGCGCGCGCCAAGATCACCATGTCGACCGCGATGGGCGGAAGTGAATTCGACGTCGTGATGATCAGCAACTTCGAGACCCCGCAATGGGCGAAAGATGGCTGGCTGCTGAACCTCTCGGACTACGCGAAGAACACGCCCGGTTACGACGAGAACGACTTCATCCCGTCGCTGCGCGACTCGTTGTCGTATGAGGGCAACATGTACTCGGTTCCCTTCTACGGTGAATCCTCGTTCCTGATGTACCGCAAGGACCTCTTCGAACAGGCCGGCATCAAGGTCAACGAGGATCCGAACTACCAGCCCACCTGGCAAGAGGTTGCACAGTGGGCGGACACGATCAAGAAGAAAAACGATGACGTGGCAGGCATCTGCCTGCGCGGCAAGCCCGGTTGGGGTGAGGTGCTGGCACCGCTGGACACGGTGATCAACACCTTCGGCGGGCGCTGGTTCGACGAGAAGTGGAATGCCCAACTCAACAGCCCGGAAGTGAAGAAGGCTGTCAATTTCTACGTCGACCTGATCAACAACGCCGGTGAACTGGGCGCGTCCTCAACAGGATTCCAGGAGTGCGCCAACTTGTTCGGTCAGGGGCAGACGGCGATGTGGTACGACGCGACGTCGGCGGTCTCGGTCCTCGAGGATCCCAAGACCTACCCGGACCTGGTCGGCAAGATCGGGTACTTGCCCGCTCCGATCGTCGAGAAGCCCAATTCGGGTTGGCTCTACACCTGGTCGCTGGGAATTCCGAAGGGCGCCAAGAACCCTGACGGCGCGTGGAAGTTCATCTCGTGGATGACCAGCAAGGACTACATGAAGCTGGTCGGTGAGAAGCTGGGCTGGGCCCGCGTCCCACCGGGCAGTCGGACATCGACCTATACGGCGCTGCCGGAGTATCAGGCGATCTCGAAGTCCTACGGACCGCTGACCTTGAAGTCGATCGAAAGTTCGACCCCGAACAAGCCTACGGTGCAACCGGTTCCGTACACCGGGGTGCAGTTCGTCGGGATTCCCGAATTCCAGGATCTCGGCACGCGGGTGAGCCAACAGATCAGCGCGGCGATCGCCGGGCAGAAATCCGTGGACGACGCTCTTGCCCAAGCACAGGAATACGCCGAAGTCGTCGGCCGGACATACCAGGAGAAGTGATGACTCTTACTGCTGATACCGAACCTGACGCCAGTCAGAAGGCAGTGGCGGAGCGGGTCCGCAAGATCCGGGAGGCACAGGACACCGGCGTGAGTCGCGCAGAAGGCTGGCGCAGGCGTGGACCGCTACTTCCGGCGCTGATCTTCATGATCGTGGTCACCCAGATTCCGTTCCTGTTCACGCTCTACTACTCAACGCTGTCGTGGAACCTGGTGCGTCCGGGCTCGCGTCAGTTCGTCGGACTGAACAACTACGTCGCGGTCGTCAAGGACAGTCAGTTCTGGAGGGTGGCCTTCAACACCGTCGTTCTGATCGTGGTCGTCGTGCTGGTCTCGGCGTTCCTGGGCTTGTTGCTCGCATTGCTGCTCGATCGCGCCTTCCTGGGCCGCGGCGTCGTACGGACGCTGTTGATCACTCCGTTCCTGGTGACACCCGTTGCGGCGGCGCTGATCTGGAAGACCACGATCCTCGACGCCACCAACGGCATCTTGAACTGGGCGCTGTCTCTGGTGGGGATCGGCAAGGTGGATTGGATCGGCCAGTTCCCCTTGACCATGGTGATGGTTGTGCTGATCTGGCAGTGGACGCCCTTCATGATGTTGTTGATCCTCGCCGGCCTCCAGTCGATGCCTCGCGACATCCTGGAGGCCGGTCGAGTCGATGGTGCGGGCGCGTTTCAACTCTTCCGCGAGTTGACGCTGCCCCACCTTCGGCGCTTCATCGAACTGGGTGTCGTACTCGGCGCGATCTACCTGGTGAACACGTTCGACACCATCTACATGCTGACGCAGGGCGGGCCCGGCATCGCCAGTGCGAACCTGCCGTTCTACATCTACCAACGCGCGTTCCTCGGTTTCGACATGGGCCAGGCCGCGGCCATGGGCGTGGTGGTCGTGATCTTCACGATGATCATCGCCAGCTTCGCGCTTCGGTTGATCTTCAAATCGTTCTCCGGCAAGGAAGAGGCGGCCTGAGATGACAACAATAGTTGAGAAGGGCACGGCGACAACGGGTATGACCGTGGCGCCGAAGAAGAAGAGCCGCGAGTTCAGTCCATGGGGAGTGGTGGCGTGGCTCGTCGGGCTCGGGTTCTTCTTCCCGGTGTTCTGGATGGTCCTGACGGCGTTCAAACAGGAGGGCGACGCGGCGACAAGTCCGCCGAAGCTGTTCTTCACCCCGACGCTTGATCAGTTCAAGGCGGTGTTCGAGCAGGGCATCGGCCCCGCGATGCTGAACTCCATTTTCGCCACTGTCATTTCGACGGTTCTGGTGCTGGCACTGGGGACTCCGGCCGCGTTCGCACTGTCGCTTCGACCGGTCCGCAAGACGCAGGACGCCCTGTTCTTCTTCATGAGCACCAAGATGCTGCCCATCGTGGCGGCGATCCTGCCGCTGTACGTGATCGTGTCCAATATCGGTCTGCTGGACAACATCTGGGCATTGGTCATCCTCTACACATCGATGAACCTACCTATCGCGGTGTGGATGATGAGGTCGTTTTTCCTCGAGGTGCCCGGTGAACTGCTCGAGGCGGCCAGCCTTGACGGCGCGAGCCTGTGGCGGTCGGTGCGCGAGGTGATCCTGCCGCTGGTATCGCCCGGCATCGCGGCGACGGCGCTGATTTGCGTGATCTTCGCCTGGAACGAATTCTTCTTCGCGGTGAACCTGACCGCGGTGAACGCCCAGACCATGCCGGTTTACCTCGTCGGATTCATCGCCGGTGAGGGGCAGTACTGGGCCGTCTTGTCGGCGGCGGCAACCATGGCCGCCCTGCCCGTGATCCTCTGCGGGTGGTTCGCCCAAAACAAGCTGGTGCGCGGACTTTCGTTCGGCGCGATCAAGTAACTTCCCCTCACCGCACAAGGAGAACAGCAGCCATGGCATCAATCACCTACAAGAACGCCTCCTGCATCTACGCCCAGGCGGACACACTCGCCGTCGACTCACTCAACCTGAACATCCAGGACGGCGAGTTCGTCGTCCTGGTCGGGCCGTCCGGTTCCGGCAAGAGCACCGCGCTGCGGATGTTGGCCGGCCTGGAGGACATCGACGAGGGCAGCATCGAGATCGGCGGCAAAGACATGACCGGCGTCCCATCAAAGGACCGCGACATCGCGATGGTTTTCCAGAACTACGCGCTATACCCGAACAAGACCGTCGCCGAGAACATGGGCTTCGCGCTGAAGCTGCGCGGGGTATCGGCCGACGAGCGGCGCAAGAAGGTCGAGGACGCGGCCAAGATCCTGGACCTGACCGACTTCCTCGACCGCAAGCCCGCCAAGCTCTCCGGCGGTCAGCGTCAGCGCGTCGCGATGGGCCGTGCCATCGTGCGCGAGCCGCAGGTCTTCTGCATGGACGAGCCGCTCTCGAACCTGGACGCCAAGCTGCGCGTGCAGACGCGCACCCAGATCGCCGCGCTGCAACGACGGCTCGGCACCACCACTGTCTACGTCACTCACGACCAGGTCGAGGCGATGACGATGGGGGACCGGGTGGCCGTGTTGCGGTTCGGCAAGCTGCAGCAGTTCGCCGCGCCCAACGAGTTGTACGACAAGCCAGCCAACGCGTTCGTCGCCGGCTTCATCGGATCGCCGGCGATGAACCTCGTGACGGTGCCGATCACGCCCGACGGCGTCAAGATCGGCGGTTCCACACTCGAATTGGAGCGCGCCGACCTCACGAAATTGTCCGAAGCCGGGCTGTCGGAGGTCACCTTCGGAATCCGGCCCGAGCAACTCGAGCTCACCGACTCCGGTGGCGTGGACGTCGTCGTCGACCTGGTCGAGGACCTCGGCAGCGAGGCGTACGTGTACACCCACGCGGGCTCGGGCGTCGAATTGGTGGCGCGGTGCAATCCGCGCACGGCGCCCAAGCTGGCCGACTCGGTGCGGTTGCGCAGGCATCCCGAGGGAGCGGTGCACCTGTTCCACCCGCAGACTGGCGAGCGCCTGAACTGACTTTCGGGGCAAGAAACGTCTGCGCACGCGAAGGGCGAATTCAACATGCGCGCGCCGGAGTTTCGGCTCCGTACACCAACTCCCGGCCTCGTCGGGTTGCCATGGGACCGACCGTTGTCGGAGTGGGTGGTCCCCGATGTTCCGTTGCGCGACATCGCCGTTGGGATGAGCCGGCACCTGGTCAAGTTCGTCGACGCCGACGATCAGCTGTGGGCGGTCAAGGACATGCCTCCGCGGGTGGCCATCAAGGAGTACGACGTGCTGCGGCGGCTCGAGGACATGGGGCTGCCTGCGGTACGTCCGGCGGGCCTGGTTCTGCAGCCGGAATTCGACACCGCGATCCTGGTCACCCGCTACCTCGAAGGATCCTGGCAGTACCGCAGGCTGTTCATGCGTCTGCCGCCTGACCAGCCGAGGCACCGGGCACGCCTGCTGGATGCGATGGCGGGTTTGTTGGTGGAACTGCATCGCCACGGCGTCTTCTGGGGTGACTGTTCACTGGCCAACACCTTGTTCTCGCGGGACGGGCAGCTTCTTGCGGCCTGGCTGGTCGACGCCGAGACGTCCGAGATACACCCGTCGCTGAGCCGCGGGCAGCGCAGGCACGACCTCGAGATTCTGGTGGAGAACGTGGCGGAGGGTTTGGTCGACCTCGCCGAGCGGATCGGTCAGCCGGAGGAGATGCACTCGACGCTGATCGCCGAAGCCGAACAGGTCCAGGTCCGCTACGACACGCTCTGGGACCTCCTGCACGCCGAGCCGGTGTTCGGGTTCAGCGACCGGTACCGCGTCGAAGGGACCATCCGTCGCCTCAACGAACTCGGCTTCGCCGTCGACGAGCTGTCGCTGCAACCGGACAGCGCCGACCCGAGCCAGCTCAAACTCCATGTCGCCGTGGGTGATCGGCGCTACCATGCCCAGTGTCTGCACGATCTCACCGGGCTGGAAGTCGGTGAGGGGCAGGCCCGCATCCTGCTCGGCGACCTGCGTGCGTATCAGGCGCAGCTGTGCCGCGAGGTCGGGCACGACGTCGACGAGCGCACCGCCGCGCGGCTGTGGGTCCTCGAGGTGTTGACACCGTACGAGCAGTTGGCGCACGAAGCGATACACCACACTGGCACGCCGATCCAGGCCTACTGCGATCTGCTCGAGGTGCGTTGGCTACTCAGCGAGAACGACGGTCACGACGTCGGCACCAACCGAGCGCTCGCGGCCCTGGCACGCGATGTCATCCCCACTGACTCCGCTGCGAAGATGGTGATCGCCGAGATACCGACCGAGCCGTTCGCGGTCCTGTCGATCGACGATGACTCCTAGCCGCCCCTTCCGCGCGAACGTTGCGTACCGCTCGAATATCTGCCGATTCTTCGAACGGTAAGGAACGTTCGGCGAGTGGTGGCTAGGTGACCGGTTCGAGGCCCGGGTTGGTGCCGAGAGGCACACCGGGGTTGGCGCCCGGTGCATCGTCGGTGAAGGCCTGGTGCGGCATTGCCCTGCAGTAGTCGTCCATCGGGGTCTGATCCCCTGAGCAGTAGGGCATGCGGTCTTCTGGGTCAGCTGCTGCGTGCGGGGCTCCGACGAGGATGGCCGCTGCCGCGAGCAGGCACGCCGTGAACAGTCTCGTCATAGTCCAACGTTACTGCGGGTAATACCGTGATGTGGTGGATCGTTACGGCCGGGTGAAGCTGACCAACGCGGACAAGGTGCTGTACCCGGCCACGGGTACCACCAAGGCTGAGGTCTTCGACTACTACGTCAACATCGCCGACGTCATGATCCCGCACATCGCCGGCCGCGCGGTCACCCGTAAACGCTGGCCCAACGGCGTCGATGAGCCGTCGTTCTTCGAAAAGCAGCTCGCATCGTCGGCGCCGGACTGGCTGGATCGCGGCACCATCGTGCACAAGTCGGGGACGACGACGTATCCGATCGTCGACACCATCGAAGGTGTGGCATGGCTCGCTCAGCAGGCATCGCTGGAGGTCCACGTGCCGCAATGGCGATTCATGACGGGCGGGCAGGAAGGGGCGGGCAAAACGAGCACACCCGGGCCGGCCACCAGATTGGTGTTCGACCTGGACCCGGGTGAGGGCATCAAAATGAAGCAGCTCTGCGAAGTCGCGCAGGCCGTCAAGGAGCTGATGGGTGACATCGGCCTGACGACCTATCCGCTCACCAGTGGCAGTAAGGGCCTGCATCTGTACGCCCCGCTCGAGGAGCCGGTCAGCTCGCATGGCGCTGTGGTGTTGGCCAAACGTGTTGCGCAGCAATTGGAAAAGGCGATGCCCAAGCTCGTCACGTCGACGATGACCAAGAGCGTGCGGACCGGCAAGGTGTTCCTGGACTGGAGCCAGAACAACGCGTCCAAGACGACGATCGCGCCGTATTCGCTTCGCGGACGCGAACATCCAACCGTCGCGGCGCCCCGCACCTGGGATGAGATCGCCGATTCGAAGCTGCGGCACCTGCGGTTCCGCGAGGTGCTGGAGCGTGTGGCTGAGTACGGCGACCTACTTTCGGAACTCGACGAGAAGGTGCCGACCGAAGACAGGCTGACCACGTATCGCAGCATGCGTGACGCGGCGAAAACGCCAGAGCCGGTGCCGCATAAACCACCAAAGGCCGGAAACAACGACCTGTTCGTCATCCAGGAACACCACGCCCGCAGGTTGCATTACGACCTGCGACTAGAGCGGGACGGTGTGCTGGTGAGCTGGGCGGTGCCGAAGAACCTGCCCGATACTCCGTCCGTCAATCACCTCGCCGTGCACACCGAGGATCACCCGTTGGAGTACTTGACATTTCACGGCACCATTCCTACGGGGGAGTACGGCGCCGGCCAGATGATCATCTGGGACACCGGCACCTACGAGACGGAGAAGTTCAACGACTCCGCTGAAGAAGGGGGTGAGGTCATCGTCACTCTGCACGGAATGAAGATCGACGGCCGATACGCGCTGATTCAGACTGACGGCAAGAACTGGCTCGCGCATCGAATGAAGGACCAGAAACACCCACACGCAGGCGATCTGGCGCCGATGTTGGCCACAGAAGGCTCGGTGGCAAACCTCAAATCGACGCAGTGGGCATTCGAGGGCAAATGGGACGGCTACCGGGTTCTGGTCGACGCGAACCGTGGGACGTTGAACGTACGTTCTCGACGCGGGCGGGAGGTCACCGGCGAATATCCCCAATTCGAGGCACTGGCAGCAGATCTCGCCGAACACCACGTCATCCTCGACGGCGAAGCCGTAGCTCTCGACGAGTCCGGCGTGCCGAGCTTTTCGGAGATGCAGAACCGGGCCCGTTCCACCCGCGTCGAGTTCTGGGCATTCGACATCCTCCATCTGGACGGACGATCATTGTTGCGCGCCAAATATTCCGACCGTCGGCGACTACTCGAGGCATTGGCCGAAGCTGGCGGCGTGATCGTGCCGGACCTGATACCCGGCGACGGGCCCAAGGCGCTGGAGTATGCACACAAGCGCCGGTGGGAAGGTGTGATCGCCAAGAAGCGGGATTCCACCTACCAGCCTGGCCGGCGGTCGTCGTCGTGGATCAAGGACAAGATCTGGAAGACCCAAGAGGTGGTCATCGGCGGGTGGCGGCAAGGCGAGGGCGGCCGCTCCAGCGGTATCGGCGCGCTGATGCTCGGCATCCCTGAAGACGGAGGACTGCATTTCGCAGGCCGCGTCGGCACCGGGTTCACCGAGAAGGAACTGACCAAGCTCAAGGACATGCTCAAGCCGCTGCACACCGACGAATCACCATTCTGCACAAGGCTTCCCACGCAGGACGCGAAGGGCGTGACGTTCGTCAGGCCGGAACTCGTCGGCGAGGTGCGCTATAGCGAACGTACGAGCGATGGTCGGCTACGTCAGCCGAGCTGGCGCGGGCTGCGGCCGGACAAGACGCCGGACGAGGTGGTCTGGGAGTAGCAGCGGCGGAGGGATGCCGACGAGGCGCCCTTATCGGCAATTCAGACAGCGGGTTTGGGGAGCTCGATGCGGGGTAGCCCCTAAGGTCGGCGAAACAACAGCGCCGCTATTCAGGGGGTTAGAAATGCAGATCTCTGGTATCGATATGCGACGCGGAGCTTTCGCTGGACTTGCCGCCGGCGCACTTGGTGGTCTGGCAGCCGCGACGATCGCGATTCCGACGGCGTCCGCGCAGCCCGGGTGCACCGCGGCAGGGCTGAGCAGCGCGCTTGGTACCGTCTCGACGGCGACCGGCCAGTTTCTCGCCGCCCATCCCGGTGCAGATGACGCGATCACGAACTCTGGAGCGCTGGCACCGGGAGACGCTGAGAATGCGATTCGGACGTATTTCGTTGCCCATCCGCAGGAGTGGGCGGAGCTGCAAGGCATCGCGCGGCCGCTGGCCAACCTGCGACAGCAGTGCAACGTCGATGTCGCACCCGCACAGATCGCGAGGCTGTTCGACGCGATGGCCTCATAGCCTTACCTCTAGCGTTCGCCGCGGGCCTCGAGCAGCGATTTGATGTCCACGATCGGCGTCTTGTCGATCGCCTCGAGGCCTTTCACGCGGATATGAAGATCGTCGACCTCGAGAATCGTAACGGTATGGATGCCAAGTGGATTCGGGCGATGCTGAGAACGCGTAGCGAAAACGCCACGGATCGGCCGGCTCGTATCGCCGCGCGGATGCACCTGCAGGACGGTGCGATCCGCCATGTGCAACCAGGTCACCACGACGATGTCGTCGCCCGGCCGCAGGCCGTCGAGCGCGGGGCGGACGTCTGGCACGAGCACCAGCGTGCAATCCGGAGCTCCTTCGTCACCCTGGCGTGGGGCTGCGGCCGGCTCGGTCAGCGATGAGTCGACAAACCCGATCGGGCGCAACACGAAGTCGGACGTCATCAGGGAATCATGTGATCGTGACGCCGCCGTCGACGACGATGGTCTGCCCGGTCATGAAGCCGCCGGCATCGGATGCCAGCCACACGAGCGTCGCGGCCAGTTCGGTCGGATCGCCCATGCGGCCCAACAACACTCGTGGCTTGAGGCTCTCGATGTAACCGGGCTTGTAGGCGTCGGTCATCTCGGATTCGAAGAAGCCCGGCGCGATGGCGTTGACGCGGATGCCCTTGCGGGGGCCCCATTGCTGTGCCAGATCGCGGGTCAGGCCGATGATCGCGGCCTTGCTCGCGCTGTAGGCCGCCTGTGGCAGTCCGGCCGTCGTCAGGCCGAGCACGCTGGAGATGTTCACGATCGAACTGCCGGGCTGCATCACCTTCGCGCACGCCTGCGCAGCCCAGTACGAGCCGTTGAGGTTGATGTCGACGACGGCGCGGAACTCCTCGGGTGTTTCGCGAGTGGCCGGCACGGCGGTGCCGACCCCGGCGTTGTTGACCAGCACGTCGACGTGACCGAACTCGCTCATCGCGGCGTCCACCATCGCCTGGCTTTGGGCCGGATCGGCGACGTCCGTGGCAACCGTCAACGCGCGTCGCCCGGAATCCTCAACGAGACGCGCTGTCGCATACAGTTTGTCGACGCGCCTGGCCGCCAGCACGACGTCTGCGCCAGCTTCCGCGCACGCCTGGGCGAACGACACGCCCAAACCGGAGGATGCACCGGTGACGATGACGACCTTGTCGTCGAGTCGGAATTTGTCGAGTACGGGCACTCGGTCAGACTATGCGACCGTCCCAACTGGCTGGTCGAGTGTTGGGTTTTGTCACGCCTAATGCGTCCTAAGCGCGCATCAACCCGACACTCGGCGGCGAGCACTTCGACGTTCCAACAGCAGCAACTGATCGTGAACCGGAGTTAGAGCCGGTTGTTCTGACCGATCACCGCCCACACCGTCTTGCCGGACGGCATGGGAGCGTTTCCCCACATCCGCCCATAGGGCGGACACGATCCGCAGACCTGACGGTGCGCCGTACCTTCGCGCTCCTTCGCGCAGCGTGGCCAGGGCCGTGCTCGAGTCTTGCACCGCCACCGTGACGGCCGCGCCGTCGCATTCCAGCCGCCCGGCCGCGCATCTGCAGACCAGTGCGATTGGTATCTGCGGCCATCGGCTGACTAGCCAGCGCGCGCTGCTGACCGCCGACCATGCTGACTCCTCCGGAACGTCCATTTCGGTGACATCGACGACGACGGCACTCGGCTCGTTGAGAGCGGCTTCAATGGTCTTGTCTCGCAGCGGGATATATCTGGATCTGTCGAGCGCGCCGAGGACGCGCAGCACGGTGGTTTCGCTCACCGCGTTCGCGGTTATGGATAGTGCCGGCGCTCGGTCTGTATATGTCATCACCCTGGGACTACCCCGTGCGCTGGCTGAGCTAACAGGTTTACAGCTTGGCGATGACCTTTTCTGCGAAGGACTCGAGGTGACGGATCTTGGTGTCCAGCGGCTCGGTGTCCTGGCCCATGGTGTAGGGGATTCGGAAGCCGACGATGACGTCGGTAACGCCCTTGTCCTCAAGGCGTTTGATGCCGTCGAGGGTGAACGCGTCGAGTGAGATGACGTGGATCTCGAACGGCCCAGTGCGGCCTTCTTCTACGCGAATCTGACTGAGTCGCTTGATCAGCCGGTCCAACTCCTCGGGATCGCCGCCGCCGTGCATCCAGCCGTCGCAGCGGGCCGCGCGCTTCAGCGCCGCTTCGGCGTGGCCACCAATCAGTATGGGAATCGGTCTATTTGGCGCCGGCGTCATTTTCGTCTTGGGGATGTCGTAGAACTCGCCGTGGAACTCGAAGAACTCGCCGGTCGTCAGGCCCTTGATGATCTCGATGCATTCGTCCATCCGCTTGCCGCGCTTCGCAAACGGGACACCCATCAGCTCGTAGTCCTCCGGCCACGGGCTGGTGCCGACGCCGAGACCGAGCCGGTTGTCGAACAGCGCCGCAAGCGAGCCGGCCTGCTTGGCCACCAGCGCAGGCGGACGGATGGGCAGTTTCAGCACGAAGAAGTTGAACCGCAGGGTCGTGGTGACCGCGCACAGTGCACCGGCGAGGACGAAGGCTTCGATGAACGCCTTGCCATCGAGGAATTCACGGCTGCCGTCGGGGGTGTAGGGGTATTTGGAGTCCGACTCGAACGGGTAGGCGACGCTGTCCGGAATCGTCATCGCGTGATAACCCGCCGCCTCGGCCGCCTTGGCCAGCGGAAGGTAGAACGTCGGGTCGGTCATCGCCTCCGCGTAGGTGAAACGCACCCGGCCATACTAGAACGTGTTCTAGTTCGAGGTTTGAGTATTGGCACGCGGGGAACATGGCGGCCATGAGCGCGGTATCGAAGACCTTGTACCTGCCCCTGCAAATCGCGACGAGCGTTGCCGGTGGCCTGCTGGCAGGCAAGGCCTTCACCGAGGTCTGGCAGCGGATCAGCCCGTCGGATCAGGAGCCGCCGGACCCCAAGGACCTCAACCGCTCCGGCCGCGAGGCCATCACCGCCGCGGCGCTGCAAGGGCTGGTATTCGGCCTCGTGCGGGCGCTCGTCGACCGGGCCGGCGCCCACGGCTATCGCGCGGTCACTCGCCAGAGTCCGGAGTAGCGGCTCTTGGCCTTCGCCGATTCGTGCGTGGGGGGTTGTGATCCGCTCCCCGGTCACGACCCTCATGCATATCTCGATGCTTTGATCACGGCATCATGGCGTAGGTGCGCACCTGGCTCACCCGCAACGTCCGGGTGCTTTCGGCGGTCTCGTTTCTGCAAGACGCCGCCAGCGAGCTGCTTTATCCCCTGCTGCCCATCTACCTGACGGCGGTGCTTGGCGCGCCTGCCTCAGTGGTGGGCGCCGTCGAAGGCGCAGCGGAGGGCGCGGCGTCGTTGACCAAGCTGGCGTCGGGACCGCTCGGTGACCGGTTCGCGCGACGGCCACTCATCGCGACGGGCTATGGCATGGCAGCGCTGGGCAAGGTCATGGTGGCGGCCGCCGCGGCATGGCCGGGCGTGCTCGCCGGCCGCGTCGTCGACCGGCTGGGCAAGGGAATTCGCGGCGCGCCGCGCGATGCCCTGCTGGTCGCAGATATCGACGACGCCGCACGCGGTCGGGTGTTCGGCTTCCACCGGGCGATGGACACCTTGGGCGCCGTGGTGGGTCCGCTGCTCGGCCTGGCCGGCTACGAGCTGCTCGATCACCGGATTGCACCGCTGCTGTGGGTGGCCGTCGTGCCGGCCGTATTGAGTGTTGCGTTGGTGTTCCTTGTTCGTGAGCGGCGTAGGCCTTCGCCGCGCCCGCAGCGCCGGGCGATCGTCTCGCGCGTGGGCGAGCTGCCGCGTCACTACTGGCGAGTGACGGCGGTGCTTGTTCTGTTCGGCGTCGTGAACTTTCCCGATGCGCTGCTATTGCTGCGGCTCAACGAGATCGGGTTCTCGGTCGTCGAGGTGATCCTCGCGTATGTCACGTACAACGCGGTGTACGCGTTATCGAGCTATCCCGCTGGCCTGCTCGCCGATCGCATCCCGCGCCCGGCGGTATTCGGCATTGGTCTGGTGTTCTTCGCGATCGGCTACACCGGTCTGGGTTTGACGACGGATGCGGTCACGGCCTGGCTGTTGATCGGTGTATACGGGTTGTTCACCGGTTGCACCGACGGCGTGGGTAAGGCGTGGATTTCGTCGCTGGTGGGCTCGGATCTGCAGGCCAGCGCGCAGGGAGTCTTTCAGGGCGCCAGCGGGTTTGCGGTCCTGGCGGCGGGGTTGTGGGCCGGGTTCCTGTGGGGTGCCGACGGCCGGATGCCGCTGGTGGTCTCGGGCGTCGTCGGAGGTGTGTTCGCGATCGCACTGCTCGGCGGCGCGATGCGTGGTCAGAAGAGCGAGGGCACCGACAGCTCGACATCGTCGAGCGCGAACGGTGGTGCGCCGGTGCCGACGACGGAGTAGCCGCCCTGCGGTGTGCGCTCGGCGAGGCGAGCCTCGGCGATGCGCTCGTCGATTGCCAGCCTCACCTGCTGCGGCGGATTGCCGTCGGGCAGTGTGCCGAAAACCGTTCCCCGCCAGTGGTAGTGGCCGTCGATCGGGTCAAGGTGGCCCGTCAAGCGAACCCGAACATCATGGATGTCGTCGCCGATATGCACGGCGGCGGGGCCGTCGTATACCTCGTTCCCGATGGTGACGCGAGAGCTGAGATCGAAAGCCGATCGGATCTTCCTTCGCAGGCGCCGCCAGTTGACCGTGCTGCCAGGGCGATAGCGCAGGGTGTAGGTGCGTTGGGTGCTGTGACGCACTTCGATGCGTGTACTTTCCGTGCGGGCCATGGCATCCAGACATTGCGCAACATATTGCTGCTGCCCGCGGACGTCGGGTCCGGAGATGAAAAAACGGTTCGGCAGTCCGTGCACCGCGACGCCGAGGTATGGAACCATGCCCGCGGGTGACGGCGCTTGGTCGTAGGAGATCACGACGCTCGCGGCGTAACTGTCGCCCGCACGTGTCCTCAGCGTCCAGGTGTGGCCGATCTCGTCGAACTCCAGGCCGATGACGTCGTCGGGCCGCAGAATCACGACCCTGCTCAGCGTGATGCCGACGGATCGGCCACCAATCACGATGGCGTCGAAGATCTTTGCGTTCATCGCGGAAGGAACCCGCTTCGTCTCCACATGCGCCGGGCGATCGGGCCCATCAGCCCTACCTCTTCAAGGAACGCCGCGAGCGGAGCGAAACCCATCACCTGGACTTCGTGGCGGTGGGCGCTGTTGCGCGCGATTCGGCGCGCAGCGCGGGCGTCAAGCCCGACGCGGCGGTACTGCACCTTGTTGGTGAAAAGGTGACGGAAGAAGTAGCCGCCGACTCCATTGATGTTGGCCACCCACATCCTGCTGATCCAGCGCATGTGCGGGGCGCGTTTGCGCAAGCCGTCACGGGCGAACTGGATGTGGCGAGCCTCCTCGGTGACGTGAATGCGCATGAGTCGCTGCACCATTGGCTGCAATTCGTCGTCGTCCATCATCTGCCGCTGCAGGGAGTCGAAGATTTCCTCCCCGATAAGTGCCGCGACCCACAGCAGTGTCCCCTGGAAAGTGAATGGCAGCGCGTTGATGATGAGGCGTTGATACAGCCTGGGCCGCACCGGCTTTGCGCCGACCCGGTCGATCGCCTTGCCGAACATCACCATGTGCCGGGCTTCGTCGCCGAGCTCGGTCAGCTCGTAGTGCGTGGCGCTTGCGGTGGGATCCTGGTGCATCATCTTGCGCAGCAACGCCTGGTTGAGGATGTTCTCGAACCAAATGCCCGCTGACAGCGTGTTGGCCAACTCCTGACGCGACAACTCGATGCGCTGCTCGCGAGTCATGTTGTCCCACAACGGCGTGCCATACAGCGACACCGTCTTGGGCGGAAGGAAGAACTTGTCAGGATCCAGTGGCGCATCCCAGTCGATGTCGACGACCGGCGCATAGGACTTCTTGACCGAGCCCTTCAGCAGGCGCTCCGAGAATTCTTGACGAGTGGGTGCAGTCATCGTTGACGTCCCTTCGTTGAGGCGTTGACCTAAAAGTATGTACTCAGCGATAAAGTTGTCAATACCCTGGGTATCGGATACCAATGGTAATGCCTGGTCATAGGGCATACTCGCCTGCGTGACCCGACGGCTGCATGTGATCGGCATCGGTGCCGGCGACCCCGGCTACGTGACGGTGCAGGCCGTGGAGGCGCTCAACGACACCCAGGTCTTCTTCGCGATGGACAAGGGTTCGCAGAAGGACGACCTGGTGGCGTTGCGGCGAGACATCTGCGAGAGGTTCATCCGCGAGCCCGGCTACCGCTTCG
Source organism: Mycobacterium sp. (assembly GCF_035274705.1). Taxonomy (GTDB): domain Bacteria; phylum Actinomycetota; class Actinomycetes; order Mycobacteriales; family Mycobacteriaceae; genus Mycobacterium. The sequence continues at coordinate 21,685 of NZ_DATENY010000040.1, read as the reverse complement.
TTGCCCTGCCGGACCCGTCGCGCGCCAAAGACGGCGATTACCGGCACGCCGTCTCGGATTGGCACGCTGCGCGGGCGCGGATCTGGGCGAAGGCCATCGAGACAGAGCTTGCATCCGACGGCGTCGGCGCGTTCCTCGCGTGGGGTGATCCATCGCTCTACGACAGCACTCTGCGGATCCTCGACATGGTCGCTGCCCACGTGGATTTCGAGTACGACGTGATTCCAGGCATCACTGCGATCCAGGCGCTGACCGCGCGACATCGCATACCGCTCAACGATGTTGGCGAACCCGTGCTGATCACCACCGGCAGGCAGCTACGCGAGCACGGGCTGTCCGGCGCCGCCGTGGTGATGCTCGACAGCGACTGCTCATTTCAGACCTGTCCGCCACAGACACGCATCTGGTGGGGGGCCTATCTGGGTACGCCCGACGAGTTACTTGCGTCCGGCACTGTGGAAGAAGTCGGCTCCACGATCGTGGACTTGCGGGCCGAGGCGCGCGCCCGACACGGCTGGATCATGGACACTTACCTGCTGCGCCCGCAGACGTAACGCGCGGACCGTGGCAAGATCAACCGCATGGGGAGCTTCCTCCTGCGCGCCGCGTTGACTGGTTTTGCGCTATGGGTGGTGACGCTGATCGTTCCCGGGCTCTCATTCGTCGGCGGCGAAACGACGGTGCAGAGGGTCGGCATCATCTTCGTCGTCGGGGTGATCTTCGGGCTGGTCAACGCATTCATCAAGCCGATCGTGCAGATCCTGTCGATACCGCTGTACATCCTCACGCTCGGCTTGATCCACATCGTCATCAACGCGCTGATGTTGTGGATCACTGCGTGGATCACGGAGCACACCACGCACTGGGGCCTGGCCATCGACCACTTCTGGTGGACCGCCATCTGGGCAGCGATCGTGTTGTCGATCGTGAGCTGGCTGCTGTCCCTCGTCACCCGTGATGCCGGACGCCGCGTCCGCGACTAAACGCCGGCCCTCAGCCGTACGGGCATTCGTTTGACACCCGGCACGATGGTGGCTTTCATTCGCGATACCTCGCCGGCGAGCTCGATTTCTCCGAATCGCGCCAGCAATTCACCGAACAGCACCCTGGCCTCCAGGCGTGCAAGTTGTGCGCCAAGGCAGGAGTGCTCACCGCACCCGAATGCGATGTGCGGGTTGGGAGTTCGCGTAACGTCGAACTCCTCTGCGGTTGGGCCGAAGATATCCTCGTCCCGGTTCGCCGATCCGTACAGCATCACCACCACGTCGCCCTCACGGATGAGCTTGCCGCGGAGCTCGACGTCCTGGGTTGCGCACCGGGCCATGCTGACGACAGGGCTGGTGTACCGCAGCATCTCCTCGACGGCGGTGGGTACGAGACTCGGATCGTCGCGCAGGGTGCGGAGCTGGTCGGGGTGCTCGATGAGAGCCAGCATGCCCAATGCGATGAGATTGCGGGTGGTTTCGTTGCCCGCGATCAACAGCAGATAGCAGAAGTTGAGAAGGTCCTCGTCGCTGAGTCGCTGGCCGTCGATCTCCGCCGTGATCAGTACCGACAACAAGTCGTCGGGTCCCGTCTTCGCGCCGGTTCTCCTGGCCTTGATCAGTTCTTCGAAATACGAGTAGAGCCGTGTCAGCGCGGTCAGTTGATCGAGTTCGACGTCAGGATCGGCCGTCCCGACTGTTGCGTCGGACCACGCCCGGAATTGCTCCCAATCCTCGGGCCGCGCACCGAGTAGCTCCGCGATCATCCACGTGGGCAGGGGCGCCGCAATCTCTTCGGCGAACTCCGACGTGCTCGTTGGATCGATCTGGTCGAGGATCCGTCGCGCGAACATTCGCAGCTTCGGCTCGAGTAGTCGCACCTGGCGTCGAGTGAATCCGGAGTTGATCAGCTTGCGCAGCTCCCTGTGACGTGGCGGGTCGGTGAAGATCAGGTTGCCCTCCAGCACCGGGTTCGGCACGGCGGGATCCGGGATCGAGACGCCCTTGGCCGAGGAGAAGATCGCCGGGTTGGTCGAGACGAACCTGATGTCGTCGTACTTCAGCAGCGCCCAGAAGCCGGCGGTGTCGTTCCAGCACACCGGGGCACTCGCACGTAGTTCCTTGAACGCAGGGTAGGGATCGCCGGCGTAGAACTCCGGGGAATGCAGCGGATACGTCACCGTCGAACTCCTTACATATGGCGAATGCCGGTCAGAATCACTTGCAGGCCGTAGAGGAACACCGATTCCGGGTCGCCGCCCGGATCCACCGAGCCCGTTGTGGTGCGACTGTGTTGCAGTTCGACCGACCCCAGCAGGTGGGTGAAGAGCAACGCGTGCGCGGCCGCGAGATCCTTTGCGGGAAGACCCGATTCGCGCAGAATGTTGCGAGTCGCGCGGTCCACTGCGGCCGCGGCCGACGTGAGCGGGCGCCGTTGAAGCAGTCCCGCGATACCCGGCACGGCGACCATCGCGCGCCGGCCGTTGAGGTACAGCGCGATGATGCGCTTGTCCCAGTCGCCTTGCTGCGGAATGTCGATGCTGTTGACCACCGCTTCGATCAGCAGGTCCAGCATCTCGGCCTTGCCGTTCACGTGGTAGTACACCGACGACGCCGAGGTGCCCGCCTCGGTGGCCAGCCCTCGCATCGTGACCTTCTCGACCCCGACGCGCTGTGCCAGTGCGAGCAGATGCTTGGTCAGGTGAGCCCGATCCAATGCTCCGTACCCCAGCGCGGGGGCGGCCTGCTCCACATCACGCCCTTTCGAACACTGTTCGAATTCGAACAGTGTTCAGATTGTCACAGGGAGTGCATGGACGTCAACGATGACGATCGGCAGACTGGACGAGTGCCTGAACTGCCCGAGATCGAAGCGCTTGCCGCTCATCTGCGCCGCCACGCCGTCGGGCTGACGATCGGCCGCATCGACGTATCGGCGTTGTCGGTGCTCAAGACGTTCGACCCGCCGATCAACGTGCTGCATGGTCAGGCCGTCACCGGGGCCGACCGGTGGGGCAAATACCTCGGCATGCAGGCAGGCGACCTGCACCTCATCACGCACCTGTCGCGTGCGGGCTGGCTGCGGTGGTCGGACAAGCTGGCCGCGGCCCCGCTGAAGCCCGGCAAGGGCCCGATAGCGCTGCGCGTTCATCTCGGAACCCCGGGCGACGCACCGGGTTTCGACCTGACCGAGGCAGGAACACAGAAGCGGTTAGCAGTGTGGCTCGTCGACGACCCGGCCAACGTGCCAGGCATCGCGGCACTCGGACCCGACGCGTTGTCGTTGGGGCCCGAGGAGTTGGCCGGTGTGCTGGCCGGCAACAGCGGGCGGATCAAGACCGTCATCACCGACCAGAAGGTGATCGCAGGCATTGGCAACGCCTACAGCGACGAGATCCTGCACGTGGCCAAGATCTCCCCGTTCGCGACCGCAGGCAAGCTGACGGACGCGCAGCTGGCCGCCTTGCACGACGCGATGACCAGCGTGCTCACTGATGCCGTCGAGCGGTCCGTCGGCCAGCAGGCGGCGACGCTCAAGGGGGAGAAGCGGTCGGGGCTGCGGGTGCACGCCCGTACCGGCCTGCCCTGCCCGGTGTGCGGCGACACTGTGCGCGAAGTGTCGTTCGCCGACAAGTCGTTTCAGTACTGCCCGACATGCCAGACCGGCGGCAAGGTGCTCGCCGATCGGCGGCTATCGAGGCTGCTCAAATAGGCTGTCGGAGTGACTCGGCAGAAGATCTTGATCACCGGCGCGTCGTCAGGCCTTGGTGCGGGAATGGCCCGTGCGTTCGCAGCCAAAGGGCGCGACCTGGCGCTTTGCGCCCGGCGCACCGACCGGCTCGACGAGTTGAAGGCTGAGCTGCTCGAAAAGCACCCCGGCATCACGGTCGCGGTGGCTGAGCTCGACGTCAACGACCACGAACGGGTGCCCAAGGTGTTCGCGCAGCTCGCCGACGACCTGGGTGGCATCGACCGGATCATCGTCAACGCGGGTATCGGCAAGGGCGCGCCGTTGGGGTCGGGAAAGCTGTGGGCCAACAAGGCCACCATTGAGACGAATCTCGTTGCGGCACTTGTGCAAATCGAAACCGCAGTCGAGATGTTCAAGGACGCCGGCGGCGGGCATCTGGTGCTGATCTCGTCGGTACTGGCCAACAAGGGAGTGCCCGGCGTGCGCGCCGCCTACGCCGCCAGCAAGGCGGGGGTGTCGTCACTGGGTGAATCGCTGCGCGCCGAATACGCCAAGGGGCCGATCAAGGTGACGGTGATCGAGCCGGGCTACATCGAATCCGAGATGACCGCCAAGGCGGAGACGACGTCGCTGATGGTCGACAACGAGACCGGCAGCAAGGCGATGGTCGACGCGATCGAACGCGAACCCGGCCGGGCCGCGGTGCCGACCTGGCCGTGGGCGCCGCTGGTGCAGATGCTGCGGTTACTGCCGCCGCAATTGGCCGCCAAATTCGCCTAGGCCCCTCCCTTTCCCGCGACCGTGCGTGTTTGTACGCGACACGCCGGCAAACGACGGACAAACACGCACGCTCGCCGATTGGTGGTTAGCAACGCTACGGGTTTAGGCGACCGGCGATCGTGGTAGCCAAACGACATGATCATGCAACTTTCGAAGATGACGCCCGCACTGTTCGTTGGTGCCGCGGCCGCTGCGATCGCCATTGCTCCGGCCGCCATGGCCGACCCGCCGGCGCCTCCCCCTCCGTGCCTCAATGCTGACGGCACGCCGTGCTCTGACATCGGCAATGTCGGCCCCGGCGGCGCCGAGGTGAACATCCCGTACGGTCCGTCTGGCGAGGCTGATCGCGGCGGTGCCTCAGGTGAGATCCCCTATGGCCCTGTCGGCGAGGCTGACCTGGGCGGTGCCTCCGGTTCGCTCTCGCCCTATGGACCCGGTGGCACGGCTGGTCCCGGTGGTGCCAGTGGATGCATCCCGAACGTGGGCTGCATCAACATCCCAGCCCCGTAACCGAGGACTCTTGCTAGGCGCTGCGACCGCGCTCCGTGCGGTAGCGGCGCACTAGCGCGTCGGTCGACGAGTCCGACTGCTTGGCAGGCGAATCCTCGCCGGTGATCACCGGCAGCAGAGCCTTGGCCTGAGTCTTGCCGAGCTCGACTCCCCATTGGTCGAACGAGTCGATGCCCCAGATGACGCCCTCGGTGAACACCTGGTGTTCGTAGAGGGCGATCAACTGGCCGACGACCGACGGGGTCAACTTGGTGGCCAGAATCGATGTGGTCGGCCGGTTCCCGGGCATCACCTTGTGCGCCACGACTTCCGGGGGCGTGCCCTCGGCGGCGATCTCCTCTGCGGTCTTGCCGAATGCCAGCACCTGGGTCTGGGCGAAGAAGTTGCTCATCAGCAGATCGTGCATGCTGCCCTTGCCGTCGGCGGTCGCCAGATCGTCGGTGGGCTGGGAGAAACCGATGAAGTCAGCCGGCACGAGCCGGGTGCCCTGGTGCAGCAGTTGGTAGAAGGCGTGCTGGCCGTTGGTTCCCGGTTCACCCCAAAAGATTTCGCCGGTGTCGACGGTTACGGGCGTGCCGTCGGCGCGCACCGATTTGCCGTTGGACTCCATGGTCAGCTGCTGAAGATAAGCGGCGAAGCGTGTGAGGTCGTTGGAGTACGGCAGCACCGCGCGCGACTGCGCGCCGAAAAAGTTGTTGTACCACAAGCCGATCAGCCCGAGCAGTACCGGAGCGTTGGCCTCCAGCGGTGCGGTGCGGAAGTGCTCGTCGACGATATGGAAGCCGGCCAGGAACTCGGCGAAGCGCTCCCGTCCGATCACGGCCATCACGCTCAAACCGATTGCGCTGTCCACCGAATAGCGCCCGCCAACCCAATCCCAGAAGCCGAACATGTTGTCGGTGTTGATACCGAAGTCGTCGACCAGCTTCTTGTTCGTCGACACCGCGACGAAATGCTTGGACACCGCCGCGTCGCCAAGCGCATCGGTAAGCCAGCGACGCGCGGCCGTCGCGTTGGTCAGCGTCTCGAGTGTGGAAAAAGTCTTGGAAGCGACGATGAAAAGCGTTGTCGCAGGGTCTAATCCGTCGAGCTTGGCGACGAGGTCGGCGGGGTCGACGTTGGAGACGAACCGCGCCGTGATGCCGGCGTCGGCGTAGTGTCGCAATGCCTGGTCCACCATCACGGGGCCGAGATCCGAGCCGCCGATGCCGATGTTGACGACGGTCTTGATGCGTTCGCCCGTGGCGCCCGTCCACTCGCCGCTGCGCAGCCGGTCGGTGAAGTCGCCCATCCGGTCCAGCACCGCATGGACGTCCTCGACGACGTTCTGCCCGTCGACGATCAGCTCGGCGCCGCGCGGTAGCCGCAGCGCGGTGTGCAGCACGGCGCGGTTCTCCGACGTGTTGATGTGCACACCGGAGAACATGGCGTCGCGCCGCTGGTCCAGGCGCGCCGTACGGGCGAGGTCGATCAACAGCTTCAGCGTCTCGCGGGTGACTCGGTGCTTGCTGTAGTCGATGTAGAGGTCGCCGACCGTGAGCTCCAGTTCCGTGCCGCGTTCGGGATCCTCGTCAAAGAGCTCCCGCAAGTGTTTTGGACCGATTTCGTCGTGATGCCGTTGCAGGGCCTGCCAGGCGGGAGTGGCTGCAATATCGGGGATCTGCTGCGTATCGGTACTCATGCCTCGACTCCCGCTCGTTCCGGTCCTCGCTCGTTCCTCGCTGCGATCCTCACACGCGCTCGTCTTCGGGTGCTCATGTTCAGAACCCTAGTGCGGCCCGTTGAACAAAGGAGTAAATGATGAACGTATGGACACCACCGCACTGCTGAAGTCAGTACCCACCGGCCTATGGATCGATGGTGAGGAACGCGAAGGCAAGTCGACATTCAACGTTCTCGACCCCTCCGACGACCAGGTGTTGACGGCCGTCGCCGATGCCACCCCCGAGGACGCGGTCGCCGCGCTCGACGCGGCCTGCGCCGTACAGGCCGAGTGGGCGGCGACCCCGCCCCGCGAGCGCGGTGAGGTGCTGCGCGCGGTCTTCGAGAAGATCACCGAGCGAGCCGAAGACATCGCCACGCTGATGACCCTGGAGATGGGCAAGGTTTTGCCCGAGAGCATGGGCGAAGTCAAGTACGGTGCGGAGTTCTTCCGCTGGTTCGCCGAAGAGGCCGTGCGCATCGCGGGCCGGTTCACGCCGAGCCCGGCGGGCACTGGCCGCATCCTCGTCACCAAGCAGCCCGTCGGCCCGTGTTATGCGATCACCCCGTGGAACTTCCCGCTGGCGATGGGCACCCGCAAGATCGGCCCCGCGATGGCGGCGGGCTGCACGATGATCGTCAAACCGGCCCAGGAGACGCCGTTGACGATGCTGCTGCTGGCCAAGCTGATGGACGAGGCCGGCCTGCCGAAGGGCGTGCTGTCGGTGCTGCCGACCAGCAATCCAGGACCGGTCACCGAGGCGCTGATCGACGACGGCAGGCTGCGCAAGCTGACCTTCACCGGCTCCACCGGCGTGGGCAAGGCATTGGTGAAGCAGTCGTCGGACAAGCTGCTGCGCACATCGATGGAGCTCGGCGGCAACGCTCCGTTCGTGGTGTTCGACGACGCGGACGTGGACGCCGCGGTCGACGGCGCGATCCTGGCCAAGATGCGCAACGGCGGCGAGGCCTGCACCGCGGCCAACCGATTCCACGTCGCGAACGCGGTGCGCGAAGAGTTCACCGAGAAGATGGTGAAGCGGATGAGCGAGTTCACCCTCGGCAAGGGGCTTGACTCGTCGGCGACGCTGGGCCCGCTGATCAACTCCAAACAGGTCGCCACCGTCGAGGATCTGGTGTCCGACGCCGTGTCGCGCGGCGCGACCGTTGCCATCGGCGGTGTGGCTCCCGGCGGGCCGGGGAACTTCTACCCGGCGACCGTTCTTGCCGACGTGCCCTCCGATGCCCGCATCCTCAAAGAGGAGGTGTTCGGCCCCGTCGCGCCGATCACCGGCTTCGACACCGAAGAGGAAGGACTCGCGGCGGCCAACGACACCGAATACGGCCTGGCCGCCTATATCTACACCCAGTCGCTGGACCGCGCGCTGCGCGTGGCCGAGGGAATCCAATCCGGCATGGTCGGCGTCAACCGCGGCGTGATCTCCGATCCGGCGGCCCCGTTCGGTGGCGTCAAGGAGTCCGGTTTCGGCAGGGAAGGCGGTTTCGAGGGCATCGACGAGTACCTCGATGTGAAGTACATCGCGCTGACGAAGTAACCCGCTAACACCAGGCGCGCCTTCCGGATTCGTCGCGCCGGCGCACCTAAACTTCGGCCAGTGCGCCCGGTCCGTGTCGTTCCGCGTCGACATGTCGCTCGGGCTCAGGGCATTCCCGCGCTGGACGGCATCCGTGCCGTGGCCGTCGCGCTGGTGCTGGCAGACCACGGCGGTATCCCAGGAGTGTCGGGCGGGTTCCTCGGCGTCGACATCTTCTTCGTGCTCAGCGGATTCCTGATCACCTCACTGCTGCTCGACGAACTCGGCCGTACGGGACGAATTGCGCTGCGCGACTTCTGGATTCGGCGTGCGCGACGGTTGCTGCCCGCGCTGCTCGCAATGGTGCTGGCGGTGGTAGGCGCCCGCGAGTTCTTCCCGGCCGAAGCCACCGCGACGCTGCGCGAGGACGCCGTCGCCTCGTTTTTCTGGATGTCCAACTGGGCGTTCGTCGCGCAGAAAACGGATTACTTTTCGCAGGGCGCCATGCCGTCGCCGCTGCAGCACACGTGGTCGCTGGGTGTGGAGGAGCAGTACTACCTGATCTGGCCCCTGCTGCTGCTGGCGGTGGCCATGGTGTTTCGGACGCGGGCCCGGCTGGCCGTGTTCGTACTCGCGACCGCAGGCGTGGTGGCTTCGGCGGCGACGGCGATCGTGTTCACCACCGATGTGTCGCTGAACCGCATCTACTTCGGCACGGACACGCGGGCGCAGGCGTTGCTGGTCGGTGCCGCGGCGGCGGCCCTGCTGGTGAGGGACTGGTCGGTGCTGATCGACGGCGGCACGCTGATTCGCACGCGATTGCGGCGGTGGATTGCCGGCGCGTTGTCGGTCCTCGGGCTGACCGTGTTGGGGCTGGCGGCGCATTTCGCGACGGGCAGTGTCCGGGAGTTTCGCGGCGGGCTGCTGTTCGTGGTGGCTGCGGCCGCCGTGCTCGTCGTCGCGCCGGTGGCGCTGGACCAGGGCTCAGCCGTCGGACGTGTGCTCGCGTGGAGGCCGCTGGTATGGCTCGGCGCGATCTCCTATGGCGTCTACCTCTGGCACTGGCCGATCTTCTTGGCGCTCAACGGAGAACGCACCGGCTGGTCGGGCTGGTCGCTGTTCGCGCTGCGGTGTGCGGTGACCATCGCGGTGGCCGCCGCGTCGTGGTGGCTGCTCGAGCAGCCCATCCGTCGATGGCGGCCGGTGATCGTCCCGATGCTGCCGCTGGCGGGGGCAATGGCCGCGACCGCCGCGGCGGTCACGATTATGGTGTTGCCGGTCGGAGCCAAACCCGCCGATCCGGACACCAGCAGCGTCGACTCGGCCGCACTGATCGCGCCTGAGGTGCCCGTCGAGGTCAGGTCGCCGTCGGGACAGCCTGCTCCCGGGACCAAGCGCGTTGCGGTGTTCGGCGATTCGGTCGCGTGGACGATGATGCGGTACCTGCCGCCGACACCGGGGCTGAACTTCACCAACTACACGACCATCGGATGCGGTATCGCCCGCGGTGGCCCCTATCGGTACGTCGGTGACACGCTCAACCAGAAGCCCGAATGCGACTCCTGGCCGAGCAGGTGGTCGCAGCGGATCAACCATGACCGTCCCGACGTGGTGCTGTTGATCGTCGGTCGCTGGGAAGTGGTGGACCGGATGAACGAGGGCCACTGGACGCATATCGGCGATCCGGCGTACGACGCCTATCTGCAGGGTGAACTCAGTCGCGCGCTGGACATCCTCGGCTCGACCGGCGCGCGCGTGGTGGTGACGACCGAGCCCTACAACCGGCGCGCGGAGAAGCCGGACGGAAGCCTGTACCCGGAAGACCAGCCGGCCCGCGTCGACCGCTGGAACAAGTTGTTGCGAGCCGTGATCGCGCCACGTCGGAACGTGACAATGCTGGATCTGAACGCCAAACTGTGCCCGGACGGCGTCTACACCAACAAGGTCGACGGCATCAAGATGCGTATGGACGGGGTGCATCCCACGCCGGAAGCGGTGAAGTGGCTGACGCCCTGGCTGACCGACGCGCTTCTAGGTCCCGCGACCCCGGCCAGTCCCGCGAAATAGCGTCAGTGGCCGAGGCGGCCGCGGCCCAGACGCAGCAGCAGCATCGCCAGGTCCTTGCCCTCGGGGCCGAGCTCGCTGTAGCGCTCGATGACCTTCATCTCGCGGCTGTGCACCAGGCGGGTGCCGCCCGAGGCCATCCGGGCCTTGCCGATCAGCTTGGACACCTCAGTGCGGCGTTTGACCGCTTCCAGGATCGTCGCGTCGAGCTCGTCGATTTCCTGGCGCAGGTCGTCGATGTCAGGGACTTGATCGGACTCGATCGCCTCGGTTGTCATGTCGATTGGCTCCTCGTTGTGTGGGGGGTCTGGTCTCATCCGGTTTCGGGCCTCACACAAGAGACGAGCCCCGGATCCGGAAGCGGACCGCGGGGCTCTGGGAAGCAGCTAGACCACGGGCACCGCTGGCCGGTACCCGTAGAAAAATCGGCGATGAGCCTCTTGGGCGAGGAGCATCGTCGGTGGCTGCCTGTTGAGCACGAGATTGAGTGTGCCACCAACAGCCGCGCCATGGCAAAAACTGTCTGTTCGCAGCGGTAAGTTTGGTTGCGACATGAGTGTGCACGTGACCGGCTTGGATCCTGTGACCAGCGACGAATTATTGGAGGGCCTCAACCCGCAACAGCGCCAGGCGGTGTTGCACGAGGGCTCGCCGCTGCTGATCGTCGCCGGTGCCGGGTCAGGGAAGACGGCGGTGCTGACGCGGCGCATCGCCTACCTGCTGGCCGCCCGCGACGTCGGCGTCGGACAGGTGCTGGCCATTACCTTCACCAACAAGGCTGCCGCCGAGATGCGTGAGCGCGTGGTGCAGCTTGTCGGCCCGCGCGCCCGCTCGATGTGGGTGTCGACGTTCCACTCCACCTGCGTGCGGATCCTGCGTAACCAGGCCTCGCTGCTGCCGGGGCTGAACTCCAACTTCTCGATCTATGACGCCGACGACTCGCGGCGGCTGTTGCTGATGATCGGCAAAGACATGGGGCTGGACACCAAGCGGTACTCGCCGCGGCTGCTGGCCAACGGGATATCGAATCTGAAGAACGAGCTGATCGGTCCCGAGCAGGCGGCCTACGACGCGTCGAACGCCATGGAGGACTTGCCTCGCATCATCGCGGAGGTCTACGCGGAGTATCAGCGCCGGCTGCGTGCGGCCAACGCCTTGGACTTCGACGACCTGATCGGCGAGACAGTCGCTGTGCTGCAAGCCTTTCCGCAGATCGCGCAGTATTACCGGCGACGGTTCCGACACATTCTGGTCGATGAGTACCAGGACACCAACCACGCCCAATACGTGCTGGTACGGGAACTGGTTGGGCGTGAGACGGAGGACGGCGTTGCGCCTGCCGAGCTGTGCGTGGTGGGCGATGCCGACCAGTCCATCTACGCGTTCCGCGGAGCGACGATCCGTAACATCGAGGACTTCGAACGCGACTTCCCCAATGCCACAACGATTTTGCTGGAGCAGAACTACCGCTCGACACAGAACATCTTGAGCGCGGCCAACTCGGTGATCTCCCGCAACGCCGGCCGCCGCGAGAAGCGGCTGTGGACAGACGCGGGGGAGGGCGAGCTGATCGTCGGCTACGTCGCCGACAACGAGCATGACGAGGCCCGGTTCGTCGCCGAGGAGATCGACGCGCTCGCCGACAACGGCGAGATCACCTATAACGATGTCGCGGTGTTCTACCGCACGAACAACTCGTCGCGTGCCCTGGAAGAGGTGTTCATCAGGGCCGGAATTCCGTACAAAGTCGTTGGCGGCGTGCGGTTTTACGAGCGCAGGGAGATCCGCGACATCGTCGCGTACCTGAGGGTGCTGGACAACCCCGGCGACTCGGTGAGCATGCGGCGCATCCTCAATACGCCGCGCCGAGGTATCGGTGACCGTGCCGAGGCGTGTGTGGCGGTGTACGCCGAGAACGCAGGGTTGAGCTTCAACGATGCGTTGCAGGCGGCCGCCGAGGGCAAGGTGCCGATGCTGAACACCCGCTCGGAGAAGGCGATTGCGGGCTTCGTCGAGATGCTCGACGATCTGCGTGGCGAACTCGGCGAACTCGGCGAGCTGGTCGAAGCGGTGCTCGACCGTACCGGCTACCGCACGTCGCTCGAATCGTCCAGCGACCCACAGGATCTGGCGCGGCTGGACAACCTCAACGAATTGGTCAGCGTCGCACACGAATTCAGCACCGACCTGGCCAACGCCGAAGCACTGGGCGAGACCGACCCCGCCGACGAAGACGTACCCGACACGGGGGTATTGGCGAAGTTCCTGGAGCGGGTGTCGCTGGTCGCCGACGCCGACGAGCTGCCCGAGCATGGCGCCGGTGTGGTGACGATGATGACCCTGCACACCGCGAAAGGCCTTGAGTTTCCGGTGGTATTCGTGACCGGCTGGGAGGACGGAATGTTCCCGCACATGCGGGCGCTGGGTGATCCGACCGAACTGTCCGAGGAACGGCGCCTTGCCTACGTCGGCATCACCCGGGCACGGCAGCGGCTGTACGTCAGCCGGGCGAAGGTGCGCTCGTCATGGGGTCAACCGATGCTCAATCCCGAGTCGCGATTCCTCAAGGAGATTCCGCAACACCTCATCGACTGGCGGCGCACCGACCCAACGCCGGGTTTCAGCGCCCCAGTCAGCGGGGCGGGCCGATTCGGCACGCCTGAAATGAGAAGGCCGTCGCCGACGCGTTCATCGGCAGGTAAGCGCCCGCTGCTGGTGCTGGAGCCGGGTGACCGGGTCAGCCACGACAAATACGGGCTGGGCCGCGTGGAGGAAGTGTCCGGCGTCGGCGAATCGGCCATGTCGCTCATCGACTTTGGCAGCGCCGGTCGCGTCAAGCTGATGCACAACCACGCGCCGGTGGCCAAACTCTGAGGGCGGGGGCGGGAGATCACCCAGCCCTGGCCCAGCGTCCCGTCGCCGGAAGCAGGGCGAGCAGGATGGTGGCCACCGGCAGCACGGGAATCGCATAGACGACGGGTGACAGTTTCGCGCCCGCGACGAACAAGCCCGCGAAGATCAGCAGGGCCACGACGGCCCCGACCACGATCAGCAGTCGGCCCATCCGCAGACGCAGCAGAAGCGCGATCAGACCGGCGATGCTGGCCGCCGCGGACACGGCCGTCAGAAACCCGATGGCTACGCAGAACAACGGGTCAGATTGCCACCAGCCGGTGATCAGGTCGGTGGCGATGACCGCCGTCGCCCATCCCGCCAGAATGCTGACGACGGCCGTAGCGATCGCGGCTCTCGGCTTGGGCGGCTTCGGTCTCGATGGCCCCACCGCGACGGGTGTGGCGCGTGGGATGTAGTCCCCCGCAAGCGGGCGGTGCCCCCAGGTGTGCGGCTCGGCGATAGGGATCTCGCCGGTCGGATGCCGGCGGATGATGGTGGTCTGCGGCTCGGATTGCGCCGGCTGTGGCGTGGACGTTGTCGGTCCGTCGGGCTGGCGCCGGATGCGCGGTTGATCTGGAGGGCGTTCAGAAAAGGCTTCGTCGGACGGGCCGTCACTCACACTTAGCCAACGTAGTTGCCCGGGGACAGTCCCCGCTGCGCCAACCACGGAACAGGGTCGACGCGGTTGGTGCCGTTGAGCAAGACCTCGAAGTGCAGGTGCGGACCGGTCGAGTTGCCGCGGTTGCCGATCGTCGCGATCTGGTCACCGGCCATCACGCGCTCGCCCTTGCTGACCAGCCATGTGTTGACGTGGCCGTACAGCGTGACGGTGCCGTCGTTGTGCCGGATCTTGACCCACGCGCCGTAGCCCGCGGTCGGGCCGGCGTCGATGACCACCCCGTCGGAGGCCGCCAGGATCGGCGTGCCGATCGAGTTGGCGATGTCGATGCCGCCGTGCAGGACGCCCCAGCGATATCCGAAGCCGGACGTCCAGACGCCTTTCGTCGGCATCACGAACAGCGGGCGGTTCAGCCGGGCCTCGCGGTCAGCGCGCTCCTGCGCGAACGCGGCGGCCTTCGTGATCTCCTCGGCGTGCACCGCCTCGAGCGCCGCTGGAGCCACCGTGACGACCTGCATGCCGTCCACCGAGCCGGTGATCGCAGCGGCACCCGTAGCGGTCGGGTCGGCGGCGAGAATGGTGTCCTCGGGGGTCTTCTCGGAGGCGTGCGTCATCGAATATGCGCCGGCCGCCGTGGCACCGACAGCCATCGCGGCGACCATCAGCCGGCCCTTGACGGGTACTTCCTGCTTTCGGTGCAGACCGCGCCGCCCGGAGATGTCGATGATGTCGGTGGCGGCCACACCGTCACTGACGTCGGTGTGGCTGTCGCGATAGGCGTGATTCGAGCGGCGCTCTTCGCGCGCATCGGGCCGGAACTCCGACGGCACGGCCAGCCGCAGCGGGATCAGATCGTCGGTGTCGTGTAGGTCGTCGAGCTCGGGCGCGTGGATGACCTGCGATTCACGGTCGAACGCCATATTTTCGCGAAAGTCGAGGTCAGCGAGGTCACCGAACTCGTTGAACGGAATGATGTCGGTGATTTCGGTGGCGTCTTCGGGGGCCTGCGGGGCGATTCTGCTGGGGCGACTGTTCGTCGAGACTCCCTGGGGAGACCTGGACAAACGGTGCTGCGCCAACCTGGAAAATCCTTCTAGTCGTGACCGAAACGTGATCTAGACCAGAGGCACGTTAACCAAATCCCAATGTTGGTGGCAACCCGTGCGGGTATTCCGCCGGGGATTGTGACGTGTATCACTGACGGCCCGGCGGTGAGATCTGCCACATGACCGGTAGGCGGTGCAGATCCTCGCGACTCGTGTGGATAAAGTTCCCCCAGCCCTTTCGGCGCAAACCCTTGAATTAACTTGACCGTCAACGAAAACAGACAGTGAGTCCATGGATCTCTTCGAATACCAAGCGAAAGAGCTGTTCGCCAAGCACCACGTACCGACCACACCTGGTCGTGTAACCGACACCGCTGAAGGCGCCAAGGCGATCGCCGAGGAAATCGGCAAGCCCGTGATGGTCAAGGCTCAGGTGAAGGCCGGCGGCCGCGGCAAGGCCGGCGGCGTGAAGTACGCGGCGACACCTGAGGACGCGTTCACTCATGCGCAGAACATCCTCGGCCTCGACATCAAGGGCCACATCGTGAAGAAGCTGTTGGTCGCGGAGGCCAGCGACATCGCCGAGGAGTACTACATCTCGTTCCTGCTCGACCGCGCCAACCGCACCTACCTGGCGATGTGCTCGGTCGAGGGTGGCATGGAGATCGAAGAGGTCGCGGCGACCAAGCCCGAGCGGCTCGCCAAGGTTCCCGTCAACGCCGTCAAGGGCGTCGACGTGGCGTTCGCCCGCTCCATCGCCGAGCAGGGCCACCTTCCCGCCGAAGTGCTCGACGCTGCGGCGGTGACGATCCAGAAGCTGTGGGAGGTCTTCGTCGCCGAGGACGCCACCCTGGTCGAGGTGAACCCGTTGGTGCGCACGCCCGATAATCAGATCCTCGCCCTGGACGGCAAGGTCACGCTCGACGCGAACGCCGACTTCCGCCAGCCGGGTCACGCCGAGTTCGAAGACCGCGACGCCACCGACCCGCTGGAGCTCAAGGCGAAGGAGAACGACCTCAACTACGTCAAGCTCGACGGCGAGGTTGGGATCATCGGCAACGGCGCCGGCCTGGTGATGTCCACGCTCGACGTCGTCGCTTACGCCGGCGAGAAGCACGGCGGGGTCAAGCCGGCCAACTTCCTCGACATCGGCGGCGGCGCATCGGCCGCGGTGATGGCCGCAGGCCTCGACGTCATCCTGCATGACCCGCAGGTCAAGAGCGTCTTCGTCAATGTGTTCGGCGGCATCACTGCATGCGACGCCGTGGCGAACGGCATCGTCCAGGCGCTGCAGATCCTCGGCGACGAGGCCAACAAGCCGTTGGTGGTCCGCCTCGACGGCAACAACGTCGACGAGGGCCGTCGCATTCTCGCCGAGGCCAACCACCCGCTCGTAACCGAGGTCGGCACGATGGACGAGGCCGCCGACGTGGCGGCTGCCAAGGCTGCCGAAGCCGCTAAGGCCTGAAAGGACTGACATGGCAATCTTTTTGACCAAGGACAACAAGGTCATCGTCCAGGGCATCACCGGCGGCGAGGCCACCACGCACACCGCCCGCATGCTCAAGGCTGGGACCCAGATCGTCGGCGGCGTGAACGCCCGCAAGGCCGGAACGACGGTGTCGCACAAGGACATCAACGACAACGCCATCGAGCTGCCGGTGTTCGGCACGGTCGTCGAGGCGATCGAGAAGACCGGCGCCGACGTATCGATCATCTTCGTTCCGCCGAAGTTCGCCAAGGACGCGATCATTGAGGCGATCGACGCGGAGATCCCACTGCTGGTCGTCATCACCGAGGGAATCCCGGTGCAGGACAGCGCATATGCGTGGGCATACAACCTCGACAAGGGCAACAAGACCCGCATCATCGGCCCGAACTGCCCCGGCATCATCACGCCAGGCCAGTCGCTGGTGGGCATCACGCCGGCCAACATCAGCGGGCCCGGGCCGATCGGGCTGGTGTCCAAGTCCGGGACGCTGACTTACCAGATGATGTTCGAGCTGCGCGATTTCGGCTTCACGACGTCCATCGGCATCGGTGGTGACCCGGTCATCGGCACCACGCATATCGACGCCATCGAGGCTTTCGAGAAGGATCCCGACACCAAGGTCATCGTGATGATCGGCGAGATCGGCGGCGACGCCGAGGAACGCGCCGCCGACTACATCAAGGCGAACGTGTCCAAGCCGGTCGTCGGTTACGTCGCGGGATTCACCGCGCCCGAAGGCAAGACGATGGGCCACGCCGGCGCGATCGTGTCCGGCTCGTCGGGCACCGCGGCCGCCAAGAAGGAGGCCCTCGAGGCCGCGGGCGTCAAGGTCGGCAAGACCCCGTCGGAGACTGCTCGTCTAGCGCGGGAGATCCTGCAGAGCCTCTAGCGCGAGCAGACGCAAAAGTCCCCGCACGCTCGGCGTGTCGGGGACTTTTGCGTCTGTTGGGCAAATTTGGTTAGTCTCTCGAATTAACACTCGTCAGGAGGTCTGTAATGGTCGATCCGCGGACCCCGGTGCTCGTCGGCGTCGGCCAGTTCACTGAGCGCATCGACGATCCCGATTACCGGGGCATGTCGGCAGTGGAGCTGGCCAGCGAAGCCGCTCGCGCCGCGCTTGCCGATACCGATGTCAACGTGGCCAACGTCGCCGAGGCCGTTGACACGGTGTTCGCGCTGCGTCAGTTCGAGATCTCCGGGCCGATGCCTGCGACGCTCGGCAAGTCCAACAACTACCCACGATCGGTAATGAATCGGCTGGGTGGCGACCCTGCTCGCGTCGTGCTCGAACCCGTCGGCGGGCAGAGCCCGCAGAAGCTCGTCACCGAGGCGGGCAACACGATCGTGGCGGGTCACGCCGACGTCGTGATGATTATGGGCTCGGAGCCGGGGTCGACGGCGCGGTACTTCGCCAACCGGGATGACAAGCCGGACTTCACCGAGCACGTCGACGGGCAGCTCGAGGATCGCGGTCATCAGATCTTCAGCTACATCGACGACTACACGATTCAGCACGGGTTGACCGGCGCGCCCGTGCAGTACGGGTTGTTGGAGAACGCCCGCCGCGCACGCCTGGGGCTGAGCGTGGCCGACTATCGACGAAACATGGCCGAACTGTTCGCCCCGTTCTCGAAAGTTGCTGCGAAGAATCCATTTTCGTCGTCGCCGGTGGAGCGTTCGGTCGACGAGATCGTCACCGTCACCGACGACAACCGGATGATCTGTGACCCGTATCCCCGCCTGCTCGTCGCTCGTGATCAGGTCAACCAAGGCGCAGCGGCGATGATGATGTCGGTCGAGGCGGCCCGTCGACTCGGTGTTCCCGAGGAGAAGTGGGTGTACGTACACGGCCACGCCGACATGATTGAGCAGGTGACGCTGGACCGTGCAGACCTGGGCGCCAGTCCCGCTTCGGTGATGGCCGCACGAGAGGCATTGCGGGTGGCGGGAATCGGCGTCGACGACATTGCCACCTTCGATCTGTACAGCTGCTTCCCGTTCCCTGTTTTCGTCATTTGCGAGGCGCTCGGTATCAATCATGACGATCCGCGTGGCCTGACGCTCACCGGCGGACTGCCGTATTTCGGCGGGCCCGGCAACAGTTACTCGCTGCACGGAATCGCCGAGACCGTGAGCGAAATGCGGGAAGCACCGGGGCAATTCGGCTTCGTCGGCGCCAACGGCGGCATCATGAGCAAGTACTCGGTCGGCATCTACTGCACCGAACCCATCGACTGGCGGACCGACCGCAGCGAGGAGCTCAAGCAGGAGATCGCCGCGTTGCCGAAGGTGCCCGTCACCGGGAAGCCTGATGGCCGCGCGACGATCGAGACCTACTCAGTGCGCTACGACTGGCCGATCCGCACCGGGATCATCGTCGGCCGCCTCGACTCCGACAACAGCCGATTCATGGCCACCACCGAAGACGAGGATCTGGTTGCACTGATGTCCGACGGCGATCCGCTTGGCGCTGCGATCAGCGTGTGGTCGACCGAGCACGGGAATCGCGCCGCGCTCGCGTAGCGACGAGCGTGCACGCTTGTACGTTGAAATGCGGCGTGTCGGGGAGCAGACACGCACGCTCGCGGTGACTACACTAGTGCGGCGAGCTTGCCTGCCAACCGTTCGACGTAAGCCGCGACGTCGTCGGCGGAGCGGTCCGGCAGGCCGAACAACACCTCCGTCACGCCGAGATCGGCCCACCGGACCAGCTTCTCTGCATCCGGCTTGAAGTCCAGCGCGACGATCTGCGGTGCCCCGACACGGCCAGCGGCCGCCCAAGTGTCCTGCAGGAGCTTGACGGGCTCGTCGATGTCGAAGTCGCGTGGCGTGGTGATCCACCCGTCGGCGCTTCGGGCGATCCACTTGAAGTTCTTCTCCGTGCCGGCGGCTCCGACGAGCACCGGAATGTGCGATTGCACCGGCTTCGGCCATGCCCACGATGGGCCGAAGTTGACGAATTCGCCGTCGTAGGAAGCCTCTTCCTGTGTCCACAACGCTCGCATGGCTTCCAGATATTCGCGCAGCATGGTGCGCCGCCGGCCGGGCGGGACGTTGTGGTCGGTGAGTTCGTCTGTGTTCCAACCGAATCCGACGCCGACGCTGACCCGGCCGCCGGAAAGGTGATCGAGTGTGGCGATCGACTTCGCCAGCGTAATCGGGTCGTGTTCCACCGGCAGTGCGACCGCCGTCGACAACCGCACCCGCGACGTCACGGCCGCCGCCGTGCCCAGCGAGACCCATGGATCCAGTGTGCGCATATAGCGGTCGTCGGGCAGCGACTCGTCGCCGGTCGTCGGGTGGGCGGCTTGGCGCTTGACCGGGATATGAGTGTGTTCGGGCACGTAGAACGTGGCAAAACCATGGTCATCGGCGAGTTTGGCCGCTGCGGCCGGGGTGATGCCGCGGTCGCTGGTGAAAAGTACGAGGCCGTAGTCCATGCCAAGAATTAGAACGTGTTCCAATCTGGGGGGCAAGGGCGGGGTTCCCAACGCATCCGCGTAGTGCGCCGCGCGAGATCGGGTAGCGCGATACTCGCGATCTTGTTCTGGCGCCACGGAACAGTTCGGGGCGTGAAAATCAGGGGACCCGCAGGCACGAAGCTGCGCGAATGGATTCGTCGCTATCTGCCGTGTGAAATCGCCGGGACCGTGGGCGAATTGGGCGGCGCCGCGGTCGCATACGGGGCGACGGGCTCGTTGGCGGCCGCGGCCATCGCCGCGACCGTCGGCGCATCGGTCGGCTACTACGCGGCCGCTTACATCGACGCTCTGCGATCGATATACCGGCAACACCACGGCCACCCGTGGATTGTGCGGGTCGCGCTGGCCAACCTCCTTTCGCTGCGCAGCGTGGCCATCGAGTTCGGTCCCGCCGAGCTCATCGACAGCCTGATGGTCAGACCCGTCGCGTTCTACGCCGGCCCGTTGATCTTCCACAACACGCCAGCAGGCTGGGTGTTCGGCAAGCTCGTCTCCGATTTGGCGTTCTACGTGTGCGCCATCGTCAGCTACGAGCGCTTCAAGGCGCTACTGGCGCGGCGTGAACCGCGCATCGAGGAGGTGAACGGTGAACCGGTCCCGACGCTCGCAGCTGCGTGACGAGCTGCGCGTCGATGGACGCCGCTGGACCGCGCTGGCCGAACGCCATGGCACACCGTTGCTGGTGCTCCAGCCCCACCTGGTCGCCCGACGATACCGCCAGCTCCATCACGCACTGCCCGGCTTCCGTCTGCACTACGCCGTGAAGGCACTGTCACATCCCGTCGTACTGACCACCATCGCGCTCTGCGGCGGCGGTTTCGACGTCGCCACCAGCGCGGAGGTGGACCAGCTACAGCAGCTCGGTCTGCCGATGGACCGGTGCATCCACACCAACCCGATCAAGAAGCCGGCCGACATCGACCATGCCTATGCGGCTGGCATCCGCACGTTCGTCGTCGAGAATCCTTGCGAGGCAGATAAATTCGCGGGCCGACCCGACGACATCGAGGTGCTGGTGCGGCTGGCGTTCCGCAATCCCACCGCGAAGTCGGACCTGTCGTCCAAATTCGGCGTCGACCCGTCCGATGCCGAATTGCTCGTCAAACACGTCATCGCCTCGGGGGTGCGATTTGCCGGGTTCAGCTTCCACGTCGGCAGCCAGAGCGCGTCGGCCGAGCCGTATCGGTCGGCCTTGCGCGGCACGCTCGATCTGATCGCGCACATCCATCGGACCCTGGGCGTAGCCAGCCGTGTGATCGACATCGGCGGTGGGTTTCCGGTCAGCTACCGCAATTCGATGCCGGCCATCGACGCGATCGCCGACATCGTCGACGACGTCCTCGGCGACGCCAGGGACGAATTCACTCTGCTCGCGGAGCCGGGTCGATTCCTGGCCGCGGATGCGATGACACTGCTGACCAGCGTGGTGGGCAGTGCGGTTCGCGACGGGCAGGTGTGGCATTACCTCGATGACGGGCTGTATGGCAGCTACTCCAACGTCATGACCGAAGACGTGCACCCGCCGATCCTGGCGCTGCGCGAACTCGGCGAGGACACGGGCGACCACGAGCGCGTGACGCTTGCAGGCCCGACATGCGACAGTGCAGACGTGGTGGCCCGCGACTACCCGATGCCGGTGCTCGATATCGGCGATGTGCTGATCAGCCCACGAATGGGCGCCTACACCTCCGTCACGTCGTCCCGGTTCAACGGCATCAAGCCGACACCCATCGTCATGAGCTGACTTTCTTTCAGCGCGAGCGTTACCCACGACGCGGCTCGTGGTCGCTGTTGGGATGGCTCACCATGACGACCGAACGCATCGCAGACCACGTCAAGTTCGCCTACTGGGTGCCCAACGTCAGCGGCGGCCTGGTCACCAGCGA
>NZ_DATENY010000039.1:0-5554 GCF_035274705.1 Mycobacterium sp. | reverse complement strand
GTGCCGGCGGCGGCTATCGCGGTCGGCCCGGCGGCGGCGGTCGTCCCGGACAGCGCGGTGGAGCCGCGGGTGCGTTCGGACGCCCCGGCGGCGCGCCGAAACGTGGCCGCAAGTCGAAGCGGGCAAAACGCGCCGAATACGAGAACATGCAGGCGCCCGTCGTCGGCGGCGTGCGGTTACCGCACGGCAACGGCGAAACCATCCGGCTGGCCCGCGGTGCCTCGCTGAGCGACTTCGCCGAGAAGATCGACGCCAACCCGGCCTCGCTGGTGCAGGCGCTGTTCAATCTCGGCGAGATGGTGACCGCTACCCAGTCGGTGGGTGACGAGACCCTCGAGCTGCTGGGCAGCGAGATGAACTACGTCGTGCAGGTGGTGTCCCCGGAGGACGAGGACCGCGAGCTGCTCGAGTCCTTCGACCTCACCTACGGCGAGGACGAGGGCGGCGAGGAAGACCTCGAGACCCGCCCGCCGGTGGTGACCGTCATGGGTCACGTCGACCACGGCAAGACCCGACTGCTGGACACCATTCGCAAGGCCAACGTCCGCGAGGAGGAGGCCGGCGGCATCACCCAGCACATCGGCGCCTACCAGGTCGAGGTCGACCTCGACGGCAACCTGCGGCCGATCACCTTCATCGACACCCCGGGTCACGAGGCGTTCACCGCCATGCGTGCCCGTGGCGCGAAGGCCACCGATATCGCGATCCTGGTGGTCGCCGCCGACGACGGCGTGATGCCGCAGACAGTGGAGGCCATCAACCACGCGCAGGCGGCCGACGTGCCGATCGTGGTTGCGGTCAACAAGATCGACAAGGAAGGCGCCGACCCGGCCAAGATTCGGTCGCAGCTCACCGAATACAACCTGGTGGCCGAGGACTTCGGCGGCGACACCATGTTCGTCGACATCTCGGCAAAGCAGGGGACCAACATCGAGGCCCTGCTCGAGGCGGTCGTGCTGACCGCCGACGCCGCGCTGGACCTGCGGGCCAACCCCGATATGGAGGCCCAGGGTGTCGCGATCGAGGCGCACCTGGACCGCGGTCGTGGGCCGGTGGCCACCGTGCTGATTACCCGCGGCACGCTGCACGTCGGCGACTCGGTGGTGGCCGGCGACGCCTACGGCCGCGTCCGACGCATGGTCGACGAGCACGGCGAGGACGTCGAGGCGGCGCTGCCGTCGCGGCCGGTGCAGGTCATCGGCTTCACGTCGGTGCCAGGCGCGGGCGACAACTTCCTCGTCGTCGACGAGGACCGCATCGCGCGGCAGATCGCCGACCGCCGCAGCGCGCGCAAGCGCAACGCGCTGGCCGCACGCACCCGCAAGCGGATCAGCCTCGAGGATCTGGATTCGGCGCTGAAGGAAACCAGCCAGCTGAACCTGATCCTCAAGGGCGACAACGCCGGCACCGTGGAGGCGCTGGAGGAAGCCCTGTTGAACATCCAGGTCGACGACGAGGTCGAGCTGCGCGTCATCGATCGCGGCGTCGGTGGTGTCACCGAGACCAACGTCAACCTGGCGTCGGCCTCGGACGCGATCATCATCGGGTTCAACGTCCGCGCCGAGGGCAAGGCCACCGAGCTCGCCAACCGCGAGGGTGTGGAGATCCGCTACTACTCGGTGATCTACCAGGCGATCGACGAGATCGAGAGCGCGCTCAAGGGCATGCTCAAGCCGATCTACGAAGAGCGCGAACTGGGCCGGGCCGAGATCCGCGCGATCTTCCGGTCGTCAAAGGTCGGCAACATCGCCGGCTGCCTGGTCACCTCGGGCATCATCCGGCGCAACTCGAAGGCACGGCTGCTGCGCGACAACGTCGTGGTCGCGGAGACCATGACGGTGCAATCACTGCGCCGGGAGAAGGACGACGTCACCGAGGTGCGCGACGGTTACGAATGCGGCCTCACGCTGTCGTACTCCGACATCAAGGAGGGCGACGTCATCGAGACCTACGAGCTGGTCGAAAAGGAACGCGGGTGATGAGCCGCTTGCGCGAAGAACGGAGCGGATTGATGAGCCGCTTGCGCGAAGAACAGAGCGGATTGATGAGCCGCTTGCGCGAAGAACAGAGCGTATTGATGAGCGAAGCGAAGAAGGCCGACAGCCTTGGCTGATCCGGCACGAGCACGCCGGCTGGCCAAGCGGATATCGGCGATCGTCGCCTCGGCGATCGAGTACGAGATCAAGGATCCGCCGCTGGCCTTCGTGACGGTCACCGACGCGAAGGTCACCGGCGATCTGCACGACGCCACGATCTACTACACGGTGCGCGGCGAAACCTTGCAGGAGGAGCCGGACTACGCCGGTGCGGCGGCGGCGCTGGAACGCGCGAAAGGGACGCTGCGCTCCAGGGTGGGCGCCGCGACCGGGGTGCGGTTCACGCCCACCCTGACGTTCGTGCAGGACACCGTGCCCGATACGGCGCATCGGATGGAGGAACTGCTTGCCCGCGCCCGCGCCGCAGATGAGGATTTGGCGAGAGTTCGGCAGGGTGCCAAGCACGCGGGCGACGCGGACCCGTACCGTATCGGTGGGGAGGAAACCGGCGGGGGACCACACGACGCTGAGGACACCGGTGACCGCGATCGACAAGACGACTGACGTCCCTGTAGCGGGTGATCGTGTCGATGCCCGCACCGCTGCGGACCTACTCTCCGCGGCGGATATGGTCAGTGTGGTCTGCCACGTCTATCCCGACGCCGACACCATCGGTGCGGGGCTGGCCCTGGCGCTGGTGCTCGATCACGCCGGTAAGGATGTCGAGGTCAGTTTTGCAACCCCGGCCGAGCTGCCGGAATCCCTGCAATCGCTTCCGGGTGGGCACCTGCTCGTCGCCCCGGAGGTAATGCGCCGCGACGCGGATCTGGTCGTCACCGTCGACATCCCCAGCGTGAACCGGTTGGGCGCGCTGAGTGAATTGGCCGATCCCGCCCGCGAGGTGCTGGTGATCGACCACCACGCGTCCAATCAGCTGTTCGGCAGCGCCAACTACGTCGACCCGTCGGCGGACTCCACGACCCTGCTGGTCGCTGAGCTGCTCGACGTTTGGGGAAAGCCGATCGACAAGGGCGTGGCCCACTGCCTGTACGCGGGGCTGACAACCGACACCGGATCCTTCCGATGGGCGAGCGCGCGCGCACACCGACTGGCCGCCCGGCTGGTGGAGTTGGGCGTCGACAACGCCTCGATCAGCCGCACCCTGCTTGACACTCATCCGTTCGCGTGGCTGCCGATGCTCTCACGAGTGCTGGCCTCGGCGCAGTTGCTGCCCGACGCCGCGGGCGGGCTTGGATTGGTGTATGCCGTTGTGGGCCACCAGGAATGGGCCAATGCGCGACCGGAAGAAGTCGAGAGCATCGTCGATATCGTGCGCACCACGCAGCAGGCCGAGGTAGCGGCGGTGTTCAAGGAGATCGAACGGGGACACTGGTCGGTGTCGATGCGCGCCAAGTCCTATGACCTCGCCGGTGTCGCCAGTGCCTTCGGCGGGGGCGGGCACCCACACGCCGCCGGCTATTCGGCCACCGGGACAGTCGACGACGTCGTGCAGGCCCTCCGCGCAGCCCTTGGCTGACTTCGTCAGCGGGCGTCTTGGCTGAACCGGAGGGTGATCTGCCCGTCGCACCTGCGACCGGCCGGCGCATCGCCGGGTTGGCGTTCCCCGCGCTCGGGGTGCTCGCGGCCGAACCCATCTACCTGCTTTTCGACATCGCCATAGTCGGTCGATTGGGGGCACTGCCGCTTGCCGGCCTGGCGATAGGTGGCCTCGTCCTGAGCACGCTCAGCTCACAGATGACCTTCTTGTCCTACGGCACCACCGCGCGCTCGGCGCGGTTCTTCGGCGCGGGTGACCGTGCCGCGGCGGTCGGCGAAGGCGTGCAGGCCAGCTGGCTGGCACTGGGCTTGGGAACGCTGATCATCGTCGCGGTTCAGCTCGCCGCCGTGCCGTTGGTGTCCGCGCTCGCCGCAGGAGGCGATATCGCCTCGGCCGCGCTGCCGTGGGTGCGGATCGCGATCCTTGGCGTGCCGGCGATTCTGATTTCAGCGGCGGGCAACGGCTGGATGCGTGGCGTGCAGGACACCGCACGGCCGTTGCGCTACGTCGTCGCCGGATTCGCGGTGTCCGCGGTCCTGTGTCCGCTGCTCGTGTACGGCTGGCTCGGTATGCCGCGGCTGGAGCTGGCCGGATCCGCGGTCGCGAACCTGGTTGGTCAGTGGGTAGCCGGCCTGCTGTTCCTGCGCGCGCTGCTGGTGGAACGGGTGCCGCTGCGCATCGAGCCGGCGGTGCTGCGCGCGCAGGTCGTCATGGGCCGCGACCTGGTGTTGCGGACGATAGCCTTTCAGGCCTGCTTTGTCTCCGCCGGAGCCGTCGCGGCCCGATTCGGCGCCGCCGCCGTCGCCGCACACCAGGTGGTGCTGCAACTGTGGAATTTCCTTGCGCTGGTGCTGGATTCGCTGGCCATTGCCGCGCAGTCGCTGGTCGGCGCGGCGCTTGGCGCCGGAGAGCTGGCGCATGCCAAGTCGGTTGCCTGGAGGGTGACGATCTTCTCGACGGTGGCCTCCGCGGTCCTGGCCGGCGTCTTTGCGGTCGGAGCGTCGGTGTTTCCGAGTGTGTTCACCGACGACCGCTCGGTGCTCGACGCTATCGGGGTGCCTTGGTGGTTCATGGTGGCCCAATTGCCGGTCGCTGGAATCGTTTTCGCGCTCGATGGCGTGCTGCTCGGAGCTGGCGACGCCAAATTCATGCGCAACGCAACACTGATCAGTGCACTCGTCGGCTTCCTACCGCTGATTTGGCTGTCATTGGCGTTCGGCTGGGGTCTCATCGGAATCTGGTCTGGCCTGAGCACATTCATGGTGCTGCGCCTGGTGTTCGTTGGCTGGCGTGCCTTCTCCGGACGATGGCTGGTGCCGGGTACAGGCTAACGACGAGCGGGCGTGTCTGTGGGCGACACAGCGTGAGATTCCGCGAGTTTGCGCACTCTCGTAATCTACGAGCGTGAATGACGCGCATGAGTACTGCGGCAGCGATGAGTGGCGGCAAATGATGCGGGAGGTGATCCTGCCGTGGGCGCTCGGCGAAACCGATCTCGGCGATGATGTTCTTGAGGTCGGACCCGGATACGGTGCGACGACCGACGTGCTCGGCGCCGTGTCGGCGCACCTGACCTCGGTGGAGATCGACGACAAGCTGGCGGCCATGCTGCGCGACCGCTTCGCCGATAAGCCGTCGATCGAGATCGTCAACGCCGACGCCACACAACTCCATTACGCCGATGGAAGGTTCACCGGCGCAGCCTGTTTCACGATGCTGCACCACGTCCCGACCGTCGACCTGCAAGACCGTCTGTTCGCCGAGGTTGCTCGGGTACTGCGCCCAGGTGCAGCACTGGTGGCCAGTGACAGCCTTGGCGGCGAGGAACTGGCAGCTGCTCACGCAGGTGACACGTACAACCCTGTCGATCCGACGACGCTTCCCGACCGTCTGGCGGCGGCGGGTTTTCGTGATGTACACGTCAAGACGAACGAATTCGGTTGGGCGGTGGTCGCTCGTA
>NZ_DATENY010000038.1:0-22326 GCF_035274705.1 Mycobacterium sp. | reverse complement strand
GGGGATCCTCGAACCGGTGCCACTTTCGTGAGGCCGGCGCCGCTACCGGTGCGCGACGGCCTCGGCCCCGCGCGGGTACGGCTACACGGCGGCCGAGTGCTGCAGGAGCTGAGTTCGCGGTTCGGCGAGCAAGCCGCTGTGAAAGTCCTTGCGGGGGAAGTGGTCTGCGCTGACGGCGTGGTGGTCACCGAGGCCACGGTGCTGCCGCCCGGTGCACACGTATACCTGTATCGCGAACTGCGCGACGAGGTTCCGGTACCGTTCGACATCCCGATCCTGTACCGCGACGACGACATCGTCGTGGTCGACAAACCGCATTTCCTCGCCACCATGCCGCGGGGCAAGCACGTCGCACAGACCGCGTTGGTGCGGTTGCGCCGTGAACTCGACCTTCCTGACCTCTCGCCGGCGCATCGGCTGGACCGGCTGACCGCAGGCGTGCTGTTGTTGACCACCCGCCGCCAGGTTCGGGGCGCATACCAGACGATGTTCACCCGCGGCGAGGTCCGCAAGACGTATCTGGCACGAGCAGCCGTCAATCCGGACATCGAGCTGCCGGCAACGCTGCGCAGCCGAATCATCAAGCGCAGGGGTCACTTACAAGCGGTCGAGGAGCTCGGCGAGCCGAACG
Source organism: Mycobacterium sp. (assembly GCF_035274705.1). Taxonomy (GTDB): domain Bacteria; phylum Actinomycetota; class Actinomycetes; order Mycobacteriales; family Mycobacteriaceae; genus Mycobacterium. Next base: position 21,695 of record NZ_DATENY010000038.1, on the reverse strand, counting down.
CCGAGACACTGATCGAACACATCGCCGACGGGCTCTACCGACTCAGCCCGCGGACAGGCCGCACGCACCAGCTGCGCGTACACATGGCGTCGCTCGGATTGCCGATCATCGGGGACACGTTGTACCCCAATGTGATTGACGTGGCGTCCGACGACTTCTCGCGGCCTCTGCAGTTGCTCGCGCAGACGATCGAATTCACCGATCCGCTCAGCGGGCGCCCGCACCGGTTCGTCAGCGCACGCACACTCACCGACGGTCGGCCGACTCCGTCCCCGCCGCGATCACCGCGCGATTGCGGTCCGCCACCTGCGCGAGATCCATCTTGACCACCCGCCGGTCATAGCTCAGATACCCGTTGACCTCGTTTTCGACGTCGGTCGTCTGGGTGTAGATCGCGCCCGACAGGTTGGCCCCTCGGATGAATTCTTCGAGGTCCTGACTGACTTTGACATACCGCTCCGTCAGCCGCGCCTGGCTATCCGTCATCTCGTAGGCCTCCGGCCGTCCAGGCCACCGGTTTTTGTCGAGCGCCAGTCCGAGGCCGCCGTACTCGCCGTCCACCGTCACCCGCGGGTCGAGTGGGTCGGGCAGCACCGGACGGCCGGGGCCTACATACGTGTGATCGTCCCAGATGTCTCCCGAATGGCTGTCGGGGCGCGATTTGCAGCAGTTGGCCCCGCTGTTCGCGTCCACGAGCCGCGTCGGGTCTGCCGCTTTCACCGCGTTGGTGATCCTCGCGGTGTCGTATTCGGCCCAGCCCTCGTTGAACGGCACCCAGCCGACGATCGACGTGACGCTGCGCAGCTGATCGATCATTCCGAAGAGCTCGCGCTCGAAATTCGCCTTCGCCTCAGGAGGTGGATCCGGGAGTGGGCCGGTCGGTACATCGAGCGATACGTACAGCGACGGCATGTCCTGCCACACCATCAGGCCAAGCTTGTCCGCCCAGTAGTACCAGCGCGCCGGCTCCACCTTGCCGTGCTTGCGGACGAAGTTCATCCCCAACTTCTTGATCTGCTCGAGATCGAATTTCAGTGCATCGTCGGTGGGAGCGGTGTAGAGCCCGTCGGGCCAGTACCCCTGGTCCAGCGGACCGTGCAGGAAGGTGATCTTCCCGTTCAACGCGATCCGCGGTCTGCCCTTCGCGTCTCGAACAGTGCCGATCGTGCGCAACCCGGCATAGCCGGTAACCTCATCGACCACCTTCCCGGACGGGCCCAGCAGCCCGACTTTGAGGTCGTAGAGATACGGATCATCCGAAGTCCATAGGTGCGCGTTCGGTATCGACAGACGAATCGCCTGACCCGCCTTGCCGGACTTGATCGACACCACGCCACGGCCCGGAGCGGAGACCATCACCACGACGCGCTCATTTTTCGCCGCCGAAACCCTTGGCGTGACGGTAAGACCGGTCAAGTCCGGTGTGATGTCGAGCTTTTCGATATGTGCGGCGCGCACCGGCTCCATCCACACCGTCTGCCAGATGCCCGACGAACCGGTGTAGAAGAGCCCGCCGGGGTTGTTGCGCTGTTTGCCGACCGGGAATGGGTTGACCTCATTGCGGTCCTCCACCCGCACGGTTATCTCCTGCGGGCCCGGCCACCGCAGCGCCCTGGTGATGTCCGCGCTGAACTCGGTGTACCCGCCTTCGTGGTGGGCCACTTGCTGGTTGTTCACCCAGACGGTCGCGACTTGGTCGACCGCGCCGAAGTGCAGCAGCACCCGCTGCCCCCGCCAGCCGTCCGGCAATTTGAAGATCTTGCGGTACCACATTTGGTCGTCGTGGCGCTGGATCCCGGACAGCGCCGACTCCGTGGGATACGGGACCAGGATGTGCTCGCGGTACGCGTCTGCCGAGGGAGGTACCGCCAAGGCGGTCTGTGCGGACCGTCCGGTGTAACTCCACACGCCGTTGAGGTTCAGCCAACGCTTTCGTGCCATCTGGGGGCGCGGGTATTCGGGCAGCGCATTCTCGGGTCCGACCAAGTCAGTCCACGGCGTGGACAGAAGCGGCACCTTCGGATGCCATGTCACGACCGCATTGGCAGGCGCGTCGACCATCATGGTCCCAGCTAACAGTGCGAACCACACCACCGCGAAGCGGCTGATCCGCACCGGAATTGCGCAGCGAGCAGCCAAGGTTAGTACCCCCAAAGTCGAAGCACGGACAAGACCGACGAGCGGCGCGTGCCCCAACCTGACCCCCGCGCAGCGTTTCTATCCAGCAAACGAAACACCCCGGCCGGCGACGAAGAATCCTCGCGGTTCCCTACGGAGTATGGCGAAGTAGACCGGGACGATGCGATTGCCGAGGCAAATGTAGCCTAGAGTCGAACAAAATCGCTATAGATCACTAAATTTCAATTCTGACAACAACTTTCATCGTACGTGTGGTAGCGGGGTCGAGCATACCGCAATGCCGGAAGGCGTTGGAAAAACTGCAAGTCGCGGCTGGTGTCGGCGACACTGCCGAAGTCCCAGATGCGTGCGATCGTTCCGTGGGGAGCAAAATGTATATCGCCTGAAACATGCTCCGCCGCCAGGTACGGATTGGGCGTGTTCAGCCACGGCAAGGCGCATCCGCTGCGACAATCGTGTGGTGAAGATCTGTTGGTCGATATGCGCAGCCCTTCTGTTCGCCGCCGGTCTCACCGTGGTGGGAGCGCCTGCCGCGAACGCCACCGTGTGCGGCTCAGTCGGGGGAGCGCGTGTCGATGTCAGCGGCTGCGCCGATCCGTTCTACGAACTGAACGACGCACTCGCGGCACCGCCACCGCCGCCGCCCGCTCCCAACGTCACCGTCTGCGTCAACGCGGGCCGGCGGATCAACGTCAGCGGCTGCGTCTAGCGGCCTCGTGTACCTGATCACCGGCGCAGGTGGAGGGTCCGGCGGCGTCAGCCGCCAAGTCGTCGACCTACTGCTCGATGCCGGGGAGCCGGTGCGGGCGATGGTGCGCCGCGACGACGAGCGCGCCGTCCAATTGCGAGCGCTGGGTGCAGAAGTCGTGGTGGGCGACCTGACTCGTGCCACCGACATCGTGGATGCGATGGCCGGTGCCAGCCGGATGTTCTTCAACATGAGCGTCTCGCCCGACTATCTGAGGGCCACGACCGAGGTGTGCGCGGTTGCGCTCGAGCGCGGTGCACTCGACGTGATCGTCAACATGTCGCAGATGACGGTGTCGCAGATGACGCTGACGAGCACAGCGGAATCCCGTCAGCACCGGTTGCACTGGCTGGCAGAGCACGTCCTGAATTGGTCGGGCTTGCCGGTAATACACGTCAGACCAACGGTTTTCCTGGACAATCCGCTGTTCACGATCCTGGGCTCGCTTGGCGTGCGTGAACGCGGAATGCTGGCGCTGCCGTTCGGCAACGGCCGGACATCGCCGATCGCCTCCGCCGATGTGGCCCGGGTGGTGGCCGCGCTGCTGCGGGATCCCGACAACCGCGTCGGCCGCGTGTACGAGCTGACGGGTCCGGCGGTGCTCGACATCGACGGGCTCGCCGAGCAGTACACCCGCGCGCTGGGTCGGCCGATAACCGGTGAGGACCTCCCGGCCGACGACCTGGCGCAGGTGCTCGCGAACGCCGGCCTGCCTGAGCATGTCCAACAGCACATCGTGACGATGGCGCGGTTGCATCGCGAGGATCGCTACAACCGAGCCACCGACGACGTCGAACGGATCATCGGCCGGCCCGCGCAAACCGTCGAGCAGTACGTGTCCGCACATCCGGATCTGTTCTACTGAGCGCCGTGAATCGCGACGCCTTCGACCGCCTCTTCGACATGACCGACCGGACCGTCATCGTGACGGGCGGAACGAGGGGCATCGGTCTGGCGCTGGCCGAGGGCTTCGTGCTCGCCGGTGCACGCGTGGTGGTGGCCAGTCGCAAACCCGACGCCTGCGAGCACGCCGCGAAGCGTCTGCGTGAACTTGGGGGACAGGCCATCGGGGTGCCGACGCATCTCGGTGACATACAAGCCCTCGCGGCGCTTGTGGAGCACACGGTCGACGAGTTCGGCGGCATCGACGTCGTGGTGAACAACGCCGCCAACGCGCTCGCACAACCGTTGGGGGAGATGACCGTCGACGCGTGGACCAAGTCGTTCGAGGTCAACCTTCGCGGTCCGGTCTTCCTGGTGCAACACGCGCTGCCGCACTTGAAGGCCAGTTCGCATGCCGCGGTGTTGAACATGATCTCAACCGGCGCGTTCCAGTTTGCCCCGATGGTTTCGATGTACGCCGCCGGTAAGGCCGCCTTGTTGTCGTTCACCCGGTCGATGGCCGCAGGTTTCGCCGCGTTCGGCATCCGGGTCAACGCGATTGCACCAGGGCCCGTCGACACGGACATGATGCGGAACAACCCGCGGGAGGCGATCGATTACATGGCCGGTGCGACGCTGATGAAGCGACTGGCATCGCCCGACGAAATCGTCGGTGCCGCACTGCTGTTGACGACGGACGCCGGCAGCTACATCACCGGGCAGGTCGTCATCCCTGACGGCGGCGGAACGCCTCGGTAGCCTCCCGGATATCTCCGCTGGTCGACGCCAGGATCTGGCTGCGGTTCTCCACATGGAGTGCAGCATCGAGGCTGGATGCCTCCAGATTCGCCCACATCACCTGTTTGGTCGACTCCAGGCCGAATTTGCCGTAGCCACACAATGTTTCGGCGACCGCCAGCGCGTCGTCGATCACCGCGTCTGATAGCCGGGACACGATGCCCAGCCTCAGTGCCTCGTCGGCATCGACCACCCGCGCGGTCAGGATCAGGTCGAACGCCGGGCCGGCGCCGACGATGCGTGGCAGCGTGTAGCTGACGCCGATGTCGGGACGCGGATAGGTCAATTCGAGGTGCGGCATTCGCCACACGCTAGACCGTGCTGCGCCAGCCGCTGACGCCGACAGCGATCATCCGCAGCTGCTTGATCGCCGTGCGCTTGATCTCGTCGATTGCCGCAGGATCGTTGGCATCCTCGATGGCCTCGGCGATCACGATCATCGCGTTCACGAACAGGCTGGCCAGGATGTTGAGATCCTCGCCGCTCCAGGTATTGAGGCCGGGGAAGCGCGCCAGGTCGATCGCCAACTCCGAAGTGATCAGCCGGATCTCGGTGCGGATCGCATAGCGCAGCACCGTCACCCCGCTGGATCGCTCACGGCCGATGAACCGCCAATGCTCGCGGCGTTCGTTGACGCCGTCGATGAGGATGTCCACGGAGGACTCGATGACGCGGTTCGGGTCGAGCTTGCCGGCGCGCGCGCCGCGCAACATGTCTCTCAGGCTGCGGAACGACTCGTCGATGAGGACCAGGCCGAGCGCTTCCATCGACTCGAAGTGCCGGTAGAACGCCGCGGGCACGATGCCCGCCTCTCGGGTGACCTCGCGCAGGCTCAGCGCGGAGAAACTGCGATCCTCGAGCAGCCGCAGCGCGGCGGCCACGATGGCCTGGCGGGTGGCCGCCTTGCGCTGCTCACGGGACAGCGTTTCGCGCGAAGGCTCCCGCGGTCGCGACTTCGCCGAGCGGCTCGACCGAACCGCCCGTGAACTAGGAGTACGACTGTTCACTGTGTGAAACTTACCACAACGTGCTCGAATCGATTGACTCGCTGCTGGAAGCGCGATCACAGTGTACATATGTTCACCGAAACATTGGCGAGGCGAGTGCTCCGGTCACCGCTGATCGACCTCCTCACCGGGCCCCACGGCGTCGACCGCTACACCGAGCTCGTCGCGCCGACCTGGACGCAAGGTGACGCCCGCGCCAAGGTGATCGCGGTGCGGCGCCAGACGCCGCGCAGCGTCACACTCATCCTCGAGCCGAACCAGGCATGCTCCGGATTTCTGGCTGGCTTTCGCGCCGGTCAGCACATCAACCTCACTGTCGAGATCGACGGCCGTCGCCGCACCCGGCCTTACTCGCCTGCCAGCGCCGAGGGCGCCGACCACATCGAGCTGACCATCGGCCGCCATGACGGCGGGCTGGTGTCCAACCACCTGTACAAGCACGCCCGCCCCGGCATGGTGGTGGGTCTCGACTCGGTCGGCGGGCAGTTCGTGCTGCCGACCGTCCGGCCGTCGCGCATCTTGTTCGTGTCGGGCGGCAGCGGCATCACGCCGGTGATGTCGATGCTTCGAACCATGCGCGTGGAAGGGTCCGACCGCGAGGTGGCGTTCATTCACTACGCCCGCAGCGCGCAGGAAGCGTGTTATCGCGACGAACTCGCCGCAATGCATGGAGTCAAGGTGCTGCATGGCTTCACCCGCTCGGGCGACACCGCGGACCTCGACGGCCACTTCTGTGCGGCGCACCTGGCTGCCGCGATGCCCGACCCCGGAGAAGACACAGCGGTGTTCGTGTGCGGGCCACCGGCACTGGTGGCGGCCGTGCGCGAGCACTGCGCCAGCGTCAGATCCGAAAGTTTCGTCCCGCCCACGTTCGGCGTGTCGGCCGAAACATCCGGCGGCCGAATCGCATTCACCGATAGCGGCGTCGAGATCGCCGACGACGGCCGCCCGCTGCTGGTGCAGGCCGAGGCCGCCGGGCTCACACCCGAGAGCGGATGCCGGATGGGCATCTGCCACAGCTGCACCCGCCGTAAGACCCGCGGCGCGGTGCGCAACATGATCACCGGGTCGGTGTCGACCACCGAGGAAGAAGACGTGCAGATCTGCGTGTCAGCGCCGGTCGGCGACGTCGAACTCGCCCTGTAGGAAACGAAAGGAGTTGAGCGACATGACTGTCACAACTACCGATACGGGCGCCGTCGAGACGGCGACTCCCAAGCAACAGGCCATCCAGAAGATGGTGGCGGGCAAGACCGTCACGATGGCCCCCGAACAGGCCGAGGCCTTCGGCCGAGAACTCGATGCGCTAAAGGAACGAGTGATCGCCGACATCGGCGAGCGTGACGCCACCTACATCCGCCGAATCATCAAGGCGCAGAGAGCCCTTGAGGTCGGCGGGCGAGCGCTGCTGTTCTTCCCGCCCGCGTGGCTCGCCGGTACGGCGATGCTGGGTCTGTCGAAGATCATCGACAACATGGAGATCGGCCACAACGTCATGCACGGCCAATACGACTGGATGGGCGATCCGGCGATCTCCAGCAGGGGGTTCGAGTGGGACACCGCCTGCCCCGGCGATCAATGGCGGCACTCGCACAACTACATGCACCACACCTATACCAACATCGTCGGGATGGACCGCGACATCGGCTACGGCATTCTGCGGATGAGCGAAGACCAACGGTGGCGGCCCTACTTCCTGGGCAACCCGGTCTACGCATTCCTGCTGATGGTGCTGTTCCAGTACGGGGTCGCCCTGCATGAGATGGAGACCGAACGTATCCGCGCCGGTGAGATCACCCTCGCCGACAAGCGCGAGATCCTCGAGGGCATATGGCGCAAGACCAAGCGGCAGGCGCTCAAGGACTACGTCGCATTCCCGCTGCTGGCAGGGCCTTTCGCCCCGTTCGTTTTCGCAGGCAACCTGACCGCGAACCTGATTCGCAACGTCTGGTCGTTCATGATCATCTTTTGCGGTCATTTCCCTGACGATGTCCAGGAGTTCTCTGTCGAGGAAACCAAGGCCGAGACCCGCGGCATGTGGTACTTCCGCCAGATCCTCGGATCGGCGAACCTGACCGGCGGCAAGCTCTTTCATCTCCTGAGCGGCAACCTGTCGTTCCAGATCGAGCACCACCTGTTCCCCGACATCCCGGCGCACCGCCACGCGGAGATCTCTGAAGAGGTGCGTGAGATCTGCCAACGCTACGGTGTGCCGTACAACACCGGACCACTACATCGGCAGTTCGGCACGGTGGTGCGCAAGATCGTCAAGCTGGCACTTCCTTCACGTCTGGCAGACCGGGCACCAGAACGAGATTCGCTCCCCGCTGCTGTCTGACTCGATGCGGGTGCCGCAGCGATGACACGGCTTCCCGACGCGGCCGTAGACCCACAGTTCGCGATCGCGCCTGGTGTCACCGGTCGTGGTGCGGTTCCAGCGAGAACGGTTTAGCCATAGCATGTCCCGTGCGCGCTGCGCCAAGCGGAGCGGATCCTTGACGTTGCGGACCGGTGCGGTGGGCAAATGCCCTGTGACGAAACACAGTTCGTTGCAATACACGTTGCCGACGCCGGCCATCACCCGCTGATCGAGGAGCGCCTCGGCCAGCGGGCGGTCCGGATCGGCGGCCAAGTTCGCCGCTGCAGTACGGGGATCCCAGTCGTCGCCGAGAAGATCGGGTCCAAGATGGGCGACGGCTTCCTGGTCGCGGTCACGTTCGAGAACTTCCAGCACGCCGAGATCGATGCCGGCGGCCTGAATGTCGCCGGCTTCCAGGATGATCCGGATACGATGACCTGCGCGGCTCGGCCTGCTGACCGGGTTGACCTTCCAGCTCCCATCCATCTTGAGGTGTGAATGGATACTGGCCGCCCCGACCCGGATGAACAAGTGCTTTCCCCGGCTGATGACCTCGTCGACGACGTGCCCCGTCAGGTCGACGGTGGCGTGGCGCGGAACTCGAATATCGCATCGGGTCAGGATTTTTCCGGCCAGCGCGTCGCGCAGGATAGCGGCGGTGTGCCAGACGGTATCGCCCTCGGGCACGCTGCTACCCGATCATCTTCAGCGAGAGTTCCCACAGGCGTTCGGCATTGGCCAGGTCGAGCGCATAGGGCGCCACACCACCCTGTCCGGGATTCCCGCGTCGTTCGACCGGGATGGCCTCGTTGCAATTCTCGAAATAGCGTCCGCCGACACCGTCCAGCAGTGGGGAAGCGGCAAGCAATACCGACGTCGCAGCGCCCTGCTCGACCGTCTTGAAGTCCGTACCGGCCGCGCGGAAGGCATCGAGGGCCTGCGCGGCATAGTCCTTCGGCAGATGACGCTGTAGCGGAGTCGCGATTCCGCCCGGCATCAGCGCGTTGGCCAGGATGCCGTCGCGCGCCCACCGGCGGGTGGCCTCGACGGCGAACAGCACATTGGCGGTCTTCGACTGGCCGTAGGCGCCGAACGGGTCGTAGTCGCGGAACTTGTAGTCGATGTCGTCGAACACGACAGGGGAACGCAGGTGGCCGCCGGAGCTCACCGACACGACCCGGGCCGGGGCGGCGGCGGCAAGCGCGTCGTGGAGGCCGACTGCGAGTGCGAAATGCCCGAGATGGTTGGTGGCGAACTGCATTTCGTGGCCGCTTGCCGAGAGTGTCAGCTGCTGAATCGCCATCACGCCGGCGTTGTTGACCAGGATGTCCAGCGGGCCGGTCCAGGTGCTGACGAAGGCCTCGACGCTCGACAGGTCGGACAGCTCCAGTGCGCTGACAGAGACGACGTCGTTGCCCGTGCTCGTGCGGATGTCGGCGGCGACCCGCTCACCCAACTCGATGTTGCGCACGGCGAGCGTGACGCCCGCGCCCGCGCTTGCCAGCGCCCGCGCGGTCTCGACTCCGATACCCGACGACGCGCCCGTCACGACGGCGCGCTTGCCGGACAGGTCGACGCCGCCGATGACCTCAGCGGCCGTCGATACGAATCCGAACGGTGTGGTGATGCGGGATGCAGTCATAAGCCACTGAAACGGTACCCACAGCGCAAGCGCATCACCGCAATCGCAGGCCCCGCGGCGTCCGCGTGAACCCTGCACCGACCAGCGCTTCCTGCACTGCGGCGCGCTGGCCCTCGGCTCCGGGCTCCAGTACGGACACCCCGTTGATCTTCTCCACCAGGAACGACTGGACGCGTCCGCTTGCGACGAGGTCGGCTACCGCGGCCGCGGCGGCGACGTGCGCCTCGGCGTCGTCGGTGAAGCTGAGCAGCGTGCGTCCACCGCGCTCGATGAACCAGACCAGTTCACCGTCGACCAGAGCCACCAGCGCGCCTGCTTTGCGGCCCGGCCCTTGCCCAGGCCACGGCAGCGCCGCGCCATACGGATTGGCGGGATCGGCCGCCGCCAGCACCACCGCGTGATACTCGCGGCGCTCCGGATCGACTCCGTCGAGGTACGACCGCAGCCGATCCACCGTCGACGCCACCGCGAACTGCGCGCCGCCCAACGACTCGACGAAATAGCCGCGCTGGCACCGGCCCGCGTCCTCGAACGCGGTGAGGACCTTGTACAGCATCGCAAAACCGCCCGGCACTTCCTCGGCGGTGACCGCGCCCTTGGTCAGCACGCCGTACCGGTTGAGCAGCAGCTCGGCCTGGAAATGCGCGCGCACCGTGGATTCGGGTTCGGGTGTGGGCAGTGCCGACCAACGCCCGGCGACCGTCGGGTCAGCGCTGCGCGCCTGCGCGTGCGCGACGGAATAGCGGCTCAGCCGTGGCGGCCGTTGACGTTGCCGATGTGCGGGGCTGCCGCGGCGTCCCGGTGATCTGCGGGTGCCCATGAGCAGCGCCCGAACTGGAGCGAATGTGTCACCAGTGATCCAGCCGGCCCAAATCAGTTCCCACAGCGCCTGTTTCAGTTCTTCTGTCGGATTGTCGGCGAGTTGCCGGAAGAAGTACGCGCCGCCAGCCTGACGGGACGAGCCTAGCGTTTCGGTGATCGCGCGATGGGCATCGGTGAACTCGATGTCGGTCGGCGCGGCCAGCGACAGCGCCGCCGACTCGGCGGGATGGAACGCGATCCAGCCGTCGCCGCCACCGATCTGCCCGACGCCCGACCAGGTCACCTCGCCGGAGGCCAGAAGCTCGTCGAGCATCGCGGGCTGGTAGTCGCGGACGCGCTGGCCGAACACCAGCGGCTCCACCGCGGAAGCCGGGATCGGCACCCCCGCCAGCTGATCGACCACCGTCGCGAGCCCGTCGACACCTGAGTTGTGCGTCGATCCCACCTGCTGCCAGGCCGGCAGGAATCGGGCGTATGCCGCGGTGCTGACCGGCTCGACCTGCGCCCGCAGCGCGGCCAGCGACCGACGCCGCAGGATCTTCAAAACGTCGGCGTCACACCACTGCTCGCCCTCTACGTTGCTCGTGAATTCACCGCGCACCAGCCGGCCGTCGATGGCCAGCCTGCCCAGCACATCGGCGGTCACCCGCAGGCCCAGACCGAACCGAGCCGCCGCATCGTGCGTGGTGAACGGCCCGTGGGTGCGGGCATAGCGACCAAGCAGCTCGCCGAGCGGATCGTCGACCGATTCGGTGAACGCCACCGGCACGCCAACCGGCACCGCCACACCGACGCCGTCGCGCAACAGACCGATGTCTTCGACGGCCACCCACCATGTTTCGCCGGCGAACGAGACGGCCAGCGCCCGCTTGGCAGCCCGCAGGCCGTCCAGCCAGCCGCCCACGTCGGCCGTAGTACATCGATCGGCGATCTCCTCTTCGGTCAGCGGGCCGAGGATCCGTAGCAGGTCGGCGATGCCCTCGGCGTCGCGGGCCCTGCGGTCCTCGCTGAGGTGCTGAAGCTGCCGAATGGTCGATTCGATGACCTGCGGGTCGAGCAGCTCGCGCAGTTCAACCCGGCCCAGCAGTTCGGCGAGCAGCACGCTATCCAGCGACAGTGCCGCGGCGCGACGTTCGGCCAGTGGACTGTCGCCCTCGTACATGAACGCGCCGACATAGCCGAACAGCAGCGACGCCGCGAACGGCGACGGGGTGGCGGTCTCGACCTCGACCAGGCGCAGCCGGCGCTGTGCGACCCGGCGCATCAACTCCGTCAGTGCGGGGACGTCGTAGACGTCCTGCAGGCATTCCCGTACCGCCTCCAGCACGATCGGGAAGTCGGGATACTTGCGCGCGACGTCGAGAAGTTGCGCCGCGCGCTGCCGCTGATGCCACAGTGGCGAGCGTTTGCCGGGATGACGGCGCGGCAAAAGCAATGCGCGCGCGGCACATTCGCGGAATCGCGACGCGAACAACGCCGACCCGCCCACCTCGGCGGTGACGATGGGTTCGATCTCGTCGGCGTCGAAGACGAACAGGTCCGCGCCGGGGGCGGCGTCTTCGGTGTCGGGTAGTCGCACGATGATGCCGTCGTCCGACGCCGTCGGCTTCTCCTCGATGCCGTAGCGCTCCCGCAGCCGTCGCGACACCGCCAACGCCAATGGCCCGTGTACCCGAAGGCCGTAGGGCGAGTGCAGGATCACTCGCCAGTCGCCGAGCTCGTCGCGGAACCGCTCGACGACGAACGTCGTGTCGGTCGGCACCGCACCGGTGGCCTGTCGCTGGTCGTCCAGCAGCCGCCACAGGTTGTCCGACGCGTACTCGTCGAAACCCATTGCGCGGCACCGTTCGACGAACTCGTCGTTGCCGAGGCGCGCCAGCTCACCGGTGAACGCGCCGACAGCCGCGCCGAGCTCGGCGGGCCTGCCGACGCTGTCACCCCGCCAGAACGGCAACCGCGCCGGTTGTCCGGGCGCCGGGATGACCAGCACCCGGTCATGGGTGATCTCCGTGATGCGCCAACTCGTCGCGCCCAGCGAAATCACGTCGCCGGGTCGCGATTCGTAGACCATCTCCTCGTCGAGTTCGCCTACCCGCGAAGGTTTCTCGGAATCGGTCGCCAGGTAAACGGTGAACAGGCCGCGGTCGGGTATGGCGCCGCCTGATGTGACCGCCAGCCGCTGCGCACCGGGACGCGCCGTGAGGGTTCCCGCGTCGCGGTCGTACACCAGTCGCGGCCGCAGCTCGGCGAATTCGGTCGATGGATACTTGCCGCTCAACAGATCCAGCGTCGCCTCGAATGCGCTGCGCGGCAACGTCGCAAATGGTGCACTTCGCCGTACCGCATCGAACCATCGGTCGGCGTCCAACGGCTCCAATGCGCACGCCGCCACCGTGTGCTGGGCCAGCACGTCGAGCGGATTCGTCGGCACCCGCATGGTTTCGATCTCGCCGGACAACATCCGCCGCACCGTGACCGCGCAACCGATCAGATCCGTTCGGTGCTTGGGAAACAGCACGCCTTGCGATATCTCGCCAACCTGATGGCCGGCGCGCCCGATCCGCTGCAGTCCGCTCGCGACCGACGGCGGCGCCTCGACCTGGATCACCAGATCGACGGCGCCCATGTCGATACCCAACTCCAGGCTCGACGTCGCGACGACGGCCTTCAGCCGGCCGGTCTTCAGGTCGTCCTCGACCTCGGCCCGTTGCTCCTTGCTGACTGAGCCGTGATGCGCGCGGGCCAGCAGGGTCGGCGCACCCGACGCCTGGCCACTGCCCATGAGCTGGGCCGGCGCCCCGCCGCCGACCTTCGGATTGGGCCCGTCGAGAAGCTCGACGCCGGATCGTTCGGCGTGAATCTCGTTGAGGCGAGAGGTAAGTCGTTCGGCCAGCCGTCGCGAGTTGGCGAATACGATCGAGCTGTTGTGCGCCTCGATCAGATCGACGATGCGCTCCTCGACGTCGGGCCAGATCGTGTTGTTCTCGAGATTGGCCATGTCCGGCACCGGCACCTGAACCGACAGGTCGAAGGTCTTGGCCGCGGGGGGCGCGACGATCGTCGTGTGAGCCTGCCCTGACAGGAACCGCGCCACTTCCTCTGGCGGTCGCACGGTTGCCGACAGGCCGATCCGCTGCGCCGGCGTGGCCAACAGCTGGTCGAGCCGTTCCAGCGACAGCGCCAGATGCGCGCCGCGTTTCGTGGCTGCAACGGCATGCACCTCGTCGACGATGACCGTCTGCACCTCGGCCAGCGTGTCGCGGGCCGCCGACGTCAGCATCAAAAACAGCGACTCCGGTGTGGTGATCAAGATGTCCGGCGGTTTGGTGATCAGCTCACGGCGCCGCGCAGGTGGGGTGTCGCCGGAGCGCACGCCAACGCTGATATCGGGTGCCGGCACGCCGCGCCTTTCAGCGATGCGGCTGATCCCGGTCAACGGCGTGCGCAGGTTGCGCTCGACATCCACCGCCAGCGCCTTCAGCGGCGACACATACAACACTCGCGTGCCTGCCGCTGCGGCGCGCGGTTCGGACGAGGCGAGCCGGTCGATCGCCCACAGAAATGCGGCGAGCGTCTTACCGGAGCCGGTCGGCGCGATGACCAGCGTGTTGTCGTCGTCGGCAATGGCCGACCAGGCTTCGGCCTGCGCCGCCGTCGGCGCCGCGAAGGTACCCGTGAACCACTCGCGGGTCAGCTCGCTGAAGCGCCCAAGTGGATCGGTGGCCATCTAGCCATCGTGCAGCAGCCCACCGACAAATGTCAGCGATGCTCCGGCGCGACCGCTTCACCGAGAGCAGGCGGGATGCCCGGGACCCGCCCGATCGCGTCGAGTAGTCCATGTGCGCAGGTGTCGGCCACCTGTCCGGCGTCGATGGACGGGTCCATCAGCCGCTGCCGGCACATCTCGAAGGTGAAGGCCAGCCAGCCGTAGATGGTGATCCGCAGGTCGCGCTCGACCTTGGAGTCCATATCCTCGCCGACGGCAGCGTTGATGCGGCTGATGATCCGGTTGGCCTGCCGGTCGTTGTCGATGTCCTCGATGCCGCGCAGGACCGGGTCGGATCGGCCCATCCCCATATACGCGGCCCACGCGCCGTGCGGGTGCTCTTCGTCGTAGCGCAGGTAGGCCAGCACACCGGCGCGCAGCTGGTCGAACAGGCGGGCGTCCGGGTCCGGTGGGGCGTTGGTGGCCTCGAAGAGCCGCTCACCCTCTGCCCGCACGACGGCAGCGAAGAACGCCCGCTTGTCGGGAAAGTAGTGGTACATCAACGCACGCGATACGCCGGCCCGTTCGGCGATCTCGTCGATGCGCACCTCGTCGTAGGGCCGCTGGCCGAAGACCTCGGCGCCCAGCGCGAGCAGTTCGTTGCGGCGGTCGTCGGGCGACAGTCGCCGTCTGGACTCAGCCATGGGTTCCATCCTACTTGACACATGTATAACAACGGCGGAGGCTGGGGCCATGACCGTGTTGGATGACCGGCGAACCTATCCCAAACTTCCTCATCCGCGGTGGCGGCTCCCGCTTTTCGGCGACATGCTCTCCTATGACACGGACGCGCCCTCGCAGTCCGCGGTGCAGATTGCCGAGCGCCTCGGCCCGATCTTCGAATTGCGGGCTTTCGGTGTGCGCTACGTCGTTGCTGCCGGTGCCGAGGTGGTCACCGACCTCAACGACGAGGTCCGCTTCTGCAAGCATGTGGGTCCGGAGATCGAGGCGCTGCGGATCCTCGGCGGCGACGGTCTTTTCACGGCGTACAACGACGAACCGAACTGGCAGAAGGCGCATGACCTGTTGATGCCGGCGTTCAGCCAGGCCGCCATGCGTCGCTACCACGCGGTGATGCTCGACGTCGCGGCGGAGCTGACCGCGCACTGGGACGAGCATGCGCGCACTGCCCGCACGGTCGATGTGTCGGCCGATACGACCCGTGTGACGCTCGAGAGCATCGCCCGGTGTGCGGCTGGCTATTCGTTCGGCAGTTTCCGCTCGGACACGGTTCCTGAATTCGTCGAGCACATGGTCGCGGGGTTGAAGGGCGCTGACCGGGCCGGTGTGCTGCGCGCCAGCAGGCTGCCGAAATTCCTGGCGCGACGCGAAGAGCGCAAGGTCCGTCGCGAAGCGGCACATATGCACGCGGTCGCCGACGAGATCATCGCCCAGCGTCGCGCGGAAGGATTGGGGCATCACGATGACCTGCTGGAGATCATGCTCGCCTCCGACTTGGACGCGGCCAATATCCGCTATCAGCTGATCAACTTCCTCGTCGCCGGTCACGAAACGACTTCGGGCGCATTGTCTTTCGCGCTGTACTACCTGTCCCGCCATCCGCAGGTGTTCGCCAGGGCTCGCGCCGAGGTCGACGAGGTGTGGGGAGCCGGGGATCGCCCCGATTTCGAGATGATCGCCAAGCTGCGATACGTGCGACGGGTGTTCGACGAATCGCTGCGGCTGCAACCCACCGTGCCCGGTTACTACCGGGCCGCGCGCGAGGACACCGTGCTGGCCGGCGCACACCCGATGCGCAAGGGCGACTGGGTGCTGGCTCTGACCTCGACGCTGCACCGTGATCCGCGATGGGGACCCAATCCCGACAAGTTCGATCCGGACCGGTTCGAGCCAGAGCGGGTCAAGGCTCGGCCGGCGGGTCTGTACAAGCCGTTCGGCACCGGCCCCAGATCGTGTATCGGACGCCAATTCGCTTTGCACGAGGCTGTTCTCGCGCTCGGTGTGCTGATCCGCCGCTATGACCTGATCGCAGATCCGAACTACCAGCTGCAGATTCAGGAGCGACTCACGATGATGCCCAAAGGATTTCGACTTGGCCTGCGGTCGCGTTTCTAGCCGAAGTGCACGCCCTGCGCGAGCGGCAGTTCCGAAGAGTAGTTAACGGTGTTGGTGGCCCTGCGCATGTAGGCCTTCCATGCGTCGGAGCCTGATTCGCGACCGCCGCCGGTCTGCTTCTCACCGCCGAACGCGCCGCCGATCTCGGCGCCCGAGGTTCCGATGTTGACGTTGGCGATGCCGCAATCCGAGCCGTCGGCGGCCATGAAACGTTCCGCCTCGCGAACGTCGAGCGTGAAGATCGCCGACGAAAGACCTTGGGGAACCGCGTTGTTCAACGCAATAGCCTCGTCGAGCTCGTCGTAGGTCAGCACGTAGAGGATCGGTGCGAACGTTTCCTTGTGCACCACCGCGGTCTGTGCCGGCATCCGCACCACCGCCGGTGCAACGTAGTACGCGCTCTCATCTCCGACGTCGTGGCGCTCACCGCCGAACACCTCGCCCCCGTCGGCGCCTGCCTGCTCGAGCGTCCTGACCATGTCGCGATACGCGGTCTCGTGAATGAGCGGACCGACCAGCGTCGCATCGGCAGCCGGATCACCGATCGGCAATTGACGGTATGCGTTGACAATCCGGTCCACCATCTCGTCGGCGATCGAGGAATGCACGATCAGTCGCCGCAGCGTCGTACAACGCTGACCTGCGGTCCCGGCAGCGGAGAACACGATGCCGCGCACCGCCAGATCCAAGTCGGCCGACGGGGTGACGATGGCCGCGTTGTTGCCGCCCAGTTCCAGCAGCGCCTTGCCGAACCGCTCTGCGACGCGCGGGCCGACTTGCTGGCCCATCCGCACCGACCCCGTCGCGCTCAGCAACGCCACGCGCGGGTCGTCGACCAGCCGCTCACCGATTTCGCGTCCGCCCTGGATGAGCCGGCTCACGTGGGGAGGAGCGCCAACGTCAAGACAGGCCCGCTCGATCAGCGCCTGGCATGCCAGCGCGGTCAGTGGCGTCAGCTCCGACGGCTTCCACACCACGGTGTCGCCGCACACCAGCGCGATCGCGGCATTCCACGACCACACCGCGACAGGGAAATTGAACGCGGTGATCACACCGACCACGCCCAGCGGATGCCAGGTTTCCATCAGCCGGTGGCCCGGTCGTTCCGACGCAATGGTCTTGCCGTACAGCTGTCGTGACAGACCGACGGCGAACTCGCAGATGTCGATCATCTCCTGTACCTCGCCGAGGGCCTCGGAGGTGATCTTGCCCGCCTCGACCGTGACGAGCGTGGCCAGATCGGCCTTGTGCTCGACGAGCAGCTCGCCCAGTCGCGCGACCAGCGCCCCACGCACAGGGGCCGGTGTGGTGCGCCATGTCGTAAACGCCTGCGCTGCTTCGGCTATCGCGACATCGGCCTGCTCAGCGGACGTCTCGCGAAGAGTGAACAGCACCTCGCCGGTGATCGGCGTGCTGGCGTGCAATCCATGCTCGCCGGGCCTGCCGAGTTCGACGCGCGAGCCGACCGCGTGCAGTGCGTCGCGGACTCGGGTGCGCAGGTCGTCGGCCGTCGGGAGAACGGATGTCTGAGCGGTGGTCATGATGATGCGACTTTCTCGTAGAGCTCGTAGGGATCGTGAATGTGGTGGCCGATCTGGCCGGCCATCCACTCGATGCTGTAGTCAGAAATATCGGCCGTGTTCGCGGCTTGCGCGTCGGTGTCGAGATTGGACCGAAAGATACCTGCCGCCGATGCAGGCAGGAAATCTTCGTAGACAACGGGTTTCGACGGATTTCCACCGTGATAGTAGGCCAGCCCGGACGCCTCCATCTCTTCGTCAGTAGCGGGGAAGTAGTCGCCCCACACCGCCGCCGGGTCCAGTGTGGCCATCGCTGCGTCGTAGCGGTCGCGACCCTTCGGGGTCAGCGCGACGCCGCGCGCCTCGACCTCACCAAAGCGCACGCGCAGTGAGCCGTTCGATACTGTACCGTCCGCGTCGCGCAGACACCGCGGCTCGGCCAGCGCACGAAATGACGTCTGTCGCAACAGCACATCGGGACCGTGCCATCGCGGCGGGCCCTGGATCGCGTCGATCATCGTGATGCCGCGGATGGTCATTCGCTGGTAAAGCTCGTCGATGTCGAGGACCCGCGGGGTCAGGTGGTTGATGTGCGTCGTGGTGACGCCGGCGATGTCAGCGGCGACGGCCGATACCTTGCTGAGTTCCTCGTACCACCCGCGGTCGATCGGTTCACTCGACAGTGCGAATGCGGCCACCGCGGCCGCGACGAACCGTTCGGCGCGTTCGGGTTCCGCGCCGCCGTCCGCGGCGATGCGGTGGGCCTCGGCGATGAGCGCAGGGTCGAACAGCTGACGCTGGGCCACGAACCGCTCGACGCGCGATCGCAATTCACAGGAGAAGAAGCGGGCGTCGGCCGTGGCCAGCATCGACGTGAAGACCCGGAACGGATTGCGGGCCAGCTCATCCGTGTCGATCGGCCGGAACGCCGTCGAGACCACCGGCACCGGCGACGCCGCGTCGCGCAGGTCGTAAAACCCGACGGCGTGCATGCCGAACGCGGCGAACAGGTCTGCCACGTCTGCGAGTTCGCGTGCGCTGCCGACGCGGATGGCGCCGTGCCGTTCGACAGTCACCCGCTCAGATGCACCCAGCTCGCGGTTCACCTCGGCGCTGGCTTCCACGAGTGTGGTGTAGGCCGGGACCTCGACGCCGTACATGCGTGACAGTGCGGCGGCGAATTTCGCGCGCAGCTGCCAGGTTTGGACACGTTGGCTCATGAGTGGCACCGCCTCGGATACAGTGCCGCCATGGCCGAGGGCGAGACGCTCGACGAGATCGATCGCACCCTGGCGCGCGAACTGGTCGCCGACGGGCGGGCGACGCTGGCCCATCTGGCTGCCATCGCGGGGCTGTCGGTGTCGGCCGTGCAGTCGCGGGTGCGGCGGCTGGAGGCCCGTGGCGTGATCACGGGGTATTCGGCCCGGATTGATCCCGAAGCCGCCGGACTCATGCTGTCGGCGTTCGTCGCCATCACCCCTCTCGATCCCTCTCAACCCGATGATGCGCCTGCCCGGCTCGAGCACATTGAGGCCATCGAATCTTGTTACTCGGTGGCCGGCGAGGAGAGCTACATCCTGCTGGTTCGTGTGGAGTCGGCGCGGGCGCTCGAAGACTTGTTGCAGCGGATCCGGACGACGGCCAACGTCCGCACCCGCAGCACGGTCATCTTACAGACATTTTACACAGGACGGGACTGCATCCCGTAATTGTTACGGCCTAAGTAGAATTTGACCGTAAATAGTTTGTTAAAATGGGCGTATGACTGCCGTCCTGACACGTGAGCACATTGCCCCTAACGACGTTCGCGACGTCCTGGCGCGCAGCATCCTTGCTGACGGACTGGACTTCGTCCTCGACATCGATCGCTCATCGGGCTCCTATCTGGTGGATGCCCGCACCGGTGAGCGCTACCTGGACATGTTCACGTTCTTCGCGTCGTCGGCGCTGGGCATGAACCATCCGGCGTTGGCCAACGATGCCGAGTTTCGTGCGGAGCTCGCGGCGGCCGCGGTGAACAAGCCGAGCAACTCCGACGTGTACAGCGTGCCGATGGCGCGCTTCGTCGACACGTTCGCGCGCGTGCTGGGCGATCCCGCGCTGCCGCACCTGTTCTTCGTCGACGGGGGAGCGCTTGCCGTCGAGAACGCGCTGAAGGTCGCGTTCGACTGGAAGAGCCGGCACAACGAGGCGCACGGTATCGACCCAGCGCTGGGAACGCGCGTGCTGCACCTGCGCGGCGCGTTTCATGGCCGCAGTGGATATACCTTGTCGTTGACGAATACTGACCCGAACAAGGTCGCGCGGTTTCCGAAGTTCGACTGGCCCCGCATCGACGCACCGTATGTGAGGCCGGGCGCGGATATGGACGCACTGGAAGCGGAGTCGCTTCGACAGGCCCGCGCGGCGTTTGAGGCCCATCCGCACGACATCGCGTGCTTCATTGCCGAGCCGATTCAGGGGGAGGGCGGCGACCGTCACTTACGGCCTTCGTTCTTCGCCGCGATGCGGGAGCTGTGCGACGAGTTCGACGCTCTGCTGATCTTCGACGAGGTGCAAACCGGTTGCGGGTTGACCGGAACCTCTTGGGTCTACCAGCAATTCGATGTCGCTCCCGACGTCGTCGCATTCGGCAAGAAAACGCAGGTATGCGGGATCATGGCCGGGCGGCGGGTCGACGAGGTGCCCGACAACGTGTTCGCGGTGAGCTCGCGGATCAATTCCACCTGGGGTGGGAACTTGGTCGACATGGTGCGGTCACGCCGCATCCTCGAAGTCATCGAGTCCGACGGGTTGATGGTCCATGTCGCCAAGGCGGGCCGTTATCTCCTTGATCAGCTGCGTGAGCTTGCAGCGGACTTCCCGGATGTGGTGCTCGACGTCCGTGGCCGCGGTCTGATGTGTGCGTTCAGCCTGCCCTCGACGGAGCAGCGCGACGAGTTGATCCGGCGGCTGTGGGATCAGCGGGTGATCATGCTTGGCAGCGGCGCCGACAGCGTGCGATTCAGGCCCGCGCTGACGGTGTCGCGCGAGGAGATCGACGCCGCCGTCGCGGCGGTGCGCGACGCGCTCAGCTAGGCTGGGTCGGCCTCAGGGGGCCCAGTGAGGCGCCGGATAGTCGACCGTAGGCGTGGCAGTTCCGCCCGGCCGACGAGTTCGCAGGAATGTAGTTCCGCGAGTTTGCGTGCGGCCGGGGTGAATTCGTGGTTGGTCACCACCATGGTCTTCGTGCAGTCCTGCATCGGTGCGCCCGCCACGACTTCCTGAACCGCACCTGCGCCGACGGGACGTGATTGTCGTTTGCATTGAATGGCAAGTCGATTCGGTCGCTTGCCGACGATGATGTCGACACCCCAGTCGCCGGTCAGAGGCGTCATGATCACGGGTACACCGCAGCATCTCGCCACCCGCGCGACATAGTCCTCGAACTCCAAGCCCGACATCTCTGATGCTGGGTCGCTCGCCGTGCTGAGGCCGGCGAAGGTGCCGCGCAGGAAGTGGGGCGCGGTCGCGAGAAGGACGGGTGCGACGGCGCCGATCGCGACGCTCCACATGGGAGTGGCGCCGAGGAGATACGCCGCGATGCCCGATATGACGGCGACCGCCATGTAGATCCTGAGCCGCGTCACGGCGGAATCGTAAGGGCAGGCACCGACGCCTGCGGATAACCGGTTTGCGTGTCGGTGCGCTGTGGCATGATCGAATGTATGTTCGAAGCCGTCGGGGATGCGGAGCTCATCGATGTGCTGGGTGAGGCGACTCGGGATGAGTCGACGGCGATCGCGCAGCGGTTGGCCGCGGTGGTGGAGTTGTTCGTGCGGCGCTCGGGTGAGCTGGCTGATGCGCAGTGGTGTTGTGCGGATGGTTGTGATGCGGTGGCCGCGGAGGTTTCGGCGGTGCAGAACATCAGCCATGCCCGCGCGGTGGGTCAGGTGC
>NZ_DATENY010000037.1:0-137394 GCF_035274705.1 Mycobacterium sp. | reverse complement strand
CGACACCGCGCTGCGGCTGTCACGCGCGCTGGGGCTGACCGACATGTTCTTCATCAACATGCAGGCCCACTACGACGCGGAAGTCGCCCGCGAACAGCTTGCGACGCAGTTGGCCAGCATCGACCGCATCGCCTGACCCTTAGCGCCTAGGTTTGAGGCAAGGAGGAGATGAACCAGATGGCGACGGACGCCGGCTTGCCGCACTTTGCTGATGCGACGGACGACGGCACGGTCGAGGCGACGGGGGCGACGTCTTTCGTGCCAGAGGGCTTCAGCGTATGGGAGATGGCAACCGGCCGGGATATGCCGCCAAGGCGAATAAGGACTATAGAGAGCGCACGGCCGACCCCCTAGGCGTTGACATGGCTAACACGACTTTCGTGTTTGTGACGCCGCGCCGCTGGGACAAGAAAAAGGCGTGGGAGAAGAGGAAGCGCGACCAGGGTAAGTGGCGTGACCGACGGGTTGTCGATGGCGACGACATCGAGCAGGCACTCGAAAGGACAGGAATTGCCTTCCGACGACGTCCGGCCAAACGGCTCACCAATTCGCGGTTACGAGAGAGTAGACGAACAGCAGCACAGCATGGCTCGGCAGGAAGCGGGTGTAGGTTTGCCTGCTGATGACATCACCGGGCAATCGCCGAGGGGCGCCGGCCATCCGAACCGTATGGGCTGCGGACGGTATCGCTGTCGAGGTCGGAGAGACGCTGTGTCCCTGCTGAACCGCAGAGGTTTCCTCGTGGGGGTGGCAACCGCGCTCGTATTGCCACCGTCGGTGGCCACGATAGAGGTGGCGCGCTCCGCCCTGAGCGCCATGCCGCATACCTCGGCGGCACGTACCGACGCGGTCGCGACAGCGGCATCATTCGGCGCGCCCGAGGAGACGTTGCCGCCACTGCTGCCTCCGCCTCCGCTGGCTTCTCAACGTGCCCTGCCCGACAAGGGTGTGTTGAGCGTTCTACCGGGCCAAGGCGACCTGCTCGCCCTGACGGTCGACGATGGCGTGAGCAGCGATGTTGTCCGCCTCTATACCGAGTTCGCCAAGGAAACGGGCGCTCGTCTGACCTATTTCGTCAACGGCACCTACCGCTCGTGGACCGACAACGCGGATCTGCTACGGCCATTGGTCGAATCCGGCCAGATCCAACTGGGCAACCACACCTACTCTCACCCGGACCTGACCACCCTGACACCATCGCAAATCGCCGATGAAATACGCCGCAATGACGCATTTCTGACCAAGATGTACGGGGTCGACGCCCGCCCCTACCTACGGCCGCCATACGGCAAACACAATCCGGCAGTCGAAGCGGTTGCCGCAGATCTCGGCTACACCGTCACCACGATGTGGTCCGGCTCGCTGGCCGACTCCACCGTCATCACCGAGGACTACCTCCTCAAGATGGCCGACAACTACTTCCGGCCCCAGAACATCGTCATCGGCCACCTCAACCATCTGCCGGTCACCCACGTATTCAGTCAGCTCGCCGACCTCATCCGCAACCGCGGCCTACGCACCGTCACCCTCAACGACGTATTCGTCCGGCCTGGCGCTTAAGAACCCCCAACGCGCATTACCCTGGCGTCAGCGTTGCCGCAACGTTGTCCCAAGCAGGTGCGGATCGGGTGAGCTGGGAGGAGACGGCTTGCGACCGTTTGCGCTGGTCAGTTCGATTCGAAAGACGTTGCAGCACAACGAAGTTCGCCTTGGGTCCGACAGGGGGTCAAGTGGTCGAAGGTTCAAATCCTGTCAGCCCGACACATGCGGAACCGTCCGTTCACGCCTTTCCGAAACTTCTTACTCCCTGGCTAAAGGCGACTGGCGGCAAAAGTCGCGGCCTGGCTGACCATCCCGGTCTCGATGTATGCAACGTGGGCTCGCATGTCCCAGCCGTCGGAGCAGATCGGATCGTTGGGCACGCACAAGTCGATGGTCTTGGTGGCGTAGAGAGCACCGATCGTGGGCAGCGGTCCGGGGGACAGTGAGTCCGCGAATGCACTCTTAGGGGCCCCGAAGAGGGCGGCGGCAGCGACATGATTGGAAACCTCGGTTGGCATTTCCGAGGTGGATAGATCGATCACCCCTGCCCCTTGGGAGTATCCGCCGAGCACCATGCGAGTGTTTGGGCAATTCGCGGCCATCGACTGGATATGAGCGCTCGCGTCATTTGCGCCAGCGGGTGTGCTGTTGGCGAAATCATTGCTTGCCGGGTAATCGACGGCGTACGCCCCAATAGATCGCCCGGGCAATTGCGAACGAAACGCGTCGACAAACGCCTGCCCGACGCCACCCACACCTGGTGGCTCGGTTGTGCCGCGCGCGAACACGATCTCGACGTCTGGGCACGGCTCCGCAGCTGCCGTTGGCAGGTTGATCAGTGCAATGGGCAATGCCCATGCCGTCGCCACCAAAGCCCCAACGATTCGTGTGACCCGGTATGCCTTCGCTGTCTCCATGTCCGTATGTCGCACGGCGGCACACAGATGTCACAAGTTCGGCCGTCGCCAGACTGCGCGGACCAAATGAAAACGGTCTGAGCTGGCTCACAAGGCCGCACCGAGTCAGGCGAGCGGCTCAACAGGTGTAGGCGGCGAAACTGTGGCAGTGGGTCCAGGCAAGGGCCCTGGCGCCGACGGCAGATGCGGTGCTGGAGCCGGGGTCGCTGCCGGCGGTGCCGATGCTGAAACTGCGGCCGCGGGAGGTGTGCGAGGTGCTTGCGCCGCGAGTGGTGACGTCGCGGCACTCTCAGCAGGCGGCTGCTGCGCCAATGCATCCGCCGCCCAACTCGCCTGCAGCTGGGCTGTGACGAAATCCGCGGCCTGGTCGACCATGCCGCTCTCGACATACTGGTTGTGCGCCGAGAAGCTGCGCCCATCAGAAGTGCAGACAAGATCGTTGTCGATGCACAAGTCGATCGTCTTGGCCACATATTCCGGGCCGATGGTGATCGCGGGCTCGCGGATCGCACGCATGAAGCGCGTCGACGGTTTTCCGAAGAGGGCAACGGCTGCGATGTGGTTGGCCACATCGGGCGGCATCGGCGCAGGCACATCCGAGGGCGAAACACCGTCAGGCACAGCGTTTGCGGTGATGAAGCCCATGACCGCCGCGCCTTGCGAGAATCCGCCGAGCACGATCTTCGTGCGAGGGCAGTTCGCCACGGTGGTAAGGACGTGCGCGCGCGCGTCCGTAATTCCGTCGATGGCAGTGGGGAAGTCGGTGGTGGCGGGGTAGTCGACCGCGTACATCCCCACTGATTTCGCACCGACTCGGGCGCGGAGGGAGTCGACGAATGCCTGTCCGGTGGGACCAAGGCCAGGGTCCTCGGTGGTGCCGCGGGCGAATACCACCTCGGCGTCGGGGCACGGTACCGCCTGCACGGGCGCTGTGGCCGCAACCTGCATCGCCCACGGCGCGACGGCTGCGAGGGCGATAACTCCGACTCGGTGGCGCGGCTGCATAGACGGACGCCCGCCGAGCGCGCGTCGACCCTTTCGCCCGCCGCGTTCTTCCGGCGGGCCAGCAGTGAACACTTGCGCCTCAGGCATAGCCAACCTCCCCGACTGTCACAGTTGTCAGGTATTTCGCCATACCGGGCCGAACCATTACGCACCGCGACAATCGGTGCCGATGTCGAGCTGTCGACGGCTCGCTTCTAGGCGACTTGCTCGAACCCACGCGGCCGTGACGGCTTCGAATGGGCTCCGCGTGATACTCCCGGACGACGCAGCGCGATCAGTGAGCCCGACCGGACAACACCCAACGGTCCCGTGCCTGCGAAGCGCGCGATCCCCGACTTCCGCGCCGTCATCGCCGCTTTGGCCTGGCGGTAACCGAGCCGCATCCCGGCGGCACAGGCGATCAGCAGCCCGGCCACACCCGGCAGCGCCAGAGCGGCCAGTGCCGACAACGAAGCGGGTACCAGGATCGCGTTGATGGTGTGTTCCAGGAACGACATCACACCAGTCGGGCTCGCGCTTTGGGGCGCGAGTGTTTCCGCCCCGGAAAGCGAGAAGTCGCGACTCAGTGCAGCAGTCTCGATGTCTGCCACCGTGACCGGCGCGGCGCCGTTTCCAAGCATCGGCACGTCCGGAAGGTCAGCAATCGGCTGGGCTGCCGGCGGCAATGGGGGCCTAGGCGCGGGGGCCACAACGGTTGCAAACGACCCTGAGGAGTAAGACCGGCCTACCACTCCGGTCGCCGCTGGAGCGTCCCCGGGCACGACAAGCAAGCTGAAAAGATCAGACGGCAGTTGGGTCGCCAGCGGTATGACTGCATCACCAACCATGGTGAGCATGGTCTGAAGCGACGTGATGACGTCGGTAATAGGAGTTGTCGACGTCGGAAGCGCCGCGAGCAGACCGGGAACCGACTGCGCCACCGTCGCGACTGTCACGACCGCATTCGCAACCGGCTCGATCACCTTGGATACGGCCTCGGCCCGATCGAACGCCGCCGGAAGTTTCGGCACCGATGCGGTCATGTTTGGTTTCGGCTGAACCGCGTTGGAATCTGAGCTCGCCTTCGCACTCGACGCGACGTCGTCCGATTTCGGCTCGACTGAGGTGGTAAGGGCGGTAGAGAGGTCAGAACCCTTCGTGTCTTCCTCGACGTCCGTGGTTTCCGGCTTGGTCACCGACGGCTTCGGAAGTCCGGCTTGGTGGCCTGGTTTCGCAAGTGAACCAAGCGTGTTCGTTACGACGCGCTGAATGGTTTCTCGCAGTGTCGTTTGGAAGGCGGGGACAGCACTCGCGGCCGGCCCACTCGCGGGGGAGCTGCTCGCCGGACTTGTGGCTTGGCTCGGGGTTCCGGTTCCGGCACTGTCAGCACTCTGGCTCGAGGCAGACGAACCGCTGGAATCCTCATCGGCCGCGGCGATCCCTCCGCCCGCGCTACCGATGAACAGGCCGGTGGATAGCAGGCAGACACCCGCTGCGAAGCGCAAATGCGTCGAAATCATCTTCTCCTCACACCAGCAAGGAACTCAACGGGAGGTATTCGACGCCAATTCTCGCATACTCGGTCCAGCAGCTACCACTATTTCGAGGCGAAACTCCTGCAAAAATAATTCACAGCAAACCGTTATATCCGGCAGCTGGTGGCAGACCCCTCGACGAGTGGTGTCGTCAACCATTCCGTGTCCCAGCTGCTTTCATCGAAGATCGCGACCAACGCTTCTAGATACACGAAGTTGTCCCATTGGCGGTTCATCGTGGATTCGCTATTTGGTAACGAATGCGGCCGCCGCGAATTGCCAATCCGAGGCACCGTTGCCGCGCTACATCTTTGCTTTGCTAGCAAATATCAACGCTTGCGTAACGCGTGCTTTTCCCACAAAGAAGCCTCACGTATGGCCGTGTTAGTTAATCAGACCGCGCGGAGCGTGGGCGCGGATATCAGCCCCATAGAAAAGTTACAGTCGACTGGCGGCGAACGCTGCAGCGTCGTTGGTCATGCCGTTGATGCCGTACAGGGCATGCGCCATCGAGGGCCCGCCGCCGGGGTCACCGTTGCAGATCGTGTCACCGGGATCGCACAGCTGGATGGTCTTGGGCACATACAGTGGGCCGATCACGACAGGCGGCGCCCCGTAATTTCGCATCCACTGCTCTGACGGCAGCCCGAACAAAGTCACGGCGGCGACGTGATCGGCGATCGAAGCGGGCATCGGATTCGGGATGAACGGTCGATACTCGGCAGGCACCGCGTCCGGTACAACAGCCGACGTGACGAAGCCCGCCACGACCGCGCCTTGGGAATATCCGCCGAGCACCATCCTTGTCTTGGGGCAATTCGCCGCCGTGGCCTCGACATGAAGTCCCGCGTCTCTGATTCCGTCGACAACGGTTCTGGCGAAACCGATGCGGTCGTTGAAGTCGCTGCTCGCCGCGTAGTTGATCGGATACACCTCGACCGACCTACCGCCAGCCTGCGCGCGCAGCGCGTCGACGAATGTCTGTCCTATTCCGCCGATCCCAGGTGGTTCGCCCGTACCACGCGCGAATACCACCTCGACGTCGGGGCAGGGCTGAGCCGACGCGGCTGGGCCGGGCACGCTCAACAGGGTCGCCCACACGCCCACCATCACCGCACCAAGTTTGATGACTTTCATATCCGCTCCACCGCTACCGATCAATCAGTTACGAGGTTGGGTCCGCGACGTCCATACCTGACCGTCGAAGAAACGCATCAACGTCTGATCGTTCTGGTCGGGGTACCAGCCGGGCGCCAGCCCGCTCGTCGCGATGGGTCGTGGCGCGACAGGCTGCTCCACCACGCGCGGTTCGGTGTACGGCTCGCCGGCCCTCGGTGCAAAGAGCGCCTTCACCACGGCCACCACCGCAGCGATGATAAGGAGGACGATCACAAGCCAAATCAGCGAACTCAACGAGTTGAAGACGTCGGCCACCGTGACACCTCTTTCTCACGTGTCCAATGCCGCGGTCCTAGTACCCTCGTCGCCAATCACTCAAACGCGGGCCCTTCAGCCCAGGCGACTTGCGGCAAACGCCGCGGCTTGGCTCGGCATCCGCGACTGCAGATATTGAATGTGCGGCTGATCGATTTACCCCCAACTTGCGATCGCAACGAATCGACGAACGCCTGTCCGACTGCGCCGATGCCCGGTGGCTCTGTGGTCGCACGAGCGAACACCACCTCGACGTCGGGGCACGCAGCGGCAAATGCGCCGGGAATGACGATCGTCGCGCTTGCCAGAGCCGCACAGGCCGTCCCCGCCGCGGCACCGTCCAGGAAACGAGCGACCTGGCGCGCGCTCATGGCTCCATGCTGACATAGCCCAGCAATGTGGGGACTTTATCGGCTTGTTCGAGATGTGACTTCACGCACGAAGACCGGTATGGCGTTTGGCGCGCGGCCGGTCTTGGGAACACGTCCGTACAGCCTCGACGTGAGGGCAAACGGAAGGACAGTGCGATGACCGAGAAGAACAGCGGACCCGAAGAAGCGGTGAAGGGCGTCGTCGAAGGCGTCAAAGGCAAGGCGAAAGAGGTGGCCGGGGCTGTCGCTGGCCGCGACGATCTCTTCCGTGAGGGCAAGGCACAGCAGGACAAGGCCGACGCTCAGCGCGACGCTGCCAAGAGGGAAGCCGAGGCCGAAAGCGCCCGCGCCGCCGCTAAGACGGCTGAGGAGCGACAGAAGTCCGAACAGCAGTCATAGCCTGTTTCGACACGAAAGGCCCACGCTCGCCGGCGTGGGCCTTTCGATATCCCAGTGGCCGTCAGTCCTTGACGCCGACGGTGATGAGATCCGATAGCACTTGCGTCCACAGGGGCCGGCGGACCCGATGCTGCTCCGTTACGCGAAAGCCGGCGTCTTCGAACAGCTCACGCATTTCCGACGGTGACGGGTTGTGCGACGGGTTCAACCGGTTCGCGAACAACCGCTGCAAGGCCTCCGGCTGCGGCGCGCCAATCGTCGCGACCGCTGCCAAACCTCCAGGGGCAAGCACCCGATGAAACTCGCGCAGCGCCGCCGGCTGGTCAAAGAAGTGGAAGGCCGACGTCGTTACCACTGCGTCGAGCGCGCCGTCGTCGAACGGCAGATGCTCGGCGGGGCCCTTCGACCATTGCACCTTGAAAGTCCGTGCCTTGGCCTGCGCCAGCATGCCGTCGGACATGTCGACGCCGTAGACCTGGGCTGGATACAGCTCCCGTTGGATCCGTTCCGCGAGAATGCCTGTACCACAGGCGATATCGGCGATTCGCCGGGCGCCGCTGGCTTTCAGTGCGGCGATCACCTCGTCCTGCGCAGGGCGATACACCCAGTGTTGCAGGAACGGCAGGTCATATACCGGAGCGGCGAAACTCCAGAACCGCGTGACCGCCTCGTTCAGGGTCCGGCGAGGCGCCGTATTCACCAGTTCCAGACCGACATGTCATCTGGCGGATACTGCATGCAGATGTCGGTGGTGTGCGCGGCGACGCCCTTGTTGTTGAAGAACAACTTCGCCCAGTTCGGCCAGTTCCACGCCAGCTGTTCGTAGAAGGCGTTGGTGGCCGTGTCCTCCGAATACTGCCGGCGCCCAGCGTAATCCATCGAGAAGAACCAGTGGATCCGATCCTGGACGGCCTGGTGAACCTCAGGCGATTTGTTGTTGTAGTCGATCATGTACCGCTCGTAGTACACCGGTTCGACATCGCGGGCGGCGGCCATGATCTGCTCCGCCGTGCAGGGCGTCTTGAGTATCCGATTCGGGATCGGGTAGTCATCGGACGCGTCGGCCGACGCGACGGCGGGCAGGACCATCGCGACCGCGCTCAGTGCTGCAGCGGCGAAACTTGCTTTACCGAACACTTCTGACTCCTTGCTATTGCGCGGCGGCTTCGAGGATCGGCAGCTTTTCAGGACAGTAGGTGCGCAGTGCAGCACCGAGGAACTGCCACACCTGCTCAGTAGAGGTGGTCCGCGGCAGATTCAGCGTGACGAAGGCCGCCGACTTCTTGGCGTCCTGGTCGACGCCGTTGTACAACCTCTTACACGTGATCTTGCCGATCCATGCGTTGAAGTCCTTCTGGCCGTAGATGCCGTACGTGTGCAGTTCATTGGCGAAGTCGGTGTCGGGGTCGGCATGAGCCGGCGCGGCAAAGACCAACGCCGGAACAATTGCCGTGGCGACAATCGACGCGAGACGCATTCCCTTCATGGCATACCTATCTGATTGGGCCCGTGGGGTTTTCATCAATCGAGCCGCCGCCGGCTGGGGCGCCGACGCTCACGGGACTCTCCGTGGAGTGCCGCGGTGGCGTCGGCCACGGCACCGGCTTGGGCCGCCTTCGCATATTCTGCGGCCACCAGAACCACCGGCCCATCATCGCAGCTATCGACGGCGTCATGAACGATCGGATCACAAGCGTATCGAACAACAAGCCCAGACCGATAGTCGTGCCCACCTGGCCGACCACGACGAGGTCACTGACCATCATCGACATCATGGTGAACGCGAACACCAAACCGGCAGACGTCACCACCGCACCGGTGCCCGCCATCGACCGGATGATGCCGGTGTTGATTCCGGCGTGCATCTCTTCCTTGAACCTGGATACCAACAACAGGTTGTAGTCGGATCCCACCGCCAGCAAGATGATCACCGACATCGCAAGGATCATCCAGTGCAGCGGCATGCCGAGGAGGTGCTCCCATATCAAGACGGATAAGCCGAAGGATGTGCCCAAGGACAACAGCACCGTCCCAACGATGACCGCCGATGCGATCACCGCTCGAGTGAGCAACAGCATGATGATGAAGATCAAGCAGAGCGACGCTATTCCAGCGATCAACAGGTCCCAGTTGGAACCCTCCTGCATGTCCTTGTAGGTGGACGCGGTACCCGCCAGATAGATCTTCGAGCCCTCCAACGGCGTGCCCTTGATAGCCTCGAACGCCGCATTCTTGATCTGCGGGATCAGCTTGATGCCTTCAGGAGTCGCGGGATCACCTTCGTGGGAGATGATGAACCGCACGGCCTTTCCGTCCGGTGACACGAACATCTTCATGCCCCGCTTGAAGTCCGCGTTGTCGAATACTTCCGGCGGCAGATAGAACGAATCGTCGTTCTTGGACGCATCGAAGGCTTCGCCCATCGCGCCCTGGTTCTCCTGCATGGCCTTCATCTGGTCCTGCTGACTCTTCTGGCTCTGGTACATCGTCAGCGAGATTTGTTTCATGCTCTTCATCGTCTCGATCATCTGCGGCATGATCGCGATCATCTGCGGCATGAGGGTGTCGAGGCGCTCCATGTCGGGAATGAGGTTCTGGATGTCGTCGGTCATCGTGTCGATGCCGTCGAGGGTGTCGAAGACCGATCGAATCGACCAGCAGACCGGAATGTCGAAGCAGTGTGGTTCCCAGTAGAAGTAGTTGCGCATCGGGCGGAAGAAGTCGTCGAAATTGGCAATGTTGTCGCGCAACTCCGCCACGTCGAGCGTCATGGCCTTCATTTTGGTGACCATGCTGTGCATGGTGGCCGCCATCTGCACCGTGATGCTTTGCATCTTCTCCAACGAGTCGATGGAGGTCTGCATGTCATTGGCCTGCGTGAGCATGTTGGCCATGACCTTGTCCATGTAGTCCTGGTTCATCTGCTGGGTGGTGCCCTGCATGCTGATCAGGAACGGGATCGACGTGTGTTCGATCGGAGTGCCCTCCGGCCGGGTGATGGCCTGCACCCTGCCGACGCCGGGGATGTGGAAGATGCTCTTGGCAATTCGGTCGACCACCAGCATGTCCGTCGAGTTGCGCACATCATGGTCGGCTTCGATCAGCAGCATCTCCGGGTTCATCCGGGCCTGCGGGAAGTGCCGGTCTGCCGCCGCATAGCCCTCATTCGCCGGGATGTCCGGAGGCAGGTAAAGGCGATCGTTGTAGGCGGGCTTATAGGACGGCAGGGCAAGTAGGCCGACCAAAGCTAGAGCCACTGACGCGGCAAGAATCGGACCGGGCCACCGGACGATGGCAGTGCCGACCCGGCGCCAGCCGCGAGTCTTCATCGCCCGCTTCGGATCGAATAAGCCGAACCGGCTGCAAATGGTCACCAGTGCTGGCGCCATCGTCAACGCCGCCGCCACCGCCACGAGCATGCCGATCGCCAACGGGATGCCGAGCGTTTGGAAGTAGGGCAGGCGCGTGAAGTGCAAACAGAAGGTCGCACCCGCGATGGTCAGACCCGACCCCAAAATGACGTGGGCAGTGCCGTGATACATGGTGTAGAAAGCAGTTTCGCGATCCTCGCCGTTTTGGCGCGCCTCGTGATAGCGGCCGACGAGGAATATCGCATAGTCCGTTCCCGCCGCTATCGCGAGTGTCGTGAGCAGGTTGACCGCGAACGTCGACAACCCGATCAGGTCGTAATAGCCAAGGGCCGCAACGATTCCCCGCGCTGCCGCCAGCTCGATGAACATCATCACCAAGACGAGCAGCACGGTGATGATCGAACGGTAGACGAACAGCAGCATCACGAAGATGACGCCGATGGTGATCACCGTGATCAGCTTGATGCTCTTGTCGCCGGCGTGGTGCTGGTCGTTGGTCAGCGGTGCGGGGCCGGTGACGTAGGCCTTGATCCCCGGTGGCGGGGGAGTGGCATTGACGAGGTCACGGACTGCCTGCACGGACTCGTTGGCCAAACTCTCACCCTGGTTGCCTGCCAGGTTGAGCTGAACGTACGCGGCCTTGCCGTCTCCGCTTTGGGCTCCCGAGGCGGTCAGCGGATCACCCCAGAAGTCCTGGATGTGCTGAACGTGCTTCTTGTCGGCCTCGAGTTTGTCGACCAGACCGTCGTAGTACTTGTGCGCGGCGTCGCCGAGAGGTTGGTCGCCTTCCAGGACGACCATCGCCGAGCTGTTGGAGTCGAACTCCTTGAAGTCCTTACCGATGCGCTGCATCGCCTGCAGCGACGGTGCGTCACCGGGGGCCAACGACACCGCGTGCGCCTCGCCGACCTCTTCCAGCTGAGGGGCGATGATGTTGACGATCACGACGATCGCTATCCAGCCCAGGAAAATCGGCACCGAGAACAGACGGATGAACCGGGGAATAATCGGATGCGCGCCGACGTGTGTATTGCTCATGCGGACTTCACCAAGCAGAAGGTCTGAGCGTTCACGCCGTCGGTCGTCCTCTCGTCCTTGACCACACCATCGACCGTGATGCGGCAGGTGATGCTGTCACCGTCGCTCTGCGCGACGATGTTCGGGCTGGCCGCAGGTGCCGTCGTCGTCAGCGTCAGCGTCCATGGCAACGCCGTGTTCACGGCTTTCTGAGGCTGCGCATCGAGGTCCAGATAGTTAATCGTTGCCTGCGATCCGTTTCCGAAGATTTCGTACTTCACTTCTTTGGGGTTGAACGGTTCGGGGTCATTGACAAGGCCGGCGCCAGGCTTGGTGAGCACGGTGTGGCCGAAGAATCCGCGGAACCGGTCCACGCAGAATGCCGCGATCACCACCACCAGCAGGATCACCAGCGGAACCCATACGCGTTTGGCAAGACGTACCATCAGACGATTCGCCCCCGACACTCGCTACCCATGTATGCCCTTTTCTGTGCCGCTCGCACGCAATTTCAGACTTTAACTTAGCCGGTATAACTTCTCATCGCGAAACAGATTAGCTCAAGTAATTGTGTTGCTGGTCACCTCCGCGTCCCGCGTACCGGTTGGGCCACTGTCCGTCGATTGCGGTTGATCCCATGCGGGCATTTCGAAGCGGTCGAGGCATCGCTCGATGAAGGCCTTGACTTCGTCATGCCCGCGGGTGATACCCAGGCCCTGTTCGTGGTGCACCATTCGCGCCAGGCCGCCCATGATCATCGACACGACAATTGGAGGAAACAACTCCATGTCGATGCCGCGCGCCTTGAGCGCCAGCGTCATCGCTCCCTCTTCCAAATCACGGAAACGCATTGCGTAGGAAGCGATTTCGCTACGTATGGCCTTGCGGTGGTTGGACATCGCCAGGAACTCGGTAAACAGTTGCGCGTCATGCGCGCTGCTGAGCTCCCACAACGCGTGCAGTGGCTTGGCGTCGGCCATCGCCTGGCGCTGGCGCCGCAGATTGGCCTCTGCGTTGTGGCGCAGCACGGCCACGAATAAGTCGTCCATGCTCGGGAAGTAGTAGTGCACGAGAGCGGGCTTGACGCCCGCCTTGGCCGCCACCCGCCGCGACGTCGCGGCGGCATATCCCTCGTCGAGCATGATTTGGGCGGTCGCCTCGATCAGCGCCTCCCGGGTGCCCTCGCGACCCGCCCTCGACGGCTCGTCAGCGCGGCTGCTCGACATGGGCGGAGCTTAACCTTTGGGCGATCGCCCAACAACCCGAAAGCATGGCGCACGGCAATTCCGTGCCGGCCACGCTACCGGCCGGTAACTCCAGGCGTGTTTGCTACCGACCGGAGTAATCGGTCCCTCGCTGGAGGTCGACGTTCGGAACGCTCCCGTTCGGGGGACGATGAGCGCATGGTGAAGCCCATTGGTCGATTGGTCACCCCCGTGGCGCTCGCATTCGCCCCGATGGCAGTCGCGGGGCCGGCGATCAGCTCGGCGCAACCCCTTGCTTGTGACAACAGCACTGGTGGGATCCGGTGGCCAACGTGTGTCAGCCACCGCTGATACCGCCACCCGAGTAGCCCCTGCGAATCAGCCCTCAGGCGTCTCCGGGGGGAGCGCCGCCTCCAACTGGCTCAAAATTCTGCCGAGTGCGTCGGCACGGTTCGACCCGTCCGCGAGTTGGCGTCCAACGGCGCAGCCCATCACGAACGCGGACAGCGGGGTCATCTTGCGCTCAACCCTGTGTGCGACATCGCGGGCCGCGTCGAGCAGCCGTGACGTCTCCGAGGATGT
The DNA here is from genome assembly GCF_035274705.1 of Mycobacterium sp. Classification (GTDB taxonomy): domain Bacteria; phylum Actinomycetota; class Actinomycetes; order Mycobacteriales; family Mycobacteriaceae; genus Mycobacterium. Next base: position 124,037 of record NZ_DATENY010000037.1, on the reverse strand, counting down.
CAATGGCTCCTCGCCAAGGGCGCGCGCCAACTCATCGAGCCAGTTGTCCATCGTTCCTCCCGGTGCATGTTCGTCTTCAGTATTCGCCCACTAATCGCCCAGGCCGAACTTGCTATTTTTGCTAAGATACGAAATCGCTCGCCAATCGTGATTTCTGAACGCCGAGGCAGAATTGAACTGGACTCCGCTTCCCGTTCCGTGGGCGGTTCAGGCTGCGGACCGGATCCCCAAGCAGCGCTACTACGACGACGCGTTCTACGCGCTTGAGGCCGAGTTGTTCTGGCCCCGCGTCTGGCAGATGGCATGCCGGCTCGAGGAGATTCCGTCGCGCGGCGACTTCGTGGAATACGAGATCCTCGACCAGTCGGTCATCGTTGTCCGGCTCGACGACGACAATGTTCGCGCCTTCTACAACTCGTGCCGCCACCGCGGCATGAAGATCGTCGAGGGCAGCGGCTCTCGCCGCAGCTTCGTCTGCCCGTTCCACGGTTGGTGTTGGGGTCTCGACGGTGCCAACACGTTTGTGTTGCGGCCCGAGGTCTTCGATGAAAGCAATCTGGGCGCCGACGATCTCGCGCTCGCATCGGTGAGATGCGAATTGTGGGGCGGCTGCGCGTGGATCAACCTCGACGACAGCGCACCGCCGTTGCGCGAGTGCATCGAGCCGTTCGCATCCAAACACGACGAGTGGAAAGTCGCCGCGCTGTGCACCGAGTGGTGGAAATCGTGCCTACTGCCGGTGAACTGGAAGCTGGCTACAGCGGCCTTCATGGAGGGCTACCACGTCCCGCAGACTCACCCGCAACTACTGCCGTCGGCGCGCAGCGCACAACCGTCATCGGTGCACCCGATCGTTGAGACGAGTCTGCATTTCATGAAGACGCTCGGATCAGGCATGGGTGGCATGACGCACGAGAACGACGTGCGAATCGCCGAGGGCCTGCAAGACATGTCACTACCTGACGATCCCGCCGAAGCGATCGCGACGTGGCGCGGCGCCGTCAATGAGGCGGTCACGAAATGGCACCGCGCACGCGGCTGCGACTTTCCCGACCTGAACGATTTGGATCGGCGCGGCGTCATCGATCCGATCGGCTTCTGCTTTCCGCACTACTTCATCCTTCCTACCTACAGCAGCGCATCGTCGTACCGGATCCGTCCGCTCGGTCCTGAGGAGACGCTCTTCGAGATCTGGTCGCTCACTCGTTACCCGGGCGATCGCTCACCCGGTCGGCCAACGCCGCCAGAGCCGCTGGCTCCCGACGACGCGAGCTGGCCGACGATCCCAGCGCAAGACTTCTCGAACCTGCCCCGTCAGCAGAAAGGCTTGCACGCCAAGGGTTTCGAATTCATGCGCTTGTCGAACCAGATCGAAGGACTGATCTCGAACTTCGAGCGCGTCGTTGACGGCTTCCTCGCGGGCCTGCCGTATGACCGGCTCGTGCCGGCAATCCAGAAGACGAACACGACCATCGACGTGCCCATCGCCAACCTCGGGCTCACCGAGGGCGCCGCGGCATGGTGACGTGGGACAAGTCCGTCGACCTCTTGATCGCGGGAAGCGGCGGGGGAGGAATGGTGGCGGCGCTCGCCACGCTCGATGCCGGACTCGAGCCGCTGATCGTCGAAAAGCAGGCTCTTGTAGGAGGGTCGACAGGGCTCTCGGGCGGCATGGTCTGGTTACCCAACAATCCGTTGATGCGCACGGACGGCGTCTCAGACTCGCATGAGGCCGGTCTTGCCTACCTCACCGACGTCGTCGGCGACATCGGTGCGGCGTCATCACCGCAGCGACGGGAGGTGTTCCTGACGGCGGGCTCGGAGATGATCACCTTCCTGCTGCGCAAGGGAGTTCGCCTCGTGCGCTGTCCCGGCTGGAGCGACTACTACCCGAATCACAAGGGCGGCAATGCCGCCGGCCGTGGTGTCGAGGGAATCCCGTTCGATGCCGCCGAGCTCGGAAACTGGAGCAACAAGGTTCAGCCGTCGATGGCCAGGAACTTCGGATTCGTCGTCTTGACGAACGAACTGCGTTCGGTGCAGTACTTCAACCGGGCGCCGCGTGCGTTCGCCGTCGCCACGCGAGTCTTCGTGCGCACGTGGGCCGCGCGCATCCGGCGCCGCGACGTCCTCACCAATGGCGCATCGCTGATCGCTCAGATGCTGAAGTCCCTGATCGACCTCGGCGACGGCGAACCCCCGGTGTGGACGAACGCGGCCATGGAGGATCTCATCGTCGACGATGGCCGGGTCGTCGGCGCTCGTGTGAAGCGCGACGATGCAACGCTTTCCATCGAAGCGCGCAGGGGAGTGCTGCTCGCGGCGGGTGGCTTCGGCCACAACGCCGACATGCGGCGCCAGTACAGCAGCGATCAGCCGAACGAGGGCAAGTGGTCGATCGCGAACGCGGGTGACACCGGTGAGGTGCTGCAGACGGCGATGCGCCTGGGCGCGAAGACGGACTTGTTGGACGAGGCATGGTGGCTACCATCGGTTTTCATCGCCGACGGCGGAAACGCTGCCAAGTCGCTCGGCTCCGGACGGCAGCGGCCGGGCGCCATCTACGTCGACGGGACCGGCAGGCGATTCTGCAACGAGTCCAATTCCTACGTTGAGGTGGGTAAGGCGATGTACGCCAACAAGGCGGTGCCGTGCTGGATGGTCTTCGACGAGGGCTACGTTCGCAGGTATGTTTCGGGCGCCAATCCGCTGAAGAAGCGTCGCCTGCCCGAGGAGCTGATCGAACGCGGCGCAGTCATACGCGGCGAGACGATCACTGACCTTGCGCGCCAAATCGACGTTCCCGCAGCTGAACTAGACCATACAATCCGGCGTTTCAACGAGTTTGCGGCCAAGGGCCTCGACCCCGATTTCGGCCGTGGCCAGTCGGCATACAACGACTGCCTCGGCGACCCGGGGTATCGGCCCAACGCCGCAATCGGCCCGCTCGAGCGCGCGCCGTACTACGCAACCAGAGTCCTTCCTGCCGACGTCGGCACATGTGGGGGAGTGGTCACCAACGAGCACGCACAGGTCCTCGACGAGCGGGACCGGGTGATCGACGGTCTCTATGCGACGGGCAACACCACCGCGACGGTGATGGGCCGAACGTATCCGGGTGCCGGCGCGAGCATTGCAAACACGATGGTGTTCGGCTACGTCGCGGCCCGCCACGCCGCAGGTCGGTAACTTTTCCTCGGCGAGCAGACGCAAAACTGCCCATTTTTGCCGGAATTAGGGCACTTTTACGTCTGCTCGCGCTGAGAATTCTCGTCGACGAAATCCCTTGGCTTCAAGCCTGACTCGATGAGCTGTCGCCGTCGCTCCTGCACATCGGATGCCGCGCCGACCATGTTGGTCAGGATGTGGCTCACCTGAAGGTGCACGCGCATACCCATCAACTCCCAGGCCCGCTTGACGTTGTTCTTCACCGCCATCAACGTGGTCAGTGGTATCTGGCCGATCTTGCGGGCCATCTCCTCCACTGTCTCCTCGAGATCGTCGCGCGGCACCACCTTGTTGAGTAATCCCCATTCAAGGGCTTCCTGCGCGGAAAGTGTTGGCGCCAAGAGCAACCAGTCCATGGTGCGATGCCAGTTCATCAGTAGCCAAGGCTCGATCATGGTGTGCCCGCCGGGCTCTCCGAGGCTCTGCGCCAGTGGCATTTGGAAGTACGCGTCCTCCGACGCGACGCAGAAATCCGTCAGCAGGCCCAGGTAGATGCCGCCCCCCATGCAATAGCCGTGAATCTGAGAGATCGTGGGCTTGGGAAACTCCCACAGGTACAACGTCGGCCACAAGAACAGGTCGGCAGTGCCCTTGTACAGATCCTCGAAGGTATTGCCGAAGTCGGGGTAGGGGTTTTCGTCGGGACCCCATCGTGCGACGTGCCCGCCACAGAAGCCTTTTCCGTTGGCCTTGAGGATCACGACTTTGATGTCTTTGTCGCGGTCGGCCTCATGAAGGCAGGCGTCGACTTCTTGAACCAGTTGCGCGTCCTTGGTATTGGCCTTGTCGGCCTTGTTGAGGATGATCCGCGCAATAGGTGGCTCGCGCTCGTAGATGACCGATTCGAGAGTGCGCCGTTCCATGGTTGTCTCCTATAGGATCGCGCCGTTGTCCTTGGCCGCCGAGATGTCGTCCCAGTCGAGTTCGAGCTCCAACAGAATCTCTTCGGTGTGTTGTCCATGTTCAGGAGCACGTGCGGGCGCCGGCGGTGTCTCGTCGAATTGCACTGGTGCTGCGACGATCTGGTACATGACGCCCTTGTCATCAACATTGGCGATCGTGTATCCGTTCGGCTCGACCTGTGGGTCGTTCAGGGTCTCCTTCGGCGTCGCCAACGCGGCCCACACGCCGGGTTCGTCTTCCAGAGCCTTACGCCAATGCTCGAGGTCCTGTCCGGCGATAGCCTCGCCGACGAGCGCGCACGCCTCGGCGGCGTTGGCAATCAGATGGCTCGACGGCACGAAGCGTTCGTCCGTTGCGAGCTCCGGCAGGCCTATCCGCTCGCAGAAGCCGGCCCAGAACCGATCTGGTTGCAGGAAGACCAACTGCAGCCAACGCCCGTCGCGCGTCTTGTAGCGGTTGACCAGTGGGTTGATCGCCAGACCCGGCGGCGCACCAGGAATGCCGTCGATGTCGAACAGATCGGCCACCGAGATCGACGGGGCAATGGTCCACATCGCTTGGGCCAGTAACGATGAATCGACGATGGACGGTTCTCCTGTGCGTTCACGGTGAAAGAGCGCGGCGCAGACACCACCGGCCAGTGTGATTCCTCCTTGCAGATCGCCGAATCCCGGCCCTTGCACAGCGGGAGTCTCTGCGCCGAAGGGGGTGAGGGTGTAGGCCACCCCGCCGCGTGAAAGGTATGTAGCGGCGTCGAATCCGCCTTTGTTGGCATCGGGCCCACGGACTCCGGTGGCGGTGCCGCGAGCGATGATGATGTTCGGGTTGAACGAGCGAATATCCTCGACCGTCAGCCGCGCACGCTCCAACGGGGCGGGAAGCCAGTTGGTCAGGAAGACGTCCGCGGTGGCCAGCAGACGGCCGAAGTACTCGCGGCCGGTGTCGGACTTGATGTCGATCGCGATGCTGCGCTTGCCGCGGTTGCCCAACTCGAGAATGAAGTCGACATCGGCGCGTGCGTTTTCCCGAGTGAAGCCACCGATCACCAGTGCGCGACCTGGGTCGCCGCCCTTGACGTCCTCCACCTTGATGACGTCGGCGCCCCAATCTGCAAGCGCCGCACCCGCAGACGGCACATACGTCCACGACGCCAGCTCGGCGACGCGAACTCCACGCAGCACCTGTGTCATTGCAACGCCCTTCCGACTTCTTGTAGATATCTGTCGGAGCCGCCGAGAAAGGCGCTCCAGCCGAGCAGGCGCTTGAGATAGAGATGCGCGTCGTGCTCCCAGGTGTAGCCGATGCCGCCGAACACCTGGATGGCGGTGTCCGCGACGGTCGCCAGTTCCCCCGCGAAAGCCTTGGCGCGCACCGCCGCCAGGTGGCGTTCCGCGGGAGGTGCCGCGTCCGCCGCCCACAGCGCATGCAGCACCCCGCTGCGGGCGAGTTCGACTGTCTCGTACATGTCGACGCAGAGATGCTGGACGGCCTGAAAGCTCCCGATGGGCTGGTCGAACTGCCGTCGCACCTTGGCGTAGTCGACGGCAAGGTTCATCACGGTGTTCGCGGCACCCAACGCATCGGCCGCCCCGGCGATCAGCACGTCGTCCACGAGCGCCTGAACGTCATCCGGCGACGAGGACGCCAGGCGCTGAACGTCCACACCGTCAAAACCGACATCGAACAGCTTGCGCGTCGGATCCACATGCGTCCGCTGCGTGAGCGACACCCCGTCGGCCTTCGCATCGACGGCAAAAAGGCCGGCAGTGCCGCCGCCTTCGCCCAGCACGAGCAGAACATCGGCCGCGGCCGCGTCCGGCAGCGCCGAAATCTCGCCGCGTAGAACACCATCGTCGACGACGGGGCGTGCGCCACTGAGCGGGCCGATAGTGGCGATCGTGGAGCCGTCGGCGATGCCTCTCAACAGGGAACCGGCTCCCGCAGCCAAACGTGTCAGCGCGCGCGTCGCGGCCACCGCGCTCGACAGCCAAGGCCCCGGGTAAAGCGCGGCACCGAGTTCTTCGGCGGCGACCCCCGCCTCGACCATGGTCATACCCGATCCGCCGTACTCCTGCGGTACGAGTACGCCGATGGCGCCCAGAGCGGCCAACCCGGCCCACACCTCGTCCGTGTTACCGGTCGGATCATCGAGCATTGGCCGTACATACGTTGTCACACTTGCTTTTTCAGCGAGATAGCGCCGCACGGTGTCCCGCAGTGCCAGCTGCTCGTCGGTGAGTTCGAGGTTCATCGGTGCCCTCTGTCCCCCTGCCCTTCGGGCGGGCGGTGCCCCCTCTTCGCGCGAGCGCTCATCGGTGCCCTCTGCTCTTCGCGCGAGCGCTCATCGGTGCCCTCTGCTCTTCACGCGAGCGCTCATCGCCGCGGCAGCCCAAGCACTCGCGTCGCGGTAACGCTCTTGTTGATCTGGGTCGTCCCGCCTGCGATGGTCAGAGAGCGCGACGTCAGCCGACGATCCGACCATCGTCGGTATCCACCGAGGGGGCCGAGCACGTCGAACGCCAGGACGGCAAGCTCCTGGCCGACTTCGGCCCACACGCTCTTGGCCAGGCTGGCCGATCCGAGCGCGTCGTCCCCGTGCAACGTCGCCGAGATCGAGCGCTGGCAGAGCACCTCGAGGTACTTGATGCGCACCGCCACCTCGCCGAGCCGGCGCAACGTCGCAGTGTCCTCCAGCACCGGGTGTCCGTCGACCGTGCAATCCGCCAGGTCGGCCACGAGATCTCGTAATTGGACGTCTAGCTGCGCATACAGCCGGGCCGCCCCGGCGCGCTCGTGGCTCAGCGTGGTGGTGGCCACCTGCCATCCTCCGTTCAGCGGCCCCAGCAGCGAGTCGGCGGGCACCCGGACGTCGTTGAAGAACACCTCGGCGAAGTCGGCATCGCCGTTGAGTGTGACCAGCGGACGCGCCTCGATGCCAGGCAGCGCCATATCGACGATCAGACATGAGATGCCCTTGTGCTTGGGAGCGTCCGGATCGGTGCGCACATATAGCTGACACCAATCGGCGCGATGTCCCAACGACGTCCAGATCTTTTGGCCGTTGACCACGTATTCGCCGCCGTCGCGCACCGCGCGGGTGCGCAGAGAGGCGAGGTCAGAACCGGCTTCCGGCTCCGACATGCCCTGACACCAGATCTCGTCGGCGCGCACCATGCGGGGAAGCAGCTCGCGCTTCTGGGCGTCGGTTCCGTACTGCATGATCGCCGGTGCGATGTTGTTCATGCCGATCACGTTGAGCGGCACCGGCGCTCGCGCACGCGTCGTTTCCTCCGCATAGACGAGCTGCTCGAGCACCGTGGCCCCGCGGCCGCCGTACTCGTGCGGCCACGACACCGCACCCCACCCAGCGTCGGCCAGCGTGGCGTCCCACGCACGCAGCGCCTGAAATGTATCGGGATCACGACCGCGGCGGCGCCCCGCTGACACCACCTCGTCAGTCAGATTCGCGGACAACCATGCGCGCAGCTCCTTGCGGAACTGCTCCACCTCCGGCGGGTATGAGAAATCCACGGTGTCCTGTCAGGCGCGGTTAGAATGGTTTCTTTTCTATTTTAATAGGTATAGCTAGTCTGGAAGCTAGAGTTGGCACTGTTGCCGCACAACTTCGTGGATGGGCTTTTGATGGCGCGCACCCCGGGCAAATCAGCCATCGTGGGCGTCGGCTACTCGAAGATCCTCCGAGATAAGGGCATTGACGGACGGCCGCTTGCGGTAGAGGCGTCGCGGGCGGCGATCGCCGACGCCGGTCTTGCGATCCGGGATGTCGACGCGGTGTTCGAGTACGCCGGCGACGAGCAGGCCATGGATATCGCCCGGCTGGTCGGCATCGAGAACATGGTGGTCTACGGCGACTACACGCCCCGTGGTCCGTCCGGTCTCGCCGCGGCCATGGGCGCGCACATGGCCGTGCTGTCCGGAGCGTGCGACGTCGCGTTGGTCGTGCGCTCGGTGACCCGCGAGTGGGGTCAGATGAGCGGGCGGGCATTGCCCAAGGCGGCGGGGCCCTGGCAGTGGGAGTTCCCGTACGGTGCGGCCGGCGGCATCATCCCGGTCATGGGGATGAAGAAACAGCGGCGGATGGCCACACTCGGCACGAAAGAGGAAGACTACGGCTGGATTTCGCTGAACGGGCGACGGTGGTCGTCGCTCAACGAGCGCGCGGTCATGCAAGACACGCTCAGCATGGACGACTACCTCGGCTCGCGCTACGTCTCCGAGCCGCTGCGGCTACTCGACTGCGACTATCCAGTCACGGGCGCCTGCGCCGTCGTCATCACCACCGCCGAGCGGGCAGCGGACACGCGGAAGAAACCGGTATGGATTGACGCCATCGCGATGGGGACCGGCTGGAAACCCGATTTCACCTACGGTGACGACTTCCTGTTCGGCGGTACGCGGCCATGTGCCGACACCATGTGGAAGCGCTCGTCGGTGACCGCGGCAGAGGTCGACGTCGCGGAACTCTACGACGGGTTCACCCACCTCGCGATGGCGTGGGTGGAGGCGATGGGCTTTTGCGGGATCGGAGAATTCGGCGACTGGGTGGACGGCGGCAAGACGATCGGGCCGGGCGGTTCGCTTCCGCTGAACACCAGCGGCGGCCAGCTCGCCGAGGGTCGGTTGCACGGCCTGGGTTTCCTGGCCGAGGGGGTGGCGCAGTTGCGTGGGGAATGCGGCCAGCGCCAGGTACCTGGTGCGCAGGTCGCGGCCGTCGCGAATGGCTTCGGCCCGCAGTGCGGCGCATTGGTGTTGACAGTCTGAGGAAGGACCGGCGATGGGCAGGGTAGCGGGCAAGGTAGCGCTGGTCAGCGGAGCCGCACGAGGTCAAGGTCGCTCACATGCGCGACTGCTGGCGGCCGAGGGCGCCGACATCATCGCGGTCGACATCTGCGCCGACATCGAGACCAACGATTATCCGCTCGCACGGCCCGAGGATCTCGACGAGACAGCCAGGCTCGTCGAGAAGGAGGGCCAGCGCGCGTACACCGAGATCGCCGACGTTCGTGACCGTGCGTCGCTGTCCGCCGCGATCGATCGCGGTGTCGCCGAGTTCGGCCAGCTCGACATCGTGGTCGCCAATGCCGGCATCTGCCCGATGACCGCCGGCCTTCCGCCGCAGGCGTTCGTCGACGCGGTCGACGTGGACTTGGTCGGCGTGATGAACCTCATTCACGCCAGCATGAAACACCTGCACGCAGGCGCCTCGATCATCGCGACGGGATCGGTGGCCGCCTTCATGGCGACGGCGGTCAACACCAGCGGGATGGATGGTGGACCGGGCGGTGCGGGGTATGCGTTCGCCAAACAGGTTGTCGCACACTATGTCAACGATCTCGCCCGGACTTTGGCTCCGGAGCAGATCCGGGTGAATGCGGTCCATCCGACGAACGTCAACACCGACATGCTGCACAGCCCGCCCATGTATCGCGCGTTCCGCCCGGATCTGCAGAATCCGACCCGCGAAGACGCCGAAGTCGTGTTCCCCCTTATTCAGGGGATGCCGATTCCCTACGTGGAGCCCGAAGACATCAGCGAGGCCGTGCTGTTCCTCGCCAGCGACGCCGCCAGGTACGTCACCGGGCAGCAACTCCGGGTCGACGCGGGTGGCTACCTGAAGATCAAACCGTGGTCGGGCGTATAGGGGAGCGTGAAATGCCCAAGGGAATCATGTACGTAGAGACGATGCCGGTCTCGCCGGACAAGGAAGACGTGTACCACAAGTGGTACAACGACACGCATTTGGCGCAGATCGTGTCGGTGGACGGGATCGTATCCGCCCGCCGCTTCGCGCCGATCGACGGGAACGGCCCCTTCATCGCCATCTACGAGCTTGACTGCGACGACCTCGATGCGGCCGTGCAGCGGCTGGGCGAGCTCGGCACGAGCGGCAATATGACGGGTCTCGAGAACCTTGCCATGGAGCCAAGGCCGATTCCCCGCGTGTACCGCGAGATCGGTTCGTACGGATCGTGACACCGTCGGCCAAGATTCAGCGGCGCATGTATGCGCTGATGGTGCTGATGAAGGCGGCCGACGATCGCCTCTCCAAGGGCATCAGCACCGGCGAGTTCATGTGCGTGTACTGGCCCTCGCGCGGCCAGGAGGCGATCGCCGCGGCGATGGGCGTCTCCCTCCGAGACGACGACCAGTTGGTGACAACCTACCGCGGTCTGCACGATCTGATCGGCAAAGGCGTTCCACTGAAAGAGATTTACGGCGAGATGATGGGCCGCACCATCGGCGCGAGCCGCGGCAAAGGCGGCACCATGCACATCGCCAAACCCGAGGTGGGTGTGATGCTCTCGACCGGGATCGTCGGCGCAGGACCACCGGTAGCCGTCGGACTGGCGATGGCGGCCAAGCGAAAGGGCCTCGACCGCGTCACGGTGGTCAGCTTCGGCGACGGCGCGACGAACACCGGCTCCTTCCACGAGGCGGCGAACATGGCCGCGCTGTGGGATCTGCCCGTTGTCTTCATGTGCCAGAACAACATGTATGCGGAGATGACACCCACCACCGACACGATGAAGCTCGAGCAGGTCGCCGACCGGGCTTCGGGTTACGGCATGCCGGGTGTACACGTCGACGGCAACGACCCGCTTGCCATCGCGGCGGCGCTGGACGAGGCGTTGGCCCGCGCTCGCCGCGGTGATGGCCCCACCTTCATCGAATGCGTGACGTTCCGCTTCCGCGGCCACTACTTCGGCGATCGCATGCCGTATATCCCGAAAGAGCAACTAGCAGAAGCGATGGCGGCCGACCCGGTGCCGCGGTTCCGCCGGCATCTCGTCGACACCGGCGTGTGCACCGACGACGAGCTGAACCGGATCGACGAAGGTGCGCTCATCTCAGTTGAGTCGGCGCTGAAGACGGTTCTGAGTGCCGAGGCCCCGTCGATCGAGGAACTCGACCGAGACGTGTACGCGACCCCGATCTCCTACCCGGTCTGAGGACGACGAGCATGGACGACAAAGAGATGTCGATGCGCGAGGCGCTGAACCTCGCGCTCGATCAGGCGATGGAAGCCGACGACCGGGTGTTCCTGCTCGGTGAGGACATCGCCGACCCCGGCGCGTCGGGCCCGACGGCGGGGCTGTCGACAAAGTACGGTCACGACCGCGTTTTGGACACCCCGATCTCGGAGGCAGCGATCGTCGGCGCCGCGATCGGTGCGGCGATCGACGGCCTGCTGCCGGTGGCCGAGATCATGATCATGGACTTCATCGGCATCGCGGCCGACCAGTTGATCAACAACGCGGCCAAGCTGAGGTTCATGACGGCGGGCCGGACGACGGCACCGATCACGGTTCGCACTCAGGTATACGGCGGGCTGGCAACCGGCGCAACGCATTCGCAGACGCTCGAGGCCTGGTTCATGCACATTCCCGGGATGAAGGTGATCGTGCCGTCCACGCCGCGCGATGGGAAGGGCCTGCTGACATCGGCGATATTCGACGAGGATCCTTGTCTTTTCGTGGAGACGATCCGGCTGCAGGGTCAAAAGGGCTTGGTGCCAACCGATCCCGGCTTCTCTATCCCACTCGGTCGGGCGGACATCAAGCGCCCGGGATCCGACATCACCATCATCAGCTACGGGCGCAGCGTGCTCGAATCGCTCGCCGCCGCTGTCGCCCTGCAGGAACAGGGAGTGAACGCCGAAGTCGTAGATCTACGCACACTCGTACCGCTGGACATCGACACCATCGTCGAATCGGTTCGACGTACCCGCCGGGCCGTGGTAGTGCACGATGCGGTCCAATTCGCCGGTCCGGGAGCCGAAATCGTGGCGACACTGCATGCGGAGTGCTTCGGCGAGCTTGCCGCGCCCATCGAGCGCGTCGGCGCACGGTTCGTCCCGACCCCTGCGGCCGCCGCGCTCGAGGCTCAGATCTACCCGACGTCGGCGCGCGTCGTCGCCGCCGTCCAGCGGACGCTCGAAAAGGCGGGCGCCCGTGGGTGACTTCCTCATTCGCATCCCCCGAGTCTCGGTGGCCGTGTCCGAAGCCGAGCTTGTCCAGTTGCTCGTGGCGGACGGCCAGCACGTCGAGGAGGGCATGCCGATCTACGTGATCGCAACGGAAAAGGTGGAACAGGAAATCGAGGCCGGTGCATCGGGCACCGTCCAATGGACCGGCGAAGTCGGCACCACATACGACATCGGCGTCGAGATCGGCGTCATCAAAACCTAGGAGAGAGTATGGATCTCAACGAGACCCGTGAACGGATCATCTTCGAAAAGCAGGGCCCCATCGCGAAGATCACGCTCAACTGGCCTGAGAAGGCCAATGCCCAGGATCAGAAGCAGGTCGAGGAGATCGACGACGCGCTGCGGGACGCGGACCGCGACTACGACATCAAGGTGCTTGTCCTGAAGGCCAACGGGAAGGGCTTCTGCTCAGGACATGCGATCGGCAACAACTCGGTGGACTACCCGGAGTTCGTCGAGGGCTTCAAAGCCACTGGCACGCCGTGGAAGCCGCAGACCGATCTGTTCGTCAAGCCGATTCTGAACCTGTGGGAGTTCTCGAAACCGACGGTCTCGCAGATCCACGGCTACTGCGTCGGCGGCGGCACTCACTACGGGCTGATCACCGACATCGTGATCGCCTCGGAGGATGCCTACTTCTCCTATCCGCCGCTGCAAGGGTTCGGCATGCCGTCTGGAGAGTGCTCGATCGAGCCGTGGGTTTTCATGAACTGGCGCCGCGCCGCCTACTACCTATTCACCGCCCAGGTGATCGACGCCAAGAAGGCCTTGGAGGTCGGCCTCGTGAACGAGGTGGTCCCGCTTGAGGACCTCGACGCACGTGTCGACGCGATCGCCCGCCACATCGCCCAGGCTCCGCTGACGACACTGTTGGCCACCAAGGCGAACCTCAAGCGGGCCTGGGAGCTGATGGGCATGCGGGTGCACTGGCAGAGCTCCAACGATCTCGTCGCACTCGCTTCGCTCAGCTCGGATGTGCAGGCCCTGATTCAGAGGGTGTTCGCCGACAAGATCCTGCCGTCGGAGATGGCCGAACGGCAGGCCGCCGCATCCAAGGACGGCGCAGCGGCGACGTAGGGGACCCGTTGAACATTGCCGACCACGCGGCCGGGGCCGCAGACTCCCCGGCCCTGATCGTCGCGGATGGCGCCACGATTTCGTACGGAGAGCTGTACGCAAGGAGCCAACGGGTGGCCGCCCTGCTGCACGAGGCGGGGCTGCGGCGTGGCGACGGCGTGGCACTGGTGCTACCGAACCGCCCTGAGTTCTTGGAAATCACTTGGGGCTGCCAGCTTTCCGGCTTGTACTACAGCGCGATCAACACCCACTTCACGCCCGACGAAGTGGCCTATGTGGTCGACGACTCCGAAGCCAAGGCGGTGTTCGTCGATGCAGGCGGTGATCTCCACATCGATATCGCCGGCGTTTGGCACCCATACGAGGACGCACTTGCCGGCGCAGGCGGGGCGCCGCCGATTTCGGACGGATCCGAGATGCTGTACTCGTCCGGCACCACCGGCAAGCCCAAGGCCGTTCGCCGGCCGCTGCCGACTGACGGCAACGGCTCGTGGGCACAAAAGGTGCTGGAGTACACGCTGACGCAGCGCTACGGCATGACGTCGGAGAGCGTGTATCTGTCCCCGGCACCGCTGTATCACGCGGCGGGCGTCAACTACGCGATGGCGGTTCATCGCGTCGGCGCGGCCGCCATCCTGATGCGCAAGTTCGACGCCGAGGCGGTACTGCGTCACATCGAGACGTACCGGGTCACACACGCGCAGTTCGTGCCGACGATGTTCGTGCGGATGCTCAAGCTGCCCGACGTGGTTCGCCGCTCCTATGACGTCTCGAGCCTGGAGTACGTTATCCATGCGGCCGCCCCCTGTCCCGTCGACGTCAAACATCGCATGATGGAGTGGTTCGGCCCTATCATCTACGAGTATTACGGTGGCACAGAGGGTTTCGCGGGTACGACCATCGACCCGCAGGAATGGCTCGCCCATCCCGGCTCGGTCGGCAAGCCGTTCACGCCGATGCACGTGGTGGGCGAGGATGGCTCTGAGCTTACGGTCGGCGAGTCGGGGGAGCTCTACTTCGAAGGCGGACCGCCCTTCGAGTACTTCAAGGATCCCGAGAAGACTGCGTCGGTGTCCAATGAACACGGTTGGCGATCGCTGGGCGACATGGGTTATGTCGACGACGACGGCTACCTGTATCTCACGGACCGGTCGACGTTCATGATCGTCGCCGGTGGGGTGAACATCTACCCGCAGGAGGCGGAGAACCTTCTCGTCATGCATCCCAAGCTCGTCGACGCCGCGGTGTTCGGGGTTCCGAACGAGGAATTCGGTGAAGAGGTGAAGGCCGTCGTGCAGCCCGAGGAGGGCGTCACGGCCGGGCCCGAACTAGAGGCGGAGCTCATCGAGTACTGCCGGGCTCACCTCGCGTCGTACAAGTGTCCGCGCTCAGTCGATTTCGATTCCGAGCTGCCGCGCGACCCGAACGGCAAGCTCTATAAGCGGCGCATCCGCGAGCGCTACTGGCAGGGTCGGACGTCACGAATCCTCTGACTGTGCGCGCGAATCCTCTGACTGTGCGCGCGAACGTTCCTTACCGCACGAGTTCCGGGCGGATTTTCGAGCGGTACGGAACGTTCGGCGCTAGCTGGCCCGGACGTACGTTGTGCCGCGCGGTTCGCGCATCCATAGCTCGCCATCGCCTGCAGTCGGCCCTTGCGCGGCAAGTTCGCGCTTGAGCACTTTGTGCGTCGCAGTGGTTGGCAGGTCAGCGGTGATGCGGACGTATCGTGGCCAGGCCTTCGGTGACAGATCCGATTGCGCGGCCAGGAACGACTCGAAGCCCTCGGGATTCAGCTTCGATCCCTCGTTGAGCACCACTGCGGCCATGATCTGGTCACCCACGTTCTCGTCGGGCACCGCATAGACAGCGACCCGGTTGATGTCGGGCAGGCGGACGAGGATGCGTTCGATCGGGGCCGCCGCGAGATTCTCGCCGTCTACACGCATCCAGTCGGCGGTGCGGCCTGCCAGGTAGATCCAGCCGTCGGTGTCGCGGTACGCCAGATCTCCCGACCAGTACATTCCGTGCCGCATGCGTTCGGCGGTCGCGTCCTCGGCGTTGTAGTAGCCGGTGAAGAAACCGGTTCCGGACGTGTTGACCAGCTCGCCGACCGCTTCGTCGGCGTTGATCAGCGCTCCGTCCGCGTCGAAGCGGGCAACCGGACACTCGGTCAAGGTGTCCGGGTTGTAGATCGCCACACCCGGAAAGCCTTTGCCGAGTGACCCTTTCGGCGTTCCGGGCTCACGGGTGATGATGACGGCGTTCTCGCTGGAGCCGAAACCATCCCACACCAACGTGTCGAACCGCCGCTGGAACTCCTCGATGTCACGGTCGCTGGCCTCGTTGCCGAATGCGACGCGCAGCGAATTGTCGGCGTCGTCGGGACGTTCGGGGGTGGCCAGGATATAGGCGAGCGGCTTGCCGACGTAGTTCATATAGGTGGCGCCGTAGCGGCGGATGTCGTCCAAGAATTTCGACGCCGAGAACTTCGCGGGAGCCATCGCCGCACCTGTCGCGATTGCCACCCCCCAGCCCGCCACCAACGCGTTGGAATGGAACAGCGGCATCGACAGGTAGCAGGTGTCGGCGGCAGTGACGTCGAATTTCTGCACCAGATTCGCACCCGACATCAGGACCATGAAGTGCGATACCTTGACCGCCTTCGGGTCTCCGCTGGTGCCGGAGGTGAAGATCAGCATGTAGGGGTCGAGCGCCTCGACCTCGCGGTAGGGCGTTAATGCGCCCGCCGATTCCACGAAGCGCGCCCACTCTTCGGTGGAGGTGTCGAACACCTGCACGCCGGCCAAGTCGATTCCGTCCAGAAGCACCCGGTGCTCCGCATCGGTTAACACGATCTGGCAATCGGCCTTCCGGACGTCGACGGCCAAGGCGGCACCGCGCCTGGTGGTGTTGAGCCCGCACAGCACATATCCGCCGAGGCCGGCCGCCGCCATCTGATTCAAGAACTCGGGTGTGTTGCCCAGCAGCACGCCGACGTGGACGGGCCGGTCGCGGTCGACGATCGTCAGCAGCGCGGCGGCGCGCGCGGACGCGTCGCGCAGGTGCTCACGCCACGTCCATTGCTGGTCGCCGTACTTCACGGCAACATCGTCAGATGTTGCGCGTTCTCGAAGCAGTTGCTGGATGGTCTCGCTCGGCATCCTGCTATTTTTAGCAAACAGCCAGTGAGGTGATGCATGCGGATCATCGATGCCGACGGACACGTCGCCGAGGGAGCGTCGCTGGCGATTGAGGCGATGCAGCGCTGGCCCGAACACATCACGCCGCGCGCCGACGGCCGAGCCTTGGTGATCGAAGGCCGCAACTATCCCGAAGCCGACGGCCCGGGCGCCGGCTGTCCCCGCGAGCAGGGCCTGTCCACGGCGGATGGCATCGACTACTCGTCCGCGCAGGGCGTGCTGGGCGATGCCGACCGCGATCACATCGACACCATGGTGCTCTACCCGAGTCTCGGCCTATGTGCGCCTACCCTCGAAGATCCCGAATTCGCCGCGGGGTTTGCGCGGCTCTACAACCAGTGGATCGCGGACTACTGCGCGGAGTCGAACGGACGGCTGCGCGGTATCGCGGTGACCCCGATCGAGCACGGCGAGGTCGCGATCGACGTCATGAGCGAGGCCAACGACCTCGGGCTGGTGGCCACCCATATCCCGCCGGCGCTGAAGACCCGCAACCTGGATCACCCCGACCTCGACCGGTTCTACGCCGCCGCAGTCGAACTGGACATGCCGCTCGGCATTCACGGCGCGCCCGGCATGCATCTTCCGAAGGTCGGCGTCGACCGCTTCACCAATTACATTCAGGTGCACTGCATCAGCTTTCCGTTCGACCAGATGACCGCGATGACCGCGCTGATATCGGGAGGCGTGTTCGACCGGCATCCTGGCTTACGCGTCGCATTCCTGGAGGCCGGCGTCGGCTGGGTGCCGTTCTTCATCGACCGCCTGCACGAGCACTTCGAGAAGCGCGGCGACTGGATCGAGAACGGCTGGAAACGCGATCCGCAGGAGTACCTTCAAGCCGGCAACATCTGGACCACCTGCGAACCGGAGGAGCCGATCCTGCCCGGAGTCATCGACGTCCTTGGCGACGACTTCATCATGTTCGCCAGCGACTACCCGCACTGGGACGGCGAATGGCCGGAGAGCACAAAGCACCTGCGTACCCGGCCGGACATCAGCGAGGAAACCCGCGAGAAGATCGGCGGTCTCAACGCCCAGCGCTTCTACACACTCAACTGAGATGTAGCCAGACCCGCCGCATCGCCGAGACTGTAGTTAGTGTGCTGGTCACTCGCACTTTTCCTCGATAACTGCAGTCTCGAAGCAGTAGAGCGCTTCTACACGCTCAACTGAGCCCGAAGTCGATGACGCCGCGGATCAGCTTGCCGTCGAGCAGGTCGTCGTAAGCCGCGTTGATGTCGTCGAGCCGGTACCGCATGGTGATCATCTCGTCGAGTTGCAGCTGACCCGTCTGATACAACCGCGCCAGCCTGGCGATATCCGCCCTCGGATTACACGATCCGAACACGGTGCCGACCAGGTTCTTGTTCCACAGGATGAAATCCTGCAGCGCGATCTTCGCCGAAAGCGTTGTCTGCGCGGTCATTCCGGTGAGTACGCAGGTACCGCCCTTGCGCGTCAGCTTCAGATATGAATTGACGTCATCCCCTGCGATCAACGAAGGGGCGACGATCACGCTGTCGGCCATCACACCGTAGGTCAGATCGCGGACCAGATCGGTGGCGTCGGAGACGGTGGCGACGCTATGGGTCGCGCCGAACGTCAGGGCCGCCTTCTGCTTGAACTCGACGGGGTCGACCGCGATGATCTGCGCCGCGCCGTTGATGCGCGCCCCCTGGATGGCCGCGGTGCCGATCCCGCCCGCGCCGATGACCACGACTGTATCGCCGCCGCGGACATTGGCTCGGTTGACCGCCGACCCGTAACCAGTCGGGATGGCGCACGAGAGCAATGTGCTCGGCACCAGTGGCAGGTGCGGCTCGATCTTCACGATCGAGTGTTGGGACACCACAGTGTGTTTCGCGAAAGCGCCGACTTTGGACAGGTGCCCCAGCGGCGTGCCGTCGGCGGTGTGATGACGGAATGTGTGATCCGTCGGCATACCCGGCGCCATCGTCGCTGCACCCTCATCGCAGAGGTACTCCATGCCGGACGCGCACCAGCGGCAGTGCCCGCAAACCGCGACGAACGACATCACGACATGGTCGCCTGACACGAATTCGGTTACGCCGTCGCCGATCTCGACGACAGTCCCCGCCCCTTCGTGGCCGCCGATCATCGGAAACATCGGGATCAGGCCATACTCGCGGGCGATCTCGTTGGAGACAGACATGTCGCCCTTGAGGATGTGGTCGTCGGAGTGGCACAGGCCGGCGGCGGCCATCTCGACAAGAACCTCGCCGGTGTGTGGTGGATCCAGTTCGAAATCCTCGACCGACCACGGTCCCCCCACGTCGTGCAGGATCGCGGCGCGGCTTCTCATACCGGGCGGAAGGTGACGGGGAGAGTCTTGGGCGAGCGGAATGGCATGCCGACGATCTTGGCGTCCGCATCGGGCACCAGCTGTAAGTCGGTCACGCGATCGAAAAGGCTGTTCAGCATTGCCCGCGTTTCGACCCTGGCCAGGTGCATGCCGAGGCAACTGTGAATGCCGCCTGCGAACGAGACGTGCGCGCGCCGGGCCCGGTGGATGTCGAAGGTGTCGGCGTTGGGCCACCGTGCTTCGTCCCGGTTGGCCGAGCCCATGCACAGGTTGACCTGCGAGCCCTCTCCGATGTGCACGCCGTTGATCTCCACGGGTCGGGTGGTGGTGCGCGGGACGCTGACGAGCGGCGTCTCGTACCGGATGCCTTCTTCGATCGCTGCCGGGATCAAGTCACGGTTGCGCTGGAGTGCCGCCAACTGATCGGGGTGCGTCAACAGCAGATAGAGCAGATTGCTCGACGACCGGAAGGTGGTCTCCAGTCCCGCAGGCAGAAGCAGCCGCAGGAACGAGATGATCGCCTCGTCAGTGAGCTTTTCACCGTCGATCTCGGCGCCGACCAGATCGCCGATGACGTCGTTGGTCATCTTGCTGCGCCGCTGATCGACCTGCTGCTGGAAATAGGTCTGCAGTTCGACGGATGCGTTCAACCCCGCCTCGATGTCGATGTATATCGAGATCAGATCGAAGGACAACCGCCGGAACAGGTCGAGGTCTTCCTCCGGCAGTCCCAACAGTTCAGCGGTGACACGGGTAGGGAATTCGAGTGTGATGGCGGTGATCAGGTCGGCGGCGCCGTCGTCTTTGATGTCGTCCACCAGGTGGTCACAGATCGGATCGATCACCGCCGGTTCCCACCGCTCCAGCGCGCTCTGTCGGAAGGCCTTTGAGATCAGGCTTCGATGATCGTGGTGCTGTTTGCCGTGCATGCCCAGAATCGTCGGGCCGAAGACCAGGCCGATCGTGTTGTTGTATTGCTCCGAACCGAACACTTCGTCATCGCGGAAGGCCGCGAACACGCTGATGAAGTCGAACAGCGTCCATTCCTCGACCGGCAGCATCTCGGGCGGCGACATGGAGGTGTCCATTATCGTGCCGCGCCACACCGGTTCGGTCTTGCGCATGTATTCGAAGAACGCGTAGGGATCGGCTACCAGGTCTGGGGCGCGCGGCTGGTCGTGCGAATCGGCGCTGATCGTCACGTGTGCCTCCCGGGCAGCCGCGTCTAGCGGCGCTGTCTCCCTATCTTTACTATTTTAGGTATTCTAGGTCAAGGAAACCGAAGGGACATGATGCAGCGTCGGCCCGTGTGTGCGATCGAGGATCTGCCTCCGGGGAGTATGAAACTGGTAGAGGCGGGCAAGTTCGGCGTGGGTGTCTACAACATCGACGGCTCGCTGTATGCGATCGCGAACTACTGCTTGCACGAGGGGGCTCCGCTGTGTGCGGGTTATGTCGTCGGCACCAACGAATTCGCTCCCGAGATGCCCGATCAGCTGCGTCGAGTGCGCGAGGGACGGATCGCGCGATGCCCGTGGCATAACTGGGAGTTCGACATCACGACCGGGGTGAACCTCGCCGATCCGCGAAAGCGGGTGCGCACCTATGAGGTTGATGTCACCGACGGGCAGGTGTACCTCACGGCATGACTGTCATCGACGCGAACGTCCAGCCGCATTTCCGCTACAACGCGGAGATCCGTCGATATCTATCCTCTGCCCACAAGCTGCGGTCCATTCCGGATGTCGAGCAGCAGTGGTACCAGGCGCCCGGCGGGGATTACCGCCAGGACCTCTACGGCGATCACTACCCGGGCTCCGACCCGGACACCGTCTACAGGCATCTGTTCACCGAAGGCGGGGTCGACTACGCGATCCTCAATCCGTTGACCCGTGGCAACATCGCCGACTACCTGCTCAACAGCCGCATCTGTGCTGCGGTCAACGACTGGCTGCTCGATCGCTGGCTGGAACCCGACGACACGGGCAGGTTCCTCGGCACGATTCGGGTCAACCCCGAGGACGTCAGGGGAGCGGTCGCGGAGATCGAGCGGCTGGCCGAGCATCCGAAGATGGTTCAGGTCGGCATCCCGCTGCAGTCGCGGGAGCCCTACGGCAAGCCGATGTTCGATCCGATCTGGGAAGCGGCGGCCACCCACGGCCTGCCGGTCGCGGCGCATATCAACGGCGGCAACGGCGTCGATCACGCGCCGACGTTCGCGGGTCACGCGTATACCTACCCCGGATATGCGGCGTTCATGCCGCTGAACTCGTTCGTGCACCTGGCCACGCTGATCATCGAGGGAACACTCGGGCGGATTCCCGGTCTGCGGTTTGTCTTCACCGACGGCGGCTACGACATCCTCACCCCGCTGATGTGGCGGCTCGACACGTTCTGGATGTCGATGCGGGACCAAACCCCTTGGGTCGACCGCTATCCCAGTGAATACCTGCGCGATCACGTACGGTTCTGCTCGTCGGCGTTCGACGGGCCGACCGACACGAGCCACGCTGAGCGGTGGCTGGATTTCACCGACAAGGCCGATCTGCTCATGTACGGCTCAAGTTACCCGCACTGGGCGACGTCTCAGCCTGACGACGTGGCCGCGGGGCTCAATGATGCACAGCGGGAAAAGGTGTTGTGGCGCAATGCAAGTGACCTCTACGGGGTAGCGGCAACCGAAGGAAGTCTCGCATGACGACTGTAGAAGAACGTACAAACGACTCCGTCGCGCAGGACATCGCGGTGACGATCGTCGACACCGACGTGCATCCGTTGCCGGTATCGGCCGAGGTGCTCAAGTCATACGCGCCGGCCGAATGGAAGGACAAGCTCTGGCCGACGGGCAATGCGGTCTCGCCGGTGCCGCACTTCTACGACACGCCGGACTCCTACAAGACCATGTCACTTCGGGTCGACGCGGCCCCGCCGGGAGGGGGAGTCGCGGGCAGCGATCCCGATTTCGCGGCGAAGCAATTGCTGATCGACGCCGGAGTGAGCATCGCAATGCTCGAGCCCATGTGCGATGCACAGCTGCCGCAGGCCGAACACATTCTCAAGGCCACCCACAACGACTGGCTGGCCGACGTGTGGCTCGGGGATAACAACTGGCACGGGCGCTGGCGGGGCGCGATCAGCGTCACCGCGCAGGATCCGCACGCTGCCGCGCGAGAGATCGAACGCTGGGCCGGTCACCCGTTCATGGCCGAGGTCCTGATGACGCCCCAGACGCGGGGAATCCCGTTCGGCAGCCCGCATTTCGATCCGCTGTACGAAGCCGCTGCCCGCCACGGCCTTCCGGTTGCCACCCACCTGATGAGCCAGACGCCGTTCGAGTTGATACCGCTCTACCCGGTGGGCAACCCGGCGCACTGGCATGACTTCTTCGCGTCGTGGCCGCTGTTGTACGTGTCGCATCTGATGAGCCTGGTGTTCGACGGCGCATTCGACCGGCACCCCGGGCTACGAGTCGTGTTCGTCGAGGGCGGCTTCACCTGGGCGATGCCGGTGATCTGGCGAATGGACCGGATCTGGGAGCAGCGAAAGGGCGATCTGCCCCATGTGCGCCGCAAGCCGTCGGAGTACGTCCGCGAGCATGTGCGGTTCACCACGCAGCCGCTGGAGGATGTCAACGTCGGAATGTACCGGGAATACCTGGAAATGATGGATCTTGGCGACAACCTGATGTTCTCCACGGATTATCCGCACTGGAGTTACGACTCGCCCGACTGGGCGATAAGGCGTTTCCCGGCCGACCAGCGTGAGCGGATCATGCGGGGCAACGCCACTGCGTTGTACGGCCTGCCCTCGACGGTCAAGGCGCTCCCGGGTGAACAGCCAGCCAGCGCCTGACGTGTCCGACTTGGTCCGGGCATACGACAAGTGTTGGTCGAGCCTGGATTTCGCTGGGCTGGCGGATCTTTGGGAGCGTGACGACCCGCGGCCAATCTACGTCGGTGACGAATACGCGGTACCACTGATCGGCAACGACGAGCTTGATCGGCATTGGGCGCGCGTCGCGAGCAGAGTGAAGATGGCATCCGTGTCGTCGACACTGCACGCGTTCGATGTGGTCGACGATGCCGTCGTGCGCGCGGTGCTGCTCAGCCGGTGGCGGCTGACCGGCCGGGAATCGAACTTCGAGCACACCGGGACCAGTTGGATCACCTGGGTGCTCATTCGCCGCGACGAGCAATACCGGATCGTCCACCATATGGAGTCGCAGGTCCACCTGACCGATAACGAAGGGCAGTAATGGAACTCAACGTTCGTCCGGTGCCGATACCCGACCCGGTCACCCAGTTCTATTGGGACTACGCCAAAGCGGGCAAGCTGGCGGTCCAGGGCTTCGAGGGCACCGACATCCTGCAGCATCCGCCGAGCCCGGTGCCGGAGGTGCCGGGCGGTCCCGGCGACGACGTCGGCGACCCGGTCGCCGTCGAGGTCAGCGGCCGCGGGACATTGTTCGCGTTCACGATCCTGCACCAGCCATTTCATCCGGGCTTTGTCGACGCCGTGCCGATGATCATCGGCCTGACGGAGCTCGACGATGCACCGGGGGTGAAGATCTTGACGAACATCGTCGAAGCCGACCCGGACGAACTCTGTTGCGGACTTCCGATGGAGGTCGTGTTCGAACAGCGAGAAGAGTTCGCATTGCCGCAGTTTCGACCCCGCCGCGCCTAATGCGTCCGCTTCGGGATACGGCGCTCCACCTCGAGCGGCACGACCGGTTGACGCGCCGACGGGCCCCGCGTGACGGCGTGCAGCCTGATCTCCGGCACGTCAACCGACGGATCGACTGTGTCCAACCAGGCGACGGCTTCGGCAACGTCAGCTGCGCGTATCGCGTACATCTCGAACGGCACATCCTGCAGCATCTCGGTTTCCACCGGTCCGGGCGTGACGATGTGAACGTTGATCCCGTCGCGGTCGACCTCCTGAGCCAGCGCCAGCGCGAACGCGTTCATGCCTGCTTTCGACGCCGAGTAGGCCGTGCGTGCCCGCATCGGTTCGTGGGCCGCCGACGACGAGATGAACACGATTCGCGAACCCGCCTTCATTCTGGGTAGGGCCGCCGATGTCACTATGAAACACGAGTCCAGATTCGCCGATATCGTCGCCCGCCACTGCTCGAAAGTCTGTTTGCGCGCGTACGTTCCGCCTAGGACGCCCGCGGCATGGACGAGCAAGTCGATCTCACCGGCCGCTTGTACGGCCGGCTCGAACCTTTCCGGGTCGGTTGCGTCGGCGACGACATACCGCGCGCCCATCTGTTCGGCGGCGGCACGCAATGGTTCTTCACGCCTTGCGGTGAGGATGACGTCATAGCCGAGCTCAACCAGCTTGGCCCCGCAGGCCTTTCCGATGCCCCCGCTGCCGCCGGTGACCAACGCCGTTCGCACGCCGGACCCTTCAGCGCTGGCGCCGCGCCAACGCTTGCGGCGAGAGAGCCACGATCCGCTGCTCGGGATCGGCTGCAAGGAAGAATGTTTGGGTGTCGGCGAGATGGCGCGCCGACAATTTGCGGGCACGGTCGGCATCGCCGGCTTCGATAGCGTCGGCGATCTTGTTGTGTACGCCGAGCGCGATACGGCGCTTGCCTATCGATGGGTATTCGCCTCTGGCCGCGGTCTCGTCGGCCCACCACTGCAGGTGGCTGCTCCACAGCGTTTCCAGGCTGCCGACCACCGCGATCATTGTGTGGTTGCCGCAGCCGCGCACAATTTCGTCGTGAAATTGGCCGCCGATTTCGGTGAACCGGGCGCCGTCCTCGATGTGTTCGGCCATCGCTTCGTTGAGTTCCTTGAGCTTGGGAACCAGCGTTTCGCCACGGTCGGGACGCTTGGCGGCCAGCGCCGCGCACATCGGATCCAGCTCCTGCAATGCGGTCCCGAGATCGGCCAACGGCACATAGTCGCTTTGCAGCAACAGCCCGAGCATGTAGGCCGCGCTGGCTTTCGCGGGCGCATGTACAACGGCGCCACCGCGGTTGCCGCGGCGCACGGACACCAGACCCTCGGTTTCAAGAATTCGCAAGGCTTCCCGCAGCGACACCAGGCTGACGTTGAATTGCTCGACGAGCACCTCTTGGCGCGGCAGCAGATCGCCGTCGGACAGCTCGCCGTCGATGATTTGGCGCCGAAGCTCGTCGGCCACAATCTCGGCCGTGCGGCGCGCCGACAACCGACGCCGTGCCTCGGGCCCAATTCCCAGTGTTGTCATGTCTTAGCAATATTAACAGTGAAAGCGGTGCATTTGCGCTGCACTGTCCCGTATCTGTCAAAAGTAACTAATATGGCAAAAAACCCTCCAGGAGGACGTGCGGGTGAGCGCCGTAGCACCTACCCCGCTGAGTGATCTGCGCGTCGTCGAGATCAGCGATCGGATCGCCGGCGGGTATTGCGGCAAGCTATTCGTCGACGCCGGTGCCGATGTGGTGAAGGTGGAGCCGGTCACCGGAGACCCGTTGCGCCGTTTCACCGTCACGGGTGCGGCGCCGATCAGCGGCGCCGATGCGCCGTTGTTCAGCTATCTCAACGCCGGAAAGCGCAGCGTGACAACACTTTCCGACGAGCTGATCACCCGTGCCGACGTCGTGATCGTGACCGGGACGCACGAATCGGCGAACGCCCGCGGCATCGATCTTGAGCGGCTGCTCGACATTTCGCCGCACTGCGTGGTGGTCACCATCTCCGACTTCGGCTGGACCGGACCGTGGTCAGAACGCGCCGCAACCGAGTTCACGTTGCAGGCGTGGTCGGGATTGACTGGATTCCGGGGCGATCCGCAGGGCCCGCCAATTTCGATCGGCGGGGAATTGGGGGAGTACATGGGCGGCGCTTTCGCGGCGTACGGGGCACTGGCCCTGCGTCGCCGGGTGCGCCATGGTGGCCCAGGCGGGCACCTCGACATGTCGATGCTCGAGGCGATCACGTTGATGCAGAGCAGTGAATGGCTGCACTCGCAGCTGCTCCAGGTTCCTCCGATCAAGCGCTCCGTGGAGGTGCCCTCGATCGAGCCCGCCAAGGACGGCTACGTCGGCATCAGCATGGTGACGGGGCAGCAGTGGCTGGACTTCGCTGCGATGGTGGACTGTCCGGAATTCACCGAGATTCCCGATCTGCGATTTCAGATCGGACGATGGGATTACCGCGACTGGATACGGGAGCGGACCGACCCCTGGATGCGCGAACGCACGGTCGACGAGATCGTCGAACTGGGCCAACTGTTCCGGTTGCCGATCGCTCCGCTGGGCAACGGTTCGACCATCCCGCAGATGGATCACTTGCGCGAGCGCGGTGTGTACGTCGGCAACCCGGCAGGGTTCCGTCAGCCGCGTCCGCCGTGGCTGATGTCGGCCGCCGCGCCGGCGCCTGTTCGAGAGGCACCCACACTCGGCAATGCTGGCGACTTCGTCTGGGCGCCAAGAGACTTGGCGGCTCCCACGTCGTCGAGCGCGCTACCTTTGGCCGGCGTGCGGATCATCGACCTGACTGCGTTCTGGGCGGGGCCGTCAGCGACGCATTCGTTGGCGGCCTTCGGCGCGGATGTGATCAAGATCGAGTCCATCCAGCGCCCCGACGGCATCCGCTACTCCGGCGGCATGCGCACCGACGTCGACGACTGGTGGGAGTACGGCTGGGTTTTCCAGGCGATGAACACCAACAAGCGTTCTGTGACGCTGGATCTGGCATCCGAGGACGGCATCCGGCTGTTCAAGAAGCTGGTGAGCCAGGCGGACGCGGTGATCGAGAACTTCTCGCCGCGGGTGATGGATCACTTCGGGCTTGACGGCGACGTGCTGCTCGAACTCAATCCCAGGCTCGTTGCGGTGCGGATGCCGGCGTTCGGATTGACGGGTCCGTGGCGCGATCGCGTCGGCTTCGCGCCGACGATGGAGCAGATCGCGGGACTGGCCTGGGTGACCGGCCTACCCGACGGGCCGCCGATAGCGCCACGCGGTGCCTGTGATCCGCTGGCTGGCGCGCACGCCGCGTTCGCACTCCTGGCTGCGTTGGAGTTCGCCGAATGCACGGGTCGTGGTCAGCTCGTCGAAGTACCGATGATCGAGACGGTACTGAACGTCACCGCCATCCAGACAATCGAATTCGAGGTGTTCGGAGAGATCGTCTCCCGCCGGGGTAACCGTGGCCACACCACGGCGATGCAGGATCTCTATCAGTGCCAGGGCGACGACAACTGGATCGCAATCAGCGGCGGCACCGGAGAGCAGCGGCGCGCGTTGGCGGACTTGACCGGCCACGCCCGCCTTGACGAGTGGCTCCGCGTGCAGGATTGCAACACTACCGTGGAAAGTCTTGCTGCCGAAGGTATTCCAGTGGCTATAGTTGTGTCCCCCTCGCTGGTGACACAGAATCCACAGCTAGGCCATCGCGGGTTCTTCGAACGCCTCGAGCATCCGCGCACCGGTCCGGGCCTCTACCCGACGCCTCCGTTCGCCCGGCTCGAAGGCGCTGACAAGTGGTTGTTTCGTACACCGCCAACCCTGGGGGCGCACAACGCCGAGGTGCTTACCGAATTGTGCGGGCTAACAGACGCCGAACTCGAGCAGCTCGCCGAACAGGGTGTCATCGGCACCCGCCCGAAGGGATCATGAGGGTTTCAGCGCGGGGTCAGCGAGATCGCCATCTCGTCGAAGATCGACATGTTGTTCGTCAGGTTCGGGTAAGTCACCTTAGGCGCGCCCAGGCTGATGTCGTCGGCGCGACAAAGTAATTCGTCGAGCACCGCGCGGATCTCGGCGCGCGCCAGCATCGCGCCCAGGCAATGATGAGGCCCGCCTCCACCGAATGCGACGTGCGGGTTGTCGGCCCGGCCGATGTCGAATGTGAACGGGTCCTCGAAAATCTCTTCGTCGCGGTTGGCCGAGCGCAACATCGACACCACCCGATCGCCCTTGGGGATGATGACACCGTCCATCTCGACGTCGACCTTGGTGGTGCGAGTCCAGAACGCGACGGGCGTGGACCAGCGCAGCACCTCTTCGACCGCCGTCGGCCGGATCGCCTCGTTGGCGCGATAGCGCTCGATCTCCCGGGGATTGGCGACGAACGCCTGTAAGCCGGCCGCCAGAGCGTTCTTCGTCGTATCACTTCCCGCGAATGCGAGCACGAAGAAGAAGATCTCGAGTTCGTTGGCGGGCAGAGATAGTTGCTCGCCGTTCTCCTCGGTGATCACCGCGGACGTCAGCATGCTCCAGATGTCGTCGACCGGGCTTCGCCGCTTCTCCGCGGTGAGCTCGAGCGCGTACGAGAAGACCTTGCCGAAGAGCTCGAGCTGGTCATGCTCGGTCAACTGCGAGTCCGGCTCGTTGGCCGACAGGATGCGGTCCAGCGTGTCGAAGACGTCCGGCCGATCCCCATCAGGGATGCCGATGATGTCGCCGATCACCGACATCGGGAGCACGTCGGCGACGTCGCCGATCCAATCACCGCCGCCCGCAGCGAGTAGCCCGTCGATCATCGAGGCGGCACGCGCACGGATACCCTCCTCGAGCTTGCCGATCGCGCGTGGTGTGAACGCGTGGGACATGATCCTGCGCCGTTTGATCAGATCAGGCGGATCCATGTGGATGATGGTCGGGAATGACGTCATCACGTCGATCGGCTGGATGAGCGGGCCGTCGACGGCGGTGAACGAATCCGTGTCGCGGTGAATCCGCTGGGCGTGGCGATGCTTGGTCGTCATCCAGAAGTCGCGCTGGACGGCTTTGGCTACTCCGTCGGTGAGCTCATGATGAAAAATCGGCCGGTCGCGACGCAGCTGGACGAAGAGGTCGTCGGGAAAACCGTTCCGCCACAAGGCGAAATCGGATAGATCGACCGGTGTGGCGGTGGGCCCCATCTTGTCTTCGGTGCTCCTCACGTCCGCCGCCGGTCCTCACTTCGCTGACCTTGACCTAGAATGCCTAAAATAGTAAAAATAGGCAACAGGCAGGTTCGGCGAACCGCCCAGTTCTGCGCGGATGGAGAACGTATGACGGACTCGGTTTCTGATTCGACCCTCGATCCGTCGGAGCGCGAGTTCGGGCCGAGCGGCATCGGCCTCTCGACATACCGGTTCCCGACGGGCTGGTTCATCGTCGGCTTCGCCTCGGAGTTGACTGCGGGCCAGGTCAAGCGCGCCCACTATTTCGGTGAAGAACTGGTCATCTTCCGGACCGCATCCGGGCAGATCCACGTCCTGGATGCCTACTGCCAGCACCTTGGCGCCAACATCGGGGTCGGCGGCACCGTCGAGGGTGAACACATCGTCTGCCCGTGGCACGGCTGGCACTGGAACGGTGACGGCACCAACGCCCTGATCCCGTACAGCAAGATCGGGTGCAAGCAGAATGTCCGTATCCGCACCTACCCCAGCGTGGAGTGGTACGGCTTCATCCTGGCGTGGCACGAACGCCACGGCCGCGCACCCTATTGGCAACCGCCTGTGCTGGCCGAACTCGAAACCGGTGAGTACTACCCGCTGCACCCGCACACCCGGATGGTGAACCGGGTCAAGGTGCACGCGCAGATGATCATCGAGAACGCCGCCGACCCGTACCACGTGCAGTACGTGCACAAGGCGGCCAACCCGGCGAACACGGCCGCATTCGACGTCACTGGCTACCACCTTCATGCAACCGTCAATGCGAATTTCGGTGGGGGACGGGAGAAGACGTGGCTGACGCCCAACGGTGAGGTCGACGCGAAGATCGTCTACGACAACTACTCACTGGGTCTCGGCGTCGTACGGTTCCCGTCCGACCTGGTCGCAACCGTTCAGGTGACCGGTCAGACGCCGGTCGACGAGGACTACACCGACTACTTCTACACGCAGGCGTCGATCCGCGAGCCCGGTGACACGGGGGACAAGCCAACCGGCCGCGCGGCCAAGTTCCTGCAGCTGCAGCAAGAAGTGATCAAACAGGATTTCTTCACCTGGGAGAACATGAAGTACCTCGAGAAGCCCAATCTCGCCCCCGAGGAGGCGCGCGACTATGCCGCGCTGCGCCGCTGGGCGCACCGCTTCTATCCAGGAACCGAGCCGTCACCAGACGATTTCGGATACACGGCCGACGGTGCACCCGACCCGGCCGGTGGGCAGGAGCGAAGCGACCCGGGTCCAGATCAAGCAGCGAGGGTGTGATGCCCGACGGCGGTCTGACCGTTGCGGCTGCGCTCGATCGCCGCGCCGAAGAGTTCGGCGACCGCGTGATGATGTCTATCGCAGGCAGTCCTGTGACATTTGCACAGATGCGCGACAGGTCCTGCGCCGCCGCCAACGTGCTCGCCGGACTCGGGGTCGGGCGTGGCGAGACCGTCGCGCTGTTCACGGGCACGTGTCCAGAGTGGGTGTACTTCTGGCTTGGTGCCGCACGGATCGGCGCGGTCACGGCGGCGGTGAACGCCGCCAGCAAGGGCGACTTCCTGTCGCATGCGCTGCGGCTGTCGCAGGCCAAGGTCGTGATTACCGACCGCGAGCGACATCCTCGGCTGGACGAAGTAACCGACAGCGTCATGACGCTGAGATCAACTCTGATTCAAGGCGATTCACTCACAGATCGGCTACGCAAAGCATCCAGTGCGCCGCCTCAGGGGCCACCGAGCGGACCAGACGACGTCGGCGCGTTGTTCTTCACCTCGGGAACCACCGGACCGTCGAAGGCTGTCGCGACGACATGGCCCTATCTGTTCAATGCCGCACAGACCGTCGCGTCGGCGTGGGAGTTCGGTGCGGCCGATGTGCTGTGGACTGCGATGCCGCTGTTTCATCTCAGCGCGGCCCCGACCGTCCTGGTGCCATTGCTGACCGGGGGCACCAGTGTGCTCGCGTCGGGGTTTCATCCGACGCAGGTGTGGGACGAGATACGGGCCTGCGGTGCTACGGGTTTCGCAGGCGCGGGCGCGATGGTGTCGATGTTGTGGAATCTGCCGGTCGATCCGCGTGACACCGACGTGCCGTTGCGGTTTTTGTCCGCGGCGCCGATCGCGGCGGATATCTACCGAGGCATCGAGCGGCGTTACCGTTGCCGCGTGGTGACGATGTACGGGATGACCGAGGCATTCCCGATCGCATACACGGCGGTGTCCGATGACGGCGTGCCGGGCACATCGGGAGGCGTGAACCCGGCCCTCGACGTGAGCATCCTGGATGATCAGGGAAACCCGTTGCAGGTGGGGGAGATTGGCGAGATCGCCTGCCGGGCGCGGATCACACATGCGATGAGCGAGGGGTATGTGTCGTCCGCGTCCGGCGGGCCGGGGTTACGCGTGGATCCGCACCCGGAGTGGTTCCGCACCGGCGACCTCGGCTTCGTGGACGACGATCAGAACCTGACCTGTGTGGACCGGGTCAAAGACTCGCTGCGCAGACGCGGCGAGAATGTGTCGTCGGTCGAGGTTGAAGCGACCGTGATGCGCCATCCAGCCGTGCTGGAGGCCGCCGCGGTCGGCATCCCCAGCGAGCTCGGCGAGGATGACATCCTCGTGGTTGTCACGTTGCGGCCAGGTGCCGCCGTGGATTACGTCGAGCTTCTGGATTTCTGTTCGGATCGAATGCCGTACTTTTGCGTGCCTCGGTATCTCGAGGTGCTCGACGAAATTCCGAAGAACGTGATCGGCCGCGTGCGCAAGGACGTACTGCGCACCAGAGGACTGGGTGCGGGCGCCTGGGACCGTGAAGCACACGGCTACGTGGTGAGCCGCTAGAGGAGATCGCAGATGAGCATGACTTACCAACAGCAATACATGCTGGCCGGATTGGCCGGCCGCGCAGCCATTCTCGATCTGGACGCACGATTCAACAGGTTCTATTCGTCGGGTGATCTCGCCGGCTGGATCGCCACCTTCCGCCACGCCGGGGCGAGCTTCACGCGGGCGGGGGAGACGTACACCGATTTGCGCGCCGCCTTCGACGGCGGCAACGGCCAGCGGTTGACAACGGTCGACCACGAGATCAGCGTCGACGGCGTCGACGCGACACAGGGGTGCGTCGCGCTGCTGTTCCGCAACAACGCGTTGCAGGCGACCGGCACATACCGGGACCGACTCATCTACGAGCGTGGTGGCTGGTACTTCACGTCGCGTGAACTCGAATGGGATCTCGTCCCGCGTGAGAGTGCGCTGCCGTTGTGAGTATCGGCTACGAATTCGCCTACGGCGCTTACGAAGACGCCTTGCGCATGGTCGGCATGCGCGCAAAGCCCAGGTTCGCGGGGACGGCGGTGAGCGGGGCCCGCATCCAGCACTTCGCCGCGATGGTGCGCGATCCCAATCCGGCGTACTGGGATCCGGAATTCGCCCAACGGGTGTGGGGCGGGCTCGTCGCGCCGCCTGCGCTGCTGACCGGCCTACTGATGCCACCGCCGTGGGAACCCATTGGCGAGAGGCCCACGGCGTCGATCGCGATTCGCGTCCCGCTGCCCGGCATCGCGATCATCAATGCCTCCAACGATGCCGAATTCCCGGTGCCGATCCTGGAGGGGGATCGGCTCAGCGTCGTGGAGGAGCTGACATCGGTGTCGCCGTTGAAGACGACGCGGCTGGGCGCAGGGCATTTCGTTGAGACGCTGGAGACCTACTACCGCGATGACGGCACACCCGTAGCCACGATTCGCAACACGTTGTTCCGCTATACCCCGGCGCGCGAATCATGACCTGGGACGAGATCGCCGTGCCGACCGACCTCCCCGAGGTGGTCGACGAGATCAGCTATCAACGGGTCGTGATGAATTCAGCTACGACGTGGGATTACATCCCGTGGCACTATGATCCCGAATACGCCAAAACATATAGCCATCCGACGATTTTTGTGAACACCATGCATCTGGCAGGGTTCATCGACCGCATTGCCACCGACTGGGCCGGGCCGTACAGCAGGGTGGTGCGCCGTAAGGTGACGCTGGTCGGGTCGATCTATGCAGGCGACTCGATGGTCGGGCGCGGCCGGGTGGTCGACAAGCGACGCGAAGCAGGACGCTGTCTGGTAGATCTCGAAATCTCGCTGCACAACCAGCGCGGTGACTTGTGTTGCCCCGCTGAGGTAACGGTGGAGATGTCCTAGTGTCGTGAGTCACGAGTTCTGTGGCAGATTCCGACGAACGCGGGGCATGCAGAACTGTCGAGACTGTAGTCATCGTGGCCGCTACTCGCACTTTTCCACGACAACTGCGGTCTCACCGCAAATGCGAAGAAACGGCGCGGAATCGACGACTCACGACACTGGTCCCTAGCCGTTGAGGACTTTCGTCAGCCTCTCGATGGTGTCGAACTTCTCGCTAAGGAGATCTAGGTATACGTCCTTCGCTCGGCGCTCGACGGTCATCCGGCCGACAATCTGGCCGCCCGCCTGCCCCGCTAGCACGTGTGCTCCGGCAGCTTGCCCGCACTGACGGTCGATTGCAGCTCGACGTATTCCGAGAGCCCCTCCATCCCGAACTCGCGTCCGATGCCCGACTGCTTGAATCCGCCGAACGGGCAACTGGTATCGAGTGTGTACATGTTGATGCCGTAGGTGCCTGCACGGATTTCAGAGGCGATCTCCAAGCCGTGCGCGACATCTGCCGTCCATACGGAGCCCGCCAGCCCGTACTGGCTGTCGTTGGCGATGCGAACGGCGTCGCGTTCGTCGGAGTACTTGAGCACGGTCAGCACCGGTCCGAAGATCTCCTCACGGGCGATCTTCATCTGGTTCGTCGCATTCGTGAACAGCGTCGGCTGGACATACCACCCCCGGTCGTACGGCTTATCGGTTCCGCCGAGGACCATCTGCGCACCCTCGGCGACACCGGCCTGGATGTAGCCCTGTACGCGGTGCTGCTGGCGTTGCGCGACAAGCGGTCCGATGTCGGTCGCGTCGTCGGCCGGGTCACCGATCTGCAGGCCCGACATCATGTCGACGAGTGCGTCGACCACTTCGTCGTGGCGTCCTTCGCTGACCAGAATCCGGGTCTGCGCCACGCACGCCTGCCCGTTGTTCATCAGGCTGGCCATCTTCAGATGCTTGACCGTGTAGTCGATGTCGGCGTCGTCGAGGATGATGGCCGCCGATTTGCCGCCGAGTTCCAAGCTGACCCGCTTGAGTTGCTCACCGCACAGCGCGGCGATGTGTCGCCCGGTCGCTGACGAACCCGTGAACGAAATCTTGTCCACTCCAGGGTGACGGACGAGCGCCTCACCGGTCTCTCGTCCGCCCGGGATGATCGAGACCACACCTTCGGGCAAGTCGACTTCTTCCAGCATCTCGGCCAGCCACAAGGCATCCAAAGGGGTTTCGGGCGCCGGCTTGACCACGACGGCGCAGCCCGCGATCAACGCAGGGATCAGCTTCGGCATGATCAGGAACTGCGGCACGTTCCACGGCACGATCGCCCCGACGACTCCGACGGGCGCACGGCGGATGTGAACCTCGCCGAACAGACCTGGTCGCCTTTCGGCCCACGGGAATTCGCGCGCCGTCGCCATGGTCAAATGCATCTGCGCCACCGCGCCGGTCGCCTGGCCCAGCCTGCTGAAGCTCTTCGGGGAACCCATTTCGGCCGTGATGAGGTCAGCCATCTCATCGGTCTGGCTGGCGTAGACCGCGGCGAGCTTTTCGATCTTCTCGATCCGCTCCGGCACACTCAGCCGTGGCCACGGCCCTTCGTCGAAGGCCAGCCTGGCGGCTTTGACCGCCTTGTCGACATCCTCCGGTGTCGCTTCCGGTGTCTCGCCGATGGACGTTTCTGTGTGCGGCGAGATGACCGAAATCCGCCGCCCGCTCGACGGAGCCTGCCAGCGGCCGCCGATGTAAAGCTGGTCGTACGTAAGCGATCTCATGCCAATGCCTCCAAGCAGGACTGCCACGCCCAGGCGCGGAATTCGCTGATCGCACTCTCGCCACGCGCCAACTGCGGACGCTCTCGATAGATCTTGTTCTCCCAGATCGGGATGTCCTGTTCGATCTGCTTGCAGAAGTCACGTGCGAAGCCAAGCCCCATCCGCGACATCTCCCCGCTGTCCGGGTTGGTCTGGACGAAGAATGTGTAACGCGCGACGATGCAGTCCTCGGTGACCGTGCCGCCGACGGTGATGTCGGCACCCAGGTGCGGGCAGTAGGCGTCGAGCACGTACGGCGTCCCGGAACCGCCGCGGTAGCCGATCAACCGTCTGCCGAAGTAGTGCAGGCCAATCACCTGACCGGCCTCGACGTCGCGGCTGTACGCGACCTGGAACCAGCCCTTGGGGTAGGGGGCGAACGGGAACCGCTCGTCGGCGTCCTCTACCACGGCGTCACCGCCCGTCCCCGCGCTAAAGTTGCTATTACTGCTAACATAGCAAAAAAGCCTTTGGGAGTGGCCACTGTGGGTGACGACTGGCGTCGATATCCGTTCCAGTTGGTACCCGGCGACCCGCAGCTCAGCTTCCCGGCCGCCGAGGCGAACCACCCGGAATGCGAATCGGACACCTGGTTTCTGGCCGGAGAGCTGACGGGTTCAACCGGCCGGAAGTTCGCGTTCCTCACGATCTTCAACAAGAACCGGCCGGGGCAGTCGATCGTCGCCGACTTCTATACGCTCGCGCTGTTCGACCTCGACAACGGCACCTATGGCACGTACACGGACTACGACATGCCGGGGATGAACCTGCGTTCCGGCGCTGGCCCGAAGTTGGCCGTCACCGAGGGCCACCTCGACATGACGTACGAGAGTGGCGCGGGCACGGCCATTTGGCGGACGTGCCGTGGCGAGCAGAATGAGTTGCTGCCCTACACCTACGATGTCGCGTTCGTCGGCACCGATCACGCCGGCGTCACCATGCGTCTGGACCTGCGTGTCACCCCGACCCGAGCCCCGGTCCCACTGGGCGGCGACAGTTACAACGGGAAGATCGTATGCTTCGGCCAGAACGACACGTACTCCTACTTCCAGACCCGCATGACCATGACCGGCACGCTGTCGTGGGGACACGTGCAGGACACGGTCACGGGCACGACCGGTCATGTCGACAGGCAATGGTTCCCGCTGATTGCAAACAGTGGCGGCCCCGACGGCGATATCCGGTCCCGTGCGCACGAATGGCGCACGATCAACCTCGACAACGGCGTCGACCTGAGCATCTGGCGGCAATTCGATCGCACGGATCGCAATGCACTCCAACCATTTTCGGGGGCGACGACCAGTGCGCCCGAGGCCGATCCCGAGTACACCGATGATGTAGTGGTCAGCGTCGACAGCTATGTGCGCTGGCCCGAGTCGATCAGCACATTGGTCCCGCCGCCGGCAGCGACGCGGTTCATGCCCGATCGCCATCGTCTGACATCCCGCAAGCTTGACTTGGAACTCACCGGGGAGCCGTTAGTGCCCGCCCCAGCGCACGGCCTGCCGCTCGAGTATATGGAGGGTCCGTACCGCTACCGCGGCACACAACGCGGAAAACCGGTGAGCGGCTTCGCGTTCTATGAACGTACCCTCGCGCTGTACAGGGATTGGGAATTGGCCGAGATCGCCGACAAGCTCCCGCAACCCTGAGTTACTCGATCGCCTGCGCCCATGTTTCGTGGCGGTGCTGCAGGCCTGGCTCGTTGCGGCCGAACACCAGATGCTCACGCACGCCGGCCTCGAGGTTGGCCTGTAGCCGCTGCACTAACGCGTAGTCCTCGTCGCGCACCGTCGCATGCGCATAGTCGAAGACCGCCGCCGCGCCCGCGGCCATCGATTCGTCGGAGACATCCAGCGGAGTCGAGTTCTGGTGCACGGTGATCGAGCGTCCCGGTACGTCGGCAGGATAGACACGGAATAGCTCGCCGTTGGCGATGGTCGCTGACAACACGATGTTCGGGAACAGCGCGTAGATGACCACCATGTTCTGCAGCGGATCCCACTGTTCTTCTGGGACGTTCTCTAGGTCGAGAATCCCGTTGAGCGGGAACACAAGCCGATGGTGCGGGCCGAAGGAATCAAACACCGTGCAATTGCTGCGCGCGATGGTCGCGAACGTGGACTTGTGAACGGTCGCGAAGTGATAGTTCTCGGCGAACGTGTCGATCGCCAGCTTCCAGTTGATCGGGCAGTCCAACACCTTCTCACCCAACGGCGACCATCGCCCGATGCCCCAGGACTCTAGCTCGTCAGCCAGCGGCCCCAGGAATGCGGGAATGTCGAGCGTGCCGTCACGGGCTAGGGATATCCACAAAAAGCCTGCGCATTCCGCAGCCGGCAGACCCATCAGACGCGCTGAGCCAGAATGTGTTTCGGGAAACCCTTCCTTGCCCGGCACTCCGACCAGGCGGCCGTCGAGGTCGTAGGTCCACGAGTGGTACGGACAGGCCAGCCGCCGCGCACCGCCACATCCCTCGGCGATCTGCGACTGGCGATGCAGGCAGATGTTGTCGAAGGCCCGGACGCTTCCGTCCGACACACGGGTCAACAACACCGAGCGGCCCATCACGGTCTTGGTGCAATACGTGCCGGGCCGGGGGAGTTCGGAGGCGTACCCAACCAACTGCGGACTGGCCAACAGCATCGCCGTGTCCTGCGCGAGGCGCTCGGCCGACGTGTAGGTGTCGGCCGCGACCATGTACTCGGACGGGGTGAGGTCGGTTGTCTTGTCCCGCGCCAGTTTCACGGCGCGGCGCGTGAGGTCGATGAGCTGGTCGCGATCCATGGACGCCATTCTTGTTGTTTTAGTAATGATTGTCACGGGGTGCGGAAAAACCCCTGGTGCTGGCTGCCGTTCACGTATCGTCCGCCAAAGCGGGGGTCGGGGCCTAGGTGCAACGACTGATGGAGGGGCAGCGATGGCGATCGGCACGTACCACGCGTTCGCCGACGCCTACATCGCCGCGGGCGCGAACACCGCTGTGTTCAACTTCCCGGCCGGCATCCATGCCTGGGGTTACTCGGGCCAACAGCTGCAGCAGATGAAGCCCGACATCCCGCGCGTGCTGGGCGCTACGCCACGGCCACAGGCCTGAGTTGCGCCTTACACGCGTCGAGCGGACGCTGACCGAGGAGATCCCCGCACCGCCCAATGAAGTTCGCGACTTCTATGTCGACCTGAACAACATCAAGCGGGTACATCCACTGGTGGTTGCAGTGAACGAGACGGGCCGCCATCAGACTGCGGACGGGTACGTGCAGACCTATCGCGTCCGCGATCGAATCCCCCTGGGGCGCTTTGCCTTACCAATCAGCTATGTCGCGCAACTGTGCGTTCCGGCCGACGGTGACGTGCTCGCCGAGGCTCGCCAATTTCCGCGAGTCCGACTGCGCACCACGGTGACCTTCGACAAGATCGCCGACGGCACACGACTCACCGAGCGCATGCGGATCGAAGCGCCTCGGCCTCTGGCGATGATGACCACGCGCGAGGCGGTCAAGGCGCACACCGAGATGCTCGCCGGTATCCGGCGGTGGTTCGAATAGTTACTCGGATGCGTCGAGCACGCTGACCGCGATGCCGTACGGCAGGAACCGCACCTTGCGCGTCGCGTCGGTGTTGTTCTTGTTCGCGCGAAGCGCATCCAGTTCGTTCGGGTAGACCTGCTCGATGTGGGCGCCACCGTCGTCGTCCACGGTGTAGATGGCCCATACACCGTCACCGGTCTCGCCCGTCGTCTCCGGTTCGCTCTTGCCGCGCGAGGATCGGGTGAACTCGTCGAACATCCTCGCCCAGCCCGCCCGTTCACCGGACGTGGTGACGAATCGGCCGATTCCGTCGAGCGCGTCGCGCAGACCCTCGCCCGCCTCACGGACGATGCGGTCGAACTCCTCGGGATCAATCCCGAACGGGCCGTTGCTGCTCATGGCGATTCCTCCTCACGCCCTGCACCGCTGCATTGCGGTAATCACAGTGTGCCCTCGCGCGGCGAAGTAGTCGACTGCACCGAACCAACGGTGGTAGGCAACCCATATGGCGTTTACACGCGCGGACATCCTGGCGGCCGCCGAGCGGTCCGCGCAGGCCACTGGGGCACACGACCGGGACGGCTGGGTCGGCCTGTTCACCCCGAATGCCCGGGTGGAGGACCCCGTCGGATCCGAGCCGCATCAAGGGACCCCGGCGATCAAGCGTTTCTACGACACCTTCATCGGTCCACGCGACATCACCTTTCATCGAGACGTCGACATCGTGGTCGGGGCCACGGTGATCCGCGATCTCGAACTCGAGGTGCGCATGGCTCCAGCGTCGACGCTGCGGATTCCCATCTACCTCCGCTACGACATTGAAGACAACGGCGGCGAACTGAAAATCGCTCGGCTGTATGCCTTTTGGGAGCTGCCTGCGATGATCGGCCAGTTTCTGCGCGGCGGTATACGAGCCGTTCCCGCCGGTGTGCAACTCTCGAAGGGGTTGCTTACCAATCAGGGCTTCACCGGCGCGCTGGGGTTTCTCGCCGGCTTCCGTGGTATCGGAACCACTGGGAAACAGCGCTTCACCGATTTTTTGGCCGACGCGCGTGCAGGAAACGAAGTCGCGCTATGGCGACGACTCGCCAAGGGTGCACGCATCACCGCAGGCGACGATGTTGCGATGAGCGCAACAGACCTGCTGCAACGTCTCGCCGGGGCGCGCTGGCACAAGCTGATCAGCGCGGGTCCTCATCTGGTGGTCGGTGTCGATCGTGGGGGAGACCGCGACGTCCTCCTAGCTGATGCCACGGCAAACCCGTTTGCCATCAATAGGATTCGCTACTTCTCCGATCGCGATTGATCATTGCGCGGCCCGTCACGTTTCGCGGAATCCGAGTCGGGCAACCCGACGGACATGCAAAGGACTGACTCACGCAAGATCGCGGTCGCGGGCGTGCTGATCACCGCCGCGCTAGGCCCGCAGCATCAGTGTGGCCGTGGTGATCGTACTGGTCACCGGCCTCATCACGTGGGTGGTCGCCGTCTTCGCCCTGGCCTCGGCGATGAGCGGATCGACCGTCGGTCCCGCCGTGGGCATCCCTGTTTCGGGCGCACCGGCGTTGTCGGTGATCATCCTCGGTCTGCTGGCCCTGCGCTTCGTGCCAGTACACCCAGCCGCCGTCGATCGCCAGTTTGAGCACGCGAGCAGCCGTCCGTCGCCACGACTCCGCGCAACGATGACGACGACGAATATGACATCGACGAGGACAAAAACGTAGCTGGATCGCGCGCGGGCAAAGGGAGTGGCCAGTCGGGCGTCCGGCGGGTTCGGCCCCGTTGCGCCTGTTGGGCGGGCGGACGTGAGACGGTAACAGCACGATGGACGCCGACGACTACTACATGACCTACGAAGAATTCGGCCGCAGATTCTTCGAGATCGCCGTGACCGAGCAGCGTGTGGGCGGCGCAATCGCCGAGATCGCCGGAGAGGCCTTCGAAATGGGGCCGATGGGTCAAGGGCCCGGGAAGATCGCGAAAGTCACCGCAAAAGTCCGGATTCAAGACCCGCGGGTGACACGGCAGCTCGGCGAGACGATCACCTTCGCGATCCGGATTCCCTTGGAGATCGACATGGTCGTCGACCTGCGGATCGACAAGCCGAAGTTCATGGTGTTCGGCGAGATCGCGCTGCGCGCGACCGCCCGCGCCGCCGAGCCGTTGCTGCTCATTCTCGACGTCGAGAAGCCGCGGCCATCCGACATCGCGATTCACGTGACCTCCAAGTCGCTGCGGGGTGAGGTCGTGCGGATCATCGGCGGGATCGACGCCGAGATCAAGCGGTTCATCGCCGCACACGTCTCGGGCGAGATCGACAGCCCGGCGTCGCAGAAGGCGAAGATCATCGATGTCGCCGATCGTCTTGACGCCGCGTGGACCGGCGTCTGAGGTGCACGTTTAGCTGGCCCGGACGCCGGGGCCCTACGATTCAGCGGTGCACCGCAAACATGCCATCGCCCTGGTCGCCTCCGCTGGGCTGATCGCCGGATCCGCGGTGCTGGCCGCGCCGGCGCAGGCCGACTCGACCGAAGATGCGTTCGTGGGCGCGCTGTCAGATGCCGGCGTCGGTGTCGTCGACCCGGCCAATGCCGCCGCGCTGGGTCAGCAGGTCTGCCCGATGCTGGCGAACCCCGGCCAGACCGTCGCCGATGTGGCGGGCAAGGTCGCCGAGGCCGGTGGAATGTCGCTGGGGCCCGCGACCATGTTCACCCGCATTGCGATATCAATGTTCTGTCCCGCGGCGGTGTCGTCGATCGCGAACGGCAACTCGCCGATTCCGCTGTCGATCCTCGGTTTCTAGAGCCGGCAGGCCTTCGAGCCGCGGACGACGCGCAACCCGTCCGTCGCCACTGGATCGACCCCGCGCATGCCGCCAGATCCACGGCATGAGCATGTTCTGGGTCCACAGCACCTGCGAGTACGCGCGTGATCTGATGGACGGCTGCGTGGCCTGGCCATCGGCGTGAGCCCAATCATGGTTGCTCCCAGGCAATCCCAGCGCCTCGGCGGCCGCAGCCGCGAACAGGATGTGGCCTTTCGTCGATCCGTGTACGCGATCGGCGCTCCACGTATCCGGCTCGGCCATCGACGGCGCGTTGTAGAGGTCGACGAGCGCGAAGCCGTGTCGGTCGGCGGCCGCCCTGATGGTGGCGTTGATCCTCACCGCGCGTGAGGCGAGCACCCGGCCAATGGGCAGGATCCGGGCCAGGTCGGGAAAGGTGGTCGTCGCGACCGTCGCACCGGTTTGAGCCAACCGCGCGTGCAGGTCCTCGAGATCGGCAAGTGCTCGATCGAAATACGGCCCCGGCCGCGTCACATCGTTCATCCCGATGCACACCGTGACCAGGTCGGGATCCATCGCCAGCGCCTGAGGCAGCTGTTCGTCGAGCGCCTCGCGGATTCGCTTGCCGCGCACGGCCAGATTTGCGTACGCCAATCCTGGGTGAAGCGCGTCGATGGCTGCCGCCAGCCGGTCCGCGAATCCCATGAGGGCACCCGAGTCGTCAACGTCCCAGAGTCCCTCGGTCTGGCTGTCACCGATCGCGACATACCGCGAGAAGCCCACCACATGCGCGACTCTAGCGGCGAAGGGCTTCTTCTACCTGTGACGCTCCGGCGCTCGCCGCCAGTTCACGATGGCGTTCGGTCGGCTTAGCGCCGCCCGCGCGCAGGATGTCGATCATGTCGCAGACGTCATGGGCCCGGTATCCCCAGAGGCGCACGCCGATAGGCCACCACGACATCAGCGCGTCGAGGCCGCGCTCCGGATCGGCACCAAGCTCGATCATCGCCGAAACCGTTGCGGGCAGGATCCGTTGGGCGGCCTGCTCGATCGGCTGAGTGCCGCTGGGCGAGGCGGCGTCGACCGCGGCGCCGGAATGCACGAGCGCACGGACCATCTGCGGGTTGACGTTGTCGTAGTTCGAATCGATGACGTGCAGGGGAGTCGCGCCCTCCGAGTCGAGCAGCCCCGGGGGGACACCTCTGGCCAGTGCGTGACTGAGCGCCACCGTGCGGCCGAGCCGGACGATCTCATGCAGGATCGTCGTGAACTTCTCGCCCCGCGCCGACAGATCTATGCGCCGCCCCGCGTCGGCGCCGGCGTCGATCAGGGCGACCACGATGCCCGCGGTGGCGGAACGAACGCCATACCAAAGCGGCGATGCGTCACAGGGATCGAGCGGATCCGGTTCGGCTCCCATCGCCAGCAGCTCGATGACTGTCGTGCTTCCGGCATGGGCGCGCTGGAACAGGTCAAGCACGTCGTGCGGCAACGGCCTCGTCCACGTCGGATGCTCGACACCGAGGGCATCGAGCACCATCAGCGCGCCCTCGCGTTTGTCCCGCAAGTCGAACCACGGCCACGGCCCCTCACCCTTGGCGACGAAGTCGGCGACGGGGATGCGCGATTCGGACACGATCGACTTGCCGTAGTCGTCGTAATCCGACCAGAACACGAGCTCATCGCCGTCGCGAGATACGACGACGCCGGCCTGGCCCTCCTGGTATCGCGCCAGTTCGATCACGACTTCAGCATTGCCGACCGGGTCCCGAGGAACCCCGGCGACCCGCGAAGCGTTGGCAGAACATGGCGATGCGGTTGTTCTTGATCTACACGGTCATCGAGCTG
Organism: Mycobacterium sp.; assembly: GCF_035274705.1. Taxonomy (GTDB): domain Bacteria; phylum Actinomycetota; class Actinomycetes; order Mycobacteriales; family Mycobacteriaceae; genus Mycobacterium. Next base: position 81,269 of record NZ_DATENY010000037.1, on the reverse strand, counting down.
GGGGTGATCGTCGCGCTCGCGTCGACGATCGGATTCGGCTGGACCGTCTTGCTGCTGCTCGCGACGTTCACCCTCGGGCTCGCACTTGCCGGATCGCAGGTCAAAAGCCATATTCGCCGCTTGCAGTCCGGCCTGACCGTGCACACCGTGCAGGGCGCGGCCACCGACAGCGTGCTGGTCGCACTGGGCACGGTCCTCGTCGTCATCCCCGGCTTGGCCAGCTCGGTGCTCGGTGCACTGTTGCTGCTGCCGCCGACCCGCGTCGCCGCCCGACCGTTGGTGACCGCGATGGCCGCCCGCCGAATGCCACTGGTTACCGTCGCCGCCCCGCGATACACCGCCGGGAACGGTGAGTACATTGACGGCGAAGTCATCGACGTCGTCGATGTCGAACCGCCGGCCGTGGAGCGCAAACCCGAGTAAGTGACGACCCTTCTGCTGAACGGGCGAGTGCACAGCCCGGCGATGCCCGACGCCACTGCCATGGCAGTTCGCGACGGCGTCGTGTCGTGGCTCGGCAGCGACGACGCCGGCCGCGCCCAGTTCCCCGACGCCGAGATCGTCGACCTCGACGGCGGTTTCGTCGCCCCCGCCTTCGTCGACAGTCACGTCCATGTCACCGCCACCGGTCTGACACTCGTCGGGCTCGACCTTCGCGCGGCCACCTCGCTGAGGCACTGCCTAGAGCTGATCCGCGAATATGCCCGTACGCATCCCGGCGGCCCGATTTGGGGACACGGCTGGGACGAATCGGGTTGGCCTGAGCGTGCGGCCCCCAGCACAGATGACCTCGACAGCGTGATCGGTGACCGGGCCGCCTACCTGGCCCGCGTCGACGTGCATTCGGCGGCCGCCTCGACGGCATTGCGCCGGCTCGCGCCCCAGCTCACAGACGCAAAGGGGTTCGCCCGCCAGCAGCCGCTGACCAGCGACGCCCATCACCTGGTGCGCGCGACGGCCCGAGACCAACTGACCGCTCAGCAGCGCCGTCATGCCCGGCTGGCAGCACTCGACGCCGCGGCGGCGCTCGGCATCGTCGCAGTGCACGAGTGCGCTGGCCCCGACATCGGAGGCATCGACGACTGGCGCGAACTTCGCGACACCGAACACGGCGTCGAGGTCGTCGGCTACTGGGGTGAGAAGGTCACCAGCGCTGAACAGGCCGTCGAGCTGATCGATCGCACGGGTGCACGCGGACTGGCCGGCGACCTGTTCGTCGACGGCGCCCTCGGCTCCCATACTGCGTGGCTGCACCACCCTTACGCCGATGCTCCCGATTGCTCACCTGAATGGACTGGAAACCGCTACCTGGACGCCGACGAAATCTCTGCCCATCTGCACGCGTGCACGGAAGCCGGCATCGCCGCGGGATTCCACGTCATCGGCGACGCCGCGGTCACCGCCGTCGTCGACGCGCTCGAAGAAATCGTCGGCCGGTTCGGAGCACCCGCGGTGGCGCGGTGCGGGCATCGGCTCGAGCACCTCGAGATGGTCACCGAGCAGCAGGCACGCCAGCTCGGGTCATGGGGCGTGTGTGCCAGCATGCAGCCCAACTTCGACGCGTTGTGGGGCGGCGAGAACGGCATGTATGCGCAGCGTCTCGGCGTCGACCGAAGCCGGCGGCTCAACCCGTTCGCACTGTTAGCATCCCAAGGCGTGCCCCTCGCCTTCGGCTCCGACAGCCCGGTCACGCGGCTGGATCCCTGGGCGACGGTGCGGGCCGCGACCCGACATCACACCCCCGGCAGCGCCGTGTCGGCCCGGGCGGCGTTCGCGGCCGCGACGCGCGGCGCCTGGCGCGCCGGCGGAGTTCGCGACGGCATCACCGGCACCCTGGTTCCCGGCGCCCCGGCTTCGTACGCCATTTGGGCGGCCGACGACTTCGAAGTCGCCGCTCCTGCCGATGCGGTGCAGCGCTGGTCGACGGATCAGCGCTCGCGGGTCCCCGCCCTTCCGCGGCTCGACGACCGCTTGCCGACGTGCCGGCAAACGGTTCATCGGGGTGCCGTCCTCCATGGCTAAATCCGGCCGCCGGCGCGAGTGGGTGCGGGCGATCGACGACACGGACGTCTTTCCCGCCGTCGCCGACGACGAGGACGGCGAAGAACTGGCCGATACCGACGAGGACGGCGAGTCCATCGACTCCGACGCGACCAATGAGGCACCGTCGCGCCTGCGACGGTTCGGCCAGGCTGTGGTGGACCGGCTGCCCCAGCTGAGCGTCGCGATTGTCGGCGGGCTGGCGCTGTGTGCGAGTTTCCCGCCGTTCGGCTGGTGGTACCTGGCGTTCGTGTCGTTCGCCATGCTCGCGTGGGTACTGACCCGCGAATCCACAACGTTTGCAGGCGGATTCGGATACGGATTCCTGTTCGGGCTGGCGTTCTATCTGCCGCTGCTGCCATGGATCAGCGGGCTGGTCGGCGCGTTTCCGTGGATCATGCTGGCGGTCCTTCAGGCGATGTTCCCGGGCCTGTTCGGGTTGGCGGCCGTCGCGGTCCGCCGAATGCCCGGCTGGCCGCTGTGGTTCGCCGGTCTCTGGGCGGCTCAAGAATGGGCCAAGTCGACAGTGCCGTTCGGCGGATTTCCTTGGGGCGTAGTCGGTTTCAGTCAAACCGATGGCCCGCTGCTGGCGCTCGCCCAATTCGGCAGTGCTCCGCTGCTGTCCTTCGCGGTTGTGCTGATCGGATTCAGTTTGGCCGCAATCATTCTCGAGGTCGTTCAGCTGTGGGGCCGCCACGACAGCCACAGCGCCGCGCCTCCAGCCGTGATGGTGCCGGGCCTCTGTATCAGCGGCGTGCTGCTGACCACAGCGCTGGCGTGGCCGCACGTACGGCAGTCCGGCGTCGGAGCTGGCGACGACCCGGGTATCACCGTGGCCGCGGTCCAGGGCAACGTGCCGCGGCTCGGACTGGAGTTCAACGCCCAGCGCCGGGCAGTACTCGACAACCACGTCCGGGAAACCGTCCAGCTCGCCGAGAATGTGCATGCCGGCCGCGCACCGCAGCCGATGATCGTGATCTGGCCGGAGAACTCGTCGGACATCGACCCTCTCGCCAACACCGACGCCGCCCAGGAGATCTCGTCGGCGGCATCGACGATCAACGCGCCGATCCTGGTCGGCGGCGTGCTTGCCGCGCCCGGCTACAGCCGCGACAATCCGGTCTCGACGAATTCGGTGATCGTCTGGAATCCCAGCACCGGGCCGGCCGACCGCCACGACAAGCAGATCGTTCAGCCGTTCGGCGAGTACCTGCCCTGGCGCAGCTTCTTTTCTCACCTGTCGTCGTACGCCGACCGCGCCGGCTACTTCGTGCCCGGCAACGGGACCGGGGTGGTACATGCCGCGGGAGTGCCGATCGGGGTGACGACCTGCTGGGAGGTGATCTTTGACCGCGCCGCCCGTGAATCGGTGCGCAATGGCGCCCAGCTGCTGGCCGTGCCGTCCAACAACGCCACCTTCAACGAGGCCATGAGTGAGCAACAGCTCGCGTTCGCCCGGCTGCGCGCGGTCGAGCACGACCGATACGTCGTGGTCGCCGGCACCACTGGCATCAGCGCCGTCATCGCGCCTGACGGCCGCGAGCTGGCCAGGACCGCGTTCTTCGAACCGGCCTACCTCGACGCCCAGGTGCGGCTAAAGACGCAGCTCACTCCCGCAACGCGCTGGGGCCCGATAGTCCAGGCCCTCCTCGTGGCGGTCGGTGTTGGCGCTGTGATCGCCGCAATACTGCACAATGGGAGTTTCGTGCGTCGTCGGCTCGCGGCCGACGACCGACGCAGGCGGTCCGGACCGGACGCCGACGACAAAGGAGCCACATGAGCGTCCGGAGGGGTGGAGCGGAGCGACCGGGGGAAGCTGGAGCTCAGCGCCCCAGCGAGCGCACTCTGGTCATCATTCCCACGTTCAACGAGCGCGAGAACCTGCCGTTGATCGTCGGACGCGTGCACGCCGCGCGCCCAGACGTACACGTCCTCATCGTCGACGACGGTAGCCCCGACGGCACCGGGGACCTTGCCGACGAGCTGGCCCTTGGCGACCCGGACCGGGTGCACGTCATGCACCGCACCTCAAAGGACGGCTTGGGCGCCGCGTATCTGGCCGGCTTCGCATGGGGCCTGGGCCGCGAATATTCGGTGCTCGTCGAGATGGACGCCGACGGCAGCCATCCGCCCGAACAGCTGCACCGCCTGCTGGACGCCGTCGACGGCGGCGCCGACCTGGCGATCGGCTCTCGCTATGTGCCCGGAGGAGAGGTGCGCAACTGGCCCAAGCGGCGGCTGGTGCTGTCACGCACCGCCAACGGCTACTCGCGGATCCTGCTCGGCGTCGATGTGCACGACATCACCGCCGGGTACCGCGCGTACCGCCGCGAGGTGCTCGAAAAGATCGACTTGGACGCGGTCGATTCGAAGGGCTACTGCTTCCAGATCGACCTGACCTGGCGTTCGATCAACAACGGATTCGCCGTTGCCGAGGTGCCGATCACGTTCACCGAACGCGAGCTGGGGCAGTCGAAGATGAGCGGCTCCAACATCCGCGAGGCCCTGTTCAAGGTCGCGGAGTGGGGTATTCGCGGGCGCCTTGATCGCGCCCGCGGCGTCGTACGTTAAAGCGTCAGCTGCCGCGGCGGCGGGTCTTGATGATGTCGAGGCGCTCCTTGAGCAGCTCCTCCAGCTCTTCGACCGAGCGGCGCTCCAGCAGCATGTCCCAGTGGGTGCGCGGCGGCTTGACCTTCTTCGGCTCGGGCGCATCGCCCTCGATCAGGGTGCCTTCCATGCCGTTGCGGCACAGCCAGGTGTGGGGAATCTCGGCGTCGTCGGCGAACGGGACGTCAAACTCCTCACCGTTGTCGGTGCGGTAGCGGGCGACCTGACGCGGCGCCAAGTCGTGGTTGCGGTCGGTCTCGTAGCTCACGGCTCCGAGGCGACTGCCCCTCAAGACACGATCAGCCATCGTCAACACTCCTCAATAAGCTCAATTTGTCCGGCTACTCAACGCAGCAACGCGGCGCGCAGTTCCCGACTCGACCGTCCATGATACCGGGATCGGCGCCCCCGCCGGTTTACAGTCACCTCCGTGGCACGTCGTCTTCGTCCTCAGCCCTGTCGCTGGTGTGGTCGTGAAGTCGCTGACGCGGGGCTGGGCCGGCGTCGTCAGTACTGCAGGCAGTCCTGCCGGCAACGCGCCTATGAACAGCGCGCGATAGTCAAGGGCACCTCGCTCGCGCCGGATGCGGTGGTCCTCACCGCTGACGAGGCAGCAGAGCTGTCTGACCGCGTCTACCAGGTCAGATGCGCAGCCGAAGACGTCGCGACCGCGATCGAAGAAGGCGCCGACGGCACAGAACTGCGGGAACTGTGCGATGCGCTGATGCGCGCTGCCAAGGCGGCCGACGGCTGGCGGTAGCTCGTTCGAACCCTCGGTAGGGCTCGTTCGTCGATACGATTAGCCAGCAACGAGCCGTCGAGATGGGAACACCGTGCCGCTGTCACCGCCTGAATCGACGCCCACTGCCAGCGGCGTGTGGCGCTTCGACGGTTTTGTCCTGGACACGCACCGGTACGAACTGCGCTCCGGCGGTGACGTGATCCGCGTCGAGCCGCAGGTGTTTGACGTACTCACCCAACTGATCAGCAACCACGACCGCTTCGTGTCCAAAGAGGAGCTGTTCGATTCCGTATGGGGCGGCCGGTTCGTCGGTGAGGCCGCGTTGACCAGCCGCATCAAGGCCGCGCGCCGGGCGCTGGGTGATGACGGCGAATCGCAGCGCTACATCCGAACCGTCCGGGGCCGCGGGTACCAGTTCGTCGGCACGATCCTCGCCGACGCCACCGCCGCACCAACGCCACCGCCTCTCGAGGAACCGCCGCCGCCCCGCCAGCACATCGCCTTCTGCCGCGCCTCCGACGGAGTTCGGCTGGCCTACGCGGTGGCCGGGGAGGGGCCGCCGCTGGTTCGAGCGGCCAACTGGATGACCCATCTCGGTTACGACATTGAAAGCCCGGTCTGGAAGCACTGGGTCCGTGACCTGTCTCTGAATCACAAATTCATCCGCTACGACGAACGCGGCTGCGGCCTATCCGATTGGGAAGCAACAGATTTCACATTCGACGACTGGGTGGCCGACCTCGAGTCCGTGGTCGAGGCGCTCGGGCTCGACCGTTTCCCGTTACTCGGGGTGTCGCAGGGTGGAGCCGTCGCGGTGGCATACGCAGCGCGGCATCCCGACCGGGTGAGCAAGCTGGTGCTATGTAGTGCGTACGCACGCGGTCGCGCGGTACGGGCCGTCGGTGACGATGAAACGCGTGCCGCTGCATTGGATCTCGAACTTGCCCGAGTCGGATGGGGCCGAGACGATCCGGCATTCCGGCAGGTCTTCGCCGCGCAGTTCTTGCCCGACGGCACGCGCGCAGACTGGGCGGCGTTCGATCAATTGCAGCGGCGGACAACATCTCCGGAGAATGCGGTGCGCTTCCTGGAAGAGTTCGGCCGCGTCGACGTTCGCGACGCGGCCCGCGAGGTGTCGTGTCCGACGCTGATCATGCATTCTCGCGACGACCATCGCGTGCCCATGCGGTTCGGCGAGGAACTTGCCGCCCTGGTACCGGATTCCCGGCTCGTTGCGTTGTCCAGTAACAACCACTTGCTGACGTCGGCCGAGCCCGCGTGGCAGGTGTTCCGCTCTGAGCTCGACGCCTTTCTCGCGGGCTGAGCGCGATAGAACGGTCGCAGATCGCCCGTTTTCTCCATGCAATCTCCACACATTCTTCATGTGCGCCTGCCTGCGGCAATCCATGCTGGGTACATGAAAAAGCACTTCCGCACCCTGCTCGTGAGCGTCAGCGCGCTCATCGCCCTGGGCACTCTGTCAGCTTGCTCCGGCGGGAAAACCACCGAGGCAACCCCTACATCTGAAGCAGCCACCACGCCACCGGCGACCGCGACGCCTTTCCCGCCGTCGGCCAGATACGTCGCCGACATGAAAGCCGCCGACGGGAAGACGATGTCGATCGGCATCTCCGTTGACGGCGCATCGATAGCCGCGTACGCGTGCAACGGCACCGACGACGAGGCGTGGTTCTTCGGCAACCAGGCCGACGGCAAGATCGACGTCAAGTCCCGGTTCCGCGACACTCTCAGCGCACACTTCACCGGCAACGACGTCCAGGGCGACCTGACTATGAACGGTGTCGCCTACAAGTTCACCGCTGCGCCGGCGTCCGGCGTGGCCGGCATGTACACCGCAGATTTGAACGGTGTGCGCGCGTCCTGGGTGGTCCGCGAAGACGGATCGGCGATCGGTGTCCAGTTCAATGGCGGTATCAGCGGCCGTGACTTCGAACAGGCCGAGCTGCAGCAGCTCAAGGATGACCAGTTCCGGGCACAGGTCCGCAGCAAGCGTCAGCTTCAGCAGGCCAGCCAGATCAGCTTCCTGCAGAACAAGAGTGCAAGCTCGACGATCAACGGGCGGCAGGTGACGCCGACGCTCGTCACTGGCACGTTCCGGCTGTCATAAACCGTTGTCGCCCAACGGCCCTGCCGGTGTGAACGATCGCACCCGCAGGGCCGTTCGGCTTTGCATCACGCAGAATCAAACCCTTCAACGGCGAAATGCGGCCGCGTAACGTCGGGCCACCGTGACTAGTCCCGCCGAGCTGGCCCCGCCACTTGCGCAGATGACTCCTGCGCGGAATAGCCGCCTGCGCCAAGGCAAGTGGAGTCTGATCCGCCTGGCGTCACCTCTGGCGCTTCTCGGCTTATGGCAGCTGGGCAGCGCACTGGGTCTCATCCCGCAGGACGTCCTGCCGGCCCCGTCGTTGATCCTTGATGCAGGTGTCGAGCTGATCGAGAACGGGCAGCTCACCGACGCGCTTCGGGTATCGGGTCTGCGCGTGGTGGAGGGACTGCTGCTGGGCGGATTTCTCGGTCTCGCACTGGGAACCGCGGTGGGGTTGTCTCGATGGTTCGAGGCGGCGGTCGACCCGCCGATGCAGATGATCCGCGCGCTGCCACATCTTGGGCTGATCCCGTTGTTCATTCTGTGGTTTGGCATCGGTGAATTACCCAAGGTGCTTCTGGTCGCGCTCGGCGTCAGCTTTCCGCTGTATCTGAACACGTTCTCGGCGATCCGTCAGGTCGACACGAAGCTGTTCGAAACGGCCCAGGTGCTCGGGTTCTCGTTCTGGCAACGATTTCGGACGATCATCGTGCCGAGCGCCGCACCGCAGGTACTCGTCGGGGTGCGGCAGTCACTGGCGATCGCGTGGCTGACGCTGATCGTCGCCGAGCAGATCAATGCAGACAAGGGAATCGGGTTCCTGATCAACAACGCCCGCGACTTCCTGCGTATCGACATCATCATCTTCGGGCTGATTGTCTACGCGCTGCTCGGCATCGGCACCGACGCCATCGTCCGCGCACTGGAACACCGAGCATTGAGGTATCGCTCATGACGTTGACCACTGCTCAAACGACCCGCCTCGCCGGTGAATTGCGCCATGTGAACAAGTGGTACGGCGACCACCACGTGCTACGCGATGTCTCGCTACGCATCGACCGCGGTGAAATCGTGGCGCTCATCGGACGGAGTGGCTCCGGCAAGTCGACTGTCTTGCGGGTGCTGGCCGGCCTGTCGACCGACCACACCGGGAATCGCGCGGTGTCGGGCGCACCGGCGCTGGCGTTCCAGGAGCCGCGGCTGTTTCCGTGGCGCGACGTCCGCACCAACGTGGTCTACGGGCTCACCCGCACCCGGCTGTCCAAGTCCGAAGCTGCCGCCCGAGCCGACCGGGCCTTGGCCGACGTTGGCTTGGCCGACCGTGCCGAGGTATGGCCGCTGACCCTGTCTGGCGGTCAGGCACAACGGGTTTCGCTGGCCCGCGCGCTCGTCGCCGAGCCGGAGCTGTTGATGCTCGACGAGCCGTTCGGAGCGCTCGACGCGCTGACCCGGCTGAGCATGCGTGCGTTGCTGCTCGACCTCTGGCGTGAACACGGTTTCGGTGTGCTGCTGGTCACCCACGATGTCGACGAAGCGATTGCGCTGGCCGACCGAGTGCTGGTTCTCGAATCTGGTCGCGTCGCGCATTCACTGGCCATCGATGAACCACGCCGATCACCGCACGCCCAGCAATACCGAGCCGAGCTTTTGGACAAGCTCGGCGTCCAGATCTGAAACGAAAAGGGAGCTTTGATGCCCAAGGCACGATTCGCCGCGCTCTTGATCATGGTCGTCGCACTGGTGGCGGGGTGTGTGTCGCGTCAGGACGGTTCCGGCGCCAAGGAGGCGCCCGCCACGGTGCCGCTCTCCGAATTGTCCGGTCTGACTTTGCAAATCGGCGATCAGAAGGGCAACACGGAGGCGTTGCTGCGCGCTGCCGATGCGCTCGACAACCTGCCCTACCAGGTGGCGTTCTCGACGTTCACTTCCGGCCCGCCTCAGATCGAGGCCGCAACGGCGGGCAAGATCGACTTCGCGATCACCGGCAACACCCCGCCGATCTTCGGTGCGGCGTCCAACGCCAAGGTGAAGGTGGTGGCCGCCTACGACGGCGGTGGAAACGGCGACCAGATCCTCGTGCACGCCGATTCGCCGATCAGGTCGATCGCCGACTTGCGCGGCAAGAGCATCGCGGTCGGCAAGGGTAGCTCCGCGAACGGCCACATCCTCGGCCAGCTCGAAAAGGCCGGTCTCTCATCGTCGGACGTCAAATTCGTGTTCCTGCAGCCCGCCGATGCATTGTCGGCGTTCACCCAACATCAGACCGATGCCTGGGCGATCTGGGATCCCTACACCGCGCAGGCTGAGGCCGAGATTCCGGTACGCAGCATCGGTCAGGCCAAGGGCGTCACCAATGGATATTGGTTCGGGATTGCATCCGATCAGGCGCTGGCGGACCCCAAGCGCAACACCGCGTTGCAGGATCTGCTCGTGCGCTTCGAGAAAGCCGTGCGCTGGGCCCAAGACCATCCGCAGCAATGGGCGGACAGCTATGCCGCCGCCGTAGGATTGGACCCGAAGGTGGCCGCCGTCGTGCAGGCCCGCAGCCTTCGGCTGCCCACCGAACTCGACGACGAGATCGTCGCCTCCGAGCAGAAGCTGGCCGACCTTTTCGCAGAATCAGGCCAAATAGCCTCACCCGCACCGAAATTCGATCAGTGGGTCGACAAGCGATACAACGACGCACTGCGCCCACTGTTCATCAGCACCAACTGAGGAAGAGGACAATGCCTACTCCGTCTGAATCGCCCGCTCCGCGGGCGAAATTCTTCTGGTTTCTGCCCACCAACGGCGACAGCCGCTCGATCGTCGGGGCGTCGCACGCGTCGTCGCATCACACACTGCCGGCGAATTACCGTGCACCGAGCCGCCGGTATCTGGCCGAGGTGGCCCGCGCCGCCGACCGGCTGGGCTACGAGGGCGTGCTCACGCCGACCGGAACCTGGTGTGAGGACGCGTGGTTGACCGCGTCGGCGCTGCTGGCCGAGACCGAGCGGCTGAAGTTTCTTGTCGCCTTTCGCCCTGGGCTGGTACCGCCGACGCTCGCCGCGCAGCAGACAGCGACCCTGCAGCGGTTCTCCGAAGGTCGAGTGTTACTCAACATCGTCAGCGGGGGAGACGACCTCGAACAGCGCCGGTTCGGCGACTGGCTCAGCCACGACGAGCGCTATGCCCGCACCGGCGAGTTCCTGCACATTGTGAATTCCGTCTGGAGGCAGGAGTCGGTCGACTTCACCGGCGACTACTACACGGTCTCCGACGCGCGGGTGTACGAACCGCCGGATCCGGTGCCGCAGATCTACTTTGGCGGATCCTCGCCCGCCGCGCTGCCGGTCGCCGCGCAGCATGTCGACGTCTACCTGACCTGGGGGGAGCCGCCGCCGTCGGCCGCCGCCAAGATCGAGAAAGTGCGCAAGCTGACGGAAGCACGCGGCCGCCAGGTGCGTTTCGGCATCCGCCTGCACACCATCAGCCGGGACACCTCGGCAGCGGCGTGGGCGGTGGCCGACGAGCTGCTGGCTGAACTGGCGCCTGATCAGATCGCGAAAGCCACACAGCTGCATGCGAAATCGGAGTCCGAAGGGCAGCGGCGGATGACCGCTCTGCACGGCGGGCGAGTGGACCAGCTCGAGATCTACCCCAACCTGTGGGCGGGGGTGGGGCTGGTTCGCGGCGGCGCGGGAACGGCGCTGGTCGGCAGCCACGAGGAAGTCGCGAACCTGATCTACGAATATCACTCGCTGGGCTTCGACGAGTTCATCCTCTCGGGCTACCCGCACCTGGAGGAGGCGTATTGGTTCGCCGAAGGGGTGCTGCCGCTGCTGAAGCAAAAGGGTGTCGCCTAACGCAGCACCTCCAAACTGCGCACAGATCGCGTTTTCGCGCTGGATGGCGGTCTCTGCGCAGTTTCGCGGGCTGACGCGCGCGGTGAGAAGCGCTATTATCTGCGTATGAATGCAGATACGCAGGTCTGTGCGCGGCGCCTGGCTGACGAACATGCTGACCTGGTCGTCGAGGTGTTTCGGATGCTCGCCGACTCGACCCGCGTCCAGCTGCTGTGGGTGCTGGCCGACCACGAGCTGTCGGTCAACGACCTCGCCGCACGGGTCGCCAAGCCCGCGCCGTCGGTGTCGCAACACCTGGCCAAGCTGCGGATGGCGCGGCTGGTGCGTACCCGCCGCGAGGGCACGCAGGTGTTCTACCGGCTCGAAAACGACCATGTGCGCCAGCTCGTCACCGATGCGGTGTACAACGCCGAGCATGCGGCCGGCGGCGTTCCCGCCCACCACCTGAAGGACGCTGAGCTGCAGCTGATCCACGAACAGGGCACAGGCTGATGGGCTCGCGTCATATTTCGTGGCTCGGCCACGGTCGTCATATTTCGTGGCTCGGCCACGGTGGCCACAGCCACGACCACGCCGACAGTGTCGACGACGCCCTGCGCGACAGCGCCGCGGGAATCCGAGCGGTCAAGATCAGCCTGGTGGTACTCGGCATCACCGCTGTCGCGCAGTTGGCGGTTGTCGCCTGGTCGGGTTCGGTGGCGCTGTTCGCCGACACCGTGCACAACCTCTCCGACGCGTTGACGGCCGCGCCCCTGTGGATCGCATTCTCGATAAGCCGGCGCGCCGCTACACGTCGCTACACCTATGGCTTCGGTCGAGTCGAGGATCTTGCCGGATTGTTCGTCGTGGCGGTGATCGCAATTTCTGCGGTGGTGGCGGCGGTCCAGGCCGTCCGCCGTCTGGTCGATCCGGTACCGCTGGAACATCTCGGGTGGGTCGCCGCGGCCGGCGTCGTCGGATTTGTCGGCAATGAAGTGGTAGCGCTTTATCGCATCCGCGTAGGCCACCGCATCGGGTCGGCCGCATTGCGGGCCGACGGAATGCACGCGCGCGCAGACGGTTTGACGTCGCTGGCCGTTGTGGCCGGTGCCTTGGGTGCGGCGCTGGGCTTTCCGGCCGCCGATCCGCTCGTCGGTCTGCTGATCGCGGCGGCGATCTGTGTGGTCCTCGTCTTCGCGGCCCGCGACGTGTTCGGCAGGCTCATGGACCGCATCGACCCCGAATTGATCGACACCGCTACCACAGTCTTGGCTGACCGGCCGGGAGTTCGCGCCGTTCGACGGGTCAGGATGCGCTGGGTCGGTCATCAACTCGAAGCGGACGCCGAGCTCGACGTCGACCCGTTACTGAGTCTGGCCGAGGCGCACCGGGTTGCCCACGGTGCCGAACATGAACTGGCGCATGCCATTCCGAAGCTGGGCCCGGTGATCGTGCATGCCTATCCAGCCCACGACGCCGCGTTCAGCAACTGAACATCTCGCCAATCTGCGGCGGTGCCGTCGCGGGTTCGAGACACCCGAAAGGCTCCACCCCGGCGTCGCTGAGCCGCACGGCCGACTGGTGGGCGTAGTTCACGCAGAACAAGCCCTTCGGGTCGCTGCGGCAGCGATAATCGCCGAAGGCCAGTGACTGGCCGTACGGCAATTCGGCGCCATTGCCCGCGGTAAACCGGCCCGGATCCCCGTGTACCGAGCCGACCGCGACACTCATGCCGTCGAAGTCCACCCATCCGCCCTTCCACTCGCCATACGCATCGGCGGGTCGGGGTGGTGGGTTCACGAGATCGACGAGGCACGCCAGCGCGCCCTTGCTGGACTTCGAGTCGGTCATGCAATCGGTTTTGCCCGACGGAGTGGTGAATGCGACGTCGTCGCCGAGCTGCGTCGTGTCGCCGCCGCGAGTGGCGACGTGATAGCCGGCGGGATCGGCCGGTGAGCCGGCCTCGATCCAGGACACCACGGCGCCGATCTGCGCGCCAGCTGCTGGCGGTTGGGCTGGGACCGTCGAGTTCGTCGATGGCGTGGAGCGCGCCGTGCTCGGAAGCGCCGACAGTGCGGGTCCCGAGCGTTGGGCGTCCCCGCCCACAGACTGTGAACACCCTGCCACCAGCACAGACGCCGCAATCACCCCAGCCATTCGCATATCGGCAAGGCTAGCGGCCCGACACACGATCGCTGGACAGGCGCGGCGGCGAGGCTTTGTTGGATACCGTCGGTTTATGCACGAACACACCGTCCGCGCAACCATCGCGTCCGGCATTGTCGAGGGATTCACCCGCGACGGCGTCAACCGCTGGCGGTCGATTCCGTACGCCCGCCCTCCGGTGGGCCCGCTGCGTCTGCGCGCCCCTCAGCCGGTGCAGCCGTGGCCCGGCGTGCGGTATTGCCACGGAGTCGGCTACTGCGCGCCGCAGCAGCGCAAGTACACGATCCTCGCGCCCGGCAAGTACCAGCCGATGAGCGAAGACTGCCTGACGCTCAACGTCGTCACACCCGAGTCGCCGACCAGGCAGCCGCTGCCGGTGTTGGTCTTCATCCACGGCGGCGGGTACATCCTGGGCAGCTCGGCGACACCGATCTACGACGGTGCAGCGTTGGCGCGCAGGGGCTGCGTGTACGTATCGGTGAACTACCGGCTCGGCGCGTTGGGTTGTCTCGACCTGTCGTCGCTGTCGAACCGCGACATCACCATCGACGACAACCTCTACCTGCGCGACCTCGTGATGGCGCTGCGGTGGGTCCGCGACAACATCGCGGTGTTCGGCGGCGACGCTCACAATGTGACGATCTTCGGCGAAAGCGCGGGTGCGCACGCCGTCGCGACGTTACTCGCGGTACCCGCCGCCAAAGGCCTCTTCGCCCAAGCGATTTGCGAGAGCCCGGCCAGCGGAATGGTTCGCACACCGGAGGTGGCGGCAGAATACGCCACCAAGTTCGCAACGCTGCTTGGCGCACGCCTCCAGGACGGCGCCCATGCGGTCATGGCCGCGCGGCCCGCCGAGTTGGTCGACGCGTTCGACCAGCTGATCATTCACGGCCAGCGCGACATGCTCGGCGCCTTCGCCGCCGGCCCGACGTCCGGCACCGACTACCTGCCTCTCGATCCGGTGCAGGCGATGACGAGCGGCAAGGCGCACCGCGTGCCGCTGATCGTCGGCACCAACGCCGAAGAAGGAAGGCTTTTCACACGCTTTCTCAAGCTACTACCGATGACCGAGCCGATGATCGAACGATTGCTGGCTGAAGCTGAACCCGCTGAGCGCGAACGTATTACGGCGGCATACCCGAACTACCCGCATCCCGACGCGTGCATCCAGCTCGGCGGCGACTTCGCCTTCGGCTCGGCGGTCTGGCAGATCGCCGAAGCCCACAGCCGGCACGCGCCGACGTATCTCTACCGGTATGACTACGCGCCACGCGTGCTGCAGTGGTCGGGGTTGGGCGCAACGCATGCCACCGAGCTGTTCGCCGTGTTCGACGTGTACCGCACGAAGTTCGGTCGTCTGCTGACAGCCGCCGCCGATCGCCGTTCGGCGCTGCGGGTAAGTCGCGACGTGCAGAGGCGGTGGCACGAGTTCAGCCGCATCGGGGTACCGGGAGACGGCTGGCCCGCATATACCCACGATGACCGCCCAGTGATGGTTTTCGACCGGCATCCCCGCGTTGAATTCGACCCGCACTCCGCCCGTCGGCAGGCGTGGGAGGGCTTTTCACTCGCCGCGCCGTGACGGTTGGCTGAACTTCACGAATCGTCGACGTCGTCGACGGCGGATGTGATTGCTTAGTCGCGTGGCTGACGTCGTTGAACAACCATCCGATCTGACTGCCGAGTGGCTCACCGCAGCGCTCGATGCACCCGTGACCGGCTTTGAGTTCGAGCGCATCGGCACCGGCCAGATGAGCGAGTGCTACCGCGTCGCACTCACATACGGGGACCAAGGTGCAGGCCCGAATTCGGTTGTCCTCAAGGTCGCCGCTACCGATCCCAGCAGCCGTCAGACCGGTCTGGCACTTGGGCTATACGAGCGGGAAGTGCGTTTCTACACCGAGATCGCGCCGGGTTTGGACGGTCCTGTCGCGCCGTGCTATCACGCCGCGTACGACGCGGAGACCGGTGCGTTTCACCTACTGTTGGGCGATGCCGCGCCGGCAGTCGTCGGCGACGAAATTCACGGCGCCACACGCGGACAGGCACTCCTGGCGCTGACCGAACTCGGCAAGCTGCACGCACCGTTGCTCGGCGACACGGCCGCGGCCCAGGCGGACTGGCTCCACCGCGACTCACCGATGAACCAGGTACTCATCGGCCAGCTGTACACGGGGTTCTCGGAGCGCTACGCCGACCGGATCACCCCCGAGCATCGCGCGGTATGCGAGCGGTTGGTAGCCGGCTTCGACGCCTATCTGGCCGCTGAAGCCGAACGGTTGCACGGACTTGTGCACGGTGACTATCGCCTGGACAACATGCTTTTCGGCAAGGCCGGCGCCGAGCGCCCGCTCACAGTGGTCGACTGGCAGACCGTGACGTGGGGGCAGGCGTTCACCGACGTGGCGTACTTCCTCGGCTGCGCGCTGCCGACTGAGCAGCGCCGCGACCACTACGACGCGCTGCTGCGGGCATACCACGACGGCCTCGGCCCCGACGCACCGATCAGCCTCGACGACGTCCGCGACGGCGTGCGGCGTGCGAGCTTCTTCGGGGTGATGATGGCCATCGTGTCGTCGATGCTCGTCGCCCGCACCGACCGCGGCGATGAGATGTTCATGGTCATGCTGCAGCGCCATTGCCGGCATGTGCTCGACACCGGTGCGCTTGACGCGCTCCCTGAACCCGTTGCACCGCAGCCTCTTACACCCGCGATTGATGACGAAGGCCGCCACCAGGCGACCGACGAGCCGCTGTGGAACGAGAGCTGGTATTTCGACTTCGCCGACCCGCGCCAAGAGGTCGGCGGTTGGATCAGGCTCGGCCTGTATCCGAGCCAGCAGACGGCATGGATCAACGCGCTGGTGTGTGGACCCGACATGCCCACCATCGCAGTGAACGACTTCGAAGCCGCGGTTCCCGACGATCTGGCCGGGATCCACACTGACGCCGTCGAACTCGCCCTCACCGCAACGGAACCGCTGCAGACATACCGCGTCAGGCTGCGCGGACGCGGACAGGCCTATGACGATCCGGCCGCGCTGCTGCACGGTGAGTCGGGCCGGGCCGTCGAGGTCACCATGGACCTCGTGTGGACGACGGCCGGCACGCCCTACCAGTACCGGATCACGCCGCGGTATGAAATTCCGTGCACAGTGTCGGGCAGCGTCACCGTCGACGGCCGCGAATTCGCGCTTCACGACGTTGCGGGTCAGCGGGACCATTCCTGGGGAGTGCGTGACTGGTGGGCCATGGATTGGGTGTGGAGTGCACTTCACCTCGACGACGGAACCCATCTGCACGGCGTCGACATTCGCATCCCTGGAGCTCCCGCGATCGGCGTCGGCTACATCCAGCCACCAGGCCAGCCGCTGGTCGAGCTGCATGCAGTCAACGCGCGGGAAACCTTCGCCGACAACGGTTTACCTGTGTCGACGACGCTTCGTCTCGGTGAGCTGACCACTACCATCGACGTCCGTGGACACGCGCCGGTGTTGCTCACGTCGCGCGACGGGCGCGTCAGCCACTTTCCGCGGGCCTGGGCCACCGTGACGACCACCGACGGCCGAACCGGTGTCGGCTGGGTGGAATGGAACCGCAACCAACCCCATCCCTAACGCCGCGAGCGTGCGTGTCTGCGGGCGACACGCCGGAGAACACCGCGATTTTGCGCACGCTCACGGCAGGCTGATGGCCGTCGACCACCTCGGCCACTTCGCGTTGACGTGCCTGCTCGGCGACAAGATCACGGATCGAGTGGTCGCGGTGGCAAGCGCGATGTACCTCTTCGCCCGCATCCATATCGACGACCTGAATTGGCACACTCGCCGGTACTCGGCGATGTCGGCCTATGCGGAATCCAAGCTGGCGAACCTGCTTTTCGTACATGAGCTGACCGCCCGCGGCATCCGGGCGTATGCGTCCGATCCGGGAATGACCGATACCGGCATCACCAGAAGTGCCGCCGACCGATCAGGGCGCCAGGGCGAGCATTGAGGCGGTGAGCACGGATCTGCCGAGCGGCACATATCTTGCACCGCGGTTCAACCAGTGGGGCAGACCCAAGGTGACCAAACTGCGGCCAAAGGGCCGCGACCCTCTCATGGCCCGCCGGCTATGGGAAGCCTCTGCCGACCTGACCGGCTGCAACTGGCCGTAAGGCTTAGGACAGATGCGCGCTGTCGTCGTCAAGGTCGTGGCGGCCCAGGCCCATCGGCGTCGCGGCAGGCACGTCCCCGGCGGCGACCACCTTGCGGGTGATTGGCGTAAGCGCCCCGAACAACGCCTCGACCTCGTCGTCGTCGAGCGCGTCGAGCGCCGACAGCGCCAACTCGTCGGTGGTGTCTTCGATGCGCTGTTTGAGGTCACGTCCCCCATCGGTCAGTTCGCCGTCCACGTCAAGGAGACCCCGGCTGGCCAACTGCTCGTGATAGCGGCCCCATTGGTTTTCGTCGTAGTCGCGGCTGCGCATGATCATCTCCCTGGGAACTCTCCCCGCCGCGGCGTGTAGCACGTTCGACTCGCGGCCCGACACGGAGTGAGTGATCAACACGGCCACATGCCCGTCACCGCGCTGTTCGCGCAGCAGTGTGACCGCGTGCCACAGACGGGCCAGCGGTTCGTCGGGCCAATCCAACGACACATTCGCCGCGTACAGGGGCCGCCCATCGGGTGGAGCGCTGCGTGCAGCCTTGGCGGCGAGATCAGCTGCGACGCGAGCCTCGTCATCCGTCACGCCGTAGCGGCGCAGCGCAGCCACCGCCGAATCCCGGCGTACGCGCAGCGCGTCATCAGGTGAGGCGATCTCCCACACCGCGGGTAGCGCCTTGGCGACGCGCTCCGGGGCGAAGTTGTAGAACACCGCGGTCACGACCTCCGTCGGCACCACCCCGAACGGGGCTGACCGGGCGGCGAAGTAGCCCTTCCAGAATCCGTGAAAGCCCAGACCTTCGAGGGCGGTTCGGGATTCGGGAGCGAAGTAGGTGACGGCGTGCACCGGTTCGAAGCGGTCGAAGAAGCGGCGCGCCAGCGAAGGTTGTCTACTCACTCTGGCAGTTAACCATTACGCCCGCGCCTAACTTGCCATGGCCCGCGTCACGTCCCTAGGACGTCTCGGAAAACTCTTCTGCCACAGCCGATGCCGCTTCGTCGATGATCGCGAGCATCGCGCGTTCTGCGGCCGCCTCGTCACGCAGCCGGATCGCACGGGCCACTTGGTCGTGCAGCTCGATGGCCGCCGCGTTAGGTGTCTCGGGCATCATGCCGTGATGAGTACGACCCGTCAGCACTTCGGCGACCACACCGTTGAGCGCGCGGAACATCTCGTTGCGGCTGGCCTCCAGCATCGTTTGGTGAAAGACTTTGTCGGCCAATAGATATGCCTCGAGGTCGCCGGAGCGGCCGTGCATGACCATGTCCGAGACGGCGGCGGCCATGATTCGGCATTGGTGTGGGTCGGCACGACGGGCTGCCAGCGCCGCCGCGGCAGGCTCGAATCCCCGTCGTAGCTCCGATAGCGACACCAGCTGGGCGGCGCGGTCGCCTGCCTGGAGCCGCCAGCGAATGAGCCGAGGATCGAAGACATTCCATTTCTGTGGGGGCTGGATGGTGATGCCCACTCGCCGGCGCGATTCGACCATGCCCATCGACTCCAGCACGCGGACCGCCTCCCGAGTCACGCTGCGCGATACGCCGTGCCCCGCGCCAACCCCGTCGAGCGTGATCACCTGGCCGGGCGGGTACTCGCCTGACACGATCGCGCAGCCCAACGCGTCGAGGAGGTTGCCATGCAGAGCTCCGACGTTTGATGGCGATGCCACGCATACATCTTGTCATAGCTTTGCTGGCGTTGTTAAAACCATATGATTCCGCATCAGGGTTGCAATGGTATGACTATTGAGGCATGCTGTGTGACGCCAAGCACAACTGGGTAGGTGGAGGAGATGGCGTCACCAATCGTCGTCATGGGCGTTTCTGGCTCGGGTAAGTCGACCGTCGGGGCGGCACTGGCGCAGCGACTGAGAGTGCCGTTCGCCGACGCCGACGACTTCCATCCGCCCGCCAACATCGCCAAGATGACGGCCGGTCAACCCCTCGACGACGATGACCGCTATCCGTGGCTCGAAGCGATCGGCGAATGGCTCGCCCAGCATTGCGGCGACGGCGGGGTGATGAGCTGCTCGGCGCTCAAGCGCAAGTACCGCGACCAGTTGCGTCGTGGATGCCCAGACGTCGAATTCCTGCATCTGTCCGGCACACCCGAGGTCATCGGCAAGCGACAGGCCAGCCGGCCCGGACACTTCATGCCCGCGTCCCTGCTGGCATCTCAGTTCGCCACGCTCGAGGCACTCGAGCCCGATGAACGCGGCATCGTCATCGATGTCGATCAGAACATCGATTCCATCATCGACAACTATGTCGCGTTATCCGGTACGCGCACAACGGAACAGGAGAACCGATGACTGCAGATATCGGGTCGGCACTCACCATCCTGGCGGCCGACACCAAGCTGGTTGAACCGGTCGCTGGCGGCTGGCAGCTGATCCTTGCGGCGCTTGCCGGTATCGCGCTGATCGTCGTGCTGATCACGATCGCCAAGCTGCATCCGTTCCTCGCATTGATTTTCGGCGCCATCACCGTTGGCATTGTTGCGGGACAGAACCCGGGGGATGTCCTCGACTCGTTCGGCAAGGGATTCGGCGATACCGCTGCGGGGGTGGGCATCCTGATCGCGCTCGGTGCGATGTTCGCCAAGCTGCTCGCCGATTCCGGCGGGGCCGACGAGATCGTCGACAGCATCGTGGGGCACGCATCACCACGGGCACTACCGTGGGCAATGGCATTGGTGGGGGCCATCATTGGCCTGCCGATGTTCTTCGAGATCGGCCTGGTGCTACTGATGCCGGTCATCTATCTGGTCGCCAAACGGTCGCAGCTCTCGCTGATCACCGTCGGCATCCCCGCGCTGGCAGGGCTTTCCGCGATGCACGGCCTGGTCCCGCCGCACCCCGGGCCGTTGACCGCCATCCAGCTGCTCAACGCCGACCTCGGTGTCACGCTGGCATTGGGTGTGGCGGTCGCTATTCCCACCGTGATCGTCGCCGGCCCGTTGTTCGGCAAGCTGGCCGGACGCTGGGTCGTCCTCGATGTGCCAGACCGGTTCGAGGCCGACGACTTCGCCAGAAACGGTGGTGGTTCAGTGACGACCGCCGCGGCGGGCGCCGAGGGTGAGGGCACGACGACGACGCAGACCGCCAGCCGCACTGAGCGCCGCCGGCCAAGCTTCGGCATCACCATGTTTTCCGTTCTGCTGCCCGTCGGCTTGATGATGGGTAAGGCGCTGGCCGACATCTTCATCGACGACAAAGGCAACGTGCTGCGCCAAACGTTCGACATTCTTGGCCGTCCGCTCGTGGCGCTGTTGATCGCGGTAGTGGTCGGCATTTTCACCCTGGGCCGCGGCGCAGCGATGACGCGTGATCAGATCGTCAAATGCCTTGAGACGTCGCTGCCCCCGGTCGCCGGCATCATCCTGATCGTCGCCGCCGGCGGCGGATTCAAACAGGTCCTTGTGGATACCGGTATCGGCACGATGCTCGCCGACTGGGCAAAGGGCACCGGTATCTCGGTGATCCTGCTGGCCTGGGTGCTGGCCGTATTGATCCGGCTCGCAACGGGTTCCGCGACGGTGGCGACCATTACCGCATCGTCGCTGATGCTGGGTCTGGTAGAAGGCATGAGCACCGGACAGGTTTCGCTGGTCGTGCTCGCCGTCGGCGCCGGCTCGCTGTTCTTCTCCCACGTCAACGACGCCGGCTTCTGGCTCGTCAAGGAGTACTTCGGCATGACGGTCGGTCAGACCATCAAGTCATGGTCGATCATGGAGACGGTGCTGTCGGTGACGGGCCTGATCCTGGTGTTGTTGCTCGGCATCGTGATTTGACGCCCCGTGGGTAGCGCGAGCAGACGCAAAAGTGCCCTATTTGGGACAATTTTGGGCAGTTTTGTGTCTGCTCGCGAGGAAACTTAGCCCTTGACGACCTGGGTGCCGCCCGCCAGTTCGTCGTGCTTGCCCTGCTTGGTCGGACTGCTGTTGATGGTCACCGCGATCACGATGACGGCGGCCAGCGTCAGCAGACCGCCGACGAACGGGATGATGTTGAGCAACGTCCACGAATTGCGGATCGCGGCCTGCTGAACATCCGGCTTGGGTGCGCCAGCAGGGCCGTGCACGCTCAGGCCCAACAGCTTCTTGCCCGGCGTCCACCCCTGGGTGGATTCGAAAGCCAGGAAGTACAGGAACATCAGCAGCCCGGAGAACAGACCGGTCACCCAGTAGTTCGTCAGCGCGCCGATCGCCAACGCGAGCACGAACGCGACGATGTTGACGATGATGCCGTCGATCAGTCGCGCGCCGAACCTCAGTGCCAAGCCGCCGGGTTCCTGTGCTCCGGGTGGCGGCGGGTATGCGCCGGGTTCGCCGTATTGTCCGGGCTGGGGTTCGTAATCGCCGGTTGTCATCGGATCTCCTGACCGCAGTGATTGTGAACGCAAATGTACCGCTCAGCACGGCATGCTGAGCGGTTTAGTGCGGTCTGATTCCTGTCAGCGGCGCCGGCGCTGCTCTACCTGGGTGCGCGCAGAATCGGCCAGCTCGGGGGCACGCTCCCGCGCCACGTCCGCCCATTCGCTGCCGCGCTCACGGGCGACCTCGGCCCATTCCGCGCCGCGTTCGCGTGCGACTTCTGCCAACTCGGCCCCGCGTTCACGAGCCGCCTCTGCGAGGACTGGTGCGCGCTCGCGCGCGACCTCGGCCAGCTCGGCGCCTCGCTCACGAGCGACATGAGCGAGTTCGGCGCCGCGCTCGCCGGCGACATGAGCCAGTTCGCGCCCGCGTTCGGCGCCGACCTGCAGGCCGTGGCTGACTTTGTCGGCCAGCGCGCTGTCGGCGAGTGCGCCACCGGAGGCGGCTCCGATGGGCAGCGCGGCGGTGACGGCTCCTGACACCTTGTGGGCGGCCCGCCGGCCGCGCCAGCCCAGGGAAGGTTTGCCCGCGGTGTCGACGGCGGCAATGATCAGGCCGCCGATGAGGCTCACGTCGGTGATGAAGGCACGTCGTTCATCGGCCTTGCGTGCCGGGTCGGATTCGCTCCAGAACGTATGCCCGCCAAGGCTGCCCGGCACGACGCTGAGCGCCAGGGCGGCAGACGCCAAGCGGGGGAGCTTGCCCGTCGCGAGTAGAAGCCCACCACCGATCTGCACCGCGGCGTTGATGCGGGCGACGGTCTCGGCGTTGGTTGGGACGTTCGTACCGACAGGATCCGGTAACTTGCTGAGGCCCTCGAGTGTGGGGCGGGCCGCATCCGCGGCGGGTTTGGGGCTGCGCAGAGCATCGACGCCGCGGCTGATGAAAACCGCTGACAACATCGGGCGCGCGATTCGTCGGATCAACATGGGCGAGGGGTTCCCCGGCTTACGGGGACGCAAACCCTAGTAGCGGTTGTCGGCGTCGCTTCGGCCGAGCAGCGGCATGAAGTACCAAAACGCCACGAGCGCCGCCAGCGTGCACCCGCCGGCGATCCAGGCGCCGGTCCTGCCGATGACCGTGTCGAAGATGACGACGGCGACGCCGCCGAGCGCGATGCCGAGCAGCACCGTGCCGACGATCGCATAGCTGTGCGCGGCCGACACCAGTGTCTTCATGCGGTGCCGACGAAACAGCAGCCGGTGCATGCTGACCGGGGCCACCAGCAACACCGTGGCGCCGATCGAGCATCCCACCGTGACGAGATAGACCGTGCGCATGGTGGCGTCCAGCTGCGTGAACCGCTGCTGAAACGGCAGTGTCAGCAGGAAGCCAGTGAGCAATTGGACACCGGTCTGCGCTACACGCAGCTCCTGCAGCAGGCTGGACCAATTTCGGTCCAGCCGTTGCGCTTCGGTCTCATCGCGGTCCTTGTCCCACTTCTGGTGGGCTTCCGGACGCTCGATGTCCTTCACGCCGCAATTCTGACAGCCACGCCGATCGCGATGGGTCGATCAGCGCCAATCAGGCCGCGTACCGGATCAGCGTGACGCCGCTCTGGAAAGTCTTCGCCGGCTGGGCCAAGCTCAGCCGCGGTATCACGGTCGCGTCGGGGAAGAGCCGGCGGCCGCGGCCCTGGACGGTCGGATAGACGAACAGCCGGTATTCGTCGACCACGCCCGCGGCGATCAGCGTGTGCGCCAGGGTGATACTGCCGGTCAGCACGATGTCCTTGCCTGGTTGCGCCTTCAGCGCGGTGGCCTGCTCGACGGGATCGCCGGTAAGCACGGTCGAGTTCTGCCACTGCGGATCGCGCATCGTCGAGGACACCACATACTTGGCGACCTTGTTGAGGTACTCCGTCACCCCGGTCGCATCGTCGGTCTGCTTGGGCCAGTAGCCACGGAAGTCCTCGAACGTCTGACGCCCGAGCAGCAGTGCGTCGGACTGCGCGTCTTGGCGATGTGACTCGGCGAGCAGGTCCTGATCCTGAAGCTGGGGATCGAACCAGTCGTCGAGCATCTCGATGGCCCCGTCCAGCGTGATGTTTTCGGTGATCACGAGTTTTCGCATACAGGTAATGACACCGACCGACCGCCGAAGTCATCGGGAGTAACTTCGCATGCGTGGCACTCGTTGCGGGTATCGACTCGTCCACCCAGTCCTGCAAGGTGGTGATCTGCGACGCCGACACCGGCGAGATCGTGCGTTCGGCGTCGTCGCCGCATCCCGACGGCACCGAGATCGATCCGCACCTGTGGTGGTCGGCGCTGCAGTCCAGCATCAACGCCGCCAAGGGACTCGACGACGTGGCCGCGGTGTCGGTCGGCGCGCAGCAGCATGGCATGGTATGCCTCGACGGCACCGGCCGCGTCATTCGAAATGCATTGCTGTGGAACGACACTCGATCCCGTGCCGCAGCCGCCGAGCTGGTTGCGGCGTTGGGCGGACCGGACCAGTGGGCAAAGCGGATCGGTGTGGTGCCGGTAGCGGCCATCACGGCGACGAAGTTGCGCTGGCTCGCCGACCATGAACCGGCGCACGCCGATGCGACCGCGGCGGTGTGCCTGCCGCATGACTGGCTGACGTGGCGGCTGTCCGGCTCGACCGACATCGGCACCCTATGCACCGACCGCAGCGACGCCAGCGGAACCGGATACTTCTCCTCTGAGACCAACAGTTACCAGCCTGACCTGCTCGAGCTGGCGATGCGGGGACGCCGGCCCGCGGTCCCGACGGTGCTGGGGCCGCACGACACGGCCGGGCAGACGTCCGCGGGCGCGGTGCTCGGCCCCGGTGCGGGCGACAACGCCGCGGCAGCGCTCGGTTTGGGTGCTGGCCCGGGTGACTGCGTAGTGTCGCTCGGCACGTCGGGCGTGGTGAGCGCCGTTGGGGAGGCCGCACCCCATGACCCGGAAGGCATCGTCGCCGGGTTCGCCGACGCCACTGGCCAACAACTGCCGCTGGTATGCACATTGAACGGTGCACCCGTGCTGGCCGCGGTCGCGACGATGCTGGGCCTGGACTTCGACGAATTGGACCGCCTGGCCTTGTCGGCGCCGTCCGGCGCAGAAGGCCTGACTCTGGTGCCGTACTTCGAGGGCGAACGCTCACCGAACCTGCCGGCAGCAGCCGGTGCGTTGCAAGGCGTGACAAAGCGAAACTTGTCCCCTGCGAATGTGGCTCGCGCCGCCGTAGAGGGGCTGCTGGCTTCGATGGCGTACTGCATCGAGAAGATCGCCTCGCAGGGCGTCGATGTGCGACGCATCATCCTGGTGGGCGGGGGAGCGCGATCGGAGGCCGTGCGACGCATCGCGCCCGCGATCTTCGGTGCGCCGGTGGATGTGCCGACGCCGGCGGAGTACGTCGCGCTCGGCGCGGCCAGGCAGGCGGCTTGGACACTGTCGCAACAGGATTCGCCACCTTCATGGTTGTTCGGCGTGACGGCGTCGTACACCGCAGAGCCCACGCCGGAGGTGCTCGACCAGTACCGCGCGGCCCAGCCGCTGACGTTGGGGCAGTGAACTTCACGTGGGAGCGGCTGGCGGATGGCGTTTTTCGGTGCCGACTTCCGTTCCTCGATGTGACCGTGGGCCTCGTTATTGGAGCGGCGGGAACGCTGTTGATCGATACGGGCACCACGCTGACCGAGGCGCGGGCGATCGCGCATGACGTGCAGGAGCTGGCACAGAACCATGTCACTCACATCCTGTTGACGCACAACCACTTCGACCATGTGCTCGGGTCGTCGGCGTTCGACGCTGCGATCTATTGCGCGCCAGAGGTCGCCGCGACGATGTCTGAGGGAATCGAGAATCTGCGTGCCGACGCGAGGCGTCACGGCGCCGACTCCGATGAAGTGGATCGGGCGATCGCGGCATTGCGCACGCCCGAACAGCAGGTCCATCGCGCAGTCATCGATCTCGGTGGCCGCACCGTCTCGATCAGCCATCCGGGCCGCGGGCACACCGGCCACGACTTGATCGCCGTCGTCGCCGGTTCAGAGTCAACGGTCGTGTTCTGCGGGGATCTCGTCGAAGAGTCCGGCGATCCGTGCATCGACGTCGACTCCGATCCGCAGGCGTGGCCGGCCACGCTGGAGCGTGTGCTCCAGGCCGGGGGAGAGGCTGCGATCTTCGTGCCAGGCCACGGCGCCGTCGTCGACGCGTCGTTCGTCCGCAGGCAGCGGGACTGGCTACGCAAACGAGTGTGACGAATTTCAACTACTCAACGTGACGTAGGTCATTGCCCAGGCTAACGACTTTTCGGAAGCTGTCGCGATGGCCAATCTCGACTTCGCCTACGACCTCACGCTCGACGAAGCGCGTCGGCGCAGCGCCGTGCTCGAAGCGATCGGCGACGACTGGGATCCGATCGCGGTGCTCGCCGAGGAGGAGACGGCCTACGACATGCTGTATTCCGGCCTCGACGAAGAACAACAGCGGATCTACGACGAACTGGTCGCCGCCGGCGTGCTACCGGATCGGACGGTGAAGCGTGTTGCCGATTGACCCGACGGCCGATCGCGGCCGTCGCGCCTGGCTGCCATGCCCCAGCTGCAATCACGCTGCTCAGTGCGGCGAATGCCAAGGCAGGACGAATTGCGCGATCCACTGGCAGTACCTGCTGAGCAACAAGGGCACGGTGGTCCACCTGCAATGTCGCGACTGCGGCAAGGTCTGGTCGACCGACACCCGCAAGCGTGCAGACCGTCGCCGCGACGTGGCCTAGCCGCTTAGCGAAACAGGTCGTCGCCTGCGAACTGATGGCACGACCGTGGCCACAACGAGCAAGACGGTCAGTACTTCGGCGACTACACTGAGCATCGCGTATGGCGATGGCTGCCAACCGGTTTCGCTAAATCCGAAGAGGCCGACGGTCCGCGAAAGCGCGAACGCAACGAGTGAGCCAACCGCTCCCGCCGCGGCGGCCAATCGCAGCCATACCGGTCCGCCGATCAGGATCAGAATCGCGAGTGCGCAGAAGACGCTGGCCTGCATCAGGAATGCGGGCCCTACCGTAGGAATGTCGCGGTAGCCATCGACGTACAGGTAAGCGTGGATGACGCCGCTTACTGCGACCGACGCGCTGATGGCCACCCCGACGACAAAGTTCGTCATCGTCATGTCAACCTCTGATCTTTCAGTGCAAGCGCCTGCTGCCCCTTGGTGTAACTCACTTCGCGGATGCCCAGCGCATCGTGCAGCTTCCCGGCGGGCAAGGTCACGGGTTTCGGCGCAGGGCCTTGACCTGGAGCGGGCAGGGGATAGGCGGTGGTGGTGCCGCTGTAGAACGTCACGTTGCCCTCGGTCTTGGAGAACAGTTGGTGGACGTGGCCGTTGAGGCAGGTCACCGACGAGAAGCGCTTGAGATAGCTCAGGGCCTGCGTGGCGTCGTCGGTGCCCCATCCCCAGTCCGGATACATAGCGAACAACGGAATGTGGCTGAACACGATGATCGGGGTGTCGCTGGACAGGCCCGCGACGTCCTTCTCGATGAACTCGAGCTGATCCGTGCCTAGATGCCCGAGCTTCTGCAGGTGCAGTGTGTTCACGAGGCCGATGACGTGCACACCGGCGATGTCAAAGCTGTACCAGCCGTCGCCGCGGGTGCCCGCACCGAACGCTTGCCGATATTTCTGTCCCGCGTCGTCCGTCGAGTCGTGCTCGCCCGGCACGGTGAACACGTGCGGCGTGTTCAGTTCGGTCAACATCTGTTTCACCTGATCGAACTGCGCCGGGGTGGCCAGGTGGGTGAGATCGCCGGTGTGGATCACGAAATCCGGTGTGTAGCCGAGGCTGTTGATCTGGCCGATGGCCTGGCTGAACGTGTCGGTGACGTTCGGATTGGCCGGCCCATTGAATCCGATGTGACTGTCACTGATTTGGGCGAACCGCAGCGCCGGCTTCGCGGATTGCGCACCGCCCGCCGACCCCGCGACGTGGGAGATCACTTCGCCTCCGGCCACGGTCAGCACGACGGCGGCGCCGAACCAGGCACCGTGGCGGATCAACTGTCGACGGCTCATGCCCTCCGGGTCGCCGCTCATTTTGTCACCACCACAGTGCCGGTCATGAACGGATGGATCGAGCAGATGTACTCATAGGAGCCCGGCGTCGTGAACGTGAAGCTGTAGGTGCCGTGGGTGTCCATTCCCGGCGAGTGGAAAGAACCGTCCTTAGCGGCGATCGTGTGCGGCTCCTCGTCCTGATTGGTCCAGGTGACAGTCGTGCTGACTGGCACGGTGAGAGTCGCCGGGTTGAATTTGAAGTCACTGATGCTGACCGCCGTCCCGCCTTGCGGTGCAGGTGAGTCGCTGAGGGTCGCCGAGGCCGAAGCGGGAGGCGACTGCATGCCCGGCATGGCATGGCCGGACATGCCCGGTGTCATGCCCGGCTGAAAGGTGATCGATGGGGCGGTGGGGGTGGTGTTGGATGCTGGCCCGGAGCAGGCCGTACTGAGCAGAATGCCCGCCGCGGCGAGCGGAAAAAGTACCTTCACGCCCTAGAGATAGGTGGGGCGGTTACACCTCAGGCCCGTTGAGCACGGCGGCTCGTCGCAGGGCCCGGTGCTGCAATGCCTTGGCGTTGGCACGGCTGATACCCATCTCACTGGCCGAGTCCCTGATCGAACGGCCTTATAAGAAGCGCAGCTCCAGAATGCGTCGGTAGTTGTCCGGTAGCGCGGCGAGCACCGCACGAACTCGCAGGCTGCGTCTGGCGGAGAGATCTCGTCGCGCCGTCATCTCTGGTGAAGACGGCCATGCGTTAGCCCGCAGACATCCGCAGAGCGAAATCGGATATCAATCAAGGGAAACAGCGAAACCGACGGCTTATCCGCCCCTACACGATATGTCGACGTAGACGGTGTCGAATTGTGTTGGGTCGATCCGGGATCCTGATGAATCGATGTTGGAGTTGTTCAGTCCCTCAACACCGATGACCTTGCATGAAGACAGTGGGTATACCGCCGCTCCGTTCAGCACCACGTTGAAGCCCTTGGCCTGCAGCGCATTCACGGTATCTTGCGCGTTGCCGAAGTTGGAAAAGCCGGACGGAGCCGCCGCAGCCGCGGCAGTCGACCCCACAGTCGCGACTGCCACGGCGCCAACGCAGGCGATCGCAATGGTGAACGTATTCAACGTCGGCTCCTTATTCTGTGCGCGAGAATTGCTCGCGATACGGATGGCGGAGCCCATGAGGTACCCCTACAAAGAGGTACGTGCTCGGGTTACATTCGAATGGAAGCTACTGAGATCGCTTGACGAACAACCCGTTTGGATCTGCCGGTTCGAGCGGCCTGAATCTTTACGACTCGGGTACCGGCCGCGGCCATTCAGGAAGAGGGAGTTCGGCTCCGCTCGGCGGCCGCAGCCTGTCCAGCACTACCCGAAGCGGCGGCCACGTCGAGCGGCCGCGGCGTGTCACCGCATAGGCGGTCAGGACGGGGTTGGCGTCGGCCAGGGGAAGTACTTTGACGCCGACACCGGTCGGCCGTCCAATCGGAAGCAATCCGACTCCGTAGCCCGCCACAATCAGATCCTCGACCAAGTCAAGGCTGTCAATTTGATGTGCGATCTTGGGCGAAAATCCCGCCATCGCCGCCAATGTTCGCACCGCGTCTTCGTCAGCGGTGTTGCGGGAGTTGACAATCCATGCGTGGTCCGCGTAGTCGGTGATGTTCGCTGGACCATCGGGAGCATCGACCGGAACGCCGAGCCCCCATGCGACGCTCCACAGCGGTAGCGTCTCCAGCACCGGGCTGAAAGATGCCGGAGCCAGGTTGTAGTCATATGCCAGTGCCAGATCGAGATCGTCGTCGGTGAGCAGCGCGAAGACCTCGATGGGTTCGTACTCACTGATCACGAATTCGACTTTGGGATAGCGCTCTGCGAGGTCGGCCATGATCGGGAACAGCGATAGACGCAGGCCAGTGGCGAAGCCGCCGACACGCACAATGCCGGCCGGTTCCGCGTCGGGGTCGAGGTCCAGCCGGGCGGCGTCGACGGCCGCGAGGATCGTCACCGCGTGATCGGCCAGGCGCTGACCCGCCGGCGTCAGCCGCACCCGCCGCCCCTCGGGTTCGATCAACTGAGCGCCGGTGTCCTTTGCAAGAGCGGCGATCTGCTGCGACACCGTCGACGTGGTGAGGTGATGCGTCTCAGCGACGGCACGCATCGAGCCCAGCCGGGACAAGGACAGCAACACTTGAAGACGACGGGTGTCCACGCAGACGATTGTTCATGATTCGCGAACGGTATGTCCAGATAAATCAAGTGGACGCGAACGGTTGCGGTGCCGTTCAATGCAGGAGTGATGACGAGCCAAGCCCGCTCCGGCGCCTTGATGGCGATGGGGTCGATGCTGTGCGTCCAGGTCGGTCTGGCGATCGCCGTGTCGCTGATCGACCGCATCGGCGTCGAGGGTGCGGCCTGGATTCGTCTCGCGTGGGCCGGCGTGCTGATGCTCGTGATCGTCCGGCCTCGCGTCGCCGCATTCACCTGGGCCACCTTCCGCGTGTGTGTGCTACTCGGCGTCGTCACGGCGCTCATCACTCTGATGTTCATGGCCGCGGTTGACCGGATCCCGCTCGGCACCGCCAGCGCGCTGGAGTTCCTCGGCCCGCTCGGGGTCGCGGTCGCGCACGGCAAGGGCGGACACCGTTTGGCGTGGCCCGGATTAGCCGCGGTAGGTGTCGTCCTGCTCACCCAGCCGTGGGCCGGCGCGGTCGACCCCGTCGGGGTGCTCTATGCACTCGGCTCGGCCGTCTGCTGGGCCGGCTACATCCTGCTCACTCAACGGGCAGGAGACGAGGTCACGGGAATCAACGCACTCGCGGTGTCGATGCCCGTCGCCGGTCTGGTCGCCACCATCGCGGTTGGCCCATGGGTGTTGCCGCGAATCACGCCCGAGATCCTGCTGATTGGAGTGGGACTGGCGATCCTTCTGCCAGTTGTGCCGTTCGCGCTCGAACTCTTGGCGCTGCGCCGGTTGACCACAGCCGCATTCGGCACGCTGATGAGTCTCGAACCCGCGTTCGCGATGATCGTCGGCCTGGCAATGCTGCATCAAGTGCCCGGGCCAGCCGGTGTGGTCGGCATCTGTTTTGTGGTGGCCGCCGGTGTCGGTGCGGCACGCACTGGTGCAAGGTCGACGCCGGTGCCAGCAGAAGTCGGCTGATAGCGTGCGCGTCATGGCACGCGGCATCTTCGATTCACCAATAGTGGGCATCGTCAACAAATTCTTCGTCGGAATGATCAACGCGCCGCTGCTCGGCAACCTGGTAGGCCGTGGGCTCGTGGTGATCCGCTATGTCGGCCGACGCTCCGGCCAGCCATTCGAAATCCCGGTGGGCTATCGCCGATCGGGCGACACTCTGATCATCAACGTCACATCACCAGACGCCAAGAACTGGTGGC
Source organism: Mycobacterium sp. (assembly GCF_035274705.1). Classification (GTDB taxonomy): domain Bacteria; phylum Actinomycetota; class Actinomycetes; order Mycobacteriales; family Mycobacteriaceae; genus Mycobacterium. The sequence continues at coordinate 49,838 of NZ_DATENY010000037.1, read as the reverse complement.
GCAACTTCCTCGGCGAGGGCGGATCGATCACCCTGTTGAAGTTTGACGGTCATGACCACACGGGCCGTGCTGTCGCCCACCGCGACGAGCGCGGGAAAGTCTCTGTCAAAGTGCGCCTCGACACCTAACTGCGTGAAAGACGACTTCGGCCGGGTGATTCAAGGAACTCCCGTACCGATATCCTTTCGACCCGCATGTCGGCGAAGTCCCGGAGTGGGTCATCCATGCGCCAGATTGGCCCGCGGTGGCGGCCGAGCTCATCGGGCGCAAATAACGCTCAGGACTCGATTCGCTTGCGCCGGTAAAGCGTTCCCACCCCGAGCAAGATCAGGCTGATCACCAGGATCGCTGTTGCCAGCACGTTGATCTGCGGCGGCACGGCGGCCTTCACCGCCGCGTTGACGTACAACGGATAAGTCACCGTCGACCCGCTGACGAAATACGTGATGATGAAGTCATCGAGCGACAGCGCGAACGACAACATTGCAGCGGCCACAATGCCCGGAACGATCAGTGGCAGCGTCACTTTGAAGAACGTACGGGTAGGACTGGCGCCGAGGTCCATCGACGCGTCCTCCAGTGTCCAGTCGAAGCCGCGCATCCGCGCCCGCACCGTCATCGCGATGAAGCTGATCTCGAAAGCGATGTGCGCGATCAGGATCGTGGTGTAGCCGGCCGCCCACCCGAAGTCCAGAAACAGGGTCAGCAGCGCCGCGCCCATCACGACTTCGGGTGCGGTCAGCGGCAGCACCAGAAACGTGTCGACCGCCGAACTACCGCGGAAGCGTTGGCGCACAAGGGCTATAGCCACCAACGTGCCCAGAACTAGCGCGATCGCGGTGGACACCGCGGCGACGTTGAGGCTCAACTTCAATGCATTCGTCAGCGCCGGATACTTGAATGGGTGAGCCCAGTTGTCGAGCGTGAAGCCCTGCCAGCTGTAGTTGAACTTTCCCGCCGGATGGTTGAACGAGAACAAGATGATCACGAAGATGGGCAGGAACAAGTACAAAAGCACCAACCCGGCGACGATACGCAGCAGCAGATCGCCCCACTTAGGGCCGCCCTTAACGGTTTTCGTCGTCCTCGGCGCCTCGACGGCTTCGATGACCGCGGGCACTCCCTGCGATGTCATACCAGATCCTCGGTGCCCAGCGCCCGGGTGTACAGCAGCACGCCGACCAAGATGATAGCCATCAACACCAGGGACAACGCGGCCGCCGCGGGGTAGTCCTTGACCACAAGGAACTGTTTCTGAATGACGTTGCCGATCATCGTGGTTTGGGTGCTGCCCAGATAGTCGGCGTTGATGAAGTCACCGGATGCAGGGATGAAGACCAACAGGCTGCCGGCCAGCACGCCGGGCATCGCCAGCGGCAGGATCACCTTGCGGAAGCTGCGCGGGGCCGTCGAGTACAGATCCTTCGACGCCTCCAGCAGCCGTGGGTCGATCTTCTCGAGCGAGACGTACAACGGCAGGATCATGAAGATGATCCAGTTGTAGATGAGACCGCCGACCACCGCCCAACTCGTCGATAGCAGCCGTCCCTCACTGGGCAGCAACCCAACGGCGTTGAGAGCACTGACTACCCAACCGTCATCTGCCAGAATCGTTTTCCACGCGATCGTCCGAATCAAAAACGTCACAAAGAACGGCAGAATCACCAGGCCCAGGATCAGGTTCTTGTACCGACCCGCCTTGAACGCGATGACGTAGGCAAGGGGAAAGGCCAGCAGCAGGCACACCGCCGTCGCCACCAATGAATACGTGAACGACCGGATGATCTGATCGCGGAAGTGGCTGAACGCGTCGAGGTAGTTGCCGAAGTCCCAATTGAACGTCAACGTCGGCAGATACACCGAACCGGCCGACGACGACAGCGACGTGCGCGCCAGCGAAAAGAATGGCACCACAAAGAAGATCCCGAGGTACACGAGTGCAGGCAGGATCATCAAGTACGGGGCGATCTTGCTCCGCTGTCGACTGCTGCTGGCGACACCTGCCATCTGATCAGCCGCCGGTGACGCCGGCGTACGCGTCGTTGTACTGCTTGGTCTGCTCGTCGGTGAGCGCGGGCCAGCCCTTCAGCTTGGCCAACGTCTCCTTCGACGGGTTGATCAACGGATTCGACGCCAGCTTGGGGTCGATCTTGTTGAGCTCGTCGGTCATATCCGAAAGCACCGGCACGTATTGGGTGTGCGCGATGAGCTTCGCGTAGTTGGGCCGGTCGTAGACGTAGTTGATCCAGGCCTCGGCCGCCTTCTGGTTCTGCGTGGTATACGGAATCACCATCGTGTCGACGAACGTGGTGCCGCCGGTTTCGGGAACGACGAAGTGGAGGTCGGGATTGTCGGCCTGCAGCTGGACCACGTCGCCCGAATATGCTTGCGCGATAGCGACATTGCCCGCCGCCAAGTCGTCTGCATAGTCGTTGCCGGTGAACCGGCGGATCTGCCCCTTGTCCTTCTGCTCCTTGACCAAGTCGATCGCCTTCTGGACGGTCTCCATGGTCGAATTCTCGACCGAGTTGCCCTGCGACATCATGATCATTCCAAGCCCGTCCTGGGCGTCGGAGAACAGGCTCACCTTGCCCTTGAACGCCGGATCCCACAAGTCGTCGATCTTGGTGATGTCGCGGCCGGTGGCAGCCCGGTTATAGGCGAGCCCGACCATCCCCGACATGTACGGCGCGCTGAACTTTCGCCCGGGATCCACGCTCGCTTCGAGAAGGTCGGGGCGAATGTTCTTCTTATTGGGGATGTCACCGAGGTCGTTGAGCCAGCCAAGACCGTGCAAGCGGACGGCCATGAACGTGGTGGGCACAGCCAAGTCAGCGCCGATGTCCTGCTTACGCGACAGCGGCTCCTTCACCTTGGCGAACCACTGCTCGTTGTCGTTGAAATCTTCCTTGTAATCGACGGTGATTCCGGTGGCCTTCTGGAAGTCGGCCACGAAGCCGTCGGCCATGTACAGCGGCCAGTTCGAGATTCGCAGCGTGCCGCTGGCCGGGCCTTCCTGGGTCGATGTGGTGCCGGTCGCGGACTTGTTGTCCGAGCCACAGGCAGCCAGGAAGGATCCACCCATCGCCAAAGCTGCGGCGGCCGCGGCGCCACCGCCGATAAAGCGCCGGCGCGAAGTCCGGTTGGTCGCGAGTCGGGCGATGAGCCGGGGGTCAATGTCGTTGGAGGACATGGCAGCTGTGCCTTTCGATGAAGGGGAGGGGACGGACTACGGCCATCGGTTACGAGTCGGCGAGCATGTCTTCGAGATCCTCGGTAGTGGGAATGTCGGCAGCGGGCAGCACCAGCGACGCATCGGGTGCCCAGCAGACGTGGACCCGGTCGCCGGGACGCAGCATCGGCAGGTCCTGCTCCGCGCCGATGTGGGCCAGGATCGGCGAATCGTCGTCGGCAGCCATCGACAGCCGCACCACCGGTCCCTGAAAGCACAGGTCGGTCACGGTGGCCTGCACGGTCGCAACATCACCGGTCGGTGCGTCCATCGAGACGCGGACGCGCTCCGGACGCACCATCAGGGTGGCTTGGCCGCCCGGCTCGATCGTGGTGTCTCCGGGACGAGCCTTCAATGTCGTTCCGAGCACCTCGATTTCGACGAAATCACGATTGCTTCTGCCGGTCTGCCGTCCGGCCCACAGATTGGCCTGTCCGATGAAACTGGCGACGAACACCGTCGACGGCCGGTCGTAAATCTCTGTTGGCGTCCCGATCTGATCGACGTTGCCGGCGTTCATGACCGCGATCCGGTCGCTCATCGTCAGTGCTTCCTCCTGGTCGTGGGTCACGTAGATGAATGTGATCCCGACCTCGCGCTGGATGCGCTTGAGCTCGAACTGCATGACCTGGCGCAGCTTGAGGTCCAGGGCGCCGAGCGGTTCGTCAAGCAGCAACGCGCTGGGGTAGTTGACGAGCGCACGGGCCAGCGCGACTCGCTGCTGCTGACCACCGGAGAGCTGTGCCGGCTTGCGCTCGGCGAAGTCGGTCAGCCGCACGATCTCCAGCAGCTCGTCCACCCGCTTACGGACCTCGCCCTTGTCCTTCTTCTTGCTCCGCGGGCCGTAGGCGACGTTGTCCCACACCGTCATGTGGGGGAACAGGGCGTAATGCTGGAACACCGTGTTGACGTTGCGCTTGTGCGGGGGCACGCGGGACACGTCGGCGCCTTCCAGCCGAATCGCGCCCTCGGTCGGAGTCTCGAAGCCAGCGATCATCCGCAGCGTCGTGGTCTTCCCGCAGCCAGACGGACCGAGCATCGAGAAGAACTCGCCCGATGCGATGGAGAAGTCGGCGTCCGATACGGCGACGTACTCGCCGAAGCGCTTGGTGACATGGTCGATCTCGATGACCGGGCCGCCCTTCGCGCGGGTGGCCCCGTCCTGTCCCGCCGCGTTGCCTACGGCGGTGGTATGCGTGCCGGTCAGGGCAGATCCTCCTTGAGTACAGCCTCGAAAGCTGTGGGTAAACCATCGCGGATCGGGCGGTCCTTCGCAAGCGATTCCGCAACGAATTTACATTTTTACAATGGAATCCTTCGCGATGCGGGCTGGGGACGGAGAGAATCCGCTGAACCAGGCGTGATCAGCTACCGCCTGGCCGTCGGCAGCCGGGTGCGGTGGGGTGAACGCTCGTCTTGTCAGTTTCGCAGCCGGGCAGCTGGCGGTCGGTGGAAACCCGTTTACCCGGCCCGTACCGCCGGGTAGTGCTCAGGAATGGCAAGGGTGGATGTGTCGGTGCCGTCGGATCTCAGCCGCCGCTGATCGTCGTCCGTCTAACCCCACTCGTGGTTCATGGCACGGGATTCGTAGCGGGCCTCGACGGATTCGATGGCTCCGCCAGGCGGACGTGACAGCGAAATCAGCACCAGCGCGAGGGCGGCTGTCGCGGCACCCCCGGTGAAAATCGCCACGAAGCTGCTCTCCATGGGCACCCCCGCCACGGTGATGCGGCCGAGTAGGACCGCGACGAGGGCAGCGGCCGTGGAGCTGCCGACTGTGCGGGCGATGGCGTTCACGCTCGTCGCTACGCCCGTTTCGCCGGCATCGACCTCACTGACCACAAGCGCCGGCAGCGCGCCGTAGCCCAGGCTGATGTAGGCGTTGGCCAAGATGCTGGCGACGATGACCTGCCACGGCGCCGAATGCGCCAGCGCGATGAACAGGAAGCCAGCGATTCCCGCGACGGCGGCGACGGCGAGCACGGGCCGGGCACCGAACCGGTCGATGAACCGGCCGCTGGCCAACGCGATGAGAAAGCCCGTGATCGCGCCGGGCAACAGGTAGACGACGCTGGCTTGCAACACGGTCGCGCCGAAGCCGTACCCCGCTGCGCCGTGCGGGATTTGGACGAACTGCGTCAGGCCGAGAAATGCGAAGTAAAGCCCCATCCCGACGAACATCGTGGCCAGGTTGGTCAGCATGATCGGCCTGCGCATCAGCATCTGCGTCGACACCAAAGGCTGCCGGGCCCGCTGTTCCCACAACCACCAGCCGGCCAGCACGGCCACACCACAAACGGCCGAGCCGAGTGTGGCTGGTGAGGTCCAGCCCCATGAATGGCCCTGGGTGATCGCCAGCAGGATCGCGGACAACCCCGCCGCGAGACCGGCGGCTCCCAGCCAGTCGATGGATCCGGTCGAGGTGCGCGGCCGGGCGGGCACGATCAGCGCGACGATCGCGAGGACCAGAATCGTGAATCCCGTCGTGAGCCAGAAGACGCGGTGATAGCCGGCGTGGCCGCTCATCAGCAGCCCGACCACGACGAGACCTGTGCCTCCGCCGAAGCCCAACGTTCCCGACAACACCGCCATGGCCGACATCAGCTGGTCGGAAGACAATTCCTCGCGCAGGATCGCGATGCTGATCGGGTAGAGCGCGAACGATGCCGCCTGCAATACGCGGCTCACGACCAGCAACGGCAACGACGTCGTGGTGGCCGCCAGCACCGAACCGGCGAGCACGACGACGAGCACGACGAGCAACACGCGTTTCTTGCTGTGCAGGTCGGCGAGCCGGCCGATCAACGGTGTCGCCGCGGCCGCGGCCAGCAGATTCGCGGTCACCGCCCAGCTCGTCGCGACGATCGAGGCGTGCAGTTGGGCGGCGATGATGCCCAGGACTGGGACCACCGCCGTCTGCAGTACAGCAACCGTCAGCACGACGACGGACAGGCCGGCGACGAGCAGTTTGGGCCGCGCGACGTCGTCGAGACCGGACCGCGTCGCTTCGGTCTCGACCACGGCCCGCTCCGATCGTTAGCTCATCTTCGGTTCTCTCGATTATGTCCCGTGCGCCAAAAGCGCCAACAACCGCGTGTGATCTGGCCCGCCACTCGGCGAACGTTCGTTACCGCTCGAAAAATCGGCGAAAAATCGAGCGGTAAGGAACGTTCGACCCGGACCTCGTGCGATTACTGCTGCGCTATGAGCGCCAACAACCGCTCGTGCGGAAGGCGTGGCGAGCGGTGACCGTCGCGGCCGATCATGTCGTCGTTGACGACGAGCGCGTTGAGCACGGCTTCCTCGACTGACTGCACGACGGCGGTGTAAAGGGCATCCATGCGCCCCCAGGGCACGAACGTAAGCGTGCCGAACTCGTCGTCGCCGACGGGTCCGACGGGAAACGTGCTGGCGAGTCCGGGCACGTCCGCAGTGGAGAAGGCGAGGAAGATGTCGCCGGAGAAATGGCTGCCAGCCGTCCCAGTTCGGGCCAGTCCCAACGGAACTCGTCGCGCGAGCGCCTTGCACTGGCCGGGCAGCAGGGGAGCGTCGGTGGCGACGACGGCGATGACCGAACCCGCGCCGGCCGGTGGTCTGATTCCGAGGTCGACCTCGAACCAGTCAGATGCCGGCGGATTGTCGTCGAGCAGTTCGGGGCCGACATGCCTTCCGGTGACGGTCAACTCGGCGCGGGATCCGAAGTTGGCCTGCACGAAGGTGGCCACGGTGAACATCTGACCGCCGTAGCGGACCAGCCGCGACGACGTGCCGTTACCGCCCTTGTACTCGTAGCAGTTCATCCCTGTCCCGCCGCCGACTGAACCCTCGGTGACGGGACCCGTGGCGGCCGCGTCGAGCGCCGCCTCGACGTGCTCGGGCCGGACGTGGCCGCCGTTGATGTCGTTGAGGTAGCCGTCCCACGTCTCGGCGCACACCGGCAGCAGCCATTGCCGCGCGAGCAGCGGGTTAACGCGGTTGACCCAACCGATGACCCCGGTGTGGCATGCGCCGATCGCGTGCGTATTCGACAGCGCGATCGGCAGATTTACTGATCCCGCTTCGTCGATCCACGTGGTGCCGGTCATCTCGCCGTTGCCGTTGAGCGAGGACCAGCCCGCCGCGCACGGCTGCCCCACGCCGCTTCGGCCACGCGGCAGTATCGCGGTGACGCCGGTGCGCACCGACGCTCCGTCGATCAACGTCGTCACGCCGACCTCGACGCCGCCCACGTCGGTGATCGCGTTGAGCGGGCCCGGTTGCCCGGGCAGGGCGAGGCCGAGGCCGCGGGCCCGCGGTCGGCCGTCGGCGGTTTGGGTCAAGGTCACCGGCCAATCCTGCCAACACACGTGATCGAATGGAGTGATGAGCGCATTGACCGAACCGGCCTTCGCCGGTCATCAACCTGCCGGCGCCGGTGATTTGTCCGTCGAGACGCACGGCATCGCGCCGATCGCGGAGGACCAGCGGTACGGATCGCCGGCCCGACTGTTCACGGTGTGGTTCGCGCCGCAGGTGAACATGACCGGGGTCTTCACGGGCACGCTCGCGATCGTGCTCGGGTTGGGCTTTTGGCTCGGACTGCTGGCGATGGTGATCGGGACGGTGCTCGGTTCGCTCGTGGTGGGTTACCTGTCGACGTGGGGTCCGCGCACGGGCACCGGCCAGCTGCCCAACTCACGGATGGCGTTCGGCGGTGGCGTCGTCCTGCCCGGAGTTCTGCAGTGGCTGTCATCGATCGCATGGGACGCGCTGGTCGGCCTTTTCGGTGGCGAAGCATTGGCGGTGTTGCTCGGTATCCCGTTCTGGATCGCAGTGCTGATCGTGCTGGGGGTGCAGGGCGCGGTCGGTTTTTTCGGGTACGAGGTGATCCACCGACTGCAGGCCGTGCTCACCGTCGTGCTCTTCACCACGTTCGTGGTATTCGCGGTGAAACTCGTTGGCGGACATGAGATTGTCACGCCGGCGAGTGTGCACGGCGCCGACCTCGCCGGTGCGTTTGTCCTCGAGGTGACCATCGCGTTCAGCCTTGCGGTGTCGTGGGCCAGCTATGCCGCCGACTTCAGCCGCTACCTACCTGCGGACTCCTCGCGGACCCGCGTGTTCGGGTTCACGTTTGCCGGAATTGTGTTGGCGTACATCTTCGTTCAGGGCATCGGTATCGCGGCGGGTGACGTTGTCTCGGAGCAGACGGCCGAGGGGGTGCGCTCCGTGATGGGTGGTGGCCTGCTGGGCGGGGTGGCGCTCGTCGTCATCGCCCTGGCGTCGGTCGGTTCGGGAGTCATGAACGATTACAGCGGTTCTCTGGCACTGCAGACCATCGGCGTGCGGGTTCGGCGGCCGTTCTCGGCTGTCATCGTCACCGCCCTTGCGTTCGCGCTGATCCTGTGGCTGCACGCCGCCGACACCGCGACTCGCTTTCAGGATGTATTGCTGCTGGTGAGTTACTGGATTCCGGCGTTCGTGGCCGTGGTCGTCATCGACTGGCTCATCCGCATCCGGGGGCGTGCCAGCATCAACCCGGCCGAGGAACCGACCGACCGCCTCGACGCCGTGGCCGCGTTGATCGTGTTCGTCCTCGCCTACGCCGCGGCGATCCCGTTCATGAACACATCGCTGATCGAAGGCCCAGTCGCAAAGATGTTGCACGGAGCCGACATTGCGTACTTCGTCAATCTGCTGGTGGCTGCGGTGCTGTATGGCGGGTATCGACTGATTCGGTCGTCGTCTCGCTCGTCGTAGTGATGAAGTCGTCGATCAGGTCGACCACTTCGGTGGGGCGCTCGACGTGTGGAAAGTGACCGACGCCGTCGAGCACCTCGAGGCGGCTTCCCGGCCGCGCCGCCTGTGCCGCGTAGGCGTGATCGACGGGAATGATCTGGTCTTTGTCGCCCCAGATCGCCATCGTGGGCAGCTCAGACCGCACGTGCAGACGGCTCAGCGCGCTGACCGCCTGGCCTCGATAGTCGACGACGGACCGCAGCGTCCGCAGGAACGCCTGCCGCGTCTCCGCGTCCGACAGTGACGAGTAAGCGCTCCACAGCTCCGCGCCCCGGGGCGACTGAATCCCTGCCGCCGAGAACCATGTACGCAACTTGTTGCCGACACCGAGGACTGGCCGCGGGGCGATCACCGGCAGGATCAGCTCGGCCCCTGGCGCCGACAGCAGGCGCAGTGTCCACCCGACGTCGGGGCCCAAACCTCCGCTGCTGATCAGAATGAGCCGTTGGCAGTAGTCGGGGTGCTGGTAGACGAACTGCATGGCCACGCCGCCGCCGAGCGATTGACCGACGATGGTCGCGCGGGTAACGCCCAGTTCGTCGAGCAGATCCCTCAGCCACACCGCGAACGCGCCGAGAGAATAGTCGCCTCGCGGCTTCGCGGACCGCCCGTGCCCGAGCAAGTCGGGCGCGACGACGCGGTATTTCTTCGACAGCTGCGGAATGACCGCGCGCCATGTTTCCGAACTACCTGCCATCCCGTGGATGAGCAGCAGTGTTTCGCCGGTACCGACGTCCCGGTATGCGATGCGATCGCCATGCAATTCCAGGTACTTCAGTTCGCTCATGTGTGGCTTCCCCCTTCGGCGCACTCGGCGCCATGCTAGCTGCGCCCGTTGAACCGTGACAGGTATACCCAGGTGGGCTGATAACCCCTCCGTTCGTAGAGGCGAATCGCGTCCGTATTCCCCGGAAGCGCGCCCAGAATCAGGTCGTCGACACCGAGCCCGTGCAGATGTTCTTCAAGCCGGTTCAAGAACTCTGACCCGAGACCGCTTCCGCGGTATTGCGGTAGCACACTGAGCGATTCGATCTCGCCGATGCGCGAACCCGTCGCCCATGTGTCCGGGATCCAGGTGTCGCCGACAGGCATGACATGCGCCAGTCCGTAGCCAACAGGTGTCTCGTCGACGAAGGCCAACAACAGCAAGGTATCCGGCTTGGCGAGTAGTTCCTCGTACAACGCCCGCCGAACACGCCAGGTCTCGGCATCGCTGACATACGGGGCGAGTTGCGGCATGGTCTCCGCGTGTCGGTGGTGCACCGCCACCCAGAGCGGCTCGATGAGATGCAAGTCCTGGGCGCTGCCGGTGCGGATCTGCCATTCGTTGACCATCGGGCCACGCTAGCCCGGCGCGACGGTGACAGCGGCCGATGTAACGGGCGCCGCTCAGATCCGCCGCACCCCGTCGGCGACCGCACGCAGCTTGTCCGGGTTGGCGACGTTGTGGACAGCGACGATATGGCCGTCGGCGTCCAGATCCACGGTGATGGTCGCGATGACGCGGCCCGCCCCGCTCATCACGATGCCCGGGCCGCCATTGATGTCGACGAGTTCGGCTGTCATATCGGCGATTTCGACGCCTTCGTAGGGCCGCCTGATGGTGCCGGCGATCCAACGGGCGACGTTCTCCACACCGATAATCGGACGCATCGCCTGGCGGACCTTGCCGCCGCCGTCGGTCCACAATGTGACCTCCGGCGCCAGCAATTCCATCAGTTCGTTGATGTCGCCCCCGGTGACGGCCGCGAAGAACCGCTCGGTGGCTTGTTGCTTCTTGGCTCGGTCGGCCTCGAACCGCGGTCGCCGCGCCTGCACGTGTTCACGAGCGCGGTGCGCCGCCTGACGTACGGCGGCCTCGGATCGCTCGACTGCTTCGGCGATCTCCGCGTAGCTGAAGTCGAATACTTCCTTGAGCACGAATACCGCACGTTCGAGCGGGCTCAGGGTCTCCAGCACGACGAGCATCGCCATCGATACCGATTCGGCTCTGGCGATGTCGTCGGCGGCGTCGCTTTGGGTCAGGATGGGCTCGGGAAGCCATGGCCCGACGTAGGTTTCGCGTTGCCGCCGGGTCGAACGCAGCCGCTCCATCGATAGATTCGACACGATCCGCGCCAGGTAGGCCTTGGGATCGGAGACCTGTGAGCGGTCGTCCGCCGACCACTTGAACCATGCGTCCTGGACCACATCCTCGGCGTCCGCGGCGGAGCCGAGGATTCGATAGGCGATCGAGAACAACAGGTTTCGGTGATCGGCGAACGTCTGCTGGTCGGTATTCATCGCGTTGACCGGCCGCCGCGCCGCCAGGTTGCCGCGCCCAGCGCCGGCAATGCCTTGATCAGGCGGTACGTCGACCACGGGCTGGCGCTCACCGTTTCTTTGTACGCGACGGCTAGCCGACCGGCCAAGTAGAACCGCCCGGGGCTGTCGTCGGCGTGGGTGAATTGGATGACGGCGTCGTTGCGGCCCAGGCTGACCGGTTGGTGGACGTAACCGAAGCGGAACGTCTTGGGCTGCTTGCCTTTCAGCTCACGCACGACGGACCCTGCAGCGTGCAGGGCTGTCGGGATGCCGCTCTGGCAGGTGCCGTGCATGACGCCGTAGCCCTGCCGGATCGCGGCGGCGTCACCGATGGCGTATACGCCGGGGTGCGACACCGAACGCAGCGACTCGTCGGTGACAATCCGGCCGCGTTCGTCGACCTCCCACCCCGCCGCGGCGGCGATCGGGGAGACGCGCACGCCCGTCGTCCACAGCACCGCCTGAGCCGCGACCACCTCACCATCGTCGAGAGCCACACCGTCGGACATCACCTTGACGATGTCGACGCCAGACCGCACGCGCACACCCAGCCGCTCCAGTCCGGCGTGCAGCCGCGCCCGCGCCTTGTCGCCCATCATGGACCCAGGAACCTGCCGGCTCAGCAGGACGACATCGAGGTCGGGATGCTGTTCGGCGATCTCGGCCGCGGACTCGATGCCTGTGAGCCCGCCGCCGGCCACCACGACGGTGCCGTCGGCGATCCGGTCGAGGTGCCTGGCGAGCAGCATCGCGTCCTGCGCGCTGTTGAGCGTGTAGGCGAATTCGTCGACGCCAGGAACCACCTCAGTGTCGGCAGCGCTGCCCAGCGCATAGATCAGCATGTCGTAGCGCAGCGTGTACGCATCGTCGATCCGCACGGTCCTGGCGCCCGCGTCGATGCCCGTCACCCAGCCTTGGACAAAGTCCACGCCGGTACCGGCGAGCTGATCAGGAATTTGCAGATCGGCCAGCGTCTGGCCGGACGCGATCTGATGCAGCCGCAGCCGCTCGGTGAAGCGACTCTGCGGATTCACCAGGGTGACGTGGACGTCGTCTCGGCCTTTGAGGCGGCCCAGCCCCATGGTGGCAGCCATGCCGGTGTATCCCGCGCCCAGAATCAAGATCTCGTTCATCGGTCTGCCTTTCGTTTGGTGGGGGATATACACGCGACGCATGCAACGGCTGGATTTGTGACATCGGTATCGGGGTACATAGGCACATGCGTCCAAAGACACTGGTCAGCACTGCCGGAGCAGTTATCGTCACCGCCGCCGTGGGTGGGCTGGCGAGTCGGCCGGCGGCGTCCAGCTGGTATGCGCGGCTGAAGAAGCCGTCGTTTCAGCCACCGCGGCAGGTATTTCCGATCGTGTGGCCAGTTTTGTATGCCGACATCGCCGCGGTGTCCGCGTCGACGATCGACCACCTACGCGACACCGACCGGGCCGAACAGGCAGCGGAGTACAGCGGGCTGCTCGCGGTCAATCTCGTGCTGAACGCCGGTTGGACGTGGCTGTTTTTCGCGCGGCGCCGACTCGGCGCTTCGGCCGTGGCGGCCGGGGTTTTGACCGCGAGCAGTGCCGATCTCGCACGACGGGCTGTCGCTGCTCGCGGTCGCCGGGCAGCGGTACTCGGCCTATACCCGTTGTGGTGTGCGTTCGCGACGGCGTTGTCGACACGGATCTGGCAACTTAACCGCCGAGGCTGCTAAACCCCCACGGGACCCGCCCTCACCTGCGATTATGGCGATTGAGCGCAGCGGAGGAGGCGCGAAGTGTTCACGATGGGATTTCGAACGATTCTCTGTGCGGCGGCAGCCATTGCGTTGGCCGCATGCTCGGGTGGCGGGGGTGGCAGCGCCACCTCGACGAGCCCAACACTCGCCGGCGCGCCCCGAACGACCATCGCGTTGGTGACACACCAGACACCGGGCGACACATTTTGGGATCTGGTCCGCAGAGGCGCGGAGGCCGCAGCGGCCAAGGACAACATCGACTTGAAGTACTCCCACGACCCCGACGCCGCCCGACAAGCCGACCTCGTCCGCGCGGCGGTGACCACCAAGGTCGCCGGTATCGCCGTCACGCTCGCGAAGCCGGAGCTGATGGCGCCGGCGGTGCAGGTGGCGATCGCTACCGGAATCCCTGTCGTCGCAGTCAATTCGGGGATTGCCGACTGGAAGGCCATGGGTGTGCTGGAGTACTTCGGCCAGGACGAAATGGTCGCCGGCCAAGCCGCCGGAGAACGCTTCACACACGAGGGCGCCAAGGACGCGTTGTGCGTGATCCACGAGCCTGGTCACGTCGGACTTGAATCCCGCTGCGCGGGAGTGGCGAAGGGCTTCAACGGCAGAACGCAGATTCTCTACGTCGACGGTGTGGACAAGTCGACGGTCAAACGCGCGGTGATGGCCAAGCTGCAGGAGGATTTCGGCATCGACCGGATCCTCACGCTTGGCGCGCCCATCGCGCTGGCCGCGTTGGAGGCGGTCGGTGAAGCCAACAGCTACGCCAGGGTGGCCACATTCGACACCAACGCGGCGGTCGTCCAGGCGATCAAGAACGGCACCGTGGAGTGGGCGATCGATCAACAACCGTTCCTGCAGGGCTATCTGGCGGTCGACTCGTTGTGGCTGTATTTGATCAACAAGGACGTGATCGGCGGCGGTCAACCGACATTGACGGGGCCGTCGTTCGTGGACGAGTCCAACATCGAGTCCGTCGCCGAGCTGGCCGAGGCCGGCACCCGTTGATGCCGTGACGGTCGTCTTCCTCACCGGCGATGTGATGACCGGGCGGGCAATCGATCAACTGCTGCCGCATCCCGGTGACCCGACACTGCGGGAATCCGTTGTCCGCGACGCCCGAACCTACGTCCGGCTCGCCGAGCAGACGAACGGCCGCATTCCCGCCCCGATCGAGTTCACCTGGCCATGGGGCGAAGCGCTGGGGATGCTCGACGAGTTCGCGACCGACGTCCGGCTGATCAATCTGGAAACCAGCATCACCGGCCGTGGCGAATTCGCGCCCCACAAGCGGGTGCACTATCGGATGCATCCACGCAACATCGGATGCCTCGCCGTCGTCCGGCCAGACGCCTGCGCACTCGCCAATAACCACATCCTCGACTTCGGGCACGACGGGCTTACGGATACCCTTCGCACCCTCATTGATTGCGGAATTGGCTGTGTAGGAGCGGGTTTGGATGCCGAACAGGCCGAGCGTCCGGCGGTGGTGGAGCAGCGCGACGGCAGCCGGGTGGTGATCGCCTCGTGCGGCATGGCGTCGAGCGGCATTCCACACAGCTGGGAGGCGACCGACGACCGGCCCGGTGTCGCGTTCATACCCGACATGTCCGATCGCAGCGCCCGACGATTGGCCGGCCGCGTGCTGGCATTGAAGAGACCGGGAGACATCACGATCGTCTCGCTGCACTGGGGCTCGAACTGGGGCTATGACGTTGACCCCGCGCAGATTCGCTTCGCACATCGACTCGTCGACGAGGGTGTCGATGTCGTGCACGGCCACTCGTCGCACCATCCGCGACCGATCGAGGTCTACCGCGGCAAGCTCATCCTCTACGGATGTGGGGACACCATCGACGACTACGAAGGCATCGGGACCTACGAGTCGTTCCGGCACGAGCTTCGGCTGCTGTACTTTCCGACGATCGACCGCTCTACCGGCACCCTGAGCCTCTTGCGCATGATGCCGATGCGGATGCGCAGGATGCGGCTCGAACGGGTCCCCGACAAGGACGCCGAATGGCTACGCACCACCGTCGAACAAGCGAGCCGACGTTTCGGGACCCGTATCGACCGTACGGCCGATAGCGTCCTTACGGTCGGAGCGTGAACTCGAGATGCAGCTCGGCTACGCCGAATTGGCAATGCGTAATCGGGTGGAGGTCGGCCGCCGCACCTTGGGGCTGCGTAGACCAAAACGCTCCCCGTAATCCTCAAACCCATTGGCAAGAAAGGAAACTTCTATGAAGACGGCTGTCGTCACCGGAGGCGGCTCGGGTATCGGACAGGCAATCGCCAATCGTCTGCGCGCGGACGGCTATCACGTTGCCACGATCGACCTCAACCCGTCCGACGACGAGTTCGCGCATACGGCGGACGTGACCGATCGAGCGCAGATCGATGCCGCGCTCGCCGCCATCCGCACTCAGGTGGGGCCGGTGACAATCCTGGTCAATGCGGCCGGGCTGGACGGGTTCAAGAACTTCATCGACATCACTTTCGACGAATGGCAACGGGTCGTCGACGTGAACCTCAACGGGGTCTTCCACTGCATCCAGGCCGTGCTGCCCGACATGCTCGAGGCCGGCTGGGGACGCATCGTGAACATCTCCTCGTCGAGCACCCATTCGGGCACGCCGTACATGTCGCACTACGTCGCGGCCAAATCTGCGGTCAACGGTCTCACCAAGTCGTTGGCGCTGGAATACGGGCCCGAGGGCATCACCGTCAACGCGGTGCCACCGGGCTTCATCGATACGCCCATGCTGCGCAATGCCGAAGCCCGCGGCAGGCTCGGCGACATCCAGGCCACCATCGACAAGACGCCGGTGCGCCGCATCGGTAAGCCCGAAGACATCGCAGCCGCATGCGCATTCCTGATCTCGGAGGAGGCCGGTTACATCACCGGCCAGATCCTGGGTGTGAACGGAGGGCGCAACACCTAGCGTCTAGGCGCTGTGCGACCATGATCGGATGTCGACGGAGCCGGCGCATTTCACGCTGACCGAAGGCGGCGAGTTCATCCCGACGCCTTTCGCTCAGAGCCATTGGGGCGACGACCATCTCAATGGCCCCGCCGTCGTCGGGCTGGCTGCGCGTGCATTGGAGAACCACAGCGGATCACCCGACTTCACGCCGGCCCGGTTGACCGCGGACCTGTTCAGGGCCGCGCGCAACGTGCCGACGACTGTCGACGTGCGTGTGGTCCGCGATGGGCGACGGGTGCGCAGTTCGGACTGCGATGTCGTGCAGGACGGCCGCGCGGTAGCGCGTGCGACGCTTGTGCAATACCGGCGTTCGTCCCCACCACCTGGCCAGCTGTGGACATCCGACGCATCGTTCGGGGACCTGCCGGAACCCGACGACACGGTGTTCCCGTACGTCGGCAGCGAGTCTGTCGGTTGGACGCGCTCACCGGCAGCCCATCAGAACGACTCGCGGAAGCGGTTTTACAACGATTCGATCAAAGTGGTTGTGGGGGAGAAGAACTCTCCGTTCGTCCGGGCCGTGATGCTCGCCGAGGCCACCAGCCTCGTGACCAACCTCGGGTCCAAGGGCATCGGCTACATCAATGGTGACCTGACTGTGGGCTTATCGCGTCTGCCGGTCGACGAGTGGATCGGTATTCAAGGCGACTCACACTGGGCATCTGAGGGCGTCGCGGTCGGGACTGCAACCCTGTTCGACCATCAGGGTGCGTTCGGGTCCGGGATGGTGACCGCGGTCGCCAACCCTGCTGCGCAGATTGACTTTTCGGACCAAGCCTTCCCGTTGAAGGGCATCAATTACGAATAGCTGCTACTTGGTGCCGAAGATGCGGTCGCCCGCGTCCCCGAGGCCGGGCACGATGTAGCCGTGCTCGTCGAGTTGACGGTCGATCGCGGCGGTGTAGATCGGCACGTCGGGATGGGCACTCTGCATGGCATCGATGCCCTCGGGGCAGGTCAGCAGACAGACGAACTTGATGGACTTGGGGCTGAATTCCTTCAATCGCTCGACCGCAGCGACGGCAGAATGCCCCGTTGCCAGCATCGGGTCGACCACAACGACATCGCGCTCGTGCAGTTCGCCGGGCATCTTGAAGTAATACTCCACGGCCACCAGGGTTTTGGGGTCGCGGTACAGGCCGATATGGCCGACGCGGGCGCCCGGTACCACGGTCAACATGCCGTCCAGAATGCCGGTGCCGGCCCGCAGGATCGATACGAAGACCAGCTTCTTACCGTCGATGACATTGCCGGTCGTGGTTTCCAACGGCGTCTCGATCTCGATCTCATGCATCGGCATATCGCGCAGCACCTCATAGGCCATCAGCGCGGAGATCTCGTGCAGGAGTTGGCGAAAGGTGTTGGTCGAAGCCTCTTTCCGACGCATCAGCGTCAGCTTGTGCTTCACCAACGGGTGGTCAATCAGGTGTACGTCGCCCATGTCGTCGAAATCCTCGTTTCAGAAGACCGTGCCATCGCTGGCGATGGTCAACGGCGGCAGTCCATTTCGTAGGCTCTGGGCCAGCGCGCGCCCGGCAGCCCAGGTGCCGCCCTCCAAAATGCGGGCCAACGGCAGCTGTTCTGTGCCAACACCCAACAGCGCGCGCACGAGCGGTGCCAGTTCATCGAGAAGTGCCACGGTCATCGCCCGCCATTCGACCACGAGCTCGTCGCCCACCGCCCAGGTGCGCGCCGCCCAGTCGGGGTCGCGCAGACATAACACGCCGGTGTCGAGAAGCAGTCCACCGTTGCGGTATTCGGGCAACCCGGTCAGCGTGTCTGTGCCTGTCACGGGCACATCGGCCCATCCGAAAGGCTCCAATAACGAGTAGGTCAACCACTGCGACAACTTGTGAAACGGCATCCAACCTTGTGTGAGCCCCGGTCCCTCTACCGCATCGTGACGCCAGCAGTCACCCAGCGGTTGCGTATCTATTGCATTGTCTGACAACCAGATTCGGGACAGCGATGTCAACAGCAGCGATAAGATGTCCTGGGCGCCAACCGAGTGGCGTGACGCGGTGAGTGTGTCGAATAGGCCGCCGGGCCGGCCCGGGGCGCCAAACACGTCGGGCTGTGCGGCCAGGGCCTCGCCTAGACGACGCAGCACCGATTCGCGGCCTTGCAGGCCGATGAGCGGATTGGACGATCCGGCTTGGAACGCGTCGGCCAACTGGTCTGCAGTCAGGTCACGCAGCCCGGCCGCGTCGACCTGAAGCGGGTTCGCGGCGTCGCTGGAAAACAGCCCGTCCAGGAACGCGTGCCAGCTGGCCACGGCCAGGCCTTCAGAGCGTGTGAACCGTTGCCCGGTGGCGGCCTCGTCGTACTGCCATCCCGGGCCGGCCCCGGCGTCGAGCAACACGCTGATCACGGTGAGGTCGATCATTACGCGGGCGCGTGCCGGCGCGTCCATCCCGGATAGGCGAGCATCCAAGTGCGCCTTGCGATCCACACCGCCGGCCTCGAAATGCCGCCATCGGCCATGGATCGGGATGTCCAGGCCCGGATAGCGACGACGCGTCACGTCGGCGACCTCGACCGCAGCGCTGTGCAGTGCGTCGTCGTGCACGCTGAACCAGCGCGAGTCGCCGGCACGCGCCCTCTGCAGGAGCTGTCCTGCGCGTTCCCGGATCGCGGTCGTGGTGCGCAACGCCGCGGCCGCGCCATCGGGCCGGCGGGTGTCCAGACCGGGACTGACGCCGACGCTCATGGATGTAGTTCCCTGCCTTTGGCTTTCTTCAATTCGTCGATGCCCGGAACGGGCCCTGTGGTGAAATAACCAGCGGCCATCTTGGCGTCGATCTCCACCCGGGCGTCGGCGGGGATGAGCTCCTCGGGGATGTTCACGCGCTCGCCCACCTCGATGCCCGCGCCGGTGATGGCGTCGTACTTCATATTGCTCATCGAGACAAGGCGGTGAATCTTTGTGATGCCCAGCCAGTGCAGGACGTCGGGCATGAGTTCCTGGAAGCGCATGTCCTGCACGCCTGCTACGCACTCCGTTCGGGCGAAGTACTGGTCGGCGGTATCGCCGCCGACCTGGCGCTTGCGCGCGTTGTAGACCAGGAACTTGGTCACCTCGCCCAAGGCGCGGCCTTCCTTGCGGGAGTATGCGACCAGCCCGACGCCGCCGCGCTGCGCACCCTGGATGCATTCCTCTATGGCATGAGTGAGGTACGGGCGGCAGGTACAGATGTCCGAGCCGAACACGTCGGAGCCGTTGCACTCGTCGTGCACGCGCGCGGTCAGCTCGACACCGGGATCGGCCAGGTCACGGGAATTGCCGAAGATATAGATCGTTTGCCCGCCGATCGGCGGCAGGAAGACCTCGAGGTCCGAGCGCGTCACAAGCTCTGGGTACATGCCGCCGGTCTCCTCGAACAGCACACGACGCAGGTCCGCCTCGCTACAGCCGAACCGCTGCGCCACACCGGGCAGGTACCAGACGGGTTCGATCGCCGCCTTGGTGACCAGGGCAGCGCCGTTCGGCAGCAGGATGCGGCCATCCGGGTGAAGGCGGCCTTTCTGTATCGCGTCGGTGATCTCCGGAACGATCACGTGTGCTTTGGTGACGGCGATTGTCGGACGGATGTCCAAGCCGGCGGCCAGTTCGGCCGAGAAGGCGTCGGCGACCGTGGCGCCCCAGGGGTCGAGGCTGACGATCTTGGCCGGATCGCTCCACTGGGGGTACGGGCCGAAGACATCCGTGGGTGTGGTGTTCGTGAGATCCGCCTTGTGCTGGCGGGACAGCGCGCCGGCTGCGACGGCCAGCGCACGGTAGACGCTGTAGGAGCCGCTGTGGGTACCGATTGCGTTGCGGTGGGCACGGCTGCTGGTGGTGCCGATCACCGGCCCACGCTCGGCCGCGGTGGCCGCGCCCCATCGGATGGGCGGAGCTCCCGTCCCGGCGGCGTGCGACGTCAGCCGGATATGGCCGCTGGCGGGCTTGGGTAGCGGCGCGGCGCCGGCTTCAGCGGACATGGTCGCTCCTTCTCCAAGAAGGCCCGGTGGCACGCCACCGGAAAGGCGCCAGCATAGCGACTCTGTAGCAATCATGTCGGCGGTCGCGAACGCTGGTGCGGATCGCGTAGCGGAATGGCTACGAAGAGACATCCCACGGGACGTATTAGACAGACGAAACACGAAGCATGACAGCGTTATTCGTTACAGTGACGTATAACGCGGCGTAGCGGGAGGGGAGAAATTGGGGGTGTAAGTCACCAACCCCAGCCGCCGCCCTTGCGTCCGTCCCCTGGGGTGGAGGAGTTGTGTCCGGGTGCCGGTCGCGGCGGTGGCGCCACACTGATCGGCGCCCGCGTCACATCGCGCTGGGGTGGTTTTTGAGAAGACGGCGCAGACGGTTCCCATTGGCTGTCGCCGGTATATACCGGCGGGCTGGCGGGCTCGGCCGGTGGCGGAGGAGGTGGGGGTGGGAGCGGAGGAGGAGCAGGCGGTGTGGTCTCCACGTGGGTCACCGTTGACTGGGCGCTAGACGGGGGCGGCGCGGCGCTGGTCGAGGCGTCCGGCACCACCGTCGTCGACTCCTCATCAGCCCCGCCGGGCATCTGGATGATCAGCACGCCGACCGCTGCTACGGCGGCGACGGCGGCGACGACCACCAGCGCCTTCTTGGTGCGGTACCACGGCGGCGTAGGCGACTTAAAGCTCAGCGTGCGAAAGCTGTCCGCAAAATCCGAGCCGATCGGACGAGGCCGGAATACGTGAGGTGGAGCCGCATCGTCGTCTTCCCAGACGGTTGGCTGCGGCTGATCGTCCGGGACTACGGGCTGCTCGTCCAGGTAGTCGGGTTGATCTTCGACATGATCGGGTTGATCTTCGAGACGATCATGGATGTCAGCCACTGGAATAGGCTCGGTACCAGGATCCCGGTCGTGCCCGTACCAGCCGTCGCCGTCATCCGGTTCGGCCTGCAGGTAATCGAAGTCCAAATCGCTGTGGACTCCGCGCTCGGTCACGCATCGATGCTAGCGCGCCAACGTTGACGCCACATGGGCGTTCATACGGAGGTCAAGCCACCATTTCCCCTGCGCGCCGTGGTGGATCGTATCGATGGCCCGCGCAAACAGACGAACACCGCAGCGCGGGAAGGGAATTCACCAAAGTGGACACGGGCTACCCGAGCAGGTAATCGTCACTGTGACGTATTGTATTCGGCCGGTCCCGGACACTCGGTAGCGGGCCCGGGGGCATGGCGTCACAGTGACCAATCGCACCGACGTCGTCGGAGATGAGATCGTTGAATTACGAACGCGGGCAGGTGATTCAAACGATCATCAGCGTCGTCAGCGGCTCAAAGTGTGAGATATTGAGCCGGGGCCAGCGACAACGGCCTGCGAGAACATATGTCGACTGGTTTGGTTCTAGAGCGGACAGACTTGCTTAATCCAGTTTTCGATGGCGTTGTTGTACTTGTCGTAATCGGGGTCGTCGAACTGCGCGCCGCCCGTGCCGACAAAATGCTCGACCGCCGCTTTGACCGGCGCGGGGAGATCGTATTTGGCGAAAGCGTCGCCGGCCTTGCGCGCGGCATCGGCGTCGGTTGCCGTCGCCAGATCGAGGTTCGCCTGGGTGATTTCGACGCACGCGCTTCCATCTAACGGCTGGCCAGCTGCCTCTGTCTCGGACGAGCTCGTCTGAGGCGATGGCGAAGGTGCCGACACGCTCGGCTTGGATGCTGCCGGGGAAGGGATGGTCGGCTTGGTAGTTGAGCAACCCGACACGGCCAAGGCGACGGATGTGATTGCAACTGCCATCAATCGATACATAGAGACAGACCTTCCACGCAATTGCGCCATCAGTGCGCCCGGGGCGGCGCCGAGCCAAGCTAACAACGCGGGTTTGGAATCTGATTGGAGTGGTCGACCCGGGCATCTGGTACGCCCTTTAAGCCGATGCCGCCGACATTCTGCTGTGCGCCGTGCGAGCCGCCATCTCGCGGGAGCTGGTGGACCTGTGGCGTGGAGGGCCGGCCGAACGGCCTGGCACATGGGGCCGACACCACCAACAACGAGGAACGGATTCAGCAACAGCATGAAAAAACCCCGGTCCGCGGAGATTCAGGCAGCTACGCGATCTCTCGGATCCAGCACCTTCACAGCCCGACGGGGAAGTCGGTATATGGGAAGGCAATTCACTTTGCTAGGCCGCGACGGCCGTTCTGTTGGGCGGGTTGTGAGCTGTTCGGTCGAACAGGGGGCCCACTCGAGAGCCGCGAGAGCTCAATTCAACGACTCGCGCGCGGCGCCATCCTGGTTTCTGTAGTCACGCCTGCGCGAAGAGTTGGCGATCGACAAAGTGCAAGTCGTTGGGGTCGAAGAACTTGTTCGTCCAGGCGTCGGTCGTCCCCAAGAACCACTCGGCGTCCTCTGCAGCGGCCTCTGGTGCGGCGGCTGCCACCGCGACAGAGGGCGCTTTAGGCGCCTTCGACAACGTGTCTAGGAAGTTGAAGTGGTCGACGAGCAGCAGCGCCTCGATCGCGAACACCGTCGCTACGTCCCCATCGGAGATGGCCAGGAGATTGTCGCCATTGACTTGCTCGCCCTTGAGGGCCAGGTTCGACGACCCGCAGTAGACCACTGGGTCCGGACCGTTGAAGCCACACACCACGAACTTGTGATGGACCTGGTGCCCGGAGCCGACGCCGGGTACCTGACTGAACGGCTTCGGGAGCTGCGTGCCCACCGGCTTGCCGGTGACGAGGACACCTTCCCTGCTACCTATCGGGTACAGCGAAATCCCCTGGGGTGAATCGGATATGCCGAAGCTGAAGATCGACTGGTTTGTGTGGATGTTGCCGAGGGCTTCGTAGACCGGGTTCGACGTCTTGTTGTCGAATTGCAGCTCCATCACTGCGAACAACACGCTGCCGACGGTGGGGTTCTGCTGGCCTTCCTGTTCGACGCGGTTCGTCAGCCCGTCGATGATTTGTTGCGCGACAGGCTGGCGGTGCGGCGAGAACGTGATGGATGTCTGTGGTGTCGATTGATCGGGTCCGCCGAACTCGAACGGATGTTGCGCCCACTGGGAATCGGCGAACACCATGCGCACGTCGTCATTCCATGCCTCCTGGAACACCGCGGCATACGTGCCGGCCACGTCGCGGTCGTCGAACACCATGACGTGGTTGGAGTTGACGTACAGGCCGGTCACCGAGAAATTGGTGGATCCAGTGAGCACCGTCTTAGGGCCTGTGGAATCCGACACGATGAACACCTTGTCGTGGGCGTAGCGGCCGAACTTGCCGCGCTTGATCGCGCCGACACCGGCCTGCTCGACGAACGCCTGCTGAAACTGGTCTTCACGTTTGGTGTTACCCGCGTTGTGATGCAAGGCGGCATCGTCGAGGATGATGCGTGCCCGGTTGTCGGCTCCCAGTTGTACGAGCAGCTTCATCACGTCGGGTTCGCCGAGGTCGTAGGCGAACACGTCGAGCGACAGCGTGTTGTCGTCAACCACTTCTTGCAGCAGGTCAAGGATGCACTTGCGAGCGGTGAAGCCAAGCCAGTCGTACTCTTGGGCGAACGTGAAGTGCTCGCCCTTGTCGTTGGTGCCGGCTTGTTGCGAGGTGTCGAAGAGTAAATCGGCGTTCTTCGGCTGGATCGGCGCCTTGATGCCGAAGTGACGAACGAAGGCTTGCGACTGGGTGAACCCGCGCGTGAACGCGACCTGGAGATTGCCCTTGACGAACGGCTCAACGTCGATGTCGACGGACACGCCGAGCGAGTCGTCAAGAGCAGTCATCGTCCCGTTGGCGAAATAGCGCGGCGTCACTGTGTACCGGTAGGTGCCGAATGCCGGTGACAGGTCCTGATGCGCTTGTCCGGGGACGTGCACCCAGCGGAACTTGTGGATCGGTGCGTTGACGCTGGACTTGGCCGGCTCGTTGGGATCTTGTGCGTGGTCAGCAGGTTTCGCGAATCGCAATGTGTTCCAGATGTAGAACGGGTCAACTCCCGGTGGTTTCACCTGGATCGTGAAGCCCGCAAGCTGATGGCGTGCAGCGTCTGTAACGTCGAAAGCCAGCAGTGTTTTGGCGTCGCCACGGTAGGCGCTTACCGACAGAGGTCCGTTACTTGTGTGAACTACCGACATTGGTTCTCCCCGCGTGTGATCCGACACTTATCCAGATCCCAGCAGCCGGACCGCGGGACGTCACGAGTAGTGCAGTACTCGAATCCGGTCGGGTTACTTGGTCGAGGTCGCGCGGCAGAAGTGTTATCCCCCTCTCCACCTTCGCTTTTCAGTAAACACACAGCAGACGCTCAGCAAGAACACGGACCCCGGAACAAACCCGCCGTGGACTGATTCCGACAAACAGATCACCGACGATGACGAAGCTCAACGTCAACACCGCCGTCGCAACGAAGAACTCGTGGTACTCCTGAGGGAACACTGGGCAAATGTAGAGAGCAGGGGCCGAACACGTCACCGGGTTGATTGTTGAGGTTGGCGAACGACGAATCGCGCCGGTGTGGAAGTAATCTGGCGTTTCCCTATCCGCCGGATTGAGCGATGACTCGGCCCAACTCGTGCCGGGACCGAATACCCAGTTTGCGGTAGACCCGAGACAGATTGACCTCGACCGTCTTGCGGCTGATGAACAGCTTTGCCGCGATGTCGCGGTTGGTCATCCCCGAGGCCGCCAACTCGGCGACGCGCTCTTCCGACGGGGTCAACACTGTGGTTTGGCGTGGCCCGACCTTCACCCGAGCAAGCTCGGCACGGGCACGGTCAGCCCACAGCCGGGTGCCCAACCTCTCGAACACAGCCAGCGCCTCGCGTATCGTCGCTGCGGCCACTTGTTTTTCGCGATGGCGACGCTGCAGTTGACCGAGCAGCAATTGGGAACGAGCCCGCTCGAACGGAATCGGCAGCCGTTCATGCTCGCGTATCGCCTGTTGCGCGGCGTTGTGTGCGGCCTCGACGTTTCCCTGCGCGGCGAGCAGCATGGCGCGGCACCGGGCGCCGATGGCGAGCATCCACGCCCGGTCGAGGCGACGACCATTGCGTTCAAACGCGTCGATCAGCGGCTCGGCGTCGGAAAACCGCGAAAGCGCGATCATGGCTTCGACGGCATCGGGCACAAAGGCCGCGGTCACGACCTCGGTCCCATCCAATGCCGCCCGCAGCCCGGCTATCAACGGTTGCACCGCGGCCAGCGCGGCCTCATGGTCGCCGACCGACACCTCGAGAAACGCCAGGATTCCGAGCGTCCACTCCTGTAGGTTCCGTAACCCGCATCGCTCGCTGGCCGCGAGGGCCTCATGCGCGTCGCTGCGGGCGTCGAGTTCCATACCGGCATATGCGGCGCACACTGCGCGCGTTGTGAGGGCCACAAAGAGCGGGAAGTCGCCGCCGAGCTGCACCGCCCGTTGCATGGTGTCCTCGGCGACGAGGGCGGCGTCGGCGAGGTATCCGCGCCAGATATGGATCATGACGCGATGCACGGCGAGGAATATGAGATCGCTTTCCGCCCCGCGTTCGCCGCATGACCGCCACACCGACTGCATCTGCGCGTCGGCCCGGTCCAGTTGGCCGGTCCACGCCAGCAGCAAGGCGTTATGCACGCTTGGCCGCATCACGACAGGGTTGTCGGCTTGGCGGTCCTCCAACTCCAGCGCGCGGCGCATGCTCGGCACGTCAAGACCCGCGCCTGTGATGAACCGCAACATGACTCGCATGCTGAGCGCCTCGCTGAGCAGGTGAGGAAGGGCGAGCCGCTCAGCTGTCGTCACCGCGCGTTCAGCCGTTTGCATCGCGCGGTCGAGCTGGCCGGCGTTGAACAAAGCGAACGAGAGGGTCACCAAGATTTGTGTGCGCAGTGGGCGATCTTCGTCAGTTTCGCCGAGAGCGCTCCACAGCAAGTCGGTGGCCTCTACGAAGCTGTCGCCGGACAGTCGAATAACGGCGAGAAGCCAAAACGCCTGCGCTCGCAGCGACCCAGCCTCCAACTGCGCGATGGCACGTTCGAGGGCGCTTCGCGCCCGCGCGGTGTCTCCGGCGTCGAAATGGTGGCTCGCCGAGGAGATCAGGCGTCGTGGCTGGTCACCACCGAGGCCGATTGCGAGATCGAGCAGTTCGGCGGCCGCGGCGGGCGCGCCGCGAAGCCGCGCCGCTTGTGCGGCGGCATCAAAGGACTGCATCGTGCGCTCGTCGGCCCCGGTTGCGCTCTTCGCCAGGTGGCGCGCCCGAAGCTCGGGCTCCTCGACAACGGTGGCCAGCCGCCGGTGCATCCGGCGCCGCTGGGCGGGCGTTGCGTCGGTGTAGATGCCGTGAGCGAAAAGGGGGTGGCTGAAGTAAACCCGTACACCGTCGATGCCGACAATGCCTTTGGTTTCAGCAGGTTCGAGCGCCTTCAAGACGTCCTCAGCCGTAGTGTCGAGGACGTGCGCGACCATCATGACCGTCGGCGTGCTCAGGCAAGCCGACGCCAACAACGCCTCGTAACTGTCGGCGGCGAGGCCGCCGATGCGGGCGCGCACCAGTTCGGCCAGAGTGCCGGGTAACCGGTCCTCCCAACTGGTGCCCGCCTCGTCTATCGCGCGCGCCAGCTCCAGCGCATACAGCGGGTTACCGCCCGACACTTCGAAAATGCGCACGAGTGTCGGCCGAGGGTATGACCGTCCAAGCCGCTCGCACAGCATCGTCTGGACGCCAGCCAAACTCAGTGGGCGAATTCGAAGTCTGACAACGTGATCGGGCAAGCCGACCGGCAGCGACGCAGGCCCGCTTGAATCGGCGCGCAGGGTACAGCACACGCCAACGGGTGACGCGAATCGCCGTGCGGCGAAACCGATCGCAAGCGCGCTGGATGCATCAAGCCATTGCAGGTCGTCGATCGCCACAAGCACCGGCGTCTGTTCCGCAAGGAGTTCAACAACCGACAAGAACGCCGCCGCCACGACGTGCGGCTCGGTCGCCACATTGTCGGCACCAGCTCGCAGCAACACCCGATCTAGTGCTATCCGCTGCGGGTATGGCAAACCAGCTAATGCAGTTGTGTCGACCTCGCCGAGCAAATCCGCCAGCGCGGCGTACGCCATCACCGACTCTGAGGAGGCCGTGCGACAGGTCATAACCCGAAACCCGCGGTGTCGTGCCTGCGCCAACGCCGCTATCCACAGCGTGGTCTTTCCGATTCCGGCATCACCCTCCACCAGCAGCGCCGATGGCCCGGCCGCGACATGTGTGAGGAAATCGGCCACCGCTCGAGACTCCTCCGGGCGGCCGACAACGGTATTGGGCATCGTCGACCCCCTCCCGGCTGCCCCGAGGGCCGGCCTGGATTTAGAGTATCGGCCCCGCCCGCACGGGTTCCCCAGCTTGCTGTGACCTGGTTGAACACCGGTCCAACAGCGTGGTCGGAGCATGCCGTGCTGACCCGGATGGGCGGGAAGCCCGCAAAACTGTAGGGAGTGCCCTGATTACTTTCCCCGGATGCGGCCCTAGCGTCCATCGGTACGAGTCCATTTACCAGCCGGAGGCATGCGCACCATGACGCAGTTACCACCGGGCTCTACCGCGACACCGGACGTCGGGTCGGCTCCATCCGCGCATGAGCCCACGCAATCCACCACGACACGAGTTCTCGCCACAGAAAGTGAAGTTCTACTCAGCACCGCAGCGGCGATTTCAGTACCGCCGGCAACTGCCCGCGATCGCCGGCTAGGCGCAATGCTCATTGCTGCAATCGGCCACATCCACATCCGGCTGCCCGAGCCCCGACCGAGATATCCGCGGCGTGAACCGAACTATTTCGAGGCAGCGCGAATGTCCCGCGCGATGGATCGCCTATGACCGCAGATGGTGCCCAGGCGAAGAAGGCCCTAAACGACAAATGCTACGCCGGCAGCACATCTCAGGCGGCGGCGGAAAGGTGGGTGTGCGCCCCCTTCGGGGCCGGCGGTCACGCATACGGTGAAATATTGTGGTACACAGCAGGATAACGAATAGATCTGCACGTATGAGGCGAACTGATCTGCAAATGGCTGCAGGATGCCGAGGCGATCCATCAAATGAAGCAAAAAAAATGATGCAAGGCAGTGCCTTTGGCCCACGAGCCGCAAGGGGAGTAGCGTCACTGTGACGAATCCGTGGGGTAACGCGCTCTTTTGGTTGACAACGCTCGATGCAGTCTTGATGGGACGCGCACCCGTGAGCGGGACACCGTGCTCGGAAGTGATCACCAGCGGCTCGCGGGGCGGCTGGGCATCGTCGCGCAGCGCCTTCCAGTACTTCCAGTAGTCGGAATGTGGGACATGTCAGCGGTTCGGGATATCACTCGGCGTCGCCTGACGGCCCCAACTGTGCGACGACCTTCCCACGCCTGACGATTTCGATGCATTGGCCCGCAGCTGCTTGATCGATGTACATTCCCGCGCTCGAGCGCAGCTGTCCGACACCGATTCTCGGGCCGCGATGGGCAACGTCGGCGATGACGGCCCCGTGTGGCTCGCAGTGCGTGATGCGGAAAGCGTCGAGGAGCCGACGTATCACGCTCAGAGCGTCGTTCAGCGCATGCTGGTGATCGTCGGATCGCGCGATCTCGAAGGACAGTTCGGTCAAGGTGCCGCGGATTAGGGCAGCCAGCAGAACCGGCGGATGTTGGGCCAGCCCCTCGGCGGCCAGTGCGTCGATTAGGGTTTCGACAATTCCTGAGAAGTAGTCGACATCCAGTTCACGCCACCGCTGCCAGCCGATGGCGGCGGGTCCCTCCTTCAGCACGACCGCCTGATAAGCCGGGGTGGTACATGCTTGCAGGAACGCCGCGATACCGGCAGACGCCTGATTCCACGCATCATCGACGCCGTCGACCGCCTCGAGCACCTGGGTGACGACGTCCTGCTGGAGCTTTTCGAACACGGCCATGAACAGGCCGAGCTTGCTGCCGAAATGGTGCTGCAGAGCGCCGCGGGTAACGCCGGCAAGCGTACATATCTGCATGCCGCTGACCCCGGAATACGGTTGTGTAACAAAGATTTCCAGGGCCGCATTCAGAATGTCCTGCCGGGTCGCCTCGGCGTTGCGGTCACGGCGTGTCGCCGGCTGGTCGACAGATTGGGTCATGGTGTGCCTCATCACCTGAGTAGGCGTACATTCATAATGAATGCTACATTCGTCGTGAACGTACGATAAGGGTTGGGCCGAAGATGAGTCACGAAGAGCCGGCGCAGCTGGTCGCAGCGAGTGCCGAGCGCTACGGCGGTGCCTGCGACGCCGCGTGGCGCCGCATCGACTGGCCGCGCTACGGACACACGCTCATCGTGGCGGGCGCACGGCTTCGATTTGTCGACACGGGTTCCGACGGCGCCCCCGTCCTTCTGCTGCACGGGCACGGTTCGACGTGGCAGTACTGGTTGGAGACGATCGCACTGCTTTCCAACGCGGGACGCCGGGTCATCGCGGTCGATCTGCCGGGTTTCGGTGACTCCCAGGCGCATTCGTTCTCAACTGCGTCGATGCCGGGCATGGTCGACGCGCTGTGCGAGCTTCTTAACGGTCTGGGCATCACTCGATCCGATGTGGTGGGCCATTCGTTCGGCACGATCGTCGCCATCGAACTCGCCGTCGGTCATGCACACCGCATCAACACCCTTACCCTCGCCGGAGGCCCGGCGAGTTCGATCGTGTCGCTGTTTCAACGTCCTCTACACACAGCGATCCGGCAGCCGCGTCTGGCATTGACGGTGCTGGGCGACATGTGCACCGCGGGTCTGCCGATTCCGGTGTGGCTTCGACGCTTAGCCGCCCGGCGTGTATGGCTGCGTCGGCTGGCTTTTTCCTCCTACGTTGCACGTCCCGCGGACCTACCCGCCGACCTTGCCGAGAACCTGATGCTCGGCGTCGGCGCGCCCGCCTACTTTCACCTTCCCTTAAAGGCACGCGGGTTCGCACCAGTGCCTATGCATCAACTCCGGTGCCCAGTGCTGGTCGTCAACGGCGATCGCGACGCGTTCGTCCCGGTCGCCGATGTCGCAAGCTTTCTGCGCGCCGTTCCTCACGCCTGTCACCACACAATCAAGGGGGCCGGGCACCTGGTGACAGTGGAGTATCCGGCGACATTCGTTGAACTGCTGAACGAGTTCTGCTCGAGCGTCGGGGGCAACCCTCCGGCGAGTGCGGTCAACTAGGCACCTGCCGCGCCCACACGGCTAGCGTCGCAAATCACGTTTGCGACAGCTTTTCCCTTTTCGTGTATATGACATTCGTGGAATATTATTTCTCGTATTGCATACGACATAAGTGGCATTTATTCACACCAATCTCTGCGTTATTTGTTGTCAACAATTCCCACCCTGGCGTGGGCGGCCAAGCTCAACTGAACACCATGTGCTCGCCCCATCGGTGGGCTGGACCCGCCGGCACGACCTCCGTACTCATTGAGGTGGGGCGGGACTGTCTTCCACACTTCGAGGCTGGCGTAGAAAAAGGTCGATAATCAACATTATCCATCAAATCGCCGAAATCTGCTGTGGGACAATAGGTTGCAGCGACCCAGACGAGAACCGTCACTGTGACGAATGGACGAGTAGTCGAGAGATTTCGGACCTCGACGATCCGACGTTGATGGCGAAGGCGTGGGGCGAACCCGCGCCCTCTGACGTGCAGCAGTCAACGAGCCCCGGCGCGCATGAAGAGTCACTGTCTCACCACAGGTCAACACCAGAGGCGTCGGGCGGACGCGCTCACTACTCGCATGCATTCGCGGAATATCGCCCGAATCGGACAACAACCAGTGGGCACCCCCTGGTCACCGAACTGGTAACGGTGCGTGCTCAACAGGTGCGAGTTGCTGGGGCGTAGCAGTTTCTTTGTGGCGGTCCCTAGAAGCGGTAGCGTTCGAGCGTGGTGCCGAGCATGCGGGACGCGGTCGCGCTGCGTGCCACAAGGTCGACCGCTGTCGCCAACCGAACGATTCGGGAGAACTCTGCGACCTCGGGTGCTCGGGTGAGGAAGATCTCCTCGACCAGCTTGAGGCCAGGAACCCATCGTTCGGGCTGGCGGGGGTCGTTGAATCCGGGGTTGACCACCGCAGTGCTGATCGCCGAGATGCGTTTGGACCCCCAGACGGCCCAGGTGGTGTAGAGATTGAACGCAATCTCGCCGCTGGGAAAGTGATTGGTGAGCCGGTTGAGCAGCGACACGAAGTCGTCCTCGAGCAGGAAGGCGACCAGGCCATCGGCGACGATTACGGCAGGCCGGTCGGCGGGGATCTCGTTGAGCCAGTTCGGATCTGTCAGGTCGGCGCCGACGCTGTGGGCGCTGACGCGCTCGGGCAGCAACTGGTGACGGAGGTCGACGATCTGGGGGAAGTCGACGTCGTACCAGCTCACCGTGGCTGGCGGTTTGACGCGCGAGATCCGGCCGTCCAAACCCGCGCCCAGATCCAGCACGATCGCGTTCGGGTGGCGGTCGACGAACCGGCGCGCCACCTCGTCAAGTCGCTTGGCGCGCACCGCGATATCGAAGGCTTTCAACTGTGCGTTGAGGAGCTTTGTGGTCAATGGGGGGAACTTGGCGATGTCGTAGCCGGACTTGCTGAGAACCTCGTCGGCCATGGTGTCGCCGAGGAACGGGCGCGGCAGGCGGCTGTCGAGTGCCCTGCCAGCCAGTGTCAGAAATAGGCTTTCCTGTGCCGGCGTGAGCGCCGGAAGCGTGATGCTCACGTTGTCAGTCCTCCTTTGGTTGTGGACGCGCGGCGGCCCACGCGTCCTGGGCGGTCTTGGGGAGTGTGTCGTCGGTGTAGAGCCCGTGGGTGTAGAGCTCAAGGATCGGAACGGTCATGCGCTGCAGCATGCCTGGGCCGAAGTGGTCATAACCCAATGCGCGCGCCAGGGGTGGCGGCATGGTCAAAAGGCCCAGGCTGACAAGGAGATTCAGAACCGCTAATGCCCGGGGGTCCGAGGACGGCCGCATGGTGCCGTCGGCGGCGCCGGCTCGGAAGATCGCTTCGGACTCCTCGACCATCTTGTTGACGAAGGTGGCGGCCGCGGGTGCGTCGACTTGGATGGCGCGGACCATGTATTGCGCATACAGCACGTACTCGTCGGGGTTCGATAGGTAGACGCCGAGGAGGTCGTGCTGGCCTTTGGTGGCGTTGTCTGCGGCGTGTGCCCTCTCGACGAGGACGCCAAGGACGTACACGTCACAGGCGGTTCGCAAACCATCCTTATTGCCGAAGTGGTGAAAGACCAGCGCCTCACTGACCCCGGCCGTCGCGGCGATACCCCGCACGTTCGCCTGCTGGAAGCCGTCGCGGGCAAAGCAGGCGACGGCCGCGTTGCGAATCCGAGCCTTGGCGGTCAGATCGGCTGAGTCCATGATCAGTATAATAAGTCAGCACTCAGCGGCGTCGCAAGACGATTCGATGCTCAGTGGACCCGTGATGAACGCATGCGCGCGGCGCCCCTCGATCAGGGCGTCGCACGACATGGGAGTTCAGCCGCGGTGACGTGTCGGCGGGCTTGGCGGGTGGCCACCAGGATCGCCGTGGCGGCGAACAAGCCCATATCGGACCGGCGACGAGAACACGACTTCAGCGCAGAATCAGTGAGAAAATGATCGGCTGGCGCAGAAAGAGTGAGAAAGGCGACGATTGACTGAGAAAGGACAGCGACTCGCCGCGGCGAAATCGACGAATTGCCGTGCAGCACAATGTAACTCAGCTGGTAGCGGTGCGTGTTCAACAGGCCCGAGTTACTACGTCCCGCGATGGCGACATCCCACCGCTGGTCAATGACGAAGATCCCACCGGAGATCCAGGTCAATCAAGCTGGGTAGCGATATATCTCGAGTAGGTCGATGCCGAGGCTCATCGCGTTGAACACAGTCTCGTCAGCTCGAAGCAACGAAACGTCATCGCGGCGCAGAACCTGTGGAATGAAGCCTGGCAGTTCCTCAACCATGCTGGCGGCCGCCCCGAGCCTGGTTGACCATCGACTCAACGCGTTGCTCCAATAGCCCTGCGCCACAAGTTAATTCGTCACAGTGACGTATTGACGGTGACACGGGGGGAGGCAGGGTGGGTGGTCGATCGCCGCCTATGGGGCCGGCCGAGTGGGGCATGTGCATGCTTTCACCTAACACCCGAATCATTCATTAAGTGATTGAACCGTACGGCAACCTCGGTGAATGCCCAACCAGTCAGGGAGCTCGTTAGGGAGGCGAGTGCCCGCAATAGGCACCGTGACGTGCTCAGATCGGCCAATCGCCAAGGGGTGCGAGCACTTTCACTAGATGCAACTCGCACTAGCTTTATGCCGATAAGCCACATTATGTCAAGTCAACTACGCCGTTTTCATCCGACGAATCCCGCGCATACGGTGGCTCGACTCTCCCCTCAGTTCTGGCGAAGTCTCGCACTGCTCCTAACGCGCCCGCGTTCCGCAAGAGCTAGTCGCGCGGCGGCATGGGTGACCGGACACCCCAAGCAGGGCAACTCGATCGACATGATGACTAGGCTCTTTCTCGCCGGATTCGCTACCTTCGGACCGCCTCATCGAACTGCTCCTCTGCTCTTTGCTTCCGATCGCCTACTACGTTCAGTGCACATCCCGGTCCAAGTTCTGCTGGCCGGCAACACGATTCATGACTCTGATAAGGCAATCAACCGGATGCAATCGGTGGTACCGGCATGGCAGCACCATCTGTGGCCCCACGCCTCTCACTCGCTGCCTGCAGAGGCTCCTGACGAAGTGAACGCTTGCATCCGTAACTTCGTGCTCGAGCACGGCAGGGGCGCGTAACCAAGTGGGTCAATAGTCGCCGGCCACCAGGAAACCTATGCCCACCAACGCCGCAAGCCCCACGACTACGCCCCGCCACGCGCCTGACAAGCTGAGCAACCCGACGACTATCACACGAGGAATAAGACAGGATCAAATTCGGTGGGTTACCAGTAAACTCCGCATATTCGTTAACATGTTGTCCCCCACCATGTTTGGTTGTTAGATGACACTGTGATTGGGACTTGGGCAAGGTCTATGGCCTCTTCAGATCGTTGACTGCGACGGAGAGTTGAAGCTCAGCTATGCCGGCGAGCTCACTCCGAGCATTAGAAAAGGCGGGGCCATCGGTAGTCTGACCGATCAGCTTGGGGCAGGCCTCGATTCGCTCCAATCCGGCTTTGGCCCAGTACTCCCCGAGTAACTGCGCACCGGCTTGGGTTGTTTGTCCTCGACGTGATTCGGTCGGCGTGGGGTAAGCGGCAACTAGAACCGACGATCCAAACGTGAGGTCGTGCACAGCTTGCACCGCGGCCCACGCCCCAATGTCGTGTCCGCGCAATGTTGAATGCACGTAGGCCCGGTCAAGGATCACCAACCCCGACACGATGGGATAATCAACTGTTCGTTGACCGCGTCAGATACGTAGCCATGAGACAGCAGCTCCAGATACGCTGCTGTGTCTGCTGATACGCCATCCAGCGACTCCGCGGTGCTGGCGTTCAACGGAAGAGTGAATAGCTCCAGAAACCCGATCTCGAGGCTGGTCTCCTCGGCGACACCATCGGCTTCGACGTACATGGTGATGCTGCCGCGCCAGCCCGTGATGTCGAGATCGTAGCCGGCAGCAGATCCTCCGGTGAACTCCACTCTCGGGAACCCCAACGTAATGGTTTTCTGTTCTGCGATCTCACCGAGATTGGCGGCGAATAGTCGCCAAAAGGTTTCAACGCCCTCATCGAAATCGTCGTCGCCCAGCTGAGCCATGGTTTGATTCTGCACTGCAGACCGCATATCCATTGGCCATCGAGGCTGCCCGACGCTCATAGATCGAGGACGATGCGTAGTGCCGCATCAACGCGGCGCATCTCATCGAAGCTTAGGAACCCGACGCTCGTGCCGAGTCGGCCCGGGTCGACCGCGGCGGCCTGTTCGGCAAGCACGCGGGTGGTCACGCCGCCGATTTCAACTTCGGGACGAAAGCTGGCGGCACGAGCCGACGTGGATGTTGGTGCAACCAGCCAGGTCGACAGGGGCAGTTGATCTGACTGGACGACTACGGCGTAGCGGGAACCGGACTGCTCGTGACCGCGACTCCCCCGCGGGGCACGCAACTGAAAGACCTCACCACGCACGCAACGTCTCCATGTCGCGCAGCACCTGCATGGCCTCAGCGCGGTCGGACTCGTCTTCAGCAAGCCTTTCCGCCTCGGCACGAATCGCCGCGCCGGCCTTCCGTCGTGCGGCATCGATAAGAGCAGATCGAACGGCTACGGACACGGCCGTTCCATCTTTGGTCAAGACCTCCAGCGCCTTCGATGTGTCTTCGTCGGGCCTGAAGGTGATTGTGTCAGCCATAGCAACAGTGTACGACGTTTTGTAAGACAGTACCGGTTCCACATGATCACTGTTTTGGCGCAGCAGTGGCAACCCCAGCAGCGGCGTCCGCCGACGACCGGGCGTGGCCCTCCAGCAAACAGAACGCGGGCATTCTCAACGTCTCGGGCATCGCTCACAATGGCCCGCGTCGCCGCTACGAAAATTAGGGGTTCCAGCCTTCCCCAGCACGCTCGCCTCGGCGCTCGATCCAAGAAGGAATACGGCGGAATCGAATATGGCGGGTTACCAGTAGTAAGTTGGTTATTCGCATGCGATGCGAATACGTCCCCTCTCCTGCCGTGTCCGGTCTCAGTTAATTTGGTAGTTCTCGCATCAAACCTGGCGGTCGACCGAGCGCATCAGAATTCTCGGTCAACCTTGGCTGCCTCGATATACCTGGGGATTTTCGCAACACATTTGGCGGTTCCCACCTGGTAGCTGTTCGGCGATGACCGAATTCTCCGAGCGGCGATCGCGCAGAGCTTCCCCGCGTTACTCTTTGCCGATGATCGCGGGCGACAAGGCGCCTAACTTCACCCTGTTGGATCACACCGGTCGGCCTCGGACTCTGTCCGCGCTCCTTTCCGAAGGGCCGGTTGTGCTGTTCTTCTTCCCATTGGCGTCCTCACCGATCTGTACAGCTCAGGCTTGTCATTTTCGGGACCTGAGCAACGAATTCGCCAGAGTGGGCGCCCAGCGGGTCGGCATCAGCACCGACACCGTCGGCAGGCAGGCTCACTTTGCCCAACAGCGCTCGTTCGACTACCCGCTGCTCTCCGACGCGGACGGCGTGGTATCCGAGCTGTTCGGGGTGCGCCGAGGCAGGTTCGCCAAGCTGCGTAGATCCGTCGTTGCGCGTGAGAAGGCCCGGCATGCCCGGCACACTCGGCGCCGTGGCCTGCTTGCCCGGCTGCTGCCGGTCAGACGGACCACATTCGTCATCGACACCGACCGCACCGTACTCAAGGTCGTCTCCAACGAGGTGCGCGCATCGGTGCATGCCGACCAGACCTTGTGGTTCTTGGAGAACCGCAACGTGCCGCACAGTTCGCCACATCTCCGGGGGAAGCACGCCGACACGCATCGGCAGTCGGAGGGCAAGGGCGAACCGATCGGCGACTGGTTCACAGAACCGGAAACCGTGGACGAGCCGAGCTTGGTCCGGCGATACAAGCTGACGGCAGGTCGTATCGACTCCGGCGTCGAGCTGGCACTCGAGGCTCCGGTCGAAACGCTGAACGCCACAGCGAAGCCGCCGCACTGGCCGAAAAATGATGTGCGGGGCCAGATCCTGACGTGGTGCATGCACAGCACCTCGGTCGCAGAGATCGCCGCTCGACTGGCCATGCCGCTCGGTGCGACGCGGTTCCTGGTCGACGACCTGGTGACGCAGGGTTACGTGCGAGTGCACGCCAGCCCCGGTGACTCGATGACCATCGACGACCGACGTGAACTGATTAGAAGGACCCTGCGTGGCCTACGAGCACTCTGAGGGTAGGGGCCGCCGCCTCGACGAAGATCGTCATCTCCGGCGGGTTCGGGGCCGGCAAAAGGAATCACCCGACGCTACTGAGCTGCTCCGAACAGGTTCGTCACGGCCGACCTCACTGCGGAATCGGTGGGGCGGTAACCGATGCTCTTCAGCAATCAGGACTTGAAGGGTAGACAAGCTCACGGGAGTTGTTGAGGCACCTGAAGTCGGTGGCCCACAGTGCCGCGTTCTCCACGGCACCTTTGAACGCGTGGATGTCTGTGTAGTCGTAAACGATGCCCACGTCACCAAACCTGTCGGCCTGCTACCAGAGATCGCCGACGCGCCAATCGCAGGTCAACGGTGTTGATTTCGCGAAACCGGGCGGCGCTTTTGCCGGCGTCAAAAGGAAGATCCGGTCGGCAGCGTCGTAGGTATCGATTAACCCATTGGGCGTATC
This sequence comes from Mycobacterium sp., assembly GCF_035274705.1. Classification (GTDB taxonomy): domain Bacteria; phylum Actinomycetota; class Actinomycetes; order Mycobacteriales; family Mycobacteriaceae; genus Mycobacterium. The sequence continues at coordinate 12,522 of NZ_DATENY010000037.1, read as the reverse complement.
GGCCTGGGTAGGACCATCCCAAGGTTTCCAGCCACGACTGGCATAGAACGGCGCCGCACTCTCCACGGCATTCAGAGCACCGATGGCGTGCCGTGTGCGAATGATGGACTCGGTGTGATCCATCACGAGACATCCCAACCCGTGGCCCTGTTCGGTGCCGCGCACAGCAACCCCCTCGACGTAACCGGTATCGAAGAGTTCGCCATCGTGGCGCAGGGTGCGAGTGACCACAGAAGCGTGAGCCAACAGCACACCGTCCTCGGCGACCAACACGTGAACACCATTAACACGATGGAGCCAGTCGTGGGCACGAAAGCTGTCACCGAATGCCAATCGAACCAACGCTTCAGCGGCGTCCAAGTCGTGTTGGCTCAGTTCGTCCGCTTCCGCGATCAGTACGCCCACAGTTAGCCCAGAATGCCACGCAGGCATGGCTTCTGTGGGGATGGCGCGCGCGATCCCCACCCCCACGCCTTCTACGCAGTAACTGGACCATTCGCCGCATCGGTGGTCGAGCAGTGGGGGCGTCCGCTCAGAAATCGCTATTGAGACAGGCCAGCGAAGGGTATGCCCGCAAAGACCGGGATCCCGCAGAGGTTGTGCGTCTGCCCCGCACGAGTTCGCCGCGTCGGCGCGGCATCGGCCGGCCCCGGTTCTTCACGTCAGGACCCAACGCTCCCCTAATCACATCCGTCGAGCCAACTCTGCTACGCCTGGTCCGGATAGCTCTGGCAGCGCAACACGACGACCGCAAGCCGCAAGGAGAACCGACACCGCCGGCCCCTCGACCGCTAGCCCGTCACCAACGGTGAAGCCGGCGTCGGTTCCGATCAACCGCAAGCCAGCGAGTCGCTTTCTGCCGCCGGACAATCGGTCGCCAGCTAGGTAAGCGATAGCAGCACGAATGTGGTCCGCGGAGTAGGCGCGTCGCAGGCCAAGCGGGCGCCGAATGTCCTCACCGTGAACAACGATCTCAGTGATGCGCGTGATTGTGGGAAGCGGCGGGGACGCAGTGGATGTCACCGATGCCCGCATTGCCGCCAACAGTTCCGCGGGGTCGTGCCTGCGGCCAGCCGCCACCTGCCGTTGCACTATTCGATCAGAGCTGAAACCCGCGCGAATAAACTCTCGGGCGAAACCGCGCTTTGACAGAGCAGCTGTGGCGGCCAGATGGGCCACCACGTCGCGAACCGACCACCCATTGCACAATGAGGCGGCCTCCCACTGTGCTGGCCTGAGCCCTGCCAAGTCCTCGACGAGTGCGCTTCGCTCAACGTGCACGTCCGCCCACACATCGCGCGTCGCGGCAGCCATGAAGATCAGCAAACCACACCGCGACACGACGCGACCGCATCCGACTTCAGATTCGTCCAATCCCCCAAGGGCTGGTGCGAATGGCCACCGAACCGGCACCTCCTGCCACCGATTCCGTGAGGACTCCCCTGCGGGACGTTACGATGGGTTTGAATATGACGCATTACCATTAGAGTTCGCCGTAATCGCTATGATGTTGTGCAGCAACATGTTTCAACGGACGAGCGATATTGAGAACGACACCGCCAACGTTCGGGTTGCGGCCTCGCCGCTAGTCGGGGTGCGACGGCGAGCACATAAGTGGTCGAGTGGGTTATACGCAGCCCATCGTGGCCAACGATCGCGGCCGGGTGCTGATCGGGAAACAGGAACGTCGCGGATCGACCGGCTACCGACCGTTGCGTTTACGCGACACGCTGTTCTGATCCAGGCCGGCAGGAGGGCGCCAATGGCGGTAACTGCGCCCCGGCGCGGGGCCGGACGCCGATACCTGTTCACGTCAGTCCGCGGCCGTGTCGTCGGCCCGGCCGAGGTGGCGGGCAAAGAACCGAGCCGAGCTGTCGCGCTCGTATTCGGGCACTGGGTAGTGCCTGCCCGAGTAGGCGTGCAGTGTCTTCTCCTTCGAGGCGAAAGCGTCGAACAACGCGACCCCGGATGTGCGGTCGAATTCCTCGTCGTCCCAAGGAATCCGGTATTCGACCGGGACGGTGATCTTTCCTGCCGCCTCGATCAGATCGTCGTCTACGAAAACCCCACCGAAGCTCACGGCAGCGATCCGGGATTCGACCGCCGTCAACATCAGCCCGGTCACGACACCCAACGACACGCCGCCGTAGCCGATCGGCGTTTCGACGCCGATCTCGGGCAGCGCCTGCAGGGCGTCCAGGGTCGCCTGCCATTCGGGCACCGCACGGTCGGCCAGCGACATGCTGTAGTCGATGACGATCGGGGCGATCGGCTCGCCCGCCGCCCGGGCCTGATGGATCGCCTCTGCCCACCGTTGATCCTCAAGGTTTCGCGGCCGGTCACCATGTCCGGGCGCGTCGATGGCGGCGACCGTGAACCCATGGGTGGTCACGCTGTGAAGTGCACTGGCTACCAGCCCCGGCGCCTTCTTGTGCATACCGCCGGCGTGCCCCGCCAGCAGCAGTGGTGAGCCGACGGTTCCGGATGCGGGCGACCAGAGCACGCCGGTGATCTCATCCAGGATGAAATTACGTTCGATGACGCCGTTCGACGATGCCTCAGAGGTGAATTGCATGGTGTTGCCTTTCGGGATTGCCTTGTTCAGGCGCTCCCGGCGACACCTACGTCTATCGCTCGACCGTGAACACGAGTGGGAGCACCCACATGGTTACTGCGTTCATGGGTCTCACCTCCTCGCGAGATGTCACGGTCTCGCGCACGCTATCAACCTGCACCGAATGCCGTCCAACCCATTTTCCTGCCCACCAATCCGACCTCGGAATCTTGCCGAGATCCGCGCGAATATGGCGGGTTATCAGTGCATGGATGGACTCAGACGTGCAGGGTGGGCCGGTAGATGAGCTCTTGGATGTCGCCGTCGAGCGTGCGGCTCTCGATCAGCTCGAGGTCGAAGTCGGCCGCACCTTGGAAGATCGGGTCATCGCCGGTCTGACCGGTGGTCACGGGGAAGAGCGTCACCTGGACGCGGTCGATCAGGCCGGCGGCCATCAGCGCCCGGTTCATCGACAGGCTGCCGTGCGAGCGCAACGGCACCTCGGACTCTTCCTTGAGCCGGGCGACGACGTCGACGGCGTCACCGCTCACGACGATCGCGTCCGGCCAGTCGAGAGGCCCATGCAGAGTCGTGGAGACCACCGTAGCCGGCAGACTCCTCATCCGGGTGACCCATGGGTCACGCACCGACTCCTCGGTGCCCGAGGCCAGCAACTGCGTAAACGCCCGATATGTGTTGGCCCCGAAGACCATCCGCTGCTCCTCGCTGTACAAGGCGAGGCGGTGTCCGAGCAGTTCGGGGCCTTGCTTGCCCCAGTAGCCGCCCCAGTCACCGCTGCTGACGCCACCGTAGCCGTCAAGGCTGGAAAAGACGTCGAAGGTGTAAGTGGCAGTCACAATGCTCTCCTCGGGTGCCGTTGATTGAGTGTGTGTGGATACAGACGAGGCACCACGCCGAAACTCATCGCCGTTCGACTCCTGCAGTCCGGTCGCCCCGCATGCGGCCCAAGACTCGACCATGGCCAAGGCGCGGTCGGCAAGACGGGCGACATGGCTCGTCGGTGCCACTCGCCATTTTCGTCAGATGAATCACGGCCCCGCATGAGCTTTCGCTGCGAGTCAACTCGCAGCTTGTCGGGTTGCTCGCTCCCCGCCCTTCTTCAGTTAACGTAACGACCGTGACCCCCTCTCCTGTGCCTTCTTTCGTCGCGCTCGTGGCCTGTGCTGCGTCAATCGTTGTGACGCTCGCCGCGTGCGGCTCCGACACGAAACCTCCGGCGGCAAGCTCATCCTCCGTCTCCGACGTCTTCACACCGCCCTCGATTGCGGAAACGGCAACCGAAGCCAGCACGTGCCCGACGGCAGCGCCGGCGAGCAGCGGCACACCCGAATGGACGCTGTCCGGGACCACCGGCAGCGTCGCGGTCACCGGATCCACGGATGCGGCGGCGCCGCTCGTAAAGGTGGACGGACCGTTCAGCGTGACCGAAACCCAGGTCCACACGCTGAAGGCCGGTGACGGGCCGGTTGTCGCAAACACTGCAAAAGTGTCGGTCTGCTACATGGGCGTCAATGGACGTGACGGGTCCGTGTTCGACAGCAGCTACGAACGTGGCGAACCGGCCGAATTTCCTCTCGGCGGAGTCGTGCCGGGCTTCCAGAAGGCCATCGCGGGACAGAAGGTCGGGTCCACGGTCGCTGTCGCAATGACCTCTGCCGACGGCTACCCCGACGGTCAGCCCAGCGCTGGAATTCAGAAGGGTGACACGCTCATCTTCGCGATCAAGATCCTCGACGCCTCGAGTTGAGCTGCGACGATCTGAGCCGCGCACGCTGATTCGGCACCCGCCTCCGTGGCAGCAAGCTACGGCCAGTTGGCGGCTGCGACGGTAGATGCGGGGCGTCAACCACGAGCGCGATCGATGGACCTCCTGATCGCAGCCACCGCGCACGCACACTCAGCGCGGCTCTACACCCGCAACGCCGACGACTTCCACGGCTTCGACGACCTGATCGACGTCGTCCCGGTCTGATTGGCGAGATGTTCAGTCGCGCATGGTCATTACATGGCGGGAGGCTTCGTCGTACCCGGAAACGCCGGCGAGTTCCACCCATCTGTCTACCGCGTGCGCAAGGTTCTCTTCCCGTCGCGCCCCGCTCCATTCGAGTCCACTGACGCATAGGGTCGCCATCGTCCGAGCGGCTTGCTGGAGGTCTTCGAAGATGTCGAGCAGCGAGTCGATGATGACCGGCTCCATGACGTTCAGCTCCAACTCTCCGGCAGCAACAGCGCAGCTGATGGTGTAGGCAGCTCCACGTACGCGGTAGCTCAGCTGCATGGCGAACTCGGGCACGACGGGATTGACCTTGGCGGGCATGATCGACGACCCCGCCTGAAGCCTGGGGATGGTTACCTCCGCCAAGCCTCCGTGTGGGCCAGAGGACCGCAATCGCAGGTCGGCGGCGATCCTGGCGACTGTGATGGCGGACCGGCTCGCCGCGTCGGCCACAGCGGCGTAGGGATCGAGATGGGCCAGGGCATCGAAGAAGTCTTCTGAGAGCGTCACATTTTGGTCGATTAGGCGCGTCAGTTCATCGAAGCATGTCGCCGCGAATCCATCCGGAGACCCGATGGAGGTGCCGAGGACGGTCGCTCCGAGCGGTAGTGCACTCAGGTTGCCAACGGCCTCCCCCAGTTGATCGGCACCGCGACGGACAGCACGCGCTTGCCCCCGCAGTGTCTGCCCCGCGCGGACGCTGACGGCGTCTTGTAGGCATGTCCGCCCTAGGTACCGGGTCTCGGCGTACTCGGCGGCCTTCCCCTCGAGGGTCTCGGCCAGCTCGTCAAGCGCACTCAGCGGGCCTTCGGCCAATTCCATGATCGTCAGCGCCATTGCCGTGGGGAATGTGTCATTTGTCGATTGCGAAGCGTTGACGTGGTCGTTCGGGTGAACCGGAATGCCGGCCAACTGCGTGGCGCGCGCGGCGATGACCTCGTTGATGTTCATGTTGGTGGTGGTGCCACCTCCCCCCAGCACCAAAGCGGTGGGGAATTGTCCTGCATGGGAGCCGGCAGCGATCTCGTCGCAGGCGTCGATGATTGCCTGGGCGCGAGACGAATCGAGGACGCCGAGTGCCCGGTTCGCCGCGGCCGCCGCCTTCTTCACGAGCGCGTAGTTGCGGATGAAGGCGGGGATGTCGCCAACGCGGCGACCACGTGGGTGGAAGTTCTGCAGCGACAACCGGGTCTGCGTTCCATACAGCGGTTCTGGCGTCTGCTTGGCCGAAGGATCTTTCGACACGTGACGGGTTCCCTTCGAGGTGGACATCGGTGAGGCCAGGCTAGGTCAGGGCCTCGCCGCCGAGGCATTCTGTTGCTGTGAGAGCAACAAATGTGCACGGCTCTGCCACGCCGGACTGAAATAGGGAAGGGAGTGTTGTTATGACGGCACACAATCGCGAAAGGTCGCAGGAATCCATGGCAACGTCGACCGCGCAGAAGGTCGCGCAGCTGTTACTCGCGTTCGAGGTCGACAGCGCCGGTGGGAGCATTGATCGCTCGGTGAGCGACCTCGCCCGAATTGTCGGCCGGGAGCGAAGCCAGGTTTCCCGGATGTTGCAGTCGTTGCGGCAAGCCCATGTCGTCGAACAAGATCCCGAGACTCGCCGCTACCGGCTCGGTTGGAGAGTGCGCGTGATGGCCGCCGGAGCCGGCGACCAAATGCTTCTCCGGGCAGCTCGTCCCATGCTGCAGACCCTGGTCGCCCGCACCGGCGAAGTAGCACTGCTATCGGTGCAAGAGGCCAACAGGTCGCTGACGGTCATGCGAGAGGAGTCGCAGAACTCACTGCAAGGCGGTGGATGGGTCGGCCGTCGCTCACCCATGCACTACACAGCTTCGGGTCGTGCCCTGATGTTCGACGCCGACGACGAGCTCGTCGAGGCACTGACCGCCGAAGACTTCGGCCCGCATACCCGATCTGCACGCAACGCGCCGCGGAATCTCGAGGAACTGCTCGAGCGGCTTCACGCCGAGCGTCGGCAAGGGTACGCGGTGGCCTCGGAGGAAATCGAAGTCGGACTGACGTCGCTTGGCACCCCCGTACGCAACACACAGGGGCACATCGTCGCCGTCGTGAACGTCTCCGGCCCCACCCCGCGGATGATCGACCACGTGGGCAACACCGCCCGGCTGCTCATCGCCGCGAGCGCGACGATCACCCGGGCCCTTGGCAAGCGACAGGGCTAGGCCATGGGTTGCGACAGGACCGTTGGAGTCGTGACGCTGGGCGGCACCATCGCCTGCGTATCCGATCCGCAGGGCGGAGTCACGCCATCGACTGATCCCGAGTTCATGGCGAGCGTGCTCGGCGAGGCCATTCGATCCGGGACAGATCTGCCTGAGACTCGCCTCCTGGCGGGGCCCTCGGTGGCTTCAGCCGCATTGGATGCAATGGACTTGTCCGCATTGATCGGACGGTTCGAGGGACTGGTCGACGAAGGAGCCTGCGGACTGGTTGTGACCACCGGCACCGATGCCCTCGAAGAGATTGGCTTCCTCCTCGACCTTCTTTGGTGCCGGGAAGAGCCGGTCGTCGTCCTCGGTGCCATGCGCCATGGAGGCCTGCCCGGTGCTGACGGATCTGCGAACCTCCAGGACGGGTTGCGCGTCGCAGCCCATGACGGCGTTCGCGGACTGGGATGTCTGGTGGTTATGAACGGCGAGATTCACCAGGCGTGGCAGGTGCGCAAGAGCCACACCGGCTTGTTGTCGGCATTCGAGTCCACGGTAGGAGGTCCAGCAGGATCGGTGCAGGAGGAGACGGTTCGCATGACATCGGTTTCGGTGATCGACCGACCGACGTTCAAACTTGGCCCCGCCGCCTCAATCCCCGCTGTCGCTCTTGTGAAGGCTTCGCTGGCTGACGACGGCCGCTCGCTGGCAGTCATCGATGAGCTGGGCTATCGCGGGCTCGTCGTGGAAACCATGGGCGGAGGCTCGATACCCCCCGACTGGGCACCGGGACTCGAACGACTCACCGCCACGATGCCGGTTGTCTATACCTCCCGCACGCTAGCTGGACCCACGTTGCGGTCCACCTACGGCGGAACTGGCGCTGAACTCCATCTGCGCCGCATGGGGTTAACTCCGGCAGGGCTGCTCGACGGCCTGAAGGCGCGCCTGCTCCTCGGACTGCTCCTGGCCAGCGACGCGGACGCGGCCGCGATGCAGACGATCTGGGACATGTTCGACGTCCCTACCAGCAGCGGACAGCGTCCGAAGTTCGTTGCGCAGCGCGTCGCCTAGGGTCGCTGAAACCGGACCGCAGGGACGGCGCGCCTTCGCCGGGGGTTGTTGTGGTTGCAACGGGACATTCCCGGGCCATCGTGACACTGGTGGCCAGAGCTTGCGGCGCTCGGGCGTCTACAGCCCGCCAACTACGTCAGCCTGCCGCGTCCGGACGTGCCGTTGGGATGCCGCTGAGGCACCGCCTCACCGCTGCTTTCCGAAACTGTTGCTGCTACAGCAACAAGTGTGTGCGTGCCTCACCCGCCGCCTTACCTTGGTGCCCACGACAGGTGACGCGCAGCACATATGCGGTGAGGAACACAAATGACCGGCGACCGACTCCAACGCACAGCGAATGGCCAGAGACCCGAGCGAGAACCGATGATCGAGCTCCGGGGCGTTCGAAAGCAGTTCGGCGATCACGTCGTTCTGCGCGAGGTTGATCTGGTGGTCAACCGCGGAGACGTTGTCGCCGTCATCGGCCCATCAGGCGGAGGCAAGAGCACTCTGTTGCGATGCGTCAACCTGATGGAGCAGCCCACGGCCGGCCAGGTGCTGATCGAGGGCGTCGATATCACCGCGCGCTCCACGGACTTAAATGCCGTCCGCCGCCGCGTTGGAATGGTCTTTCAACAGTTCAACCTCTTTCCACACCTCAACGTGATGGACAACCTCACCTTGGCATCGCGCAAGTTGTTGAAGAAGCCACGACGGGCGGCAGAGGAACAGGCCCAGGCGCTACTGACTCGCGTCGGACTCACCGGCAAGGAACGGAGCATGCCCCACGAGTTGTCCGGAGGTCAGCAGCAGCGCGTGGCGATCGCCCGATCGCTGATGATGGAACCCCACGTCATGCTGTTCGACGAAGTGACCTCAGCGCTCGACCCCGAACTGGTCGGAGAAGTTCTCGATGTCATGCGCGAGCTCGCCGGCAGCGGGATGACCATGCTTGCCGTCACACATGAAATGGGATTCGCGCGCGAGGTCGGCAATCGCGTGATCTTCATCGATGGTGGCGAAATCGTCGAGGATGGCGACCCTCAGGTAGTGCTGACCAACCCCACCAGTGAACGCGCCCAGCGCTTTTTACGAAAAGTTTTGGCATGACGAACCCAGTCCCTCACCGTCACAAAACAAGGAAGGCCGACCTGTGAGAATCATCCACGCCGTAATCGGTTGTATGGCACTGACACTGGCGCTTGCACTCAGTGGTTGTAGCGCGTCGAACGAGTCCTCGACGTCCAAGCCCACCACCGCGGTCGACGTCGGCGTCCCGACGCCCACGCAGTGGAAGGACCAGGGACTGATCCGGGTCGGAATCGCCTGCGACTATCCACCGTTCGGCTACACCGACATACAGGGACAGAATGCTGGCTATGACGCCGAGGTCGCGCGCAGTCTGGCCGCCTACGCGTTCGGCGACGGCACCAAGGTCTCGTTCACCTGCGTGACACCCCAGAACCGCATTCCCTATCTCGAAACCAACAAGATAGATCTCATCATCTCCACCCTTGGTTACACCAAAGAGCGAGACGAGACCATCGACTACTCGACGCCGTACTTCACCAGCGGCGCGAAGCTACTGGTGCCAGCCGATTCCCAAATCAAAGGCTGGAACGATATCCACGGAAAACCGGTTACCACCAAGACCGGTACGACCTCCAGCACCTACCTGACAAACTGCTACCCCGATTCCGAGCAGCTGCTACTCGATTCCACCAGCGATGCGGTGAAGGCGCTGAAGGCTGGACGTGCCGTGGCATTCGCCGAAGACAGCACGCTGCTGCTCGGGCTGACCCTGAACGACGACAGCCTCAAGGTCGTTGGCGAGGACAAGGCCCAAACACCGTGGGGCATCGGCATCCGGCAAGGGGACCAAGCATCCAAAAAGTGGGTGGATGCCGCGCTCGCTGACATGCAGCGCAAGGACACCCTCTGGGACATCTTCGGCAACGCAGTCAAGGACCAGCAGGCGGTCCAGGCGTTCGCCGAGAACATGCCTCGCCCCGACCACAACGTCGCATACACCGACAAGGACACACTCGCGGATTGCAGCTGATGACAACTCTTTTCGCGGCCACTGACTTCGTCGCAGTAAAGTACGCCGACGTCTTGTGGGCGGGGTTATTGATGACCCTTGAAATCAGCGCGATCGGCATCATCGGGTCCGTGGTCGTCGGCTTGGCGGGCGCCGCAGCGGGAGAGCTGCGTGTGCCCGTCATCCGGCAAGCCGTGCGCATCTATGTCGAAGTCATCCGCAACACCCCCCTGCTGGTCCAGGTCTTCTTTCTCTTCTTCGTCGCACCAACACTCGGCGTGACCCTCAGCGCGTTCGCTGTCGGCTGCATCGCCCTCGTCGTCTGGGGCGGTGCCTACAACGTCGAGAACTTCAGAGCTGGACTGGCCGCGGTCGGCGTGCGCTATCTGGAAGGAGCGCGCGCGCTTGGGTTCTCCAAACGGCGGGCGTTCCTTCACATCACCGTCCCCATCGGGATTCGGCTATCCCTTCCCGGACTTACGAATACGTTGATCTCGGTACTGAAGAACTCGGCGCTCATGCTGGGCATCGGACTGGCCGAGCTGACTTTCGTGGTGCAACGGCTGTCCGCCGAGACCTTCCGGACGGTGGAACTGTTCATCGTGCTGGGCGTGGTGTACCTCGTGCTTGTGCTGATCCTCAGTTCGTTCATGCATCTACTCAGCCGCCGCTACGCATTGGGAGCCGGAGTCTGATGGACGACCTGACCTGGATCAAACCAACACTTGACCTCGGTGCCGAAGGCGCTCTGTGGACGGTGATCATCGGTGCCGTGTCCGTGGCGGTTTCAGTCATCCTCGGCGTCGCGTTTGGCGTGCTGCTGTGCCTACCCAAGGGGCGCTGGACGGACCTGGTGAGGTGGGGGCTGATCGCCTACCTGCAGCTGTTCCGCGGCCTGCCGGTATTGGTCACCCTGTTCATCGTTTTCTTCGTTTCGCCGTCCCTGGGACTGGAATTGGGGTCAATCCCGGCCGCGATCGTCGGGCTCTCATTGTGGGGCAGCGCGAACGTGATGGAGGTTGTGCGCGGCGCTGTTCGATCAATTCCCAGGGCGCAGTTCGAAGCCGCATCTGCACTCGGCTTTGGGTGGACGTCAATCATGCGGCTGGTTGTCCTGCCACAGGCAATGCGACGAATGCTTCCTCCGATCGTCAACCTGACAGTCGACCTGATCCAGGCAACCACACTGGCCTCCCTGATCGGCGTCCTCGAGATCCTTCAAAGGGCACGCCAGGCGGTTGAGTACTACCAGCTCTCGTCCGGTGACGGGCATGCCACACCAGTCTTCGCCGCCGTGCTGCTGTTCTTCTTCCTCGTGTGCTACCCGCTTACCCTGTTGGCGAGTCGAATGGAGCGCCGCAAATCGATTCGGCCACGGTCACCGTCCCGCCAATCCTCAACGCCCGTACGGGAACTCCAAGGTAAGCCTGTCGAGCAAGCCTGAGATGCGCCGGACAACAGCTGTTGTCGACAGACATGAGCCTGTCACGATCGACATGACTGATCCAGACGCGCAGGCACGTATGTGCCGATGTTCGTGCGTACGCCGCCGACACCGGCATTGCCCATCCCTATCGAACAGCGCCAATGTGGTTGCTGGCTCAGCTGATGGACTCCCTGAACTCCACACCTTCCTGTGCCGCCTGCATCCAGTCAGGGACGTCCACGACCGGGTAAAGGTGGAATTCGTTGAGAGGACCGAATTTAGCGCTGCCCTCTAGGAGGTCCGCCGGATTGTCAGTCTCCACAACAGCGAACCCTCCAATCCCGTCAACTCGGCCGACGAATTGGTGGAACGTGGTGCTGGTTGGCTGCTGCCACTTTGAAAACAGTTCCAATCCGCGCCGCGTGGCCGCTTCATTCTCTTCAGCGGAGCCGTTTAGCCGGGGAGTCCAAGTCATGACGTACTTCATTTGTACCTCCTAGGTTGTGAGCCGTATGTCCGAGCGCGCCGTCCCGTCCCCGCCGCGCTTTTTCACTTCGAAACAATCGACCGAGAGCCATTCATTGCAAGCCGACCTGCATGTCATGACAACGTTGGCTCTAGCGTTGGTTGCCTTCTCACACAGGCGGTGTCCGCCGTCATAGGTGATCCATCGCGCGAGACATGCGTGCCGTCTCGAAATAATTTGCTTCACGATGCACATAGTGCGGTCGCGGCTCAGGCAGCGTGAGAATGCGGCCGATTGCTGCGGTCAGTGTTGCGCCTGGCCACCACCGGTGGCCAGTCGTTGCTAACGGTACCGATATCGCCGCTGCGGTACTGAGTGAAAGTTCCTGTTCTGTAACAAGAATCGGTATCCGGCTGCGTTGAGTGGAGCCCACCGCTGACACAGCGGACTCGGCGTCCGATGTCACGGTAGATCCCGGTAATAGTTGCCTCATTTGCAGATACCTCCTCCGAAGGTCGGTGGCTCCTACCGGAGTCAAAGATTGGATGTCGGTTCAAAACGGCGGTCCTCGAACTGTCGCTTGCGTTTTGGCGGTTGGCACGACGACCACCTCAATGAGCACTTATGAGAGAAGCACCATGAGATGCCCAATACCTCATCTGAATAGATGAGATCCAGTTAGTCTTCACAGGCGACGCGAGCGAGGAACCCATGCGGATACGAGCCAGCGAATCAAGGACCGGGCGATGGTCACGCTCGAGGAATTCTCGCGGCTAGTAGCTGGTGTC
>NZ_DATENY010000036.1:0-39999 GCF_035274705.1 Mycobacterium sp. | reverse complement strand
CACCAAACACACTATTGAGTTCTCAAACAACACACCCGCTCGACCGCGCAACTAGCCCGCGGCAAAAAGCCGCGTACTCGTAGTGCGGACGATCAGGAACCCACCGAAGTGGGATTTCCCTCTGGGAGCCGCCGCGCTCTTCGGGCTGGGCCCGTGTCGCAGCGACTCCGATAAGTTACGTGAGGGAAAACTCTGAGTCAAATGGCCTGATGGGGCGTGTCTTTCGGTTCCGCTTCCATCGCGCGCACGCAGGCGTGCGTCGACTCCGACACCTCATCCAACGCGCTCGACGCCGGCAATATTCCGCTTGCCGCGACGCAACACCAGCCAGCGGCCGTGCAGGAAGTCGGACGGCTGCGGCACCCATTCCTCGCTGTCGATCCGAACGTTGTTGACGTACGCCCCACCTTCGCCGATCGTCCGCCGTGCGGCGCCCTTGCTGCCGGACAAACCGCTGGCGACCAGCAGGTCGGTGATCGAATCGGGGCCACCCGGCTTGAGCTCGGCGATCGAGGCCTCCCGCAGCGCCGCTGCCAGTGTCGGCTCGTCCAACTCCCCCAGCTCGCCCCGGCCAAACAGCGCCTGACTTGCATGTTCGACGGATGCCGTCGCGGCCTCGCCATGCACCAGCGTGGTCAGCTCACGGGCCAGCCGGCGCTGCGCGGCCCGCTCGTGCGCCCGTTCCGCCGTCGCCTGCTCCAACTCCACGAGTTCCTCGGGCGTCAGGAAGGTGAACCACCGCAGGTAATGGATCACATCGGCGTCCGCGGTGTTGATGAAGAACTGGTACCAGGCGTACGGGCTCGTCATCTCCGGGTCCAGCCAGAGGTTGCCGCCGCCCGTCGACTTCCCGAACTTCTTGCCGTCCGAATCGGTCAACAGCGGCGTGGTCAACGCGTGAACCGTCGCCCCCTCCATCTGACGGACCAGGCGCACACCGGCGATGATGTTGCCCCACTGGTCTGAACCGCCGATCTGCAGCGCGCATCCGTACCGGCGGTGAAGTTCCACGTAGTCGTTGGCCTGCAGCAGCATGTAGCTGAACTCGGTATACGAGATCCCGTCGCCCTCCAACCGGCGGCGGACAGTCTCGCGGTCCAACATGACGTTGACCGAGAAGTGCTTGCCGATGTCGCGCAGGAATTCGATCGCCGACAACTCGCTCGTCCACGACAGGTTGTTCTCGACGACGGCGCCGGTCGGCGAGTCGTCGAAGTCCACGAACCGTTCGAGCTGGCCGCGGATTCGGTTGGCCCAATCGGCGACTGTGTCGGCTGTGTTCAGCGTGCGTTCGCCGGTGTCACGCGGGTCGCCGATCATGCCCGTGGCGCCGCCGGCCAACACGATTGGCCGGTGGCCGGCGCGCTGAAACCGTCGCAGTCCCAGCAGCGGAACCAGATGCCCGGCGTGCAAGCTCGGCGCAGTCGGGTCGAATCCTGAATAGACCGTGACGGGTCCGCTCGCCAGCTCCGCCGCCAGCGCGTCCCGGTCGGTGGACTGTGCAATCAGCCCACGCCATTCCAGCTCATCGAGGATGGACGCACCTGTAGAAGTCACAGCGTCGATCTTCCCGCACTAATCGCTTTCGCCGGGAGCCGGTGCTCGCGGACTGCGTCGGAACAACGACACTTCCGGACGGCCGGCGAGCCAGAAACGCCAAGGGCGGTCGGCGGCCTTGCTCACACCCACCCGCGGGCCTTCGACGCCGACATGTTCCTCGCCGAGCGTCAAGCGAACCGGGCTGCGAACGTCGAACAGGTCAATTCCGTTGTCGTCCATGGTGATTCCCAGAGCTGCGCACAGATTTCCCGGTCCGCGGGCCAGTGCCGCAGGACGAACAATTTCGCCGCGCCGTGCCAGTGCGACTTCGAGACCCGCTTCGACCGCGGCGGCCCTGAGCAAGACGGCACCCGCGACTCCGTCGGCGGCGCACACGACGTTGGCGCAGACGTGGATGCCGTGGCTTCGGTACGTGTAGAGCCGTCCTGCAGGCCCGAACATCACCTTGTTTCGCCCGGTCGGCCCGCGGAATGAATGTGCGGCAGCGTCCGGCCACGGTCCGCCGGGAGGCCCGCCGTAGGCCTCCACCTCGACGATCATCGCGCTCGCTCCGCGTCCGGTGAGCGCGGCTCCAAGAAGCCGCCGGGCCGCGGCCAGCGGGTCGACAGCCAGCAGCTCTGCACTCACTCGAGCGATTCTGCCGGTGCTCTTGACATGCCCCATCGGCGGGAGCATATTCAACATATGATGACTTCATCGAGCGATGAATTACTACGACACGGCGTCGAACCCGTCATCGTCATCGACCATCTGCGGGTGATCCGCGGCAAACGGCCCGCGGTCCACGACCTCTCGGTCCAGATCGCCCGCGGAACCATCACCGGTCTGCTCGGCCCATCGGGATGCGGCAAGACCACCTTGATGCGATCGATCGTCGGCACGCAGATCGTCACCGCCGGATCGGTCACTGTGCTGGGGCAACCCGCCGGTTCGGCTCCGTTGCGCCGACGGGTCGGATACATGCCGCAGGATCCGACGATCTACGACGACCTGAGAATCATCGACAACGTGCGCTACTTCGCTGCGCTGTACGGCATGGACTCTCACGCGGCCGACGCAGCTGTCGACGCGGTGGGGCTAGGCGATCATCGAACTGCCTTGTGCGGCAATCTGTCTGGTGGCCAACGCACGCGGGCGTCATTGGCCTGCGCGCTCGTCTGCCAGCCCGATCTGCTCGTGCTCGACGAGCCCACCGTCGGCCTCGACCCGGTGCTACGCGCCGACCTGTGGGAGCAGTTCCACGCGTTGGCCGACAGCGGAATAACGCTGCTCGTGTCCAGTCACGTCATGGATGAGGCCGACCGCTGCGGGGATCTCCTGCTGATGCGCGACGGCCATCTGCTGGCCCACATCACTCCGGACCGACTACGAGAGGAAACAGGATGCACGTCACTGGAGGACGCGTTTCTGTCCATCATCAGGCGCAGCACCGCGGCCGCAGCCGGATAACGGTTCAGGGCTACACCGCCACAACCGCGCGGATCCTGCGTCAGCTTGCCGCCGACCATCGCACCATCGCGATGATGCTGCTCGTACCGAGTTTGATCATCACGCTGATGTACTTCATGTTCCAGAACATCCCCACCCGGCCGGGCGTGCCGTCCGGGTTCAACAACGCGTGCCTGATCCTGTTGGGCCTCTTCCCCCTGTTCGTGATGTTCCTGATCACGTCGATCACGATGCAGCGGGAGCGGGCGTCCGGGACGCTGGAACGCATCCTGACCACGCCCCTGCGGCGACTCGACCTGCTCGCCTCGTACGGCACCGCGTTCGGGATCGCCGCGGCGGTCCAGGCGACGCTGACGTGCATCACCGCATTCTGGGTGCTCGGTTTCGATACGGCGGGCAGCCCGATCTGGGTGTTCGTCATCGCGATCGTCAATGCTGTGCTCGGCGTCGGGCTGGGCCTGCTGTGTAGTGCCTTCGCCCGCACCGAGTTTCAGGCCGTGCAGTTCATGCCTCTGGTGATTGCCCCGCAGCTGCTGTTGGCGGGCATCATCGTTCCGCGGGCGATGATGCCAAACTGGTTGGAATGGATCAGCAACGTCATGCCGGCCAGCTACGCGCTGGAAGCCCTGCAGCAGGTCGGCTCGCACCCGGAACTGACCCAGACCGCCGTCCGCGACATCGTCGTCGTCATGGGCTGTGCCGTCATCGCGCTGTGCTTAGCAGCCGCGACACTACGCCGACGGACGCCGTGAGTTGACCGCTGAGGTTGAACGCAAACGTCCCGGGCGCCCACCCGGGACGTCGGACACCCGCGAGCGAATACTCGCCAGCGCACGAGACCTGTTTGCCCGTAATGGGATTGACAAGACGTCTATCCGTGCGATCGCTGCGGGCGCGGGCGTGGACCCTGCGCTCGTACACCACTACTTCGGTACGAAGACACAGCTGTTCGCCGCTGCTATTCACATTCCCATCGATCCCATGGACGTCATCGGCCCGCTGCGGGAAGTGCCCGTCGAACAAATCGGCTACACGCTGCCGTCGATCCTGTTGCCGCTCTGGGATTCGGAGATGGGCAAGGGATTCATCGCGACGCTGAGATCGATCCTGGCGGGCGCCGAGGCCTCCCTCGTTCGCTCATTCCTTCAGGAAGTGATCACCGCCGAAGTCGGGTCCCGAGTCGATAACCCACCTGGAAGCGCACGAATCCGCGTGCAGTTCGTCGCGTCCCAATTGGTGGGCGTGGTGATGGCCCGCTACATCCTCGAGCTCGAACCGTTCAAGTCGCTGCCCGTCGAGCAGATCGCCGAGACCATCGCGCCCAACTTGCAGCGCTACCTGACCGGCGACCTACCCGGACTGACCTGACGCGGAGTCCAGCAGCCGCTGATGCTCCGCGTCGTCGGTGACAGCGACCGCCTCGTCGACGAGCAGCACGGGGATGCCGTCCTCAATTCGATAGACGCGCCGAAGACGAGGGTTGTACAGGCACTCATCGTCGACGAGAAGCAGCGGCCCGCGATCCTGCGGGCAGACGAGGATGCTCAGGAGCTTTTCGTCGAGCACGACCGCCGCTAGCCGATCGGCTGGTTGATCGTGTTGCCGCCACCGCCGATGTAAATGCCACCGTTCTGGCCGAGATCCGGCGGCACGCCGGGCGGCTGCGACGGACCCACTCCGGGCGGCGGCTGGCCGACGCCGAACGCGTACGGATTCTGCCCACTCCCACTCACGGAGTTCTGCACCTGCGCCTGCAGCTTGCGCTGGAAGCTGATTGTGTCCTTGAGCGCGTCGACAAGCCGGGTCTGGTTGGGCAGATAATCCCAGCCGGCCTGAAGCTCGTCGAGGTTGGACTTCGACGGCTTGAAGCCCAAGGCACGAAGGGTCAACGACTCTTTGACGAAATTCGAGATCTGACCGCCACCGGCGCCTTGCATGTACTTCGCGCCGATGTCGTCGAGAACGTCGGCGTGCGCCGTGGTCGAAGCCACGCCCATCAGGAGCCCAACGGCCACGGCGCTGCTGGCCACGGCGCTCGCGGCTGCGCGACGCAACTTACCGGTCTGCAATGTCATCTCCTCCTGCCGCCAGCGGGGAGCCTAACAGTGATCACGTCTTACTGTTGGGCGCCGGCGATCTCCGTACGTACCGCAACCGTCAACCGCTTGTATCGATTCGTATCGGGATCCAGATACCACGCGTTACGCGATGGCTTGGGGATGCCATCGGCCCGCAGCGGACTGATCAGCGGCCGATACGACGCGCCGAGCTTCATCTCGGGCACCACATGCACGATGTCGGGCGGGTTGCCCACCGGCAGATCAGCCAGCGCCTCAGACAGATCCGCCGACGGAATGCTGCCGCCGGGACACAGCGCCAGCGCCGTGACGGCCAGGTGCTGGCCGCCCGCCTCGACCGGGTAGGTCACGGCCATGTCCACCGCTCCCAGCCGCCCGACGGCGTCGTTGGTCGTCGACGCGTACACGGGGCCGCGGGCGGTGTGGATCACCGCGCTGCGGTTGTCGACGAGCCAGTAGTCGCCGTCGTCGTCGCGGCGGAACAGGTACTCGGTCGACACCCAGGTGTCGGCGGGGGCAAAGACGCCGCGTTTTACCGAGGCCGTCGGGTCGACGGGGCCACGGGGGTGGGCCAGCAGCACGCCGACCTCGTTGGCTTCGGCCCTGCGAACGAATCCGCGGTCGTCCTCGAGGATCAGGTCGTCTTCGGCGTCGTAGGCGGCAAGTTCGACTTCGCCGCCGCCCGGTAGCGGTCTGCCCTTGCTGCCGATCTTGGCGCCGGACACATTGGCCAGCACGGCCTGGCCGTCGGTCGTCGCGAAGAACTCGACGATGTGCGTGGGCTCGAAGACTTCGAGGACCCGTTTCCACAGCCCGCTAGGCATTCCGGAGCCGATGAACAGGCGCACCGGGTGGCTGCCGGTCAGCGAGAACGCCGGGTCGTCGATGACCTCTCGCAGCATCGCCCACGTATACGACACCACGGTGACGCCGTACTGCCGGATCTCCTGCAGGAACCGGTCGGGGTGCAGGTCCCGCGACAGTGCTATCCGGGCACCGCCGACCACCGCGCCGCCGAGTGCGACCAGCAGCCCGGACTGATGGTGCAGCGGTGTAAGGCAGTAGACGGTGTCGCCGCGGCCGAGGTTGGCGGCCGATGCGGTGCCGAACGCCGAAAGGGCCCAGCGATAGTTCGTGATCTGGCGAGCGATGAGTTCGCCGCCGATGGAACTGAACGCGACGAACGCCAGGTCACGCGCCAGCCCGGGGTTGGACCGATACCAACCGGGCAGATCGACCACGTCGGGGTCGATCTGCTCCATATCAACAACGTCTGGGACGTCGGCATTTTCATCCAGGTGCAGGTCGCGAGATTCGCCGCCGCCGAGCACCAATACCCGCATATCGAGTTTGCGGGCCGCCTCGAGGTTGCTCGGATCGGCGATGATCTCCGACACCGCGCCGAGCCTGGCCGCGGCGGCCAGATCGACGTCGGGCGGCATCAATACCGCCACCGCGCCGAGGCGCGACAGCGCGGCGATCGCGACCAGCGCGCTGGGCCGGGTCTCCATCAGCACGCCGACGTGTGCGCCTTGCCGGACGCCCACATCGATGAGGCCGCGGACCACGTTGTTGATGCGGCGGTCCACCGCCTCATAAGTGTGGACGCGGCCGTCGAAAAGCAGGAACTCGCCATTGGGTGCGTCGCGGACCTGCTCGGACATGATGCGCCCGAGGGAGATTCTCCTGTGGTCGTTGATCTGGCCGAGACGGGCGAGCCGCGGCAGGGTCCTGGCCGTTTCGATGGCCAGCGTCCGCGCGGACTTGTTGGCAGCGACGAGCGCGTCGGCCGCCGAGCGGGCCAGGCTGAAGATCATCTCAGTGGCGGCCGCCGTGCCGTGCGCAACGCGCGAGCTGAGCGTGACGCCACTCTCGGCGTGTTCGGCAGGCTGAAGCGCCATTGGCGTGACGCTGTCGGGCAGGTCGCCCTGGCCGTCCAGCCACCTCACCCACTGCGCGACCGTCGGCCAGGTCTGCGTCGACGCCTTAGATCCGACGACCAAGCCGAAATGCCCTGCGCGAATGCAATATTCGAAGACATCGGCCTGCGGAGCAGCCCGTTTGATGCCACGCACCGACGCCGGCTGACCGATGTCGTCGACCTCGCCGATGACGGCCAGGACCGGGCAGTCGATGTCAGACAACGTCACCAGGTCGCCGTGGATCGAGAAGCCGCCGCTCATCATCCGGTTGTGGGCGATGAACTGCTTGAGCAGTTCTGCGATCGCCGGACCCGACCAGGCGATCCAGCCCTCTGACGCGAGGAAGCGCCGCTGTTGTTCGCGCGGTAGCAGCGCCTCGCGGTCGTGTAGCTGACGAAGGAACTCCAGCCGCGACTGCGCCGTCTTGATCGGATCGAGCATCTGAAACCCGGTGCGCGCCAGCCAGCCGGGAATGTCGATGCGGCTGAACACGTGATCGGCCATGAAGTCCGCGGCGGCCGGGGCCAGGGTGGCCGGCACGTTCATCGGCAGCGCTGCCAGGGTGTCGACCGGCGCGCCGAACGCGATGATGCTGGCAACGTCTCTCGACCGGCGGTAGGCCGCGGTTTGGTAGGCGAACATGCCGCCCTGTGAGTAACCGGCCAGGTGCACGTCGCGGCCGGTGACCTCTTTGACTGTGTCGATGGCTTCGTTCAGCGCTACGACGTGGTCGGCGAGGTTGCGCTGCATGCCGCCCTCGACCTTGTCGGGTGAGCCGAAGTCGATGACCCACGGATCGATGCCGGCGTTGTGCAGAATGCCGACGGCCCCGTCGTCGCGGGTGACGTCCCACATGTCGGCCGACATCATCATCGGGTGCACCATCAGCACCGGCGGTCCCGGCGGCATAGCGCCGGGACGCGCATCCGGCGGGAGGTACCGCCGTAGCCGGTACATGCGCACGCTCTGGATGATCTGGAACGGTGAAGGCACCGCGCCGGTCTCCAGCCCGCCGTAACGCAGCACTTCCAGCCCGTTCTGCGCGGTGGCCACCAGCCGTCCCACCGGCCTGGTAATTGCCGAAAGGTCCACCACGACCTACTCCCCTTGTGCGCTGCCAGTCCCCCGACTGCCGCCGATCATCATGGCACGCCGCCGCTCTATCATCGCGGCTGATGACGAACCTGATCAACGTCGAGCGCGCGACCGTCGGTTACGGCACTCGAACACTGCTCGACGGGGTCAGCCTTGGCGTCGACGAGGGCGACGCGATCGGCGTCGTCGGCCGCAACGGCGACGGTAAGACCACCTTGCTGCAGGTGCTCACGCGCACCCGAGAGCCCGATTCGGGCCGGGTCACCCACACCTCCGGCCTGTCGGTGGGATATGTGCGGCAGGGCGACGAAATTCTTGGCGCCACCGTCCGCGACGTGATCGTCGGCGGCCGGCCGGACCACGTGTGGGCTGCCGAACCCAACACGCGCGACGTCGTCGAGCATCTGCTGGGCGGCGTCGACCTGGACCGCGATGTGGCGCGGCTGTCGGGCGGTGAGCGGCGCAGGGTGGCGCTGGCCGAAGTGCTGCTGGGCGGCCACGACGTGCTGGTGCTCGACGAGCCGACGAACCATCTCGACGTCGAAGTGATTGGCTGGCTCGCCGCGCACTTGACTACGCGCCGGGCAAAGGCGTTGGTGGTGGTCAGCCACGACCGTTGGTTTCTCGACGCGGTGTGCACCCGCACGTGGGAGGTGCACGACGGTGCCGTCGACGCCTATGAGGGCGGATACGCCGCGTACGTGTTGGCGCGCGCCGAGCGGATGCGGTTGGCGGCTGGCACAGAAGCCCGACGACAGAACTTGATGCGCAAGGAACTGGCGTGGCTGCGGCGTGGGCCGCCCGCACGGACGTCGAAGCCGAAGTTTCGGATCCAGGCGGCCAACGATCTGATCGCCAACGAACCGCCGCCGCGCGACTCGCTTGTGCTGCAACGATTTGCGATGGCGCGGTTGGGCAAGGATGTCTTCGATTTGCATCGCGTCCGGCTCGAGGCTGGTTCACGCGTGATCCTGGATGGTGTCGACTGGTCCATCGGGCCGGGTGCGCGCATGGGCCTCGTCGGCGTGAACGGAACCGGCAAGACGTCGGCGCTGCGGCTGCTCGTAGGCGAGCTGAAACCGGTTGCGGGGACGATCAAGCGGGGCACGACGCTGAAGATCGGCTATCTGAGCCAGGCGCTAGCCGAGTTGGATGGCACCGACCGCGTACTCGATGCCGTCGAAAGCCGAAGGCGGGTAACGGAACTGGCGGGAGGGCGTGAGATCAGTGCCGACACCCTGCTGAAGGACTTCGGGTTCACCGGCGACAAGCTGACCGCGCGGCTTGCCGACCTGTCCGGCGGCGAGCGGCGCCGTCTGCAGTTCCTGCGACTATTGCTCGACGAGCCCAACGTGCTGCTGCTCGACGAACCGACGAACGACCTGGACATCGATACCTTGACCGTGATCGAGGACTACCTCGACGGGTGGCCGGGCACGCTGATCGTCGTCACCCACGATCGGTATTTCTTGGAACGGGTCAGCGACGTCACGTACGCATTGTCCGGCGGTGGGCGTTGCGACCTGCTGCCTGGTGGTATCGACCAGTATTTGGCGGAGCGGGCGGCGGCATCGGATGTGGTCGCTCGGCCCGAGCCCGCGCGTGCAGAGTCTGCGTCGGCACGGGAACGGCGGACTGGCAAGGAAATGGCCCGCATCGAAGGTCAGTTGACCAAGCTCGACGACCAGATCTCCGCACTGCACGAATCGATGGCGGAGGCGGCGACCGATCACGTCCGGGTCGGCGAGCTGGATCGTGAACTCCGAGAGCTACTGGCACGGAGGGAGTCTCTCGAAGAGGCGTGGCTCGCGGCTGCCGAGGAATAATCGGCGACGTGCATCTGGGCATCGCTGATCATCTCGGTTGGGCCGTCGCTGTCACGGCCTCGGCCGACTACGACGTCGTTGATCGCCGACGGATTGAGCTCATCGAGCCCGGCTTGACAGCGGCCCCAATTCACTATGACCGCGGACGCCTCGATGTCGCCGCCATGACCAAGCTCGTGGCGACGGTGCGAGCGTCGGTTATCTGCGCGTCATCGGCCGCACTCGACGACCTCGCCGCGGCGCTACCCGAAGCCGTCGTCTCGATCTCGCTACGAACATGGCCGTCGAACTTTCCCGACGACATGGCCGTTCAGCTTCGCGCGCCGTACGAGGCCCGCGCCGACGCCATCATGTACCGGCAGATACTCGCCGACCTCGCACACGCACGCGGCTGGAGACTTCATCACTACGACGCGAAGCGAGTCGAGGCGCAGGCAATCGAGATCCTGGCCGATCGCGCCGACGGGGTGTTGCATGGTCCTCGCGCGCGCCTGGGACCACCGTGGACAAAAGACCATCGGGTCGCGCTCGCCGCAGCGATCGTGGGCGGTTAAAGCGTTAGCGCCGCAGTTTGAGCCGCAGGTTGTCGGCGGTATCACGCACTACGCCTAGCTGTTTGGCCACCTGAATCGGAGCGGTCCCGCCGCGGGCATCCCGCGAGTTCACCGATCCGTCGATGGTCAGCACCTCGCGCACTTGCGGCGTCAGCTCCGGGTGAATGTCGGCCAGCTCGGCGTCTTCGAGGTCTTCCAGCCCGACACCGCGTGCTTCAGCGGCGCGCACGGCCGCGCCGGCGGCCTCGTGCGCGACCCGGAACGGAACTCCCCTGCGCACCAGCCATTCCGCGACGTCCGTGGCCAATGTGTAGCCCAACGGCGCCAGCTCGGCCATCCGGTCGACGTCGAAGCGCAGCGTGCCGACTAGGCCCGCCATCGCCGGCAGCAGCAGCTCCAGCTGCGCGACCGAGTCGAACACCGGTTCCTTGTCCTCTTGCAGGTCGCGGTTGTACGCCAGCGGCTGTGCCTTCAGGGTGGCGAGCAGTCCGGTGAGGTTGCCGATCAGCCGGCCGGACTTGCCGCGGGCCAGCTCGGCGATGTCCGGGTTCTTCTTCTGCGGCATGATCGAGCTGCCGGTCGACCATGAGTCGTGCAGCGTGACGTAGCCGAATTCCGTTGTGCTCCACATGATGATGTCTTCAGCGAGCCGCGACAGGTCCACGGCGATCATCGTCAGCACGAATGCCGCCTCGGCGGCGAAGTCGCGCGCTGCGGTGGCGTCGACGGAGTTGTCGGCGGCCGCGTCGAAGCCCAGTTCGTCGGCGATCGCGTCGGGATCAAGCCCGAGCGACGACCCGGCCAATGCGCCGGATCCGTACGGCGACACCGCGGCTCGTTTGTCGAAGTCGACGAGCCGGTCCACGTCGCGCAGCAGTGGATGAGCGTGGGCCAGCAGATGGTGCGCCAGCAGGATCGGCTGCGCGGACTGCAGATGCGTCTTACCCGGCATGATCGCCGTCGGATGCGCGGCCGCCTGCGTCGCGAGCGCCCCGACGACGTCGAGCGCCCCGTCAGCGACCCGGCGCACCGCATCGCGCAGCCACAGCCGAAACAGCGTGGCCACCTGGTCGTTTCGCGAGCGGCCGGCCCGCAGGCGTCCCCCGAGGTCCTCGCCGACGCGGTCGATCAGTCCGCGCTCCAGCGCGCCGTGCACATCCTCATCGGTGACCAGCGGCCCGAAGCTGCCGTCCGCGACGTCTTGCGCCAGGCTGTCCAGGCCGACTAGCAAACCATCGCGCTGTTCCTCAGTCAGCAGGCCAGCTTGAAACAGCACCCGCGCGTGCGCCTTGGACGCGGTGACGTCGTAGGGCGCCAGCACCCAGTCGAAGTGGGTCGACTTGCTCAGCGCGGCCAGCGCCTCCGATGGCCCGTCGGCGAACCGACCGCCCCATAGCGATCCCTCGTTGGTGCTCATATCCGTTCGCTCACCGTGGCGCAGAGGTGCGCGTTTGTACGCGATTTGCGGCGTGTCGCTGTGCAGACACGCACGCTCGCGGGGACAAAGGTCACTGCAGATCCCGTCGCGCAGAGATCTTCGACGACAGGCCGTGCACATGGACGAAGCCTTTGGCGGCGGACTGGTCGAACGTGTCGCCCTCGTCGTAAGTGGCGAGGTTGAAGTCGTAGAGCGATTCGGAGCTGCGCCGGCCGTTGACCGCAATGTGCCCGCCGTGCAACACCATCCGGATCTCTCCCGATACATGCTCCTGCGTCTTGGCGACGAACGTCTCCAGCGCGGCCTTGAGCGGCGAGTACCACAGCCCGTCGTACACCAGCTCGCCCCACTTTTGGTCGGTATTCCGCTTGAACCGGCCGAGTTCGCGTTCCAGCGTGACGTGCTCGAGTTCGGTGTGCGCGGTGATGAGCACCATCGCGCCTGGGGCCTCATAGATTTCGCGGCTCTTGATGCCCACCAAGCGGTCCTCGACGACGTCGAGGCGGCCAACGCCTTGGGCGCCGCCGCGTCGGTTGAGTTCCTCGACGGCCTGCAGCACGGTCACCGGCCTGCCGTCGATCGAAACCGGCACGCCCCGTTCGAATCCGATGATCACCTCGTCGGGCGTGCTCCAGTTGACCGTCGGATCCTCGGTGTAGTCGTAGACGTCCTTGGTCGGCGCATTCCAAAGATGCTCCAGGAAGCCGGTTTCCACCGCGCGACCCCACACGTTCTGGTCGATGGAGAACGGCGAACGCTTGGTCACATTGATCGGGATCGCGTTCTCCTCGGCGAATGCGATGGCCTTCTCCCGCGTCCACGCGTAGTCACGGACCGGCGCGAGCACTTCGAGGTCCGGTGCCAGCGACGCGAACCCGACCTCGAAGCGGACCTGGTCGTTGCCCTTGCCGGTGCAACCGTGCGCGACGATGCCGCCGCCGAACTCGCGGGCCGCGGCGACCAGATGCTTGACGATCAACGGCCGGGACAAAGCCGACACCAGCGGGTAGCGGTCCATGTAGAGCGCGTTCGACTGGATCGCCGGAAGGCAGTACTCGTCGGCGAATTCGTCCTTGGCGTCGACGACGACAGCTTCGACCGCGCCGCAATCCAAGGCCCGCTTGCGCACGACCTCCATGTCCTCGCCGCCCTGACCCAGGTCGATGGCGACGGCCACGACGTCACGGCCGGTTTCCTTGCCGATCCAGCTGATCGCCACCGAAGTGTCCAAACCGCCGGAATACGCCAGGATGACGCGTTCGGACATTAGCCGATCTCCTTTTGTTGAATGCTTTCGAACTTGTTGGCCAGCTCCACGCCGGTCATCGGTTCACGTGCGACCACCAGGATGGTGTCGTCGCCTGCGACGGTTCCGACAACGTACGGCAGTGCCGCGCGGTCGATCGCGCTAGCCAGGTAGTGGGCCGCGCCCGGCGGTGTGCGGAGCACCGCGAGGTTGCCGCTGGCGTCGGTGGATACCAGCAGTTCGGCCAGCAGCCGCGACATGCGTTCGGTACCACCCGATACGCCACGCACGGGGCTGCCGTCCTCGGGGACGATGTACACGCCGACACCGCCGTCGGCGCCGCGCAGCTTCACCGCGCCGAGCTCTTCGAGATCGCGCGACAACGTGGCCTGCGTGACGTCGATGCCTTCGGCGCCGAGCATTTCCACCAGTTCACTTTGGCTGTGCACCGATTTCGACGAGAGTAACGACACGATGCGAGCCTGCCGGCCCGCGCGAGTGGCAGCTGAAGTCATGCCTCGACTCCCGCTCGCTCCAACAGCCACACCAGCAGCGCCTTCTGGGCGTGTAGCCGGTTCTCGGCCTCGTCCCACACGGCGCTCTGCGGTCCGTCGATCACGTCGTCCGTGATCTCGTCGCCGCGATGTGCCGGAAGGCAATGCAGCACAACGGTATTCCGGTCAGCTAGCTGCAGTATGTTGTCATTGATCTGGAACGGCCGGAACGGCCCGACGCGGTCGAGGCCGTCGTTCTCCTGTCCCATCGACGTCCAGGTGTCGGTGACAAGGACGTCCGCGCCGTCGGCGGCGGCCTGAGGAACGTTGGTCAGTCTGACACTGCCGCCGGTCTGAAGGGCACGCTTTTCGGCGGCGACGACGAAGTCTGCGTGCGGCTCGAATCCGCGCGGCGCGGCGATCGTGACGTGCATGCCCGCGGTGACGCCGCCGAGCATCAGCGAGTGGGCCATGTTGTTGGCCCCGTCGCCGAAGTACGCCAGCCGCAAGCCCATTAGCGAACCTTTGCGTTCAGTCAATGTCTGCAGATCGGCGAGCACCTGGCAGGGGTGGAACTCGTCGGATAGCGCGTTGACGACGGGCACGGTCGAGCCGGACGCCATCGCGTCGAGGCGCTCCTGGGCGAACGTCCGCCAGACAATGGCGTCCACGTAGCGTGACAACACCCGGCCGGTGTCCTCGAGTGTTTCGTCGCGCCCGAGTTGGGTGTTGCGGCCGTCGACGACGACCGCGTGCCCCCCGAGCTGGGCAATGCCGATCTCGAACGAAAAGCGGGTTCTGGTGGAGTTCTTGTCGAAGATGACGGCCACGCCGCGGGGACCCTCGAGCGGACGCGCGCTGAACGGGTCCTTCTTCAGCACGGCGGCCAGTGCCAGCACCTCGGCCTGTTCCTCAGGAGTCAGATCGTCGTCGCGCAAGAAGTGCCGGATCATTGGGAAACCTCCTGCGCCTTGTCCAAGACATTCGGCAGGGCCGTCAAGAAGTCGTCGATCTGGCCCTCGGTGATAACCAGCGGCGGGGCCAGCCGGACCACATCGGGGGCAGCGGCATTGACCAGGAAGCCGGCGTCGCGGGCGGCCGCCTCGACGGGCTTGGCGGCTTCTGCGGTCAGCACGACGCCACGCAGCAGCCCGCGGCCACGGACGTGGTCGACCAGCGGGTGGCCCAGCGCCTCGATACCGTGGCTGAGCGTCTTGCCGAGCACATCGGCGCGCCCGATGAGGTTGTCGTCGGCAAGCACCTTGAGCACCGCGAGCGCGGCGGCCGTGCAGACCGGGTTACCGCCGAAGGTGCTGCCGTGCAGGCCCGGTGTGAGCAGATCACCCGTGTCACCGACGGCGAGGCAGGCGCCGATCGGCAATCCGCCGCCCAACCCCTTCGCCAGAGTCACGATGTCGGGTGTGATCCCGTCGTGCTGGTGGGCGAAAAACGCTCCGGTGCGGCCCATTCCGGTCTGCACCTCGTCGAGCACCAGCAGCGCGCCGTGTCGTGCGGTGACCTCTCGAGCGGCCACCAGGTAGCCGGCGGGCGGGACGACCACCCCGCCCTCCCCCATGATCGGCTCGAGGAATACCGCCGCGGTGTCGTCGTCAACCGCGGCGTCCAGTGCATCAGTGTCTCCGTACGGGACATGGGTGACGTCGCCGGGCAGCGGGGCGAACGGCGCCTGCTTGGACGGCTGGCCGGTCAGCGCGAGCGATCCCATGGTGCGCCCGTGGAAAGCACCTTGGGCGGCAACGAGTTTCGTGCGTCCCGTGAGCCGGGTTATTTTGAAGGCCACCTCGTTGGCCTCGGTTCCGGAGTTGCAGAAGAACACCCGGGCGTCGAGTCCCAGCAGGCCGACCAGCGCTTCGGCCAGCGCGATGCCCGGTTCGGCGGCATACAGGTTCGACGTGTGGCCGAGTGTGTTCATCTGCTTCATCACGGCGTCGATGACAGCGGGATGGCGGTGCCCGAGGATGTTGACCGCGATGCCGCCGAGCAGATCGACGTATGACTTGCCGTCGACGTCGGTCACCACGGCTCCGTCGCCGCTGGCCAGCGCGAGCGGCGGGGTGCCGTAGTTGTTCATCATCACGGCCGACCAGCGCCGCAACAGATCGCTCATGCGCTCACCACTTTGGTGCCCGTCCCCTCGTCGGTGAATAGTTCGACCAGCACACAATGCTCGACGCGGCCGTCGATGACGTGTGCGCTCGGCACGCCACCCGATACCGCACGCATACACGCCTCGATCTTGGGCACCATGCCGGCCTCGAGCGCCGGCAGAAGCTGCGTCAAAGCGGCGGTGTCGATCTCGCTGACCAAGGAGTCCCTGTCAGGCCAGCGGGTGTAGAGCCCTTCGACGTCGGTCAGCACCACGAGCTTCTCGGCGCCCAGCGCCTCGGCCAACGCAGCTGCCGCGGTGTCGGCATTGATGTTGTGCACGACCCCGTCGATGTCTGGGGCGATCGTCGAGACCACCGGAATGCGGCCCGCGGCAATGAGATCCATAAGCGCGGCGGTGTCGACGCGTTCGACGTCGCCGACCAGTCCGATGTCGGTGGCGACGCCATCGACGGTGACGCTGCGCCGCACCGCGGTGAACAGGTGCGCGTCCTCACCGGTGATGCCCACCGCGTAGGGGCCGTGTGCGTTGATCAGGCCCACCAGCTCCCGGCCGACCTGCCCGAACAGCACCATGCGGGCGACGTCGAGCACCTCCGGTGTCGTGACGCGGAAACCACCCTTGAAATCACCTTGGATTCCAAGCCTTTTCAGCATGGCGCTGATCTGCGGGCCGCCGCCGTGCACTACGACCGGATGGATGCCGCAGTTGCGCAGAAACACCATGTCGGCCGCGAAGGCGGTCTTGAGGACATCATCGGTCATCGCGTTGCCGCCGTATTTGACCACGACGATCTTGCCGTGCATCTGCTTGAGCCACGGCAGGGCAGCGGCCAGCACCTGTGCTTTCAGCGGTGTCGCGAGCGTCATGAGCTGTAGGCCGAATTCTCTTCGACGTATGCATGCGAAAGATCGGTGGTCCGGACGGACGCCTGTTCCATGCCTTGACCGAGGTCGATGGTGACGTCGATGTCGGCGCCGGACAGGTCGACGTCGCGTGCGCCGGCCGCACCCGTGCCGTTCAGACATACCGGAAACCCGTTGAACGACACGGAGATCCGGTCAGGATCGATAGCGAACGGCACCATGCCGACTGCAGCAAGCACCCTGCCCCAGTTCGGGTCGGAGCCAAACAGCGCGGTCTTGACCAGGCTGTCGCGGGCGACTACTCGAGCGGCGGTGAGCGCGTCGTGATCGGAGGCCGCTCCGGTGACGGTGACGGTGATGCGTTTGGTCACTCCCTCGGCGTCGGCCTGCAGCTGAGCGCACAAGTCGTCGCAGACCCGCAACACCGCATCGTCGAGTTCGCTTTGGCTGGGCTGGATTTCACTCGCGCCGGAGGCGAGCAGCAGTACGGTGTCGTTGGTGGAGCAGCTGCCGTCGACGTCGAGCCGGTCGAAGGTCATGGCGACCGCGTTGCGCAGCGCCTGGTCGAGCGCGGCGGCGTCGGCGACGGCGTCGGTGGTGATCACGGTCAGCATGGTCGCCAGCGACGGCGCCAACATCCCCGCGCCCTTCGCCATGCCGCCGACCGTCCACTTGTCTGGATGGTGCAGCGCAACCTGTTTGGGCACGGTGTCGGTGGTCATGATGGCGCGGGCAGCCTCTTCGCCGCCGGTCAGGCCGCCGGCCAGTTCGTGCACGGCTTCTTGCACGCCACCGAGCACCTTGTCCATCGGCAACCGGTCACCGATCAGGCCCGTCGAGCAGACGGCGACCTCGATGGCGCCGGTCTCGGTGCCCCAGTCCGATAGCGCAGCCGCGACGGCCTCGGCGGTGGCATGCGTGTCCTGGAAACCCTGCGGGCCGGTGCACGCGTTGGCACCGCCGGAGTTGAGGATCACTGCGCGAAGCCGTCCCGTCGTGAGGACCTGCTGGCTCCACAGCACCGGCGCCGCCTTGACCTGGTTGCGGGTGAACACGCCCGCGGCGCCGTAGTCCGGTCCCTCGTTGAACACCAGCGCAAGGTCGAGCGCGCCGGATGCTTTGATACCGGCCGCGATTCCGGTCGCCTTGAAGCCCGCGGGCGCGGTGACGCCCTGGGTGCGCACGAGCCTCGTCGTATCGGTGAGGTCAGTCATGGGGCGACTCCTACGATCGACAGTCCTTCGGTTTCGGGCCAGCCCAGTGCGAGGTTCATCGACTGCACAGCCGCGCCGCCGGTGCCCTTGACGAGGTTGTCGATGGCGGCGATCGCGACGAAGGTCTCGGCGTCCTCGTCGACCGCGACGGCCAGCTGGGCGGCGTTGCTGCCGATCACCGCTCCCGTCTTGGGTAACTGCCCCTCAGGCAACAGGTGCACGAAAGGTTCTGCGTCGTAAGCCTTTTCATACGCGGCACGCAGCTGAGACAGCGGTGTCGTGGTGCGCGCGGTGCAGGTGGCCAAGATGCCGCGAGACGTCGGGATGAGCACCGGTGTGAACGAGACGGTGACGTCCTTGTGGGTGACCGTCTTGAGGCCCTGGGCGATTTCGGGAGTGTGCCGGTGCTTTCCGCCGATGTTGTAGGCACGCGCTGATCCGATGACCTCGGAGCCGAGCAGGTCGGTCTTGGCGGCCCGGCCCGCACCGGAGGTTCCGCTGACGGCGACGACCGTGACGGCGGGCTCGATGAGGTCCTCTGCGATCGCCGGCCACAGTGCAAGCAGCGCCGCGGTCGGATAGCAGCCGGGCACGGCGATCCGTGTGGCCCCGCGCAACCGATCGCGTGCGCCGGGGAGTTCTGGAAGTCCATAGGGCCAGCTGCCGGCATGCTCCGACCCGTAAAACCTCTGCCATGCCGTCGAATCGGTGAGCCGGAAGTCGGCGCCACAGTCGACGATCACGGTGTCGGGGCCCAGTTGTTCGGCCATGGCCGCGGAGTGGCCGTGAGGCAGCGCCAGAAAGACCACGTCGTGGCCCGTCAACACGTCCACGTCGGTGGCTTCCAACACCCGGCCGGCCAGCGGCAGCAGGTGCGGATGGTGCTCGGCCAACGAGGTACCCGCGCTCGCGGCGGCGGTCAACGCGCCGATGGTCAGCCGGCCGTCGGCGTAGGCGGGATGGCCGAGCAGCAGACGCAGGATCTCTCCGCCCGCATAACCGCTGGCACCGGCCACCGCGACAGAAGTCATGGAGCGATTCTGCATGGTTATGCAGCCTGTTGCAAATCAATTAGGCGCGAGCAGACGTAAATGGCCCCGACACGCCGAGAGAACAGGGCCTTTTGCGTCTGCTCGCGGGAAAAATCAGCCGCGCTGGACGGCGCCCACCAGCTCCGCGGCCCGCTGCACGGCGGCCTCGCGGGCGACGCTGGCCTCGTCCTCCGTCAGCGTGCGATCCTCGGCGCGGAATCGAAGAGCCAAGGTCAGCGACTTGCGGCCCTCCCCGATCTGCGGGCCGGTGTACACGTCGAACAGCCGCACGTCCTCGAGCAGCGCTCCGGCGCCGTCGCGAACAGCATCGACCACCGTTTGCGCGGCCACGTCGTCGCCGACGATCAGGCTGACGTCCTGGAACACCGCAGGGAACGGTGACACCGCCGGCGCGGGAAGCGCCTCGGTGATCGGGATGGCATCAAGATTCAGCTCGGCCGCGCAGGTGCCCTTCGGCAAGCCCGCACGCTCGATGGCCGCGGGGTGTAGTTGGCCGGCGTGGCCGACGACGGTGTCACCGACCAGCACCTCAGCGCAGCGACCTGGATGCCACGGCAGGTACTGCGCGGCCCGCAGCGTCAGTTCGACGCCGGCCGCGCGGCCTATGACACGCACCGCCTCGAGTGCGTCGCGGGCCTCGACCGGACGGCCGGGACCCCACGGCCCGGCCGGCTCGCGGAATCCGGCCAGCACCACTCCGATGTGCTGCGGCTGATTCGGCAGCGACGCGTCGAGTGTGGCGATCTCGTCGTCGTTCGGCCTGCGATCGGTCGGAATACGTTCGACCGCACGGGTATCCGACGTCTGCTCGACCACCTGGGCGATGGCGAACAACGCCACATCGACCGCGCCGCGAGACACGTTGCGTCCCAACGCCTCTAGAAGACTCGGAAGTAGCGTGGTGGCCAGCTGTGGGCGGTCGGACTCCAGCGGGTTGACCACCTGCGTGGCGTTGCGCCGCGGATCGTCGTCGGGCAGACCCCACTGATCGAATACCCCGGCTGGCAGGAACGGCGTCGGCAGGATCTCGATATACCCGTTGAGTGCCAACGACTTTCCGATGGCACGGCGGCGCTTCTGTGTCGTGCTGAGGCCTCGTCCCGGCGGCGCGAGTGGCAGCACCGACGGAATGATCTCGAGGCCCTCCAGCCGCAGCACCTCCTCGACGAGGTCAGCCGACTGGCGCAGGTCGGGGCGCCAGCTCGGCGGCGTTGCGGTCACGCGCTCGCCGTCGACAACGACATCGGCGCCGATTTGAGTCAGCCGCCTTTGCGTGGTTCCTTCGGCGTAGTCGACGCCGGCCGTGCGGTCGGGCAGGTCGGCGGGCATGCTGACCGGCGGCCCTGACCAATCGTCGCGCGGCGGGTCGCCGCGCCAGTCCGTCAGCGTCGGTTCCACGGTGCCGTTGGCGATATCGGCTAGCAGTGCGGCGCAACGGTCCAGCGCCGCAACAGATATCGCCGGGTCGACGCAGCGTTCGTAGCGACGGCCGGCCTCGCTGTACAGACGCAGTCGGCGCTGCGTGCGCGATACCGTGGCGGGATCCCAGACCGCGGCCTCGAGCAATACGTCGGTGGTGCTGTCGCGCACCTCGGTCGTACCCGCACCCATCACGCCGCCGATCGCCGCCGTCGCGACGTCGTCGACAATGAGCACATCACCGGGATCGAGCTTGCGCTCGATGTCGTCGAGGGTGACCACCGTCTCCCCCGGTTCGGCGAAGCGGACCTTGAAGCCGCCGGTGATCAGGCTGCGGTCGTGGGCGTGCATCGGGTGGCCGAACTCGAGCATCACGTAGTTGGTCACGTCGACCGCGGGCGAGATCGCGCGGATGCCGCTCAGCAGCAGCCGCCGCTGCATCCACCACGGCGACACCGCGTTCGGGTCGATACCGGTGACGGGCCGCAGGCCGAACCGCAGCACGCCCGTGCCGGGTTGGATGGTCACGGGCAGTGCTTGCCCGGCAACCGGCAGCGTGGGGACGTCGGCGGGGTCGACGTAGTCGAGGTCGTAGGCGCAGGCGATCTCGCGCGCCATCCCGCGCACCGACAGGCAGTAGCCGCGGTCCGGGGTGATGGCCAGGTGGAAGACGACATCATCCAGACCCAGCACGTCCGCGGCCGGTGTGCCGGGTTCCGCGGTGCCCGGCGGAAGCACCAGGATGCCGGAATGGTCTGTGCCCAAGTTGAGTTCGGCCGTCGAGCAGATCATTCCGTCGGAGGTGCGGCCGTAGGTCTTGCGCTTGCTGATCGTGAAGTCGCCGGGCAGCACAGTGCCCGGCAGCGCAACGGCGACGATGTCGCCCACGGCAAAGTTCGTTGCGCCGCAGACGATGTCGCGCGGCTGAGCCTCGCCGACATCGACCTTGACGGCTCGGATCGGCTTCTTGAACTCCGTGAGCTCCTCGATCTCGAGCACCCGGCCAATGGTCAGTGGACCGGTGACCGGGCCGACGGGGATGATCTCTTCAACCTCGTGGCCGATGCGGATCAGCGTCTGCTCCAGCTCGTCGGCGGACACGTCCCACCCAGGAGCGCCGGCCTGAACGACATCGCGCAGCCAGCTGTACGGCAGCCGCATCAGGCCCCTACCCCGAACGGCAGCGAGAAGCGGACATCGCCCTCAACCATGTCGCGCATGTCAGGAATGCCGTTGCGGAACTGCAACGTGCGCTCCAGCCCCATGCCGAATGCGAACCCCGAATAGACCTCGGGGTCAATGCCACAGGCGCGCAATACATTCGGGTTGACCATGCCGCAGCCGCCCCATTCCACCCAGCCGGGGCCGCCCTTCTTGTTCGCGAACCAGACGTCGACCTCAGCAGACGGCTCGGTGAATGGGAAGAAGTGCGGGCGGAACCGGGTACGACCCTGCGGCCCGAACTCCGCGCGGGCAAACGCGTCGAGCGTGCCGCGCAGATGCGCCATGGTCAGGCCCTTGTCCACAGCCAGGCCCTCCACCTGGTGGAAGACCGGCGTGTGGGTGGAGTCGAGCTCGTCAGTGCGGAACGTCCGCCCGATGGAGATGATGTATACCGGCAGGTCGCGCTCCAGCAGGGCTCGGATCTGCACCGGCGAGGTGTGCGTGCGCAGCACCTGCCGCGAACCGTCGGGAGCGATGTAGAAGGTGTCCTGTTCGCTGCGCGCAGGATGGTCCGGCGGGAAGTTCAGCGCGTCGAAGTTGAACTGCTCGGTCTCGACCTCGGGTCCTTCGGCCAGCTCCCAGCCCATCGCGACGAAGGTGTCGGCGACGTGCTCGGCCAGGATCGTGATCGGGTGGCGTGCGCCGACGGGCTGACGGGTCGACGGCAGCGTCACATCGATGCGCTCGGCGACGAGCACCGCCGCGTCGCGCTCGGCGCGCAGCGCGGCCAGCCGCTCGTCGTAGCTGTCCTGCACCTCGGCGCGCGCGACATTGACGCGCTTTCCGGCGTCCGCGCGGTCGGCCTTGGGCAGCGAGCCCAGCGCCTGACGGGCCAGCGCGATCGGCGACCGGTCGCCCAGATGCTCGGTCTTGGCGTGGGCCAACGCGTCGAGGTCCACCGCCAGCTCGAAGGCATGCCGGGCGGCGCTGACCGCTTTGGTCAACGCTTCGTCCGATAAATCTATGGGCTGATCAGCCATCCGGCGATCATAAGCGATGCGCTAGTTGCGCCTCGAAGGCGTTTACTTCGAGCACGGGGGCTCGAGTGTCGCCTTGGTGTACGGGTTTGCGGCGAATGCGTGACTTGACCCAACACTCGGCGACGACCACACCGACCAGACCGGCGGCGGTCGCCACTACCAGCGACGTGCTGGCCAGCACCAGATATCCGAACGACGCCGCGACGCCCAACAGAATGAACCGCGCCCGCGTCCACGGCGCCGGTGCGCCGAATCGTGTCGACACGAGCATCCCCAGGACCAGCGCCACCCCGTGCCCGACGTCGGTGAAGTCGTGCCCTACTACCGCCACCGCCACTGCGACCGCCAGCCACCAGCCCATCCACGTGGGCCGCCAGCGCCGCGGTATGGCCGCCGTCAGCGTTCCCAGCACTCCCGCGGCGCCGTAGCTCATGCCCACGTCTGTTGCACGAGTGACCGAACCGGGCAGCCAGCCGAACTCGACTGCCGCGGCCAGACCGGCGGCCACCAGCAGCGTTGCGCCGAGATGACCCACCGCGAAGGCAACGATGAGCCGGCCGCTGCGCCACAACAGCTCGCCCATCGACAGCAGGCAGACCAGGCCGGGCAGCCACACATACACCGGTCCGGCGTCGACCACGAAGGCGCTGCCGAGCAGTGTGCCGATGCGCCCGTGGCTGAGGTTGTGCAGGTTGGTGCTGGCGTGGCGAATGATCCGGTCCTGCATGTCCGGGCTCAGTCTGAGCATGGTCGTGGTGATACACGTCACGATCGCTGCGTACGCCAGCGTCATCCGAAGCCGCGTCACGCGGGCGAGTAAACCGAACACCATCGGTAACCACTATGCCCCGGGTGCGCCCCCGTCGTCGTCATCGGCGCCTGGCAACTGCCTGCCAGTTTTCAGTCGGTACATGATCAAATCCGCAGGCACGCCGTCCTGCTTGGCCGTAAAGACCTGCCTGCGAAGCCGTTTGGCCATCACGCCGAGCGAATCGAAATCCTCGTCGGAAATCCGCTCCAGCGTCGCCTGTGACACGACTAACTCGCCCCTGGTGGCCCGCTCCATCACCCGAGCCGCGATGTTGACGTCGACGCCGAGCCAGTCCGAACCGATCCGCTGCGGTCGCCCGGTGTGGATTCCGACACGCATGCGAGGGGTGTAGCCGTACACGTCAAGGGCTTTCACCGCCTCACGGGCAGCGATAGCCGAACGCACAGCGGTGACGGGATCCGAGAAGACGGCCATGATGCCGTCGCCCATCCGTTTGACGATGTGTCCGCCCGCCTCAAGCAGCGGCGGCTCGACGACCTGGGAAACCCGGCGCAACAATTTCAACGTCGCGTCGTCGCCGTTCTTCAACGACCACGCGGAAAAGCCGACAAGGTCGGTAAACACCAGGGTGGCCTCACGATTGGCGGGTTTACCCGACACCCGCTCGGTCAGCGCCTGCCACACCTGCAGCGCGCCCAGGCTGACTTCACGCGACGCGGCGTCACGTTCCAGCAGGCGATCGGCGGCGCGGGCGGCGGCGCTCGGCGCGCCAACACCGGCCACCGACAACGGATCTCCGAATTCGGGATCACCGGGCAGCGCTCGTCGCGCACGCCGCAGAAAGGCGATCACGCCGGGGCTGTGGTTGGTGTTCTTCAGCCACGTCATCGGTCCGGATGCGCGCCGCTTCAGATCCGGCGCCTCTTCTATTTCTCCGATATCGCCGGATCGTTCATCGAACGACTCGACATCCACATCGTCAGCGTAGGTGGCGCTCCCAGGGGCCCGTAAACCGGCAGGTCACAAGCATATGGCAGCGATATAGCCACCTGATAACACTGCGCCGCCACGCGCACCGAAATCGTAGACAACATGTGTTGTCAACATTATCGTGAGGTCATGGCGATGGCGCCCCCCGAAGGACCCCTCGGCCCGGACTCGCTGACGTGGAAGTACTTCGGCGACCTGAGGACCGGGATGCTGGGCGTCTGGATCGGCGCCATCCAGAACATGTATCCCGAGCTCGGGGCCGGCGTCGAAGACCACTCCGTC
Source organism: Mycobacterium sp. (assembly GCF_035274705.1). Lineage (GTDB taxonomy): Bacteria > Actinomycetota > Actinomycetes > Mycobacteriales > Mycobacteriaceae > Mycobacterium. The sequence goes on along the minus strand of NZ_DATENY010000036.1, from coordinate 15,410 downwards.
CTGCTGCGCGAACCCCTGCAGCGCGTTGCGCGCTCCGTCTACCCGATCATGGGTGTGGTCTACGACGGCGATCGCGCAGCGCAGACCGGCCAGCAGATCAAGGGCTATCACAAGACGATCAAAGGCATCGACGCAGCGGGCCGGCGGTATCACGCCCTGAACCCCGAGACGTTCTACTGGGCACACGCGACGTTCTTCATGCTGATCATCAAGACCGCCGAATACTTCTGCGGCGGGCTGACCGAGGCCGAGAAGCGCCAGCTTTTCGACGAACACGTGCAGTGGTACCGGATGTACGGCATGAGCATGCGGCCGGTACCCAACAGCTGGGAGGAGTTCTGCGAGTACTGGGAGCGCAAGTGCAGCGAAGAACTCGAGATCAACAAGGCGACGCTCGACATCTTCAGGATCCGCATCCCCAAACCGTGGTTCGTGTTGATGCCGACCGCGGTGTGGGATCAGTTGTTCAGACCGATGGTAGGCGCGCAGCGCTGGATCGCCGCCGGCTTGTTCGACGAGGCGGTACGCGAGAAGGCCGGGATGCGCTGGACACCCGGCGACGAGGTGTTGCTGCGGCTGTTCGGCAAGCTGGTCGAGTTGGCGTTCGTGGCGGTGCCTGAGGAAATCCGGCTGCATCCGCGCGCGCTGGCCGCATATCGCCGCGCCGAGGGACGAGCGCCCGCCGACGCGCCACTGGTCGAGGCACCGGCATTCATGGCACCGCCGCCCGACCGGCGCGGCATGCCGATGCACTACTTGCCGCCACGCAAGACGCTGCTCGACCGGGCGGGGTCGCTGGTGCACACGACGTTCTCGCTTGCCGGGCTGCGCCCGGCGCGTGGTCGCAGCAGAGCGGCTTGACTCATGCTCGAGTGGTCTGACGTCGATCTCGCGGTGCGCGATGCCGTGCGTGAGTTCGTCGACAAGGAGATTCGGCCGCACATCGATGAGCTGGAAAGCGGCGAGATGGAGCCCTACCCCATCATCCGCAAGCTCTTTTCGACGTTCGGCATCGACGCGATGGCACGCGAATCGCTGGAGAAGCGGTTGGCGCGGATGCGCGACGGTTCGACGGACTCGGGCCCGGTCGGCGGCCAGTCGAGCATGACGTTCGTCGTGGCCAGCGAATTGAGTCGCGTCTCAATGGGATTGGTCACCGGGATGGGCGTCAGCCTGGGGCTGACAGTGCCGACCATCGCCTCTCGCGGCACGCTTGCTCAGCAGGAGCGGTGGCTGCCCGAGCTGGTGACGTACGAGAAGATCGGCGCGTGGGCGATCACCGAGCCGGAATCGGGCTCGGATGCATTCGGCGGCATGAAGTCCTACGTGGTGCGCGACGGCGAGGACTACGTCCTCAACGGGCAAAAGACGTTCATCACCAACGGGCCGGACGCGGACGTCGTCGTGGTTTACACCAAGCTCGACGAAGCCGGCGTCGACAAGCGCGACCGCAAGGTACTGACTTTCGTACTGGACCGCGGCATGGACGGCTTCGTGCAGTCAAAGCCGTTCCGCAAGATGGGCTTACACAGTTCGCGAACCGGTGAGCTGTTCTTCAACAACGTCCGGCTGGGCTGCGAAAGGCTGCTGGGCGAGACCGAAGGAGATGGAGCCAACATCGTTTCCGACGGTCGCGCCAGTGCGCGGGCGAACTTCTCTGCTGAGCGCATCGGGGTCGCCGCCATGGCGCTGGGTGTCATCGAGGAGTGCCTGCAGCTGTGCGTCGACTACGCCAGGAGCCGCACACTGTGGGGTCAGCAGATCGGGCAGTTCCAGCTCATTCAGCTGAAGCTGGCAAGTATGGAAGTCGCCCGAATGAACGTGCGTAACATCCTGTTTCGCGTCATCGAGTCGATGCAGTCTGGTGCTGAGATCTCGCTATCGGAGGCGTCGGCGATCAAGTGGTACTGCTCGCAGGCTGCTACAGACGTGGCGATGGATGCCGTGCAGTTGTTCGGCGGAAATGGCTACATGACCGAGTACCGGGTAGAACAACTCGCCCGCGATGCCAAGTCGTTGATGATCTACGCCGGCAGTAACGAGGTGCAGATCACCCACGTCGCCCGGGGGCTGCTTTCTTAGCGCGAGCAGACGTAAAACTGCCTATTTTTCGATAATTCAGGGCAGTTTTGCGTCTGCTCGCGCTAAGAAGTGCGGTGCGCCCTGGCGCTCTGATACAGGCAGATCGAGGCGGCCGACGCCACGTTGAGGCTTTCGGCGTTGCCCGGCATCGGGATCCGGACTCGATGGGTCGCCATGGCCGCCAGTTCTGTCGGCAGGCCGTGGGCTTCCGGCCCGAACAGCCACGCCGTCGGGCCAGACAGGTCGGCCGCCTCGAGCGAAACCTCGCCGTCGACGGCCGTCGCCAGCACCTGAAGGCCCGCCCCGCGCAATGCTGCCACCGCCGCGCCGGCATCAGCTTCGGTCACCACGGGTACCGAGAAAATGCTGCCCACCGACGCGCGCAGACACTTGCCGTTGTACGGGTCGACGCTGTGCCCGGCCAGCACCACGGCGTCGGCGCCCATCGCGTCCGCGATGCGGATCAGCGTGCCCGCGTTTCCGGGCTCGGAGATCTCCACCGCGACCGCGACCAACCGCGGCGAGCCGGCGAGCACGTCGCCGATAGCGGTTTCAGGCACCGAACAGACCGCCACCAGTCCGACCGGAGTCACCGTGTCCGACAACGCTTTCGCCGCGCGCTCGGTCACCACATGCACGGACACATCAGTCAGCATCGATCCGAATCGGCTCAGCGCGGATTCGGTGACGAACACCTCCGATACGAGTCCGCGCCGCAACGCTGCCTCGACGAGGTTGGGTCCTTCGGCGAGAAAGCGTGCGGCGCGGCGACGTCCGACGTGGCGGTGCAGCTTGACCGCTGCCGCCACCCGGTCAGATCGCTCGGTGAGCGTCAGGCAGCCTCGCCCGACGGTGCATTCACATCAGCGGGCAGCGCACCCTTGGCGACCTCCACCAACGCGGTGAACGCGGCCGGGTCACTGACCGCGATCTCTGCAAGGTTCTTACGATCCACCTCGACACCGGCAGCCTTCAGGCCCTGGATCAACCGGTTGTAGGTGATGTCATTGGCCCGGGCCGCAGCGTTGATGCGGGAGATCCACAGTTTGCGGAACTCGCCCTTGCGGGCACGCCGGTCACGATAGGCATAGGTCAACGAATGCAGCTGCTGCTCTTTGGCTTTGCGGTACAGCCGCGACCGCTGACCGCGGTAGCCCTTCGATGCATTGAGTACTGTGCGCCGCTTCTTCTGGGCGTTCACTGCGCGCTTCACGCGTGCCATGAGAGTCTTCCTATCTCTTTGAGGTCGTTTACGGCCTCAGGTTCAGCCGTTCAGCAGCTTCTTGATACGGGTCTTGTCGTTGGCCGACACCTCGGTGCGGCCGTCAAGGCGCCGGGTGCGCTTGGTCGGCTTGTGCTCGAGCAAGTGCCGACGGTTGGCCTTCTGGCGCACGACCTTGCCGGTCCCGGTCAGCCGGAACCGCTTGGAAGCGCCGCTGTGGGTCTTCGCCTTGGGCATATGTCCTCAGTTCTGTTCAGTTCTGCGATGGAGATGGATTGGAGTCTGGTGGCGCCGCGGCCGGCGACGGTTCTGCCCGTCGCGCCGGCGGTGCATCGGCGTCGTGCGCCGCCTTGGCGCGAGTCTTCGCGCCGCGGTGCGGAGCCAGCACCATCGTCATGTTGCGGCCGTCCTGCTTGGCGGACGTCTCGACGAAGCCGTAGTCGGCGACGTCGGCGCCCAGCCGCTGCAGCAGCCGGTAGCCCAGCTCGGGCCGCGACTGCTCGCGTCCGCGGAACATGATCGTCACCTTGACCTTCGACCCCGCTTGCAGGAAGCGGACCACGTGGCCCTTTTTGGTCTCGTAGTCGTGAGGGTCGATCTTCGGTCGGAGCTTCTGTTCCTTGACGACGGTCTGCTGCTGATTCTTGCGAGACTCGCGTGCCTTCTGAGCCGTCTCGTACTTGAACTTGCCGTAGTCCATGATCTTGCAAACCGGCGGTTTGGCGTCCGGGGCTACTTCGACAAGGTCGAGATCGGCATCCGCGGCGACGCGGAGGGCGTCTTCGATGCGCACAATGCCTACCTGCTCGCCACCTGGTCCGATCAAGCGGACTTCAGGGACTCGAATGCGCTCGTTGACGCGGGTCTCAGTGCTGATGGGGCCTCCTATGTTGTCCTCTAGGAGCCCACACCATCAGCGCTCTGCTCAATTGAACAGAAAAGCCCTGCTCAAAGCAGGGCCCATAGCCGACCAGGACAGGCACGGATGCCTGTGACCGGACCGCTGTACCGGTATGGTCAGCGGTGGGAGTGGGACTCCACTTGCTGTCCCTGGCGTTCGCCGGGACGGTCGCGCATGTCAGTCTAGCAGCCATGACCGACGATCCGGCACCATCCCAATCGACGGCTCAGCCGTCCGTCCGCGAGCTCGCCGAAATTCCCGCCGTGGAGGTGATCACGCGGTCGGCAGTCATGCTGATGAGCGCCGCTGCCGAGAAGCTCGGTCTGTCGGCGGAGGACCCGCACGACAGCCCGCACCGCGACCTCGACGAGGCTCGCCGCTTGATCACTGCGCTGGCCGGTCTGGTCACCGCGTCGGCCGAGTACCTCGGTCCGCACGCAGGGCCCGTTCGCGACGGACTCAAGACGCTGCAGCTGGCCTTCCGCGAATCCAGCGCGGCGCCAGACGAACCCGGGCACGGTCCCGGCGAGAAGTACACCGGCCCCGTCTGGTAGCACTCCCACCCATTTCACGGGTTGACCGCATATTGTCGCGGCCTATGACCGTCACCATGACCCGCCGCACCTCTCGGTATTGGTGGGTTCCCGCGGCGGCCGGCTGGACCGTCGGCATCATCGCGACGCTGTCGTTGATCGCCAGCGTCTCGCCCGCGGTGCGCTGGATCATCAAGGTCCCGCGCGAGTTCGTCAACGACTACATCTTCAACTTCCCCGACACCAGCTTCGCGTGGGCGTTCGTGCTGGTCCTGCTGGCCGCGGCACTGGCGGCGCGCAAGCGCATCGCGTGGTGGATCCTCGTGGGCTACATGGTCGCGGCGATCGTCTGGAACGTCGGCGATCTGGTGACCGGTGACGAGTCGGTCGTGCAGGACATCGGCGAAATCATCGGCGTCGGTTTCCACGTCGCGGCGATTCTCTTCCTGGTCCTGGCCCGCAAAGAGTTCTGGGCGAAAGTGCGCCGGGGCGCACTGGTCAAAGCCGCCGCCACACTGGTCGTCGGCATGGCGATCGGCACGCTCGTCGGCTGGGCACTGTTGGAGTTCTCCCCCGGCTCGCTGGCCCGTGAGGACAGGTTCCTGTACGCGCTGAACCGAGTGAGCGCTTTCGCCGGCGCGGACTCTTCGAACTTCTCCGGGCATCCTCACGTGTTCGTCAACGCCCTGCTGGGTTTGTTCGGTGCGCTGGCGTTGATGGTCGCAGCGATCGTGCTGTTCCAGTCGCAGCGCGCCGAGAACGCGCTGACCGGTGAGGACGAGTCGGCGATCCGGGGTCTGCTCGAGCTGTTCGGTAAGAACGACTCGCTCGGCTACTTCGCCACCCGCCGCGACAAGGCGGTGGTGTTCGCTCCCAATGGCCGCGCAGCCATCACCTACCGCGTCGAGGTCGGCGTCTGTCTGGCCAGTGGCGACCCGGTCGGCGACCCGAAGGCGTGGCCGGCGGCCATCCAGGCGTGGCTGACGCTGTGCCAGACCTACGGCTGGGCTCCCGGCGTGATGGGCGCAAGTTCGACCGCGGCCGAGGCCTTCCGCCAAGCCGGACTCAACGCCCTGCAATTGGGCGACGAGGCGATCCTCTATCCGGACAACTTTCGCCTCTCCGGGCCCGACATGCGCGCCGTACGGCAGGCCGTGACGCGCGCGCGACGGGCCGGCGCCACCGTGCGGATTCGGCGACACCGCGACCTCGGCAGCGAGGAGATGGCCCAGGTCATCGCGCGTGCCGATGGATGGCGCGACACCGAAAGCGAACGCGGCTTCTCGATGGCGCTGGGCCGGATCGGCGACCCGGCCGACGGGGATTGCCTACTCGTCGAGGCGGTGCAGCAGGCCGCCGGAAAAGATGAAGTTGTCGCGATGCTGTCGCTGGTCCCGTGGGGCACCAACGGCGTATCGCTGGACCTGATGCGGCGGTCACCGCAATCCCCCAACGGCACAATCGAATTGATGGTCTCGGAACTGTGTATGCAGTCCGAAGGCATTGGGGTGACGCGGATTTCGCTGAACTTTGCGATGTTCCGATCGGCCTTCGAGCAGGGCGCTCAGCTCGGCGCCGGGCCGGTGGCGCGGCTCTGGCGCGGGCTGCTGGTGTTCTTCTCCCGCTGGTGGCAGCTCGAGACGCTGTACCGGTCGAACATGAAATACCAACCCCACTGGGTACCGCGCTACGCCTGCTACGAGGACGCCCGGCTGGTCCCTCGCGTCGGCGTCGCATCGGTGATCGCCGAAGGCTTTCTGGTGCTGCCGTTTTCGCGGCGCAACGAACAACCGCACACCGGTCATCACATCGCAGTGCCGGAAACTCTGGTGGCGACGGGCGTGTTGCACCACGACGGAAGCGCGCCCGACCTCACCGAGCTGCAGGTCGACCTGCCCGAGGACGAGGACCAGCCCCGGCTGCCAGAACAAGTCCGGGTCCGGATGGCCAAGCTCAAGGCGCTGCAGGCCGAGGGCGTCGACGCCTACCCGGTCGGAGAACCGCCCAGCCACACCGTCGCTCAGGCGATCGACGCCGCCGACGACACGGCCGTAACAGTCGCCGGGCGAGTGCTACGCGTTCGCGACTACGGCGGTGTGCTGTTCGCCCAACTGCGTGACTGGTCCGGAGAAGTCCAACTGCTGCTTGACAATTCGCTGCTCGACGAGGGCACCACCGCCGATTTCACCCGCGCGATCGATCTCGGTGATCTGATCGAGGTGACCGGCACGATGGGCCTGAGCCGCAAGGGCATCCGGTCGTTGATGGTGCGCAGCTGGCGACTGACCGGCAAGTGCCTGCGCCCGCTGCCCGATAAATGGAAGGGGCTGACCGACCAGGAAGCGCGGGTACGGGCCCGATACGTCGACCTGGCGATCAACACCGAGGCGCGCGACCTGATCCGGGCCCGCAGCGGTGTGCTGCACGCGATCCGCGAAACCTTGGTCGGCAAGGGGTTTTTGGAGGTCGAGACGCCGATCCTGCAGCAGATCCACGGCGGCGCCAACGCCCGCCCGTTTCTGACACACATCAACGCCTACGACCTGGACCTGTATCTGCGCATCGCCCCGGAGCTCTACCTCAAACGGCTGTGCGTCGGCGGCATCGAGCGCGTCTTCGAGCTGGGCCGGGCGTTCCGCAACGAGGGTGTCGACTTCAGTCACAACCCGGAGTTCACACTGCTGGAGGCCTATCAGGCGCACGCGGACTACAACGTGTGGATCGACGGCTGCCGCGAGCTCATCCAGAACGCCGCACAGGCCGCCAACGGCGAGCACGTCTTTCTGCGCCCCCGCGACGACGGCACATTCGAACCGGTCGACATCTCGGGGCAATGGGCGGTCAAGACCGTGCACGGCGCGGTGTCGGAGGCCCTCGGCGAACAGATCGGACCAGACACCGACCTCGCCACGCTTCGCAAGCTGTGCGATGCAGCCGACATCGCGTACCTGACGCACTGGGACGCCGGTGCGTTGGTGCTCGAACTCTACGAGCGGCTGGTCGAGGACCGCACCGAGGCGCCCACCTTCTACAAGGATTTCCCTACGTCCGTGTCACCCCTGACGCGTCCGCATCGCAGCATCCCCGGAGTCGCCGAGCGGTGGGACCTGGTGGCATGGGGCGTCGAGCTGGGCACCGCCTACAGCGAGCTGACCGATCCCGTCGAACAGCGCCGACGGCTGCAGGAGCAGTCGCTGCTGGCCGCAGGCGGCGACCCCGAGGCGATGGAACTCGACGAGGACTTCCTGCAGGCGATGGAATACGCGATGCCGCCCACCGGCGGGCTCGGCATGGGTGTGGACCGGGTGGTCATGCTGATCACCGGCCGCAGCATCCGCGATACGCTGCCGTTCCCCTTGGCGAAACCGCGTTAACACCTCGTTCACAGCTAGTCGCAAGGATTGGCGTCCACGATTGTTGCCGTGACGTTACCCGAGCCGTTTCGCCACCATCTTTCGTTGATGCACGGTTGGATTCCGATCACGGTGCAGGTCATTGCCGCCGTCGTGCTGATCGCGGCCATCGGCTGGCGCAACCGCCGCTGGCGCGTCGTCTTGCTGCCGTCGGCGGCGCTGGTCGGCCTTGCGTTGGCGGGGGCGGCTTACTGGTACGTCGCTTCTCAGGGAATGAGCGACGACACCAATCCCGCACCACATTCGCTGTGGATCTGGACGGGCCTGTCGGGGCTGGCCGCCGGCGTGCTGATCGCGGGCTGGCAGGGTGCCCAGCGGTGGCGCCGCGGAGTATCGGCGCTGGCGCTGCCGCTGTGCCTGTTGTGTTCGGCGCTGGCGCTGAACGTCTGGGTTGGCTACTTCCCCACCGTCCAGACCGCATGGAACCAGCTGACCGCCGGGCCGCTGCCCGACCAAACCGATCCGGTCACCGTCACCGCGATGCAGAAACAGCACACGGTCCCGGCCAAGGGCACCGTCGTGCCCGTCACGATCCCTGCGACCGCGTCGGGGTTCAAACACCGCGGTGAGCTGATCTACCTGCCGCCCGCTTGGTACGCGACCAATCCTCCGCCGCAACTGCCGACGGTGATGATGATCGGCGGCGAGTTCAACACTCCCGCCGACTGGATGCGGGCGGGCAATGCGATCAAGACCATCGACGACTACGCATCCTCTCATGGCGGAAACGCGCCGGTGTTCGTCTTCGTCGACTCCGGTGGAGCGTTCAACAACGACACTGAATGCGTCAACGGGGTCCGCGGCAACGCCGCCGACCATCTGACCAAAGACGTTGTGCCGTTTATGGTCTCGACGTATGGCGTGAGTGCCAAGCCGTCGAACTGGGGCGTCGTCGGCTGGTCGATGGGCGGCACATGCGCCGTCGACCTGGCCGCGATGCATCCCGACATGTTCAGCGCGTTCGAGGACATTGCCGGCGACATCGCCCCCAATTCGGGGACCAAAGCCCAGACCATCGACCGCTTGTTCGGCGGCAACGCGGCGGCCTACGCGGCGTTCGACCCGTCGACGGTGATCACCCGCCACGGTCCGTACACGGGGGTGACCGGCTGGTTCGACATCAACAACGCGCCACCGGCAGCGCCGACGACGAACAACCCGAATGACCAGGCCGTGGCGGCCAACGCGCTGTGCGCGGCGGGCAGCGCCAACGGCATCCGGTGCGCGGTCGTCACGCAGCCGGGCAAACATGACTGGCCGTTCGCCGCACACGCGTTCTCGGCGGCCCTGCCGTGGATGGCCAGCCAGATCGGCACGCCGGGCGTTCCCGCGGTCCCGCTGCCGGTGGCGCCACCGGCGCCGGCTCCCGCGCCTCCGACGTCCCCACCGTCCGCGCACATACAGGCGGCGTCGAAGTAGCCACTCGGGAGTACGGTGAGCGGCATGCCGGACGAACCCACGCCCGAACCGGAACCCGCCATCGAGGCGCATCCCGCTGAGGCACCCCCGCCGGCGGCGGTCGATACCGGCTACACGCCGAGCGGCGTGCCGACATTCGAATCGGTGCGCGAGAAGATCGAAACCCGGTACGGCACGGCCGTAGGCGCCTCGGAGCTCGCCGGTGAGTCACCGGAGGGCCGGACCGTCGACGAGCAATACGACGCTCGCCAGCAGGCGGCCGCCGAGCGACTCGCCCAAATCCGCGAGTCGATGCACAAGGAACAGGACAAGTCTCAGTAATCCGATTCCGCGGCCAGGATCTCGGCCAGGTACGCGTCGTTTGCGGGCTGGTTCAGTCGCGACCGCGCGAAGGTCCGGATCCGCTGCCGAATGTCGGCCGATTCCACTGACTCTTTGAGCTCGACACCGATCGACACCACTGTCGTGCGCCAATCATGGTCCCACGCAATGGTTTCGGTGATCGCCCGGTGATGCTCGTCGGCCAGCTGGAAAGTGGCGGCACCGTCCGCATCGAGGATGCCCACACCGCTGACGGTTCCTGACCGCAGATGCACGGCGATGCCGGCAGCCGATCCCATGCCCGACAACTCAGCCCGCACAACGCCTTTCACGGGATTGCCCGCCTCGATGCGCCATTCGACGGTGTTCTCGGCCGCATCGAAGATCCCTGGCGGCACCGCTGACCAGTTGATCGAAGCCGTTCCCGTTGCGACCGCACCAGAGGTTCGGCCGCCGGCGGATCCGGCGGCCAGCGCATAATCATCGCGACGGCCGGTCGCGGCCGGTTCATGCACGGCGTCGAAGGCAATGCCCAGGTCCTCGGCCAGCTCACCGCAGGCCCGCACCAATTCGACGACGCGCGGGTCTCCGTCCCGCACATGGTCGTTCAGGGCCGCAACGTGGATTCTCAGGAGGCTTTCCACGTCCGAATCAAAGGTGTCGTCGGTGAAGAAGTTTTGGGCGCGGGCGGTCAACAGTGCGAGCTCGGCGTCGAGCAGCGCACCGTCGAGGGCGGCGATGCCGTCACGCTGGCTCGCGGGCCACCACCGACGCAACCAGTGCCCGACCGCCAGCCGTCGCAGCGGATCAACCGCTCCTGGCTGCACGCCGACGTCCGTGAGTTCGACGGTGTGTGCCTCGTCCGGGGCGCGTCCGTCCAGCGCCGAAGCCACCGCGCTGTGTCCGGATTCGCCGACAATCCGCCACAGCCAGTCGGCACGGGCCAGATCGGTGAACGCGATCGTGGCCACGCCTGCCGGGTCGTCGACCGTCCACGACAGCACCGCGCCGCTGACCTCCAACACGGCGACAAGTGGCGTGGGGCCCAGCTGCCCGCCCGTGCTCCACAGACCTGCATCGGCGATCAGTTTCATCCTGCCACCTGCAATTCGAGCATCGCCTTGATCCGCTGGCGGTGATCGAGGCTCACCGACCTGGCCACTCCCTCGAGCAGCGCGCGGACGTCGTCGATGTCATCGCATGGCTCCTGCCACACATCACGTCCGTGCAGTCGTGCCCACAGCCGGCTCAGGTATGGGCGGGCGAAGGCCGCCAGATCGTTGATCACCTGCTGCTGGCGCGGATGGACCGGCCCGCCGTCGGCGAGGTACCGCCGAGCGTGCAGCACGTAGGCTTCCTTTCGCAGCCGAGCCTGCATCTGGCCGGCCAACTGATAACGCGTGACTGCGGATTCGGTCAGAGGAGCCAGGTCGACGGCGATCTCGATCCCGGCTAGCAGCGTCGCCTGTTTGTCCTCGGCCAGCAGACCCCACGGCGCGCAGGACCGGTCGACCTCCTCCGCACACAACAATGGGATGTCGGGCAACTCGTCTCGGTCCATGGCACGGCGCAATGTCGCGCGCACCCGATCGACGACGCAGCGGTTGAGCGGACGGTCGCTGTCCGAGCCGCCAAGAATCGACGGTTGTGGTTGCGGCTCAACGGAACTCAAGCCGATTTCAGCGATCGACCACGGCAGCCGTCCCGCGTCGCCATGCGCCGTCGCGCCGAGGTTGTATGGGGTCGCGTCCGCGATCAGGGCAGACCACACCCGCTGCCGCGCTACTTTCGCGCGATGGCTGTCAGCGGGGCCGAGCACGGTGGTCAGGCCGGTCATGAACGGGCCGGTGATCTCGGTGCCTGCATGTACGTCACGCCAGCTGCGATCCAACTGCTCGGAGAGCCTGGAAATCACCAGAGGGTCTGAGACGTGCTGGTTTAGCACCTCGATCCCCGTGCGGTCACGGTCTCCGTGGATTTCGCGCAACAGTGTTTCGGCGGCGGCGTGGTCGTGTTGGGTGGGCGGCCCTTTCGTCACTGCGAGCTCGAAGCAGACGGGGAAGTACAGCTCCTGTGCGTTTCCGGTGGTGATGCGCAACCGGCGCCGTTCCCGTTTGAGGATCTCGAACCACGCCGCCGCGCCACGCAACTGTGCACTCTGGCCGACGATCTCGTCATACATCGCCGCGGCCACCTCGGCGTCGACGAACGGCGCCGAGTAGTGGGTGTTCGACCGCAGCCGCAGCACCAATGGGTCGATGATCCGCTTCACGGTCCGGCGAAGAGGGCCGCCGTCGTCGCCGCTGAGCACCTCGACGCCGGGGCCGATTGCACGCCAGGCGCGGTCGATAACCGCGCGGCGCGGGTGGCTGACGGCGATCGCCGACGCCACCTCCGCTTGCGCGCTCATCTGGACAGCATAAAAGTTGGGTTCGGTAGCGGGGGCCTGAGTAGACCCTTGTCGCATGTCCGATGCACTGTTGCTCTCGCTTTCTGGCTTGGTTTTCCTAGGCGTCGCGTTGGTTCTCTTCACCCCGGAACCGTCGGTCGTCAAGTCTCGGGGAGTCATCGTCGGCATCCGAATAGCCGGCGCCGCTCGGCAGGACTTCCGCGAAGTCGAACTCGACGTGATGGTCAGCAGGCCTGAAGGTGGGCAATTTGCGGCTCGCGAACGAGCCGTGATCCCGGCAACGCTGCTGAGCAAGGTCTCCCCCGGCAATATCATCGACACCTATTACCACCGGGGTGACGAGTCGGCGGTCGCGGTCTGCGTGCCGCGGGCCTGAGTTTTCATCGGGCGCCGTCGACGGCGAAGCTGACCAGCGCCGCCCAGTACAGCGGGCTGGCAGTCAGGTCGCCGTTACGCCACTGCCGCATGCGTTCCCGTTGCCAGCGGTTCACCGCGCATCCCGCGTCGGCTTCTTCGTGTGCCTGGTCGACGGCGATGATGGCGTCGGCCATCGGATCAACTTCCGGCCCAATTTCTTTCGGTGCGAACTGGCGGTATCCGGCTGCGGTGGGCAGCGACCACAGCGTGGCGGTCACCAGTTGGGCGCCGCCGAGGATCATCGCTGCGACCAGACCCGTCGCCTCGTCGAATTGATAGTCACCGCCTGATGCGCAGGCCAGCAAGGCGACCCGGGGCGGCATCGGCAGCTTGGCCGTCATCAGGTCGGCCGCGGCGAGCGGGCGCTCGTCGGCGAGATGCAGCGCCGCCCGGTCGGCGTGGCCGACGTCGCCGTCGGCTGCCGTTGCATGGCCGACGAACAGGAGCCGGCTCGGCGCCTGCTCGAGCAGGCGAGCCAACCAGTCGCGGTCCGCGTCGCTGCGGCGGAACAAGTCGACCGCGGTGGAGACGTCGGGTAGGACCGATCTGCGGGCAAGCAGCTCCGAGAAGTGCTGCGCCAGCGGGGTGTCCGGCGACGGTCTGCCCAGCACCGAGCCGAGTGCGGAGTCGGGCCGCTGGCCGGGCACTCGCGGGTCGAGGACCAGAAGCGGCGGGCCGTCGCGGCGGCTGCCCCAGCCGGCGCCCATGCGCGGCGAATTCACGATGTTCGGCGGCGCGGCCATCAGCACATCGACGAGCTCCATCAAGCGGTGGCCGTCGTCGTTGGCCATCGCCAGTAGAGCCCATGGCACCCGAGCCAGCCGGGCGCTTGGCGACACGAATAGTGCGGCGCGCGGCGAGGACACGAGATCGGTCAGCAATCGCCACGCCGCATCCGAAATCAGCTGTCCGCCCAAGGCGCGAGCCAGGGCCAGTTCGGTGCTCGGCGTCGCGAACGGCCCTTTCGCGATGGCACGGTCGACGGCATCACGCCGCGTCTCGGATCCCCGCGGGTCCGGCAGCGCACCGGCCAGCTCATCCAGCGCCCCAACCAGGTCCGCTTCCTCCACCACCCAGGTGACCGTCTTCGATGGCTCGCCGACCACCCGCAGGCTGGCATACGTTGCGACGCCGACGTCGGCGAAACGCAGGACCAGAGTTACGGCCACGTCGACCAGGCGGCCTCGTCTGCGGTGACGGCGGCGCCGTACCGCTCGGCGGCCAGTGTGCGATAGCGGCTCATGATCGGTGCGGTGTCGGGGTCCATCCGCAGCGGCGGCAGAGGGCCCAGGCGGGTTAGCGCGCCGCCTGCCGACGACGCCGACCCCGCCGCGACGAGGGCATACTCATCAATCGTGTCGACGGGCACCGTGGCCGTCGCGGTCTCGGTCCAGTCCAGTGGCTGGGCATCCGGCTCTGTGCTGAAACTGCCTCGTGCGCTGTGGTATTCGATGAGTTCACTGAGAAGCTCGGTGTTTCCCCATTCCCAGGCGACCGCGAAGGCGCCTGCGAGGATGCGGGCCGAAACGTGGTTGGCCCAGCGCATCCGCGCGTCCGCGTCGGTCATCGCGTGACGTACCGAGTCGACCGCCAAGGCCGCGGGCACCTTGAGCTCGGCGGCCTGCTCAAGTTTGGCCTTGGCGTCGGTGGGGTCAGCCAGCGCCTCGGCGCGCAGGATGCTACCGAGATGGTCGTCCAGACGGGCGTATTGCAGCCAACTGTGACGGGGCCACGAATCGAGTAGCTCGCGCGCCTCGTTTACCCGGTCTCGTGCCGCCGCGAAGTCGTTTCGGAAGATGTCGACCCAGCTGCGCTGCAAAAGGATGCGGTGGATGTGGAGCGGCTTCTCCACCTCGCGCCAGTGCCGCTCGGCATGGCCAAGGCGCTCGTCGGCATCGTCGAAAGCCCCGACCGAGATGCTGATCAAGCCGAAGTACAGCCAGCACCGCGACACGTCGTGGGCGCGCAAGTGCTCGGCGATCGCCGGATAGGCCTCATGGACCATGCTCTGGGCCTGTGCACGATCGTTTGCCGCCCAGGCCGCTGTTGCTCGCTCCAATTGCGTTCTAGCCGTCGCCAATTGCCATTCACGTCGCTGGGCGCGGGCGCCCGCGCGCTGCAGCCACGGCTCGGCCTCGGACAACCGGCCCGTCTCGACGCAGAACCGGCCGTAGCCAGTGGAACCGAGGACAAGCAGGTAGTCGTCGAATTCGTTGCCGTCACGAGGGTTTTCGATGGCGTCGAGCACCTGCTCCCACAACGGGACCGATTGCACGTGCAGGTCGTCGTCGCACAGCGCGACCGCACACAGAATTCGGGCGTAGGTGATGAGGAACCTGTGTTCGTCTTCGAGATCCGGGGAGCCGGGCGACGTTTCGTCGGTGAGGGCTAGCAGCCCGGCCTCTGCGGCTTCGTGATCGCCGTGCGCGGCGGCGAGGCCGGTCTGGAGAAACGTGGCCCGGCGCGAGTATCGGCGGATCATGTGGTCGATCTCGGCATCGGACATGGCCACCTGCGCGGCCGCGTCGGGCTTGGTGCCCGCGCGGATCGCCCGGTAGATCGCCAGGCAGTCGTGGATGCGTCGCAGGGCCTCCTCAACACCGTCGTACGCGGTGCGGACCAGGTAGATCTCACCGAGCTGCGCGAGGACCTCCATCATCAGATCGTCGCGGTCGGCCTGTTCGATCTCCTG
>NZ_DATENY010000035.1:0-3195 GCF_035274705.1 Mycobacterium sp. | reverse complement strand
GAGCTCAACGCTTCGCGCGCCCGCATCGTCGCGACCGCAGACCAAACCCGCCGCCGCATCGAGCGCGATCTACACGACGGAGCGCAGCAGCGCCTCGCCTCCCTGGCTCTGGAGCTGCGCGCAGCGGCCGGCAATGCCACCGCGGAGCCCGACGAGCTGCGTGAAGAGCTCGCTCGAGCGTCGATGGAGGTGACGGCCGCGCTTGACGAGTTGCGCGAGATGTCCCGCGGGATCCACCCCGCGGTCCTGTCGGAGGGCGGGCTCGGGCCGGCCTTGCACACACTGTCGCGCCGCTCTGCGATTGCGGTGGACCTTGAGATTCGCACCGCTGAACGCTTCGCGGAGCGTGTCGAGGCGACGGGCTACTACGTCGTCTCCGAGGTGCTCACCAACGCGGTCAAACACGCGCGTGCCTCGGTCGTGAGTGTGGCGGTCGAGCAGGTGCACAGGACGCTGCGCGTGTCGATTCGTGATGACGGTGTCGGCGGCGCGGATCCAGCCCGAGGCTCGGGTCTGACCGGCTTGCGCGACCGGGTCGAGGCGCTTGGCGGAGCGATCCTGGTCGAGAGCCCGCTCGGAGTCGGAACGGCGGTGCTCGTCACCCTGCCACTCGACTGATCCGATTGAGTGGGTGCCGATGCGCCGACCCGAGCGGCGCAGCGCCGGTCACGGTCGCGCCCGGTCATGCCACGGATAACTCCGGGCGTTGACCGTCGACGGTGAGCGTCACGTCAACGTTGCCTCGGGTGGCGTTGGAGTACGGGCAGCGCTCGTGCGCCCGCGCCATCAGGTCCTCGGCGTCGCGGCGCGCCAACTGCGGTGCGTGAAGGTCGAGCGCGACCGTCAAGCCGAAGCCACCGTGGCCGGTCGGCCCGATCCCGACCGAGGCGTTGATCGTCGAGTCAGACACGTCGACTCCGCGTCCCCGCGCCACTCCCTGCAGCGCCGACTGAAAGCACGCCGCGTACCCTACGGCGAACAGCTGCTCCGGGTTGGTGCCCGGACCGCCGTCCCCGCCCATCTCCTCTGGGACCGACAGGTCCACCTCCAGTCGGCCATCGGAGGTCCGGCCGTGCCCGCCGCGTCCACCATGTACCACCGCATGCGCGGTGTACAGAATTCTCATCGCGATTTCCCTTCCACCGAGATTCATTATCGCCCTTCACGCTCCCCGAGAAGCCGGACCGGGTCATCACCGCAGGCACCCAACCTCCATTGCTGGTTAGCCGGAATCGCAGTATCACGCGCCTGGAAGGTGGAAGCCGGCGGCGATATCCAAAGTGGTCGCGACTGTCAGGTACATCAGCCACACGCCGACGATGATGTGGATCAGCCCGAGGGTCTTCTCGCCCA
Organism: Mycobacterium sp.; assembly: GCF_035274705.1. Classification (GTDB taxonomy): domain Bacteria; phylum Actinomycetota; class Actinomycetes; order Mycobacteriales; family Mycobacteriaceae; genus Mycobacterium. The sequence continues at coordinate 1,842 of NZ_DATENY010000035.1, read as the reverse complement.
CATTGGTCGACTCGCTCCCATCGGCACCCACCTTGACACCGAGCTTGAAGCTGGCGAAGAACTCGGCGACGTAGACCAGCGCCAACCCGGTGAACAGCACGCCGACCGGCCAGGCGCCGGCGCGGAAGAACACTGTCAGGCCCAGGACCGAGATGATGAGAAAGGCGACCGACATGAACCCGTTGGGTCGGACGTCGGCGCCCCGCAGACGATTCCAGCCCATCGCGAACCAGTGGATGCCATAGGCGCTGAATGCCAGTGCAGCCATATACAGAGCCTTGTTGCCGGTGAAGACCGGGAACCAGCTCAGTCCCACGAACAGGAAGACCCCGACGAGGAACTGGCAGAAGCCGGCCATCCAGAGGCCCCACACGCCGTTGGCGCGATCCACGTTGGAGTCTCGCCTAGGATATCCGAGTAGCTCCTGCGGTCCATAGATCAGGTAACCGGTGCCGAGCCCGAAGAAGCCGAGAACCACCGGAACGAACAATGAGGCTGGAAATAAGGTCGACACCGCGCACCAACTTTGGTCTAGGTTTGCTTCCTGCGCTACCAGCCTTACGGGGACGGGCGTGTGCAGCCATCGCGGCTACCCGCATGTTCCGATCGCCAGCCAGCCGGAGGCACGGCTACCTGCTAGCCGCTATGGTCAGCGACGGACAGCTCTAGCGGGTCGATCACGGCACGTACCGCCCGAGCCGAACGATGTAGGCCGACTCGCTCGTCGTCGGATAGGGGTACCGGCAGTGCCTTGAGCACTCCGGTCCGGTTGACCACCGACGGCACGGACAGGCACACGTCGCTGATTCCCGCATATCCGGTTAGAAGTGAGCTAACCGGCAGCACCTGGTGCTCGTCGTAGAGCACGGCTTCGATGATGCGGGCCGCGGCGAGCGCGATCGCGTAGTTGGTGTATCCCTTGCCGCGCAGCACCCGATGCCCGTCCTCGATCACCTGCCGGCCGATGCCATCACGCTCCGCGGCGGCCAGCGGCGGCAGCTCCGAATCGTCCCAATGCAGGATCGGAACGCCACCCACGGTCGCGCTGGTCCACAGCGGAATCTCCGAATCCCCATGCTCGCCGACGACGTAGGCGTGCACGCTTTGCACGGCGACGCCGCAGCGCTGGGAGATCAACGACCGCAGCCGCGAGCTGTCCAGCAGCGTGCCCGAGCCCAGGACCTGATTGCGCGGCAGGCCGAGTATCTTCAGCGCCGCGTAGGTGACCACATCGACCGGGTTGGTAACGATCACCACCACCGCCCCGGGTGCCACGTCAAGCAGCGGAGGCAGCAGGTCCCGGCAGATCGCCACGCTGTCCCGTGCCAGCTCCAGCCGGGGCTGGCCCGCCTTCGGATACCCGCCGACGGTCAGTACTAGAACGTCCGCGTCGCGGCACACCTCGATGTCGTCGGAGCCGGCCACGGAGGCCATGGGCACGAACTGCAGCCCGTGCTGTAGGTCAAGCACCTCGGCCTGGACCTTCGAGGCGTTGCGGTCATACAGGACGATGGTCTTGCCGGTGCCCCTGATCATGCAGGCGTAGGCCAGCGTCACTCCGACGTGGCCTGCTCCAACGATCGCGATCTTCGCCGTGCTCATACGTCAGAGTTCTTGGACGGGGCCCGGCTGTTGGGCCCGCTCGACAAGGTGGTGATGGCCGTCCGCTCCCGGGAGAGGAAAGCGTTGAGCCCTTCGAGAGTGCTCATCAGCGGGGCCGGGAAGACCACCGTCGTGTTCTTGTCTACGCCGAGCTCCACCAGGCTCTGGAGGTTGCGGAGCTGCAGGGCCAGCGGATGGGCCATCATGACGTCGGACGCGGCGCCGAGCGCGTCCGCGGCG
>NZ_DATENY010000034.1:0-82227 GCF_035274705.1 Mycobacterium sp. | reverse complement strand
CGCCGCCCGCTCCTGGTCAGGATCATGGCCCGTCGGCGCCGTCGCCTACGAGTCCCCCCAAACCGACCTCGGCGACGCCGCCGACCCGGTTGCGGCCGCAGCGCTGGCCGCGGTCGTGCAGTCCACCCTCGACGGTGTCCGTATGTGCGGCACCGAGGTCATCAGCACCACCGCCACTCCGATCGGCATACTCATCGCTCTGACGGTGTGCCTGTATCCCGGCAGCGACCCCGACACCGCGCGCGCGGCAATCCTGGCCAGCATGCGTCCCGGAACACCGTCCGCCCCAGGACTTTTCGCTCCCGGCGCCCACCCCATGGGCTCGGATGTCTACCTGTCGACCGTCACCGCCACCGTGGCAGCCCTCCCGCAAGTCGACGCCGTCTCGGTGACCGAAGCGCGCCGCCTGTCCGACCCGCCCGGAACGCTGGCCACCGTCTTGGTCATGGGCCCCACCGAAATCGCCGTCTGCGACGACGACAAGAACTTCCCCGACCGCGGCCGCATCGTGCTGAGCATCGAGGGAGGCCGCTGAAATGACCACGCCAACACCCGATCCCGTCGTCACCCCACAACTACTGCCCACCCCGCCCGACCCGCTGCCCGGCCTGACCCGACTGCGGCGGCGCCTCGGCGACCGGCTCGCGCTACGCGACGATCTTCTCGCCCGCCTCGCCGGCATGCCCGACGCGGGCCGGCCCGGTCGCACCTTCAGCGAGAGCCTCGACGTCGCCGGTGACCCCACCCTGCTCCAGGTCGCCGGGCTGTGGGCCCGCGTCGCTGATTCGGTGTGTGCTTACGCGGAAATGACCGCTGGTGAAGCCTATTTGGGCACCGCCCAAGACTGGACCGACCTACGGCGCGTGGTGGAGCTCGTCGGCTACCGCCCCGGCCAGCGCACCGCAGCCCACGGCTGGATCCGCACCGAGACCGCGCCGGGCGCAGCCCCCAAGCTCCCGGCAGGCACCCCCGTGCAGGCCCCCGGCACCTCCACACACACCGCACAAACCTACGAGGTCGCCGCCGACACCCAACTGCGCGCCGAGTGGGCACAGCTGACCATCACCGGGGTGCCGGTGCCCACCGCGCCGGCCGGCAAGCAGCTACGGTTTCTGGCCGACCCCGGCTTCATTGCCTCCGACCGGGTGGTCTTCGTCAGCGAAGGCGGAGCCCCGACGTTCCCCACCATCTGGGACCTGTGGCTGGAATGGTGGCTGGTTCTCAGCGGCAGCAGCTACGTCGGACTGACCGGCCAAGCCGTGCGCGGCGTGGCCCGAGTGACCAAACGCGCCGACGACCTCGGCGCCGCGCTGCTGACCTTCGACCGCCCACTAAACAAGCTCCTGCCCCAAACCACCGGCGTCAGCTACGCCGCCTATCGCGTGCGCACCGAACTGCGACTGCCCGCCCGCCTCGACAAGATCAGCTACGTCGACAGCACCGGCGCCCCCAAGACCGCCGACGCGCCCTACCCCAGCGGCGAAGCAACGGCCCCCTACAACCAGAACTGGGTGTACGTCGACGACGCCAGCGAGGCCAGCGTCGGGCAGTACATCCTGCTCTACGCCGGCTCGGACAGCCAATGCCTGGTCACCACCATCAAAGCCATCACCGCCACCGACTGGCACGTCGCGCCCGGCACCGTGCGCCGAGTCGCCAAAATCGACCTCACCGACCCACTACCCAATGCCCTTGTCACAGCCGGGCTCACGGTGCTGCTCACCGACTCCCGCCAGGTCGCCCAACACTACGAACTGCCCCCGCTGGTGCCCGGCGATGCCGTCGCACGGATCCACCCACGCCTTGACCCGCTGCCGTCGCGCCTGGCCATCCAAACCACCGCCACGGACGGCACCACGGGCTGGGAACTGTCGGGATGTGCGACCAACGCCTCTGACACCACCGCCGACCCCGGCGGCCAGCTCATCAGCCTCGCCGACACCCGCCAAGGCAAAGCCGACCGCGGCACTGGCAGCGGCGCAGCCACCGGGAACCTCGCGCCGATCCAACACGGCACCACCCACACCGGCCCGCTGACCCCGGTGGGGTCCACCGCGGTCATCAGCGGCCCCGTCACCGGCGACGTCAGCGCCGACGGAACGGTGACCGACAGCCTTTCCATCAGTGTCGCCGGCGAACGCTTCGACGAAGTGCCCACCCTCTACGGCCGCGGCCCCGGCGAGCCTGTCTACACCACCCGGCTCGCCGCCGACGGACGCCTGGCGGCCACCTTCGGCGACGGCGTCAACGGCATGCTGCCGCGCGGTAACATCACCGCCTCCTGGCGCGTCGGCGGCGGCCTCGTCGGCGAACTCGACGGCGCCGAAATCACCACGCTCTCCGCTGCCATCAACGGCGTCCGCAAAATCGCCGGCGTCGGACCCACCGGCGGCGCCGCCGACCAGGAAGACCCGCTCCGGATGCGCCGCGCGGCCGCCGCACGCATCCGCGCACTCGACCGAGCGGTCGCGCTGCAAGATCTCGCCGACCTCGCGCTGACTCTGCCCGGCACCAGCCATAGCACTGCCTGGCGCGGCGCCGGCCCGCCGGGCTGCCCATGCGGGCGCTCCGGACTGCACGTCGCGGTCCTGCGTAGCGCCGGTACTGGAGTGCGCGCCCCCATCCCCGCCGAGCTGCACGCCCTGAGCAATTATCTCGACGCGCGCCGCGACACCCGCGTGCCGCTGTGCATATGCGCCGCGCGACCCAGCGCGATCACCGTGACCGCCGCGTTTGCAGTCGACCCGCGCCGTGACCCGGGCACAGTCTGCGCCGCCGTCAGCGCGGCGCTGCTCGACCCGAACGGCCCGCTGGCACCGCTGCCCCGCGACCTCGCAATCCCACTGGACGGCAGCGACGTCATCGAGGTGGCCCAGCCCGTCACCGGCATCATCGGTGTCGCCACCCTCAACCTCACCGGGGCCGCCACCACCCCCACCACCGGAGACCTGTCGCTCGGGCGCCTGCCCGCACTGCCCTACGAACTGCTCTACGTGGCCACCACCGCACTGTCGGGGACCTCATCATGACCACCGCGGGCCTCGCACCGTCACGCCGCTTCCTGGCGATGCTGCCCCCTGCCCTGCTCGCCTCCACGGAGGGCGAACAGACCCCGGTGACCCTCGCGTTACTGGCCGCCCTCGAAGAACAATGGCTCGAGCTGGCCGCCGACGTTGACCGCATCCTCGACGACACCTTCCCCGACAGCGCCGCCGACTGGGCGCTGCCCTACCTCGGCCAACTACTCGGCCTGCCACCCGACGCCGGACGCGCCGAGATCGGCTCGGCCACCGCGCTGCGCCGCCGCCGCGGAACCCCGGCAGCGCTGGAGGACTTCGCCGAAGTCGTCACCAGCTGGCCATCACGGGTGACCGAAGGCTGGCAGACCACCCTGTGGTGTCAGCAGCTGGGCCACCCAGCGCGCCACACCGCATCGATCTCGCTGCGCGCCGGCGAACACCTGCTCGTCGGCAGCCAGCTCGACCAAGCCCGACGCAGCGTCACCCCCGGCGGCTCCTTCCATCCCGCCGCCGCCACCGCCACGGTATTCCCTTGGCACGTAAGACGATTCAACGGTGTGCAGGTCTGCCCGCTGGCCAAGCCCCGTCGCTTCGCGCTGCACCCCCTGGGCATCCCCGCGCCGCTATACCTGCGTCCGGAACCACTGCAGATCGCCAGCGACGCCGAGGACGAACGCCCACCCGGCACACCGCCCACCGCGCGTGCCCCCCGCGCGCCAGGTGAGCTGCCACTGCGCGCGACCTGGCGACTCATCGAAGCCCTGGGTCCCGACGCCATCACGTACGGCGCGGTGTGGCACCTTTCCGCCGACCATCCGCTGGCCGCGAACACCCCCGACGATCCGCCGCTGCTGACGCTCACCGTCGACGGCACACCGCTGCCGTGGTCATCGATCGCACTAACCGGGCTACCTGACGCGGGGGCGCCCAACCCCGACCCGCAGCAGGTGCTCGTCGACCCGTCTCGCGGCACGCTGTCGGTCGGCACCGGACTGGCAGGCACCATCCGCGCCACCTTCTACCGCCCGCTGCCCGGCGCCGTCGGCGCGCTGGCCAGCACGGCCGAACCCGACGACGGCGCCGGCACAGTGATCGTCGTCGACCCCACCGGAGCGCCCCCGGCCGCCGGCGAAATCGTCGTCGCCGACCTGACCGCCGCCGTGGACGCCGCACTGGCTCTACCCCAACCCGCCGCGCGCCCACCCGACACCGCCGAGTCCCCCGACGTGGAGATCCGGCTGGCCACCAACGACCGTCTCGCCTCCCCCGGCGTCGTCAACGGGACCCCCGCAGCCAACCGCTGGCGCATCGTGGCCCCCACCGGCCTGACACCAGTCATCGTCGGAGACATCGGATTTGACCTCGCCGCCACCGAGGTCGAGCTCGCCGGCTGCTACATCGAAGGCAATCTCAGCGCCGGCACCGACCTGGCCGGCCTGACCCTGACGTCGGTGACCATGAACCCCGCCGCGCGCCGCACATTGACAGTCAGCCCCGACGCATGGACGGTGCGGCTAATCGCAACCAAGTCCCACCTTGGGGCGATCCGCGCCGATCTGTCCGCGTTCTTCATCGTGCTCACCGACTGCACCATCGACGGCGCAGGCGTCGCACTCGCACCGTGCGGGGCGCCAGGCGCAGCGCCGGCGCCCGTGCCCGCACTGGCCGCCGCCGATCGCTTCCCCCCCAGACTGCAGACCCGCGGCTGCACCTTCGCCGGCGTTGTCGCCGTCGACGTGATCGACGCCGCCGACTGTCTATTCATTGACGGCCTGCACACCGTGGTGACCGCCTCAGGCTGCCTGCGCTACAGCCATCTCGGGCCCCACGACCAGCCACAGACCCACCCCCCGGCCTACCAATGCCTCACCGGCGCGCTGCCCCCGCTGGGGTCATCCGGCGTCGAGTCGGCCGGCGACCTCGCGCCGCTGCTGACCTCACCGTCAGCGCAGCGCGCCGACCCGATCCTGTCTGCCGCCAGCGACGGCGGAGAGATCGGCGCCTACCACCACGCCCGACGCGGACCGCTGGCCGTGCGGCTGGCTCAGCGCCTACCCGAGATGACCGTCTTGACCGTGCATCCGCACCTGACCATCGCGTCCCCGGAGGAATAACGTGAGCGGCGACTACACATCGGTGCCCCTGCGTCCCAACGGACCACGATGGCTCGCAACGAAAATGCAGCAGGGTCGGGTCCTTCTCGACGGCGACTGGAACCTCAACATCGACGCCGTCGAGCGCGAACGCGAGAACCTGGCCGCCACCATCATCGGCGAGGCCGGCGTCGCCGAAGGCAGCACCGCCTTCGAGATCACCTTCGCCGCAGACGGCAGCATGCACATCGGCGCAGGCCCGATGTGGATCGGCGGACTATGCGCCGTCAACCCCGCCGACCTTGCCTACACCGCCCAAGAGTCGATCCCGCCTCTACCGCCAGACGGCACCGCCCTGGTGTACCTGGACGCCGTCGTACAAGAAATCCAGCCCGCCGAAGACCCGACGGAACTGATCGACCCGGCCCTCGACGGCGTCGACACCACGACACGCACCCGGGTCGCCTGGCGGGTGCGCGTCGCATCGTCGGCGGCCACCACCTGCTCGGGCGCATCGGCGGCACTTCCACAGACGCTGAGCACCGGCCGCCTCGACGTCGTGCGCACCGCGCCCGCGCTGACCGCCGACCCGTGCGCACCGCCCGACGACCCCCGCGGCAAGCTGCCCGACGGCCTGCTGCGCGTCGAAGTCCTCGACTCGGGCACCGAATCCAGCGCACGGTTTGCCTGGTCCTACGAAAACGGCTCGGCCGCCGTCGCTGCCGCTGTGGCCGGCACGACCGCCACCCTGGTCCCCTCGCCATCGATCACGTTCGTCCCCAACGACCTCGTGGAAGTCAGCACACTCATCCGGCGGCTTGACCGCAAAGACAACGGGCCGCTGCTCACCGCCACAGCAGTCGCCCCCGGCGCCGGTGGCGCCGTCGTGACCCTGTCGGCCCCCGCGCCCGTGGCCGGCAACCCCTCAGGGCTGTGCCTGCGCCGCTGGGACGGCCAAGTCGTCGGCGCCGCCGGCCAAGTGCCGGCCACCTGGCGCGGCACCGATGTCGGCGTCGCGTTCACGGCCCGCCCCGGCGACTACCTGGCCGGCGATTGGTGGGCCGTGAGGGTACGCGGAAGCGCCGCCGACGCCGTCGAAACACTGACTGACTCCGCGCCCGACGGCACCGAACACCACGTGACCCCGCTCGCCGTCGTCGACCTGGCAGCCAAAACCGTTCTCTCCGACTGCCGTCCGACGTTCAACCCACTCACCGACGCCCAAACATGTACCTGCACCGTGACCGCGTTCCCCGGCGACGACCTGCAAGCCGCCGCCGACCGCCTACCCGAAACCGGTGGCGAACTATGTTTGGCCGCAGGCACCTACGCGCTGGACACGCCGGTCACCATCACCCGCAAAAGCCGCATCGTGGTGACAGGTGTCGGACCCGCCACGGTCGTCCATATTCACGGGCACGAATCGGTGTTCCAATTCACCGACTGCACCGACGTGACGGTCGAACACCTCCGCGCCGAGGCCGGCATCGGCGCGGACGTGGCCGGACGAATCGGCGAACCACAACTGTTCGGCGCCCTGACGTTCCTGGGCTGCACCGACGTGAGGGTGCGCGACTGCGAACTGATCTGCCCCGACAACAAGCGGCGCGCACAGTCCGCCCTATACAGCGCGCCCTCGGCCAAGCGGGCCAACAGCCGCAACCGGATCACCGACAACCGCCTGCAGATCGGTGACCAACAGATCGGCGTCCTGATCATCTCCAGCGACGAAACCACGGTGGCCGGCAACGACATTCGGATCGGGGCAGCTCCGGTGCGCGCCACCGAAGTCCTGCTGCCGCTGCTGGCGCGTCAACTCGCCCGCTACATCGGCTCCAAGGTGCAGATGCCGCCGGCCGGCACGGCGCCTGGCGCCGCACCAGCCGAGCAGCCGCCCGCCCCGGCCAAAGCCGCTCCCGCCAAAGCCGCCCCCGCCAAAGCCGCTCCCGCCAAAAGTGCCGCCAAAGGTGCCGCCGCCAAAGAAGTTGCAGCCAAAGCGATCCCGGCCGAAGCCACACCGACCACCACTACCCCGGCGGCGGCCGTCGGCGCCCACATCCCCGCCGGTCGGCTGGTGCAGTTGGCTAACGGTGCCAACTTCGCGCTGGCCGGGCCACCTCAGATCCAGCACATCGCCGACCAATTCAGCACCCTGACTGAAGTGAAAGCTCTGTCGCGGCTCACACCCCGGCAAGGCCTGGAGAGATTCGTGCGCCGCGCCGTCCAGGCCCCGCAATCGCTGGCATTGTCGATGGCCAACAGCCGGTTCTTTTCCGGCATCTCCACGCGGTCACGATCGATGGCCCAGGGCATCGTCGTGGCCGGTGACTCAGCCGATCTGGTCGGCATCCATGACAACCTGATCGGCGGCGTGATCGAGGGCATCCACGTCGGGCTCGGATCGGCCGACGGCGGCACCGCCACCGCCGGCGACGTCACCATCAGCCGCAACGTCGTGGCCTGCGTGATCCCCTTCTACTGGAACCGATCACGCCACGCCATCTACGTCGGCAGCGTCGACCGCCTCACCATCCACGACAACAGCGCCTCACTGGTGCGCAGCGGCGGAATTGACACCGACGTCGCCGCCTTCCCCGCCACCCCGGTCGAGGCGGTGCGCATCTACGGCAGGATCGGTCCCTGGCTCAGCGTGCGCGGACTAAGCCTCACCGGCCCTTTCCACTGCGGCGTCCGGGTCACCCAAACTGCGACCACGTCGATCAAGCGCCAGCTGCGTTACGTCAGCGACGTCCTCAACTCCACCGGGACCGGACCGGCGTTGCTGCCCTACCCATTTCCGTACCCACACGACCGCTGCGTGCCCTAGTCGCCCTCGACGTTGTAGTCCTCCTGATAGTTCTCGACCAGGGCGCGCAGATATGTTCCGGTGCGCCGATCCAGGCACGCCAACACCATCGTCAGCGGGCATTCCTGTTCACCGCCGCGAAACACGATGAGCGGCAACCGGTAATACACGTTGTCGGGGCGGTCCAAGTCGATATCCCAGACCGCGTCATCGACGTTGAGCATCAACACAATGCCGACATGGCGGGCGGCCGCATCGGCCACGCCGCGCTGATCCAGCGCCGTGATCGGCTCCGGCGAGGAGTAACGCTCCAGCAGAAAGGTCTCCAGGACGTCGAGCGATGCGACATCGACATCGAGTTCGCGGCCCATCATCGCGTACAGCTCGTCGCGCACCTCCAAATCCACGGCAAGCCAGGTCTGGAACTCCTCACGCGAATGCATGCGAAACGGCGCCAGGTTCACGACCGCAATTGTCGCACCGCCGGACCGATCAGCGGGCCACCGGCGGCGGGATGCGCTGCTTGATCCGGGAGCTGGTCGTCGTGCCGGTGCGCAACTCCACGGTGATGCCGGCCTTGCCCAGCGCGTCGAGCAGCGGGCCACTGGGCTCGCAGCCGATGAACATCCACGTCATCGACCAACCGCGGCGTTTGACCAGATGCCTATCGGCGGCGACCTCATCGAGGATCTCCTTGCTCGCATAAACCGTGCCGCCCTCATACGCCTTGACCTCGGCGCCCTCCTTCGGAGGGTTGAACAGATCGATGCGCCGAACCTCCCCGCCGGGCAAGTCGATCGTTTTCTCGCTCTCCGGCCAATCCAGCCGCACCCTTTCGGCTTCCACGATCTCATTGGCCTTGTTGGCCTTACCGACATTGCTCTCGTAGATGGCCAGCCACGCGTCGTAGAGCTTCTCGCCACCGCTCAGCTCGTACATCTCTCGGCGGATCCTGCGGTGCTCGTCGCTGCCGGGTTTGTGCTTGCGCAGCTCGACGAGCAGCTCGTTGTACTTCTTGCGGTTGCGTGGAGCCACATCGCGCTGCGCCACCCCGCTACTCGGCGTCAGCTCGCCGATCGACAGCGCAGCCAAGTGCTCGGCCAACTGCTGTTCGAGGCTGTCGAGTTTGGCCTCCGCTTCGGTGCGCGCGTTGGGCTCCATCGCCTCCATCGCCTTCATGTGCTCGGCGATGAGTTTGGGAAGCTTCTTCACCTCAAGCTGTGCGTCAAACAGCGGCTTGTTGCCGGGGTCGAGGGTCTGCACGCCGATCATTTCGGCGATCCAGTTCAGCGCCAACCGCACCCGGCCCGACAGGCCCTGGTACTTCTGCATCGTGCGCAGTGTGTCGGTGTGCAGACGCACCGTGGTGGGCAGTGCGTCGGGGCTGACCCGCAGCCGGATGTTGGTGACCAACCCGGTATCGGGATCGGGGTCCCACTCGGCGCGCACGTGGTCACCCTCGAGGGTGTCGTCGATGATCATCACGTCACGCAGATCCGGCGGGAGCGCCTCGCGAAGCTCCTGCGCCGTGGCCCGCCGCTCCCCGATCGGCACGGTGCGCGCGGCCGGGTCGGTTGGCTTGGTGTCCGATTTGTCGGTCTCGTCGGCGCCCGTAGTCTTCTTCGGCTCAGCCGGTGCGGGAGCTTCGTGCCCTGCGGACGGGTCGGACTCCGACGACGGCGGTTTGATATCGATTGCGGCCCCGCCGCGCTCGGGCGCCGCGGTGGCCCGACCTTCGTGTTGTGTCGTCGCAGTGCCCGGCTCACCACCGGCCTTGGCGGCCTCGGGGGCAGGCGAGCCACCCTTGGCCGCAGCGGCGTCGTTGGCCCTGGCCTTGGCTCGCGCCCCAATCGCCTCACCAGCGATGAACATGCCGTTGTTCTGCACGGCCGACGAGACGGCAGCCGCTCGCGCCCGACGCGCCTCGGCATGCGTCATCGAGCCGGACTCCTCCTGTTCGCTGATCGACATCATCTGATCGATGAAGGACACGTCGCCCCACACGACACCGGCACCGCCGATGATCTTGTTGGCCATCTCGGCGCCTTTGACCAGCGACTCGGCCCCCTCGACCGCCTTGGCCGCTTCGGCCAGCTGCGCTTCGGTCGCGCCGGCCTCCTCCAAAATGGTGAACGCGCGGCCGAACTTGGCCACCCGGAATCCCGACACCAACTGGCCAGCCGCGCCCATGCCGCCCAGCAGCCCCAGCAGGTCGCTGACCGTCGACGCATCCAAATAGAGCTTGCCGGCCTCCCAGCGCTGGATGAGCCGCGCCGCTGCCGCGGCCGCGCCGATCAAAGCAGCCGCCGTACCGGCCGAGGCCACGATTAGCCCGATCGCGGCCAGCACAGTCACCAGGTCATCGATGCGCTTCTCGGCCACCGCCCAGTCCACCGGAGCGCTCTCGGCGCGCAGCGTGGCCGGGGCGTCGGCCTCCAGACCGAGACCGGCAGTGCGAACTGCAATGCTGCCGCGGCCATAGGACGCCTTCCCTCCGAACTTGTCCAGGGCGGCCTGGAAAGCCTTACTCGGAGTCGCGCCTCGACCTTCGTAAGCGCCCGCGCCGTCGAGGTTGGTCACGTCGTTGATCAGCCACCGATAATCGTCGCCGTCCTTCGGCATCGGGCCCGCAGCCAGCAGCAGCGGATACTGCTGGCCGCTGACCTCAGAGATCAGGGCGGCGTTGACGCGTACCGCCGGCGGCAGATCGGTGGTCGCTCCCGCGGTGCGTTGATCCTCGTAACGGTTGTACAGGCTGATCAGACGGTCCAGCGTCTCGACATCGTGCTCCATCGAGTAGTCCGACAGCGAGGGGTAGTCCTTGCGGAACTTCTCGAGCTCGTCGTTCTTTGCCTTGCGTCGGGCAACCAGCACATCCAACGGCGAGCCGGTCAGATTCAGCTTCGCCTTGAGCATCAAACTCTCGAGATATTCGACCCTGGACTGGTTGCCCTCCTTGCGGGCGAGGTCGATCTGCGCCTGCAGCTCGGCTATCTGCGCGGCGGGCTCGTCGAGCGCCTCATTGAGCGCGGTGGCCGTGTCGGCGACTTCAACGACGTGGCCCGCGACCGCCGGCGGCCGAATAACGGGCTGCCCCTTGAGGTCCTCGCCCACGGCCGGCGTGGCGATCGTGCGGATGAGAAAGATGCCCTTCTCCTTCAGCGGCACCTGCTGTTGTTCGGTCGGCGGCCCGAACAACTCGGCCAGCCATTTCAGCGACGCGCTCAACGCGGTGACCAACAACGAGACCGGGGCCAGCTCGATGCTGGTCAGGTTGGCCATATCGCTGTTGAAGCGTTCAGCGGCCGTCGCACCCCCCGAGGCGCCCAGCCGCTTGTTGGCGCGCTCGGTGTCCTTCCACCAGTCCTCGAACTCGCGAGAGAACTCCCGATTGGCGCCGCCCATCCCGGTGACATCGGTTCCCGCACCGGCATTCGCGTGGGTGAACTCGTCGATGCGTTCATCAAGGGTCTTCTCGGGGGCCGCGGTCGAGTCGGCCGCAGCGTGCGACGGGTCCTTCTTGAGCTGCGCCTTGGCGTACTCGGTGATATCGAACAGCTCCCAGCGGTACCGGATGTCCGAACCCACCTGCGCGATCACCTGGGACGTGACGCTGTAGTTGCCGTTGGCCGACCACTGCACCTTGGCGGTGAAGCTTGGGTCCGAGTCGACGGTCACCAGCTTGGGGCCCTCGACGGTGACCGGCCACGGCGGTGCATTGGGCGGTTGGCCGTCGGCGCGCCCCTCGATCGGGCTGCTGTACACCGAGGGGACCGTCCCGTTGCCCCTGCCGCCGCCGCTTTTGACCTGATACTTCGGCACGAAATAGATCACGTGTGCGCCGGGCACCTTCGCCACCATGTCGCGCACCTGTTCCGGGGCCGACAGCATCGACATGACATCGAAGTTCTCCAGCTTGGCCGCTTTCGCCGGCGCGGCCGCGGCACTCTTCGGATCGCTCTGATCGGCAGACTTCTGCCGTTCCTCCAGCGCCTTCTTCTGCTCGGCGGCAGTCAACTCGCGCTGGCCGATGACGCTGCGTTCCTTGCCCTCGGCGTCGGTCTCGTGCCGAATATGCGCATAGTCGTCGCCGCGAACCTGCAAAGCGGCCAACGAGCCATCGGCCGCGAGCTCGTACACACCCGGGTAGAAGGTGATCTTGGCGTCGGATTTCATCGGCACGCGCGGACCCAACGCTTCACCGCTGGTGCCGTAGACCTTGACGAACTTCGGATGCAGCCCGACATACACCCACGGCGTCTTCGTCCCGGCGAACCCGGCGAGAACCTTCGCCGCGTCGTCCATCCCGATCGCCTCCACCTGCAACCGCTCCCACGGCAGGTCTTCGGGTTTCGTCGCGGCGTCTGGGGCATCCTGCCCGACGATCGTCGGCTCGCCGAGCTCGACGACCGCATCGCGAAACACCCGCGCCGGGCCGGGCGCGGCCTCGGCGACGTGCGCCAGCTCGTGGTGCAGCAGCCGCGCCCCCGCCGCGGTGTCGGGACGATACTCACCGCCACCGAAAAAAATATGGCTGCCGATGGTGAAGGCGTGCGCACGCGCCTCGTGAGCCAACTGCGCAGCTGGGTCATCGGTGTGGATGCGAACATGGCCCAGATCGGTGTCCAGAGCCGGCCCGAGTCGGGCGGCCTGCTCTGCGCCCAGCGGCCGGCCGTGGCCTGCGCGGGCAGCGATGGCGGTCGGCGTGCCCGCAGGCAGGTACGGCGACCGATGCTGGGGCGCGGTGTCGGCAAGGTGTGCGACATACGCCTCAGGTGGACGCGAGACGTGCGCCTGCACGTCGGCGGCACGCACCGACGCCCGGCGTTCGGCCGGTTCGCCGGGCTCAGATAGCATTCGGTGAGGGATCGCAGGAGGCCTCGGTTGGTGCTGTTGCGTCTGCGACGCCGTGGCTACGCTCACCTCACCCATCGCGCCCCCAGCCCTGGGCCGTACCGGACGGCACCTCGGCCAAATTATCCCCGAATTCGCCCTTCGACGTGCAGGTATTCGCCCTTTCCGCGACCGCCAACGAGGTCGATTCGCGGAGGCGGAAGATGCGTGATCAGCCGGCTAACGGCGAATCCCAACCGCACGTCGCCGCGGTCGAATCGTCCGGACGCTGCGATGCGCCCTAGCGAGGCTGCTTGACGGGACTATTTCAGCCTCGCGGCCATATCGGCGGTGGCGCGGCCCGGGACGGCGGCCCTAGAAGCTTGCGCCGGCGAGAGTAGGGGACCCGCACTTGCATCGCGGTGGCTTTGTCTGGCGATCAGCTGGGATAGCGGCACACCATGTACATCGAAATCGTCGGCGATTGCGGCGATTTCGTGCCATCGAGGGTACTGACCCAGGCGACACAGCGAACCGCTCGCACGAGTAGGCCGCCAACCGTGGCGAACTGCGGACAGCGTCGACGCCCGCAGACATCCCCACATACACGAATATCGTTGTGGCACTGGGCTTCACGTGGCTTACGCAAACGGGGAACCGTCACGGCATCTGCGGCTTGGACATGTCGACGTGCTGGCTGGCCATCGCGAGTTGTTCAATCCCGCCGACGCGATGACGCATGCGTTCTCATCACGCAAGGCCTTCAATATTCTGTCAACGGCATGGCGCACCAGGAGGTCGGCTGCGCGTCGGCGCGGCCGTGATTGGCCATGTCGAACATCTCCTCAACAATGCAAGGTTCCATTAGGCGATACCCGCAAGGTGCTACTGAAGACGCCAACGCTCACGTCCTGGCCCCTATCAGCCACGGCCGGCACCGCGGCCGTTTACTTGGAAGCCAGTGTCCGAAATGCTCGTTTATCGTTGATAACTCCAGTTATTCACGAGTCTGTGGGGTCACGGTGACGCGTGCCGATAACGTTGCCTTAGTTCGGGTCCGCGTTAGCGCTGCTAACACGGCTCAACAAGCATTGACGATACCGATTCACCGATCGTCGACTCCTGCACGCTGACCGGCGCCATTGAGCAATCATTTACCTGATGATCGCGGGCGCAGGCCGGCGGCGGCCGAACTTATTGCGTCGGTGATCTTCTGGACCATTGGGCTGTCGAGTTTCCAGCACTGCCAATACAGCGGTACATCAAGATGCACATCGGCGATCCGAACGAACGAGCCGTCCGTCACCGATGGAGCGGCGAGTTGTTCGGGATACATGCCCCAACCCAGGCCCTCACGCACTGCGGCGCCGAAACCCTCGGCTGTCGGGACATAATGCACTGGCCTGTCAATGTCCCGGCGAAACACCTTGCGCACCAACATGTCCTGCAACGCATCGTCGCGATTCCACGCCAGCGACGGTGCCTCGGCCACCGCATGCGCCGTGAATCCATCAGGTAGGCAACGCTTCATGTATGACTTGCCGGCCACCGGGACGTATCGCATGACACCCAGTGGCTGCACCCGACATCCCGGCACCGGTGCGCGCTCAGTCGTCACCGCTCCCATCACCACGCCCTCACGCAGCAACCGTGCCGAATGATCCTGATCCTCGATCCGGATATCGAACAACACATCATCGAGCGCGGCGAAGACGCCCGTGAACCACGTCGCCATCGAATCGGCGTTGACCGCCACCGCAATTCGCGGCACAGAGCCATCCCCGCCGCCCATCTCGCCCAGCGCCTCATCCTCCAACAACGCCGTCTGCGCAGCCAACCGCAACAACGGAACACCCGCCGCCGTTGCCGTACACGGCTTTTCCCGCACCACCAACACCTGGCCAACCCGCTGCTCAAGCGCCTTGATCCGCTGGCTGACCGCCGACGGCGTCACATGCAGCCGCTCCGCCGCCGCGTCGAAAGTGCCGAGCTCGATCACCGCGGCGAAGGCCGCGAGCTGTTGGCTATCTATCTTCACATTAGCAATTCTAATGTGGAGATAGAATCATTAGCTGTACTGATGTGCTGGACCTCCATACCGTCGAACACATGAGCTCGCCCCTGATCCTCGGCTTCATCGCATCCTTCACGCTGATCGCCGCCATCGGCGCGCAGAACGCCTTCGTCTTGCGCCAGGGCATCAGGCGTGAACATGTGCTGGCCGTGGTGGCCCTGTGCACGGTCTCCGACATCGTGCTCATCTCCGCGGGCATCGCCGGCGTGGGTGCACTCATCACTGCACACCCAAGCGCCCTCAACATCGCCAAGTTCGGCGGCGCGCTCTTCCTCATCTGCTACGGCCTGATGGCCGCGCGGCGCGCGTGGCGTCCGTCGTCGTTAACGCCGTCGGAGACCGCGCCCGCCCGCCTGGCCGAGGTGCTGCTGACCTGCGCGGCCCTGACATTTCTCAACCCACACGTCTACCTCGACACCGTCGTACTCCTGGGCGCCCTGGCCAACGAACATCGCGACGACCGGTGGCTGTTCGGCATCGGCGCGGTGACAGCCAGTGCCGTGTGGTTCGTCAGCCTCGGGCTCGGCGCGCGGCGGCTGGCCGGCCTGTTCTCGTCCAACCTGACCTGGCGCATTCTCGACGGCCTGATCGCAGTCATGATGCTCGGACTCGGCGTGTCGCTCGCATCGTCCTGACACAATGTCCGCATGGGGGCCAGTGTTCAGGGCCTTGGTCTACGCGAGCGCAAGAAGATCCAGACCAAGGAGACCATTCAACGCGAGGCGTACCGGCTGTTCGACCAACACGGCTACGCCAACACCACCGTCGAGCAGATCGCCGAAGCCGCCGAGGTCTCGCCCAGTACCTTCTTCCGGTACTTCCCGTCCAAGGAACTTGTGCTCATGGCCGACGATCTCGATCGGGTGACCATCGAGGCGCTGGCCCAGCAACCCGCCGACCTCTCACCGATACAGGCGTTCCGACGCGCATTCGACATCACGATGAAGGTCGTGTCGAAAGACGGTTGGGAGCTGGAACGCACCCGGCAGCGGCTGGTCTTCTCGATACCCGAACTCAAGGCCGCTCAGTTCGACGCGTACGGCCGGATCATCAGGCTCCTCTCGGAAGCCGAGTGTCAGCGCACCGGACGCGACGGCGACGACTTCGAGGTACGCGTCTTCTTCGGCGTGCTTGCCGGCGCCTTGATGGCCGTGATCGACCACTCACCTGGCGCCGTACATCTGCTCTATCGAGCGCTGGACTTCATCGAAGCCGGCATGCCGTTGTAGGCAACCAACGACAATCGCCGCCTTCCGCCCGCAGGTTGTTAGCGCAGTCGCGTTGGTAGGCGCCCCGCCGACGCCGAAGATATCGGACCTCTAGCCCATGGGCCCTTCGGGCAGAGGCGCGTTGCAGCGATCGCGGAAGTCGGAAGCGGCCTGCCTGACTGCCCTGAGCTCGTCTCGCACCTGAGGGTTCGCGTTCATGTAGTTGGTTATCTCCGTGCGCATCTCATCCCTGGACTTGCCCTTGAGGCCGGTGAAGAAGGCGTTCACGTCCGGATGGGTGAACAAGTAGGACGACGTGCCCGCGCTCACACCGGACATGACCCCGGCGAGGTCGGCGGCGGTGCAATTCGGCGGATCGGCGGCTGCGGTCGCCGCGGTGCCGATCAACGTCGCACCGGCGATCACGCCGGCGCCGATAAGGCTGCGAAACAACATTTGAGGCTCCTTGTCGAATTGGTAGTGGGGCATAGAGGCAAGTTCAGCGACGCGGACCGACACCACCTCCGCCGCCGGGCCCACCTGGGCGTCCGATATCGATGGGAGGCACCGGGAGGACCACATCGAGATCCCAGCCGTCGTCGCAATACCAGGGGTCGGCACAGTACGAGGGGTAGTACGGCCCCGCCGTCGGGGCGCTCGGGCCACCGCCGCGAACCTCGCCCTGTGCGCACACCGTGGCAGCACCGGCACTTGTGCAATCTGCCGACACCGGAGAAGCGGAAATGACACCGACGGGCACGAACGTAAGCACAAGTCCCAAACTCAGGCAGCAATGTCTCAGTCGCATGGCTGCTCCCTCCTAGTAGGTGGCCCGCCCCGCCGCCGTAAATCCCCCGACAACGCGCCGGATCCGTTGTATGCAAAGCGTAGGTTGACTTCGCCTGGTGAATAGGTGGAATTCGTAATTAGCGTGATCAAGATCGCTTGCCATCAGAAGGATTACTTTCGTTAGCTTAGGCTCTCTATGCACGCTTTCGCTCTTCGCTTTCCGGCATTCAAACGCGGGTCACGTCGCAGGTCACGGTGCTAGGTTGGCTTTCACGAGCACTGTGAATGGGGCCGGATATGACGGATCAAGATTGGACCAAACCGGCGGCGATGGCCATTCCGAAAGAGGGGTATTTCGAACTCGAGCGAGGGCGTTACGGCCCGATTTTCCCGAGAACTCCGGCCTGCTACGGGTTCTCGATCATCGCCAAAGTAAAAGAGGGGCGTGAAGAGACGGTCCGCGCCTACGGCAAGACCATCGAAGAGACGATCGCCAACAGCCCCGAGGCTCTCGCGCCGCTGCGCCTGCACTACCTCCGCTGGGTGTTGTTCGACGTCGGATCAGGCTTGCACTTCCAATACCAAGGCATCTTCGACACCGACTTCGACAAGTACACCGAAGACGCGGTGCAGCTGTTCAGCGCAACCGGGATCACGACGGTGTTCACGAATCTCGAAGGCTTCCCCGAGGATTGGAAAGAGAACCCCGAAGCGTTCGTGAAGTTCGTGCGTGAACACCAATGCCCGAGCTTCCTCGAGTACGGCGAGTATCCGTACGTGACCGCCGACGAGATCAAGAAGGCGCTGCGGCTGAAGGCAGCCTTCTCCGACATGCTCGACCAAATGCAGTAACCGTGCTCGAGCTAGACGACATTCAGCACATCCTCCTGACCCGCACTCCCGCGATCACGGGGCGCTACGAGTTCATATCCTTTGACACGCCGGAGGGCGGCCGCGCCTGGCTGACCGAGCTGCTCGACAAAGTCCAGTCGGCGGCGGATGTACAGGCGACGATGGACAGCTCAGATCGCTGGGTCACGTTGGCGTTCACGTGGAATGGACTTCGCGCGCTCGGAGTGCCCGAAAAGTCACTGGCCTCCTTCCCCGATGAGTATCGCGAAGGCATGGCTGCCCGGGCGAGCATCCTCGGCGACACCGGCGCCGCCGCTCCCGAGCACTGGGTCGGCGGGCTTGCCGGAGTTGATCTGCACGCAATCGCGATCTTGTTCTCCCGCACCGACGAGCAGTGCCTGCGCTCCATCGACGAGCACGACAAACTACTCGCACGGACCGACGGCGTGCGTTCGCTTTCGTACCTCGATCTCAACGCGTCGCCACCGTTCAACTACGCCCACGACCACTTCGGCTTCCGCGATCGGCTCTCACAGCCGGTGATGAAGGGTTCCGGCGAGGAACCCACCCCCGGCTCCGGTGCGGCGCTGGAACCCGGCGAGTTCATCCTCGGCTATCCCGACGAAAACGGGCCGGTGGCCAATCTGCCTGGGCCCGAGGTGTTGTCGCGCAACGGCAGCTATATGGCGTACCGGCGGCTGGAGGAGCACGTCGGGGCTTTCCGCGACTACCTGCGACAGAATGCCGAGACCCCGGAGGGCCAGGAACTGCTCGCCGCGAAGTTCATGGGCCGCTGGCGCAGTGGCGCGCCCCTTGTGCTCGCTCCTGACAAAGACGACCCCAAATTGGGCGCGGATCCGATGCGCAACAACGACTACAACTACAAAGAGATGGACCCGTTCGGCTACGCGTGCCCGCTGGGATCACACGCACGACGGCTCAATCCGCGCGACACCGCCCACTACATAAACCGTCGTCGCATGATCCGGCGTGGCGCGACATACGGACCCGCGCTGCCCGACGACGCACCAGATGACGGCGTCGACCGCGGCATCGCTGCGTTCATCATCTGTGCCGACCTTGTCCGCCAGTTCGAGTTCGCCCAGAACGTGTGGATCAACGACGACACCTTCCACGAACTCGGCAACGAACACGACCCGATCTGCGGTACCCAGGACGGCACGCTGGACTTCACCGTCCCCAAGCGGCCGATCCGCAAGGTGCACAAAGGAATTCCGGCCTTTACGACATTCAGGGGCGGGGCATACTTCTTCCTGCCCGGCATGAACGCACTGCGCCACCTCGCCACGCTCGGCAACTAGAAGGATCACCATGCGCGCACGCACCTACAACCAGAGCCACGTCGGTCGGCCCCACGCCGGTGGCCGACGCATCAGCATCTACTGGACATGGAGCTATCCCTGGGAAGCACAACGCGATCCGGCCGCGATGGAGAACCGCTTCTCAACCATCACGGAGGTGCGCAACGTTTTGTGGCCGGCATATGAGACCCCGGAATACGACGCTGCGAATTTCCTTCAGGGCATCGCAGGAACGCTGGAGCTCTTCCACCGATCAACGCTGGCCTTCCAAGAACTCGTCGAGGAAGCCACCGGGCACCCGGTCGCCGTCTTCCAGCGAATCGATCAGGCCGGCTACAAACTTCCGATCGACGAACGGATCCTGGGCGACACCGACACCCTGATGGTGTTCGGCCTCGACCATCTGCTGTCCGAGCAGGAGGCGGCACCCGAAGAGATCGCAGCGATCACCGGGTGGCTCAAGCGGGAGGGCACCTGTCTGCTGCTGGCACCGCACCATGACGTCGGCTTCACCGACGACTACGCCCAGCGACAGATCGAGTACGAACACCACGGCGACCGGCTCGTCCCGCGCCAGCAACGCTTCGGCCAATACACCCGCTCACTGATGAAGGCGCTCGACGTCCCGGTGCACAACACGTGGGGGCTACGGCCCGCCGTCGTCGAAGGCACCAAGGAGATCGCACCGCTGACCGGCTTCCGAGACCTTGACACGCCGCGACTGCTCGACAACGTCACCACCTTCAACTTCCACCCGCATCTGCCGCATTACGAACTCACCGCGCCGGAAGGCAAGGAGGTACAGGTCCTCGGCCGTCAGCGGGTTGACCCGAACCGGCCGCATCCGTTCACCGAAGCCGGCAACACGGAGTTCAACGCGCTGATCTGGATGCCGCCGGCCGGTCAGCGGGCAGGTGACATCGTGCTCATCGACTCCACGCACTTCACCACGCTGTTCGGCGGCACCGACAGTCTTCGCAACCTGTGGCACAACCTGGCGACCATGAAGTGACGGCGATGAGTGATCATGGCCGTATGTCCAACAACAGAGCCGTGTTCATCACTGGAGCCGCTGCTGGGATCGGCCGTGCAACGGCGCTGACCTTCGCCCGCAATGGATATCTCGTCGGCGGCTATGACATCGACGAAGTCGGGCTCAAGACGTTGGCCGACGAGATCGACGAATTCGGGGGCACGTCGATGGTCGGGCGCCTCGATGTCACCGACAGCAACGAAATGGCCCAGCGGGTAAGCGAATTCGCCAAGGCCGCCGGTGACCGGCTGGACGTCATGATCAACAACGCCGGCATCCTGCTCGCCGGCCGCTTCGAGGACATCGACGTCGCAAGGCACCTCAAGGAGATCGACATCAACGCCAAGGGTGTCGTCAACGGCCTTCATGCCGCCTTCCCGTATTTGAAATCCACGCCGAACTCGGTCGTCGTCAACCTCGCCTCCGCGTCTGCCATCTACGGGCAAGCCGAGCTGGCCAACTACAGCGCGACCAAGTTCTTCGTCCGCGGCATCACCGAGGCGCTCGACATCGAATGGAGCCGCTACGGCATCCGGGTGATTGCGATGTGGCCGCTGTACGTCCAAACCGCGATGACCGACCACATCAAAACCGGCACGACGGAGTCACTCGGCATCCGGTTGACCGCCCAGGACGTCGCCGACGCGATTGCCAAGGCCGTCGAGCCGTCGCGGGTGCGCCGGGCGCTCCATCAGGTCCACGTCCCCGTCGGCACCCAGACCAAGTTCATGGTCGCGGGTTCCCGCTTCTCGCCAGGATGGCTGACCCGGCTGGTCAACAAACGACTCGCCCACTCCTGAGTTCACTTTCCGGACAACCTTCTGCGACACGATGGCCGCGTGGTGGACATCGACTTCTCCCTGCTGGATGTGCCGCGCGATGCGCCGCCCGCCGATCCCGAGGCATACCTGCGCGCCGCAATCGCCTGGCACTTCGGCGCCGACACGGGTTCGCCGTTCTGGCTGCGCGCCGCGAAAACCCTTGACTTCGATCCGTTGACCGATGTGCAGTGCTTCGCCGATCTCCGCCGGTTCCCCAATCTTGTCGACGAACTGCGCAGTGTCGCGGTCGAAGACCTCATTCCCCGCGGCTATGGCTCGCCGCCGCCGATTCCACGCATTTTCGAATCGGGTGGCACGACGGGAGCGCCGAAACGGACCGCCCAGATGCCCGACTGGCTCGAGCAAGTCGCCCGGTGGCAGGTCGAGGACTTCACCGCCGGCGGCTATGTACCGGGTCGCGGACTGCTCTGCCTGATGCCGAGCGGACCGCATGGAGTGGGCCACTTCGACCGCGTCGTCGCCGAGCGGCTGGGGTCGATATTCCACCCGATCGATCTGGATCCTCGGTGGGTCAAGAAGATCGCCGCGCGCAATGCGACTGCCGAAGTGACCGCCTACGTCGACCACATCCTCGAGCAGGCGTACCACATCCTGCAGACCCAGGACGTCGCGAACCTGCACACCACTCCCCCACTGCTGGAGGCGATCGCCCATGACGACGATCTGATCTGCTTGGTGAACAACAAGATTCGGTACTTGCTTCTCAGCGGCGCCCACCTCGACATGGACACCCTCGACCTGCTTCGCGACATCTTCCCCAACACCGCGGTCGCGATGGCGTTCGGAAGCACGATGATCCTGTCCCAAGCGGCGACCAGAGTCGACGGAGACTCGTTCGTCTTCGACCCACGCACGCCCTACGTCGTCTTCTGGGTGATCGATCCCGAGACAGGTGCCGAAGTGCCGTTCGGAGAACGCGGCCAGGTGGTGATGAACCACATCAGCAAGGGCATGTTCGTCCCGAACAACCTGGAACGCGACACCGCAATCCGGATGCCCGGACCCGACGGGCAGGTCGGCGATTCGGTCAGCGAGGTCGCGCCGGTCTCGGTGTTCGGCGGCGAGGCAGTCATCGAGGGCGTGTACTGAATGACCGGCTACCTGCTCGACATCGTCGCCCTGGGCCCCGACGGTCAGTACCGAACCCGCAACCGGGAGATCGTCAGCGACGTCGGCGGTGTGCCCGTCGCCGAGTTATCCCTCGTGCCAAGGCTGTTCGTCACCCGTGCCATCGATGCCCAGCGCAGGTTGCGACCCTTGCCGACCGCCCAACGCGCGGCCGCACTCACGCGCGCCGCAGACTTGTTTGTGTCGTCGTCGATCGGCGGGCTCGACTTCGACAGCTACCTCACGCTGACCTGCCGGGTGTCCGGACTTCCGATGACCGCCGTTCGCGCAGGCGCCGCAGCCGTCGTCGAGGGCCTCACCGCCGCATGCGACGCTGTGCGACCGGCCCAGCCACGCGGAGCCGACACCGACTGGCGCACAGTCCGGCCGGCCGGCGGCGCTATTTGGGCGAGACGAGGGCAGGTGCTCGCCGTTCATGCGCCCGGAAACGCGCCGGGCGTGCACGGCCTCTGGCTGCAGGCGCTGGCACTGGGATATCGCATCGCGGTCCGCCCGTCGCGTCGCGACCCTCTCACCGCCCACCGGGTCGTCCACGCCTTGCGGGAGGCCGGATTTCGGCCCGGCGACGCGGTGTACCTGCCGACCGACCACATCGTCGCCAACGATGTCATCCGCGCGGCCGACCTGGCCATGGTCTATGGCGGCCAGGATGTCGTGGACAAATATGCGGCGGATCCCTCCGTGCTGACCAACGGTCCCGGCCGCTCCAAAATTCTGATCACCGCCGAACGGGACTGGCGTGACTATCTGGACGTGGTCGTCGACTCGATCGCCAACTTGGGCGGGACGGCGTGCGTCAACACCACCGCCGTGTTGTACGAGGGCGATGCGGCGCCGCTCGCGCACGCGATCGCGGATCGGCTGGCGACCCTTGAGCCTCTGCCCAACACCGACGAAAAGGCCATTCTGCCAACAACGTCCATCGAATCCGCGCGAGCCATCGCCGATCACCTGGCGGTCAAGGCAACCGGAGCGGTCCCGATTCTCGGTGCCGACGGGGTGGTCGCCGACATCGGCGCCGGTTTCGCGGCGCTACGGCCGGCCGTACACCTCCTGCACAGGCCCGAGCCTGCCAAACTCAACGTCGAGCTGCCGTTCCCCTGTGTCTGGGTGTCGCCATGGTCGCGGGCAGACGGCCTAGTCCCGCTACGAAACTCGTTGGTGCTCAATGCCATCACCAGTGACGATGATCTCGTCGACGATCTCGTCAACGAACCGTCCGTAACCAACGTGTACAGCGGTCACTACCCCACCCACTACGCCGCACCGCACATTCCTCACGAAGGATTTCTGGCCGACTTCCTGATGCGCAATAAGGGCTTCATCTCCGATGCGCGGCTGGCACACTCCTGACATGTTCAAGCTGACCGTTCAAGACGTGTTTTTCATCCGCAATCGCGGCGTCGTGGCAACGGGCCGGGTGGAAAGCGGCATGCTGCGGGTCGGCGATACCGTGCAGATCGACGGCACGCTCACCGCGACGGTCGACGCGATCGAGGTGTTCCGCAAGAAGATCGATCAAGCACAGGCCGGCGACAACATCGGGATCCTGTTCAGGGACATCGAGAAAAGTCAGATCCCGCAAGGGGCCGTCATCACCGCTACCGGGGAGTTTCGTTCGATCGAGGAATCGCCCTTCATCGTCTGACCCGCACCAAAGCGAAGAATCATTCACCCCGAGCCAATTTCTTGTGCGCGGCCGTCGGCGACGTCAGCATCTGCGATGTGGTGACTCAAGATAACCAAAGCTGGACAGACCGGCTCGGCCGGATCGGCACCGACTGGTGGGCGACGATCGTCGCCGGCGTAATCGTGTTGCTCGCCGTCGCAAACGTCCTCCCGAAGATTCCGTGGTGACGCGATGAGCACCGTTGATCAGGCGAAGACCGCCTCCGAGGACTCCACCTTCACCAGCCGCAACGTGCTCGATTACGTGCCGGGTGTACTGCTGCTGATCGGCGTCGGTGTGCTCGGCAAGTATGCGCAGGTCTGGTGGAACTCCCTTGCCCGCCATCAGCATTGGACAGTCCCCGACATCGAATACGTACTATGGGCGATCGTCATCGGCCTCGTCATCACCAACACCGTTGGTGTGCACCGGATTTTCCGGCCCGGTGTTCAGACATACGAGTTCTGGTTGAAGGTCGGCATCGTCGCACTGGGTGCACGCTTCGTTCTTGGCGACATCATCAAGCTCGGCGGGCTGTCGCTCATTCAGATCCTCATCGACATGGCCGTCGCCGGTTCGATCATCCTTGCCGCGGCCCGTTTCTTCGGGCTGTCGGGCAAGCTCGGGTCGCTGCTGGCGATCGGGACCTCGATCTGCGGTGTGTCGGCCATCGTCGCCTCCAAGGGCGCAATCAAGGCGCGCAACTCCGACGCCAGCTACGCCATCGCCGCGATCCTGGCGCTGGGCGCCGTCGCGTTGTTCACGCTGCCGCCGCTGGGCCACGCGCTCGGGCTCAGCGACCATGAATTCGGCCTATGGGCGGGCCTGGCGGTCGACAACACCGCGGAGACCACCGCGACGGGTTACCTGTATTCCGACCAGGCGGGCAAGATCGCCGTTCTCGTCAAGTCAACGCGCAACGCCTTGATCGGTTTCGTCGTACTCGGCTTCGCGCTGTACTGGGCATCCCGCGGCGAGGCCGACGAGATTGCGCCGGGTCTGCGAGCCAAAGCCGCCTTCATCTGGGAGAAGTTCCCGAAGTTCGTGCTCGGCTTCTTGGCTGTGTCGGCCATCGCCACCGCGGGTTGGCTGACCAAAGGCCAAAGCACCAACCTCGCGAACATTTCGAAATGGGCGTTCCTTCTGACGTTCGCCGGCGTCGGACTGAACACCAACTTCCGGGAACTCGCCCGCACCGGCTGGCGTCCCTTGGTTGTCGCGATCATCGGCCTCGTCGTAGTGGCGGCGGTATCCCTTGGGCTCGTGCTGCTCACATCCCGCGTATTTCATTGGGGCATTGGGGCGGGCTGACTTCGGCGAGTTCGTCACCGTCCTGCCAGATTTGCCGGTTACGCTCACGCCGTGCTGAGCAGGCGTGGTTTCTTGGGGGTAGCCGGTGCCGCGTTGGCCGCCGCCTGCAGCCGCCAGAAACCGGGCACCGTCGCCAAGGACGGCTCGGTCACCGTCAAGCACGTGTTCGGTGAGACCAAGATCCCGGCACCACCCAAGCGGGTCGTCAGCGCGGGTTTCACCGAACAGGACGACCTGCTCGCCGTCGGCGTCGTCCCCATCGCGATGACCGACTGGTTCGGCGGTCAGCCGTTCGGCGTATGGCCTTGGGCGCAGCCCAAACTCGGCGCCGCGCAGCCCGTAGTACTCAGCCTGGCCGACGGTATCCAGGTCGATCAGATTGCGTCGCTGAAACCCGACCTGATCGTCGCGACCAACGCCGGGCTCGACCGGGACACCTACACCAAGCTGTCGGCCATCGCGCCGACGATCGCGCAGTCCGGCCCAGACGCGTTCTTCGAGCCGTGGAAGGACCAGGCCACCACGATCGGGCAGGCGGTTTTCAAGAACGACGACATGCAGAGATTGATCGGCAGCGTCGACGAGAAGTTCAAGACGGTGGGCTCCACCAGTCCGCAATTCGCAGGCAAGAAGGTACTGCTGCTGCGGGGCACTCTCTACCAGGACAGCGCGCAGGTGACGGAGACCGGCTGGCGCACGGACTTCCTCACCCAGATGGGATTCACAATTCCCGACACCGGCGGCTGGCTCATCCCCCGCGACAAGATGGCGTCGGTGCTCGACACCGCCGAGGTACTGATCTGGAGCACCGAGAGCGACGAGGAACAGGCGGCGCTGCTCGCCGACCCGACGATCGCCAAACTGCGAGCAACAGTCCAAAACCGCAACGTCTTCACCGGTAAGGACCTCGCCGGTGCGATCGCGTTCGCGTCGGCGCTGTCCTACCCGATAGTGGCCGACCAGCTGCCGCCCCTCATCGCGAAGGCGCTTGCCTGATCTAATGTGCGGGTGACCAGCGACCAGACCGACACCAAAGAGCAGCACGCCGCATTCGCTCAGGTCGGGTCCGCTTATTATCCGGCTCTCGCCGCTGTCTTCACCGCGCTCGTGATCATCTCGAACGTGACGGCGACGAAGGGCGTCGCGTTCGGCCCGATCATCGGCAACTGGTCGATCATCACCGACGGCGGATTCATCGTCTTCCCCCTCACCTACGTCATCGGCGATGTGTTGTCTGAGGTCTACGGGTTCAAGGCCGCCCGCCGGGTGATCTATCTCGGATTCGCGATGAATGCGCTGGCCGCCCTCGCGTTCTGGGTGACGATCTACCTGCCTGCCGCCGACTTCTATACCAACCAGGAGCACTTCGAGAACATCGTGCACGCCTACACCCAGCTGATCGTCGCGGGGCTCGCTGGGTTCATCGTCGGGCAGACCATCAACGCCTGGGTCGTCGTGCTCATCAAGGAGCGCACCAAGGAGAAGCACCTCTGGGCGCGTTTGGTCGGCTCGACGTTCGCGGGCCAGCTCGGTGACACCCTGGTGTTCTGCAGCCTCGCGGCGAGCGCGATCGGCATCAACACCGTCAGCGACTTTGTCACGTACACGGTGCTGGGTTGGTTGTACAAGACCGGCGTCGAGGTGGTCATGCTGCCCATCACCTACCGCGTGATCGCGTATATCAAACGCCACGAACCCACCTACGCACCCACAGTTTGAGCCTTCGATAAGGCTCCTCTGGCAAGGCTCATAGAGCCACCCCATGGCTTGCTACTCGCGAGTAGGTTCGGGTCATGAGCGTGACAGCGGATGTGATGGATACCGGCCTGAGCACCGGCCCCATCACGGTTCATGACTACGGCGATGCGGCCCTGCTGCTTGAGTTCAGCAGCACCGCAGAAGTATTGGCCTGGACCGAGGCGCTACGGCGGGCCGAGCTGCTCGGCGTGCTCGACATCGTTCCGGCATCCCGCACCGTGTTGATCAAGCTGGCCGGGCCGCGATATCAATCGCCGACCCGGCAGCGGCTCAGCAAGCTGCCGGTGACGGCCGAATCGGTGGCGGAGCTGAGCTCGCCACCCGACGGCCGCGCCGACGTTGAGATCGATGTGGTCTACGACGGCGAGGACCTCGACGAGGTGGCCCGCCTCACCGGATTGACGCCCGATCAGGTGATCGCCGCGCACACCGGCACCCCATGGCGGGTCGGATTCGGTGGATTCGCACCAGGATTCGCCTACCTCATCGGCGGTGATTCGCGGCTGGAGGTGCCCCGCCAATCCGAGCCGCGCATGAAGGTGCCAGCCGGTGCCGTCGGCTTGGCCGGCGAATTCAGCGGTGTCTACCCGCGGGAATCGCCCGGCGGTTGGCAACTGATCGGTCACACCTCCGAAAACGCAGCCGTGCTGTGGG
Source organism: Mycobacterium sp. (assembly GCF_035274705.1). Taxonomy (GTDB): domain Bacteria; phylum Actinomycetota; class Actinomycetes; order Mycobacteriales; family Mycobacteriaceae; genus Mycobacterium. The sequence continues at coordinate 54,835 of NZ_DATENY010000034.1, read as the reverse complement.
ACGTCGACCGGGAGAATCCCGCGCTGTTGACGCCCGGCATGTGGGTTCAGTTCAAGGCGGTGAGGTCATGACCACAGCTGAATACGCGGCTCAGCCGCGCGTCACGCTCGAGATTCTGCGCACAGGGCCGCTGGCGCTGGTCGAAGACCTCGGCCGGCCAGGACTGGCACAGATGGGCGTGACGCGCTCCGGCGCCGCCGACCGCCGGTCGCACATGCTGGCCAACCGTCTGGTGGCCAATCCCGGTGACCGCGCCACCGTCGAGGTGACGTTCGGCGGATTCTCCGCGCGGGTGCGTGGTGGCGATGTCGCAATCGCGGTGACGGGCGCCGACACCGATCCGTCGGTGAACGGAAAGCCGTTCGGCACCAACAGCATTCACTACGCGCATGATGGCCAAGTGATCTCGCTGGGGGCACCGCATTCCGGCCTGCGTTCATACCTTGCGGTGCGGGGCGGGATCGATGTCTCGCCCGTTCTCGGTTCACGCTCGTATGACGTGATGTCGGCGATCGGGCCGCTGCCCCTGCAGCCCGGCGACGTACTGCCGATCGGCGATCACGCCGAGGAATTTCCCGAACTGGACCAAGCACCGGTGGCCGCGATCGAGGACGATGTCGTCGAACTGATGGTGGTACCCGGTCCGCGCGACGACTGGTTCGTCGATCCGGATGTGTTGATCCGCACCAACTGGCAGACCACCAACCGCACCGACCGCGTCGGCATGCGGCTGGTCGGTATGCCACTGGAGTACCGCTGGCCAGACCGGCAACTGCCGAGCGAGGGAGCGACCCGCGGGGCAATTCAGGTGCCGCCCAACGGGTTCCCGGTGATTCTGGGGCCAGACCACCCGGTGACCGGCGGGTACCCGGTGATTGGCGTGATCGTCGACGAGGACATCGACAAGATCGGGCAGATTCGCCCGGGCCAGACCGTACGGATGCACTGGTCGCGACCACGGAAGCCGTTCGAGGACTAGCTTCGGGGTGCCGAACGTTCCGTACCGCTCGACAATCGGGCCGGAATTCGAGCGGTAACGAACGTTCGCCCGGCCGCTGGAGCGCGGATCCTGGTAGAACGACAGTGTGCACACCCAGGTCCACACTGCCCGCCTGGTCCACACCGCCGATCTCGACAACGAGACCCGCGACGACGCGCGCCGGATGGTCGTCGAGGCCTTCGACGGTGGGTTCTCCGACGCCGACTGGGAACACGCGCTCGGCGGCATGCACGCCCTGATCTGCTACCACAACGCGCTGATCGCACATGCCGCCGTCGTCCAGCGGCGCCTGATCTACCGCGACACCGCCCTGCGCTGCGGTTACGTCGAAGCCATGGCGGTGCGTGAGGACTGGCGCGGGCAAGGCCTGGCCCGCGCCTTGATGGACGCGGTCGAGCAAGTCCTGCGCGGCGCCTACCAACTCGGGGCGCTGAGTTCCTCGGAGGCCGCCAGGCCCATCTACATGGCCCGCGGCTGGCTGCCTTGGAAGGGGCCGACGTCGGTACTCGCGCCGGCCGGGGTGACTCGCACGCCCGACGACGACAACGGGCTGTTCGTCTTGCCGATCAGCGTCGAGCTCGACACCACCGCCGAAATCACGTGCGACTGGCGCGACGGCGACGTCTGGTGACGGGCGTAGTTTGGAAGAGGTGACGACTCCGGCCTCCTTCCGCCCCAACCCCGAAGCCTTCGACAAGCTCTACCGCGGGGAAGCCGCGTTCGAGGGCGGCCCTCCGCCCACCGCTATTCCGTGGGACGTTCATCAGGCGCAGCCGCGGTTGATGGAAGTCGAAGCGCTGGGCGGCATTTCGGGTGAGGTACTCGACATCGGCTGCGGCCTCGGCGACAACTCGATCTACCTGGCGTCGCGCGGACACTCGGTCACCGGGCTGGACGGTTCGCCTGCCGCGATCGAAGAGGCACGCCGGCGCGCGGCCGACGCCGGCGTCTCCGTCACATTCGATGTGGCCGACGCCACAAGCCTGACGGGATACGACGGCCGATTCGACACGGTCATCGACAGCGCCTTGTACCACTGCCTCGCCGAGGATGGCCGGCATGCGTACATCGCCGGGCTGTACCGCGCGACGCGGCCCGGTGCGCGACTACATCTGTGGTGCTTCTCGGACGGCAACATCAACGGCGTGATCGCACCGATGGGTTCCGTGCCGGAATCCGATCTTCGCGACACCCTGACGGCCAACGGTTGGCGCATCGACTTCCTCGGCCCCACCGCGTATTTGGGCAACGCGCTCGCGTTCGGCGGTGGCCGAGAGCTTCCCGAGGCGATTGCCGAGCAAATGCCTCCCGAAGTGCTGGCGCAGATGCGCGAGGTGGCCGCGCGGTTCGAAAAGATCGCCGACCTGCTCGACGACGGCCGCGTCTATCTGCCGTTCACCGTCGTGCACGCCCATCGCGTCGATTAGATCTCACACGGCCGCCCGCGCAAAGGTGAGCGGAATTTCACGGCGGGGTTATCGCGGAGCACTTTCGGGCAATAAAGCGTTCCTAGCGTTAACCGCATGTCGCATCGCATCACCGATTGGGATCCCGAAGACACCGTCGCCTGGGAGGCCGGTAACAAGTACATCGCCCGCCGCAACCTGATCTGGTCGGTGGTGGCCGAGCACATCGGCTTCTCGATCTGGTCCATCTGGTCGGTGATGGTGCTGTTCATGCCCGAGTCGGTGTACGGCTTCTCCGCTGGCGACAAATTCCTGCTCGGCGCGACCGCGACGCTCGTCGGCGCCTGCCTGCGCATCCCTTACACGCTGGCCACCGCGACCTTTGGCGGCCGCAACTGGACGGTGTTCTCGGCGTTCGTGCTGCTGATCCCGACTCTCGGGACGATGTGGTTGCTGGCCCATCCCGGTCTGCCGCTGTGGCCGTATCTGGTGTGCGCCGCGCTGGCCGGCTTCGGGGGCGGCAATTTCGCGTCATCGATGACCAACATCAACGCGTTCTACCCGCAGCGGCTCAAGGGCTGGGCGCTGGGCATCAACGCCGGCGGCGGCAACATCGGCGTTCCGATGGTCCAGCTCGTCGGCCTGCTCGTCATCGCCACCCTCGGCAACCGGCAGCCCTACTGGGTGTGCGCGTTCTACCTCGTCGCACTGGCGGTCGCAGGCGTCGGCGCCGCATTCTTCATGAACAACCTGGAACAGCACAAGATCGACTTCACCGCGATGGGCGCGATCCTCAAGGAGCGTGACACCTGGGTGATTTCGCTGCTCTACATCGGCACGTTCGGCTCATTCATCGGGTTTGCGTTCGCGTTCGGCCAGGTGCTGCAGATCAACTTCACCGCCGGCGGTCAAAGTGCGTCCCAGGCGTCGCTGCACGCCGCCCAGATCGCGTTCATCGGCCCCCTGCTCGGGTCGCTGTCGCGGGTGTACGGCGGCAAGCTCGCCGACCGCATCGGTGGCGGCCGCGTGACACTGTGGGTGTTCGCCGGGATGATCCTCGGCGCCGGCGTGTTGGTCGCGACGAGCACCATGGACGACAACACCAAGGGACCGGCGACGGCTTTGATGCTGGCCGGTTACGTGATCGGCTTCATCGCGCTGTTCCTGCTGTCGGGCATCGGCAACGGGTCGGTCTACAAGATGATCCCGTCGATCTTCGAGGCCCGCAGCCGCTCCCTCGACGTCACCGAAGCCGAGCGGGTGACGTGGTCACGCGCGATGTCGGGGGCGCTGATCGGGTTCGCCGGCGCGATCGGCGCGCTGGGCGGTGTCGGAATCAACCTCGCGCTGCGGCAGTCGTATCTGACCAGCCATTCCGCCACGTCGGCGTTCTGGATCTTCCTGGCGTTTTATGTGCTGGCATCGGTGGTGACCTGGGTGAAGTATGTGCGGACCCCGGTATCGGCTGCCGTTCACACGTCGCAACCCACCTCGGACTTGGCCCGGACGTGACCTCCTTCGTCTCCGGTCAGGGCTGCAGGGCAACAACGGCGTTGCCCTGCTCACACCGGGCGACACGTCGCGGCAACGGCCGAGTAATCGCTTGGAAACATGAGCCGCATACACAGGAATCATGAGTGAGCCGGACTGGGCGCCGCTCACCGGCTTTCGGGTGGCGGTGACGTCGGCCCGACGTGCCGACGAACTGGGTGCGCTGCTGAAACGCCGCGGCGCCACGGTGACCAGTGCAGCTGCGATCGCGATGGTGCCGCTGCCCGACGACCAACAGCTGCGCGCCAACACCGAGGCGCTGATCGACGTTCCACCCGACATTGTGATCGCTACGACAGGGATCGGCTTCCGGGGCTGGGTGGCCGCCGCCGACGGCTGGGGGCTGGCCAACAACCTGATCATCGCGTTGGGCAAAGCGCGCATTGTTTCCCGCGGCCCCAAGGCGACCGGCGCTCTGCGCGCCGCGGGCTTGCCCGAGGAATGGTCGCCGGAGTCCGAGTCGTCCCGCGAGCTGCTGCACTACCTCGTCGAGGGCGGGATTTCCGGGCAGCGCATCGCGGTGCAGCTGCACGGCGCGACCGACGAATGGGACCCATTTCCGGAGTTCCTCGACGAGTTGCGCGCGGCAGGCGCAGAAGTGGTGCCGATCCGGGTGTACCGCTGGCATCCGGCGCCCCGCAACGGCGACTTCGACGCGCTGGTCGCCGGCATCGCCGAGGAGCGGTTCGACGCGGTCAGCTTCACGTCGGCGCCCGCGGTGGCGTCAGTGTTGATGCGTGCGGCCGAGATGGGCATCGAGGACGAGGTTTTGAGCGCGTTCCGGACAGTTGTGCATGCGATGTGCGTCGGCCCTGTCACCGCGCGGCCGCTGGTGCGGTTGGGCGTCCCGACGTCGGCACCCGAGCGAATGCGCTTGGGCGCGTTGGCTCGCCACATCACCGACGAGCTGCCGCTGCTGCAGTCGCGCACGGTGCGCGTGGCCGGGCACCTGCTGGAGATCCGTGGTACGTGTGTGCTGGTCGACGGTGCGGTCAAAGCACTGTCGCCCGCAGCGATGGCCACGATCCGCGCGCTGGCGCATCATCCGGGATCGGTCGTGTCACGAGCCGATCTGCTCAGCGCGCTGCCGGGCAGCGGCACCGATACGCACGCGGTGGAGACGGCCGTGCTGCGTCTTCGAACGGCGTTGGGCGACAAGAACATCGTCTCGACGGTGGTGAAGCGGGGCTACCGACTCGCCGTCGACGAAGAAATGCCACACGCGCAATGAGTCTGATATTGGTCGCCCACGGCACCCGCAAACAGCGGGGTGTGGAATTGATCGGTGATCTCGCCGAACGAGTGTCGGCGAGCTTGGGCCGCCCCGTGAATGTTTCGTTCGTCGACGTGCTCGGGCCTACACCATCCGAGGTGCTGCGGCAGATGCCAGACGAGCCCGTGGTGTTGGTGCCGGCGTTTCTGTCGCGCGGGTATCACGTCACCAGTGACATTCCTGCGCATGTCGAGGCCAGCGGGCATCCCGACGTCACGGTGACCGAAGCCCTCGGCCCCGGCCCCGAGCTGGTCCGGGTGCTGACCGACCGGCTGATCGAATCGGGTTGGCGGCGAGACGATTCGGTCATCCTGGCGGCAGCTGGCACTTCCGATCCGATGGCGCAGCGCGATTTGCATACCACCGCGACGGGACTGTCGGCGATCACCGGCTCCCGGGTCGAGTTGGCGTTCGCCGCCACAGGAACGCCACGAGTTTCGGACGCGGTGGCCACCCTTCGACGGCAACGGCGCGGACGCATCGTCGTCGCGTCATACCTGTTGTCGGACGGTCTGTTTCAGGACCGACTGCAAGCCAGCGGCGCGGACGTGGTCACCGAACCGCTCGGCACACATCCGCGTCTTGTGCGGCTGATCGCGAACCGGTTCAGTCGTGCCCGCTATTCGGCGGAAGGCCTGCGACAAGCGGTGTATCGACACCAACCCGTCCCAGTGCACTAGCACCGCCAGGATCGCCTAGCGGAGCGTCGCGCCCTGGCAGGATTTCGGTGAAAAAAGCGGCGTTGTCGGCAAGGTGCCGTAACTGATCTTCCGGCAGGTCGGTCTCGTAGTAGATCGCGTCCATCCGGCAGATCAGTTTGCATGCTCCGCAATCCACGCACTCGTCGGGATTGATGTACATCACGCGGTCGCCCTCGTAGATGCAGTCGACGGGGCACTCGCCCACGCACGACTTGTCCACGACATCAACGCATGCGCTACCGATCACGTAGGTCATGCTTTCGACGGTATTGAACTCCTGCGCCGAAATCGTGGGCCAAAAGTCCTCACTTTTGTCCGCCAGCAGACGCAAAACTGCCCAAAATCACCGCAAAATGGACACTTTTGCGTCTGCTCGCGGTGGGTAATTAGGCACCGATTTCCACGGAGCCGTCCACGATTCGAGTGGGGTAGACCGGCAGGGCGACATCAGGGTCATCGAGGCAGGCACCGTCGTCAAGGGCGAAGGCCTGCTTCTTGATCGGCGTCTGGACGGTCGGACGACCACCGCGATCGCCGACAATCCCGCGCGACATCACGGCCGCCCCGGAGAACGGGTCGATGTTGCCGACCGCGTGCAGCGAACCGTCGTCAAGTTTGAACAGCGCCACCTGTGCGCCGTCGGGCAGCAGCACCCCCACCCCGCGGTTGGGGATCAAAAAGTCGTACGCGCAGGCGGTCGTCCAAACCTGGACATCGTTGAGCAGAGTCATCCTTGGGGCACCTTTGGCATTCCGATGGGCACTATCCGACCCGACTGTTCTGTGAACTCGATGGTGGGATCCGCGACGTCGGGCGCATTGACGAACGAGACGAAACGCGACAGTTTGTCCGGGTCCTCGAGCACGCCCTTCCACTCACAGGCGTAGCCGGCGACATGGCGCTCGATGGCCTCTTCGAACTCCGCGGCAAGGCCTAGCGAGTCGTTGCAGACCACGTCACGCAGATGGTCAAGCCCGCCTTCCATCGCCTCCAGCCACGGCGCAGTGCGCTGCAGCCGGTCGGCAGTGCGGATGTAGAACATCAGGAACCGATCGATGTAGCGGATCAGGGTCTCGTCGTCGAGATCGCCTGCCAACAGCTGCGCGTGTCGCGGCGACATACCGCCGTTGCCGCAGACGTAGAGGTTCCAACCCTTCTCGGTGGCGATGACACCCACGTCCTTGCTCTGTGCTTCCGCGCATTCGCGTGCGCACCCCGAGACGGCCATCTTGATCTTGTGCGGCGCGCGCAGGCCCCGGTAGCGCTTCTCGATATTGACCGCCATGTCGACGGAATCCTGCTGACCATAGCGGCACCAAGTGCTGCCGACACAGCTCTTCACCGTCCGCAGCGCCTTGCCGTAGGCGTGGCCGGATTCCATGCCGCCGTCGACCAGGCGACGCCAGATCTCCGGAAGCTGATCCACCCGGGCGCCGAACATGTCGATGCGTTGACCGCCGGTGATCTTGGTGTACAGGTTGAAATCCCTTGCGATCTCACCGATCAGGATCAGCTGCTCTGGGGTGATCTCACCGCCCGGCGACCGCGGCACGACCGAATAGCTGCCGTTCTTCTGGATGTTGGCCAGAAAGTGGTCGTTGGAGTCCTGCAGCGACGCCTGCTCGCCGTCCAGAATGTGCTCGGAGCTGGTAGACGCCAGTATCGACGCGACCGCGGGTTTGCAAATGTCGCAACCCTTTCCGGTGCCGAACCGTTCGATCAGCCCGGTGAAGGTCCGGATCGATGTCGCGGAGACGATCGAGAACAGCTCGGCCCGCGACTGGCTGAAGTGTTCACACAGCGCCTTGGACTGTTCGACGCCCTCGGCCTCCAGTAGCTGCTTGAGCAGAGGCACACACGAGCCGCACGAGGTGCCCGCCAGAGTGCACTTCTTCAGCTCCGGAACATCACAGCAGCCGCCCGCGATGGCCTCGGTCAGATCGCCCTTGGTGACGTTGTTGCACGAGCAGATCTGTGCGCCGGCCGGCAATGCGCCGACCCCCAAGGCGCTGCCGCCCTCGGATCCGGCAGGAGCGATGAGCGCCATCGGGTCGCCGGGCAACGCCTCGCCGACCATCGGCCGCAGCACACCGTACGCTGACGCGTCGCCGACCAGGATGCCGCCGAGCAGCGTCTTGGCATCATCGGAGAGCACCAGCTTCGCGTAGGTCTGGTTGACTGCGTCGTTGACAACCACCTCGAGGCATTTCGGCGTGACGCCCATCGCGTCGCCGAAGCTGGCGACGTCGACGCCGAGCAGCTTGAGCTTGGTCGACATGTCGGCCTCGGGGAACTCTGCGGCTCCGCCAAGCAGCCGGTCGGCGACGACCTCGGCGCTGGTGTAGCCCGGGCCGACCAGGCCGTAGCATCGGCCCTCGATGGCGGCCACCTCGCCGACCGCATAGATGTTGGGATCTCTCGTCGCACAAGATAAATCAGTGAGCACACCGCCGCGCTCGGCGATCTCGATGTCCGCTGCCCTTGCCAACTCGTCGCGGGGACGCACGCCAGCCGCGAACACGACCAGGCCGGCGTCGATGACCGTCCCGTCGCTCAGCTTCACCCGCACCGAGTCGTGTTCGGCGGACCGCCGGACGGGCCGATTGCGTTGTGCCGGTTCGATGGCTTGGGTGCCGACACCGACATGCACGGTGATGTCGAGCTCGCCGACCATCCTGCCGAGCAGTGCACCGCCCGCCTCGTCCAGCTGCTGGGCCATCAGGCGCGGGGCCATCTCGACGACGTGGGTCTGAAGGCCGAACTGGCGCAACGCATTAGCGGCCTCGAGGCCAAGCAGACCGCCGCCGATCACCACACCGACCGGGGCATGGCCACCGTTGACCGCACGCTGCGCGTCCGCGCGAATCGCGTCGAGGTCGTCGAGCGTCCGGTACACGTGACAAGACGGAAGGTCGTGACCCGGCACCGGCGGTACAAAGGCGTACGAGCCGGTGGCGAGCACCAGCGCGTCGTAGGCAACGCGATCGCCGTCCGCGGTCATGACCGATTTGGCCGTCCGGTCGATCTCGGTGACGCGGCTGCCCAACCGCAGATCCACCAGCTCGTCGCCGCGGTAGTCGTTGCCCGGTAGCGCGAGCAGGCCGCGGTCCCAGTGGTCGGTGTATCCAGTGAGCCCCACGCGGTCGTAAGCGGCGTCGCTCTCCTCGGCGAGCACGGTCACCCGCCAGGCGCCGTCGCCGTCGCGCGACCGCAGCGCCTCGACGAACCGGTGACCGACCATGCCGTGGCCGACGACCACGACGTTTCTTGTAGACCGCATGCCGCAGAGGTTAAGCAGCCGATATTGCCGCAATGTCGCCTTGTGTGAACCGGCCATCACGGTCTCCTCACTGTCCTTCCCGACTGGGTGTGAGCGGTTCGCCGACGGCGAACGCACAGCTGGAACATGAGTGGGGTCAACTCAAGTTCTACAAGTAGCGGGCCGGCACGGCGCCGGCCGCCGCAACCGAGGAGACAGAACAAATGAGCACTTTGGCGTTACGGACGCATCCCGCACGAGACATCGATCGCTGGGTACGGGGCTTCTTCGGCCCGGTGACGGCCGACGACTGGTTGGCCGGCGCCTTCACACCGGCCGCGGAGATCGTCAAGGACGGTGATGACGCGGTGGTCCGCGTCGAGCTCCCCGGCGTGGATGTCGAGAAGGACGTCAACGTCGAGGTCGATCGCGGCTACCTGGTGATCCGCGGCGAGCGCCGCGATGAGCGCGCCGACGAAGCGGGCGGCCGCACGCTGCGTGAGGTCCGCTACGGCTCGTTCCGCCGATCCTTCAAGCTGCCGACTCACGTGACCGGTGAAGCCATCTCGGCGTCATACGACAAGGGTGTGCTGACCGTACGGGTCGCCGCCGCCCACAAGGGTGCCGAGGCGCAGCACATCGCAATCGAAAGCAAGTAGGGCTAGCGACAGCAGAATCCGGTGGGACCCTTAGGGTTCCACCGGATCGTCGTTCTCGTCGCCGAAGCTAGATGAACGCCGCCACATCCCTTAGATATGGCCGGCGTTTGTCGGCGTCGTCGTCACATATGGGTTGGTGGTCGTGGCGCTCGTCGACGTCTCGTCGTCGCCGGGAGCCTCGGCGGTCGACTGGGCGGGCCCGGTGACGACTGGATTGTCTTGGCTGGTTTGCACGCTCGGCAGCGTGTAACTCGTGGTCGACTTCGAGGTCGTGGTGTACCTCGACGAGGTGGCCGACGAGGAAGGGAACTCGACGGGCGCAGGGGGTCTCGACGACTTGTGGGCGGTGTGGATCACGGCCCACACCAGCAACGCCAGCAGGACGGCGGCTGCTACACCGCCAGCAATCACCACCTGCTGCTGGTCGTGCCAGTTGGACTCGTCGTCGTCGCTCACGGCCGGAATGCTAAGCCCAGCGAGCCAAAATCTCCTTGGCGCGGGCGGATAGCGCGTACTGGAAGAACGGGCCGAAGCTGATCCGGCCCACGCCCAACGGGCCGAAGGACGCGGGGTCGGACTCGTCGGGAAGCGCGATCGCATTGATCGGCAGAGGCAGCTCGGAGGCCAAGCGCCGCAACGTGTCCGAGTCGTGGCGGCCGACCGGGTAGAGCGAATCGGCGCCGGCCTGCGCCGCTTCCTTGAGTCGGGCGATCGCGCGGTCGACGCGGTCGGATTCGTCGCCGTCCTGCCTGAGGAACAGATCCGTGCGGGCGTTGATCACCACGTGCACGCCTGCATCGTCGGCCGCCTTGCGAAGAGCGCCGACCAGCTCGGCGTGCTCGGTGGATGAGCGCAGGCGCCCACCCTCGCTGTGCACGGTGTCCTCGATGTTCAGTCCGACGGCCCCGGCGTCCAGCAGTCCTTCGATCAGGCGGGTGGGCGCTTCGCCATAGCCGGATTCGATGTCGACCGATACCGGCACGTCAACGGCGGCGGTGATCTGCTTGACGCGGGTGAGCACGTCGTCGAACGTCATACCCTCCTGGTCGGCCTTGCCGACCGAGTCGGCCATGGGATGACTGCCCACCGTCAGCGCGACGAATCCAGCATCCACGGCTAGCCGCGCCGACCAGGCGTCCCAGACCGTCGGCAACACCACCGGGTTCCCCGGCTGGTGCAAGGCGAGCAGCGCCTCCGCGCGCTGCTGCAAGACAAGGTTGGGCACTGACCTACCTCCGCTTTCCGACGTGATCTGTCTCACTCCAAACTGCATGATGTGGCTAGCATCAGGTGTCGTAATGTGATCCCTGACACCTTCAGCCCAAGGAGGTCAATTGTCCACCACTACAGAACTTGCCGAGCTGCACGACCTTATCGGCAGCCTGCGTCGGTGCGTGACATCGCTAGCGTCGAGGTATGGGGACAGCCCCGCCACCCGCCGGATCGTCAACGACGCCGAACGCCTCCTCAATGACATTGACCGGCTTGATATTGACGCCGAGGAGCTGGAACTCGCCCGCGGCGTGAGCCATCACCACCAGGTCGGCGAGAAGATCCCGATCCCCGACACCCCTTACGACACCGCCTTCTGGGGCGATGAGGACGATCGAGGAGTCGCAGGCTAGCGTCGCGGCTGTCTGATCGGGTCATAACCACACCGAAAGGGAAAAGTGAGCGCACCCACCGCCGACCGCAAGGCGACCGGCGTCTTCTCGCCGAGCCGTGCCCAGATTCCACAGCGCACCCTGCGCACCGACCGGTGGTGGCAGTCACCGCTGATCGTGGATCTGGGCTTCGCCGCGTTCGTGATCTACGCGACGGTCCGGGCGTTCCTTCAGAACAACTATTACGTAGCGGAATACAACTACCTGACGCCGTTTTACTCGCCGTGCATGAGCAAGGGATGCATCCCCGAAGCCAGCCACTTCTGGCCGCAGATCATCCCCGACGTGTGGTGGATTCCGTTCGCGGCGTTATCGCTGCCCTTCCTGCTGTTGTTCCGGCTGACCTGTTACTACTACCGCGGCGCCTATTACCGGTCGGTGTGGCAGTCCCCGACCGCGTGCGCGGTGGCTGAACCGCACGCGAAATACACCGGCGAGACCCGCATTCCGCTGATCATCCAGAACACGCACCGCTATTTCTTCTATGTCGCCGGGATCATCTCGGTGATCAACACCTACGACGCGATCGTCGCGTTCCACTCCGACAAGGGCCCCGGCGGCTTCGGATTCGGTTTGGGCAACGTGATTCTGGTCATCAACGTGATCATGCTGTGGGTGTACACGCTGTCATGCCACTCGTGCCGGCACATCGTCGGAGGCCGCCTCAAGCACTTCTCGAAACATCCGGTGCGCTACTGGTTCTGGTCGCAGGTGAGCGTGCTCAACAACCGCCACAAGCTGTACGCGTGGGTAACGCTCGGCACACTGATGCTCACCGATTTCTACATCATGCTGGTCGCCAGCGGGACGATCTCTGATCTCAGATTCATTGGCTGACAACGCATTCTGACGTATGGCGAATTAGCGAGCGAGGATTAATGGCTGAAGTTGAACGGCACTCCTACGACGTCGTCGTGATCGGTGCCGGCGGCGCGGGTTTGCGTGCGGTCATCGAGGCGCGTGAACGTGGCCTGAAGGTCGCGGTGGTCTGTAAGTCGTTGTTCGGCAAGGCCCACACCGTGATGGCCGAGGGCGGCTGCGCGGCCGCGATGGGCAATGCCAACCCGAAGGACAACTGGCAGGTCCACTTCAAGGACACCATGCGCGGCGGGAAGTTCCTGAACAACTGGCGAATGGCCGAGCTGCACGCCAAGGAGGCGCCCGACCGAGTCTGGGAACTCGAGACCTACGGTGCGCTTTTCGACCGCACCAAGGACGGCCGCATCAGCCAGCGCAACTTCGGCGGGCACACCTACCCGCGACTGGCCCACGTCGGCGACCGCACCGGCCTGGAGATCATCCGCACCCTGCAGCAGAAGATCGTCTCGCTGCAGCAGGAGGACAAGGCCGAGTTCGGCGACTACGAGGCCCGCATCAAGGTGTTCCACGAGTGCACCATCACCGACCTGATCTTGGACGACGCAGGCGGTGAAAAAAGAGTGGCCGGCGCGTTCGGATACTGGCGGGAGAGCGGGCGTTTCATCCTGTTCGAGGCGCCCGCGGTGGTGATGGCCACCGGCGGAATCGGCAAGTCCTACAAGGTGACGTCGAACTCGTGGGAGTACACGGGTGACGGGCACGCGCTGGCACTGCGGGCCGGCGCGACGCTGATCAACATGGAGTTCGTCCAGTTTCATCCGACCGGCATGGTGTGGCCGCCCAGCGTGAAGGGAATCTTGGTCACCGAGGGTGTGCGCGGCGACGGCGGAGTGCTGAAGAACTCCGAGGGCACCCGCTTCATGTTCGAGTACATACCTCCGGTGTTCAAAGGCCAGTACGCCGAATCCATCGAAGAGGCCGACCAGTGGCTGAAGGACAACGACTCCGCGCGCCGCACTCCTGACCTGCTGCCGCGCGACGAGGTGGCCCGAGCCATCAACTCTGAGGTCAAGGCCGGGCGCAATTCGCCGCACGGCGGCGTCTTCCTCGACATCGCGTCGCGGCTGCCCGCCGAGGAGATCAAGCGCCGGCTGCCGTCGATGTATCACCAGTTCATGGAGCTGGCCGAGGTCGACATCACCAAGGAGCCGATGGAGGTCGGGCCGACCTGCCACTACGTCATGGGTGGCATCGAGGTCGATCCCGACACCGGCGCGGCCAAGACGCCGGGGCTGTTCGCCGCGGGCGAGTGTTCGGGCGGCATGCACGGCTCCAACCGGCTGGGCGGGAACTCGCTGTCGGACCTCTTGGTCTTCGGCCGCCGCGCCGGGCTCGGAGCATCGGACTACGTCCGGGCGCTGTCGGATCGGCCAAAGGCATCAGAGGAGGCCATCGAAGAGGCCGCCAAGCTGGCACTGGCGCCCTTCGAAGGTCCGACCAACGGCGACAGCGCCGAGAACCCGTACACCTTGCAGCTTGACCTGCAGGACACGATGAACTCGCTGGTCGGCATCATCCGTAATGCCGACGAGGTCTCCGAGGCGCTGGGCAAGCTCAGCGAGCTGCGCGAGCGGTTCAAGCATGTGCATGTCGAGGGCCATCAGCAGTTCAACCCCGGCTGGCATCTCGCGGTTGACCTACGCAACATGCTGCTGGTCAGCGAATGCGTGGCCAAGGCCGCACTGGAGCGCACCGAGAGCCGCGGCGGCCACACCCGCGACGACCACCCGTCGATGGACCCGACGTGGCGCAAGGTTCTGCTGGTGTGCCGGGCGGAAGGCGACGCGGTTGTCCCCGACGTCAGCATCACCCGCGAGGATCAGGTGCCCATGCGGGGTGACCTACTCGAGCTGGTCGACATCGAAGAGCTGGAAAAGTACTTCACCCCTGAAGAGCTCGCCAACCACCCGGCAAGGAGTAGCTGATGGCCTATCAAGCGAAGATGCGGGTGTGGCGGGGCGACGATGACGGCGGCGCGCTGAAGGACTACTCCGTCGAGGTCAACGAGGGCGAGGTGGTGCTCGACATCATCCACCGGCTGCAGCAGACGCAGGCGGGCGACCTGGCCGTGCGATGGAACTGCAAGGCGGGCAAGTGCGGCTCGTGTTCAGCTGAGATCAACGGGCGGCCCCGCCTGCTGTGCATGACGCGGATGTCGACGTTCGACCCGGCCGAGACCATCACGGTGACACCACTACGGACCTTCCCGGTGATCCGCGACCTCGTCACCGACGTATCGTTCAACTACGAAAAAGCCCGGGAAATCCCGTCATTCACGCCGCCGAAGGATCTGCAGCCCGGCGAGTACCGGATGATGCAGGAGGATGTGAACCGGTCGCAGGAGTTCCGCAAGTGCATCGAGTGCTTCCTGTGCCAGAACACCTGTCACGTGGTGCGCGACCACGAGGAGAACAAGAAGGCGTTCGCCGGCCCGCGCTACCTGATGCGGCAGACCGAGCTCGACATGCATCCGCTCGACACGCTCAGCCGTCGTCCGGAGCAGGCGCAGGAAGAGAACGGTCTGGGCTTCTGCAACATCACCAAGTGCTGCACCGAGGTGTGCCCCGAGCACATCAAGATCACCGACAACGCGTTGATCCCGCTGAAGGAGCGTGCGGTCGACCGCAAGTACGACCCGGTGGTGTGGCTCGGTAACAAGTTGTTCAGGAGGAGTTGAGCCGCAGGCTGTCGTGGGTAGTCTTCATGACAGCGGCCAATCAACGACGAAAGGCAGCATCGTGAACATGCGAGAGCCCCATAGCATCAACGACATTCGTACGGCGATCCGCGAGCTCAGCGCGCGAGCAGAGCTGGCCCGCAAGGAAGGGCGTCCCGAGGATGCCGCCGAGATCGAACAGCGCATCCAGGGCTATCGCGACGAACTCAGCGCGCGTCCTTAGTCAGGCGCCCAGCCGGCGAAATGTGCTGCGGTGAAACACAATCGGCGCGACATCGGCATGCACGGTGATGTCGCACACCCGCAGAATGACGATGGTGTGATCCCCGGCTGGGACCAATTGCTCGATTGCGCTCTCCAACCAGACGGCGGTGCCGTCGACGAACACCGCACCCGAGTCGCGTGACACCGTCGCGAGTCCCGCGAACCGATCACCGGTCTTGGCGGCCAATGTGCGGGCGGCGTCGTCATGAGCTTCGCCGAGGACGCTGATGCCCAGATAAGGCAGGCCCTTCAGCTTGGGCCACGTCGTGGAGGTGTTCTGCACACAGAACGACACCAGCGGCGGGTCGAGGGAGACCGGTACGAAGGTGCTCGCGGCCAGTCCCACCCGGGTGCCGTCCACCTCGGCGGCGATCGCGATGACGCCGGACGGGAAATGGCCAAAAGCATCCCGCAGCGTGGTCGGGGTCAGATCGTCAGCGCTCATCGGTTCCATCTTTTCATGCACCCGTGCACGGTGGCCACGGCCCGGCGGGCGGTAACCTGACGTCGTCATGTGGATCACGCTCCTGGCGATGGCCGTTGCGGTCAGCCTGGAGCCGTTCCGGATCGGCATGACGGTCCTGATGATCAACCGGCCGCGGCCGCGGCTACAGCTACTCGCCTTCCTCGCTGGCGGCTTCACGATGGGCACCACGGTGGGCGTGATCGTGCTGTTCGTGCTGCGGCCGGCCTTGGGGTCGGCCCATTTCACCCTGCCCAGAGTGCAGATCGTGGTCGGTGCGGTGCTGCTGGTCAACGCTGCACTGGTGGCCACAGGCCTAATGGGACGCGTGGGAGGTAAGCGCGTGGGCCGAGCGGGCCGAGCCGACCGAGAATCGGGAGCCCTCGCGACGCGTACCCGGCAACTGCTCGACGGCCGTTCGCTGTGGACGGCGGGCGTCGCGGGCCTCGGCATCGCGCTGCCGTCCGTCGACTATCTCGCGGTGCTGGCGCTCATCGTCGCCTCGGGTGCCGCAGCCGCCACCCAGGTCGGTGCCTTGCTGCTGTTCAACGTGGTGGCGTTCGGATTCGTGGAGATCCCGCTGATCTGCTACCTGATCGCACCCGAACGCACCCGCGCGACCCTGGCGGCGCTGTACGACTGGCTGCGATCGCGTCGGCGCCGAGCGGTGACCATCTTGTTGGCCGTGGTCGGCTGCGTGCTCCTGTTCGCGGGGTTGGCCGGACTCTAGCCGGGGTGATTCAACACGTACTGCATGCCGGCGAGGAGTTGCGACACTGGATCGGCACCACCGCCGAAGGCCGCCTGGGTCGCAGGTGCGGTGACCGCAGCCGGGTCGTAGCCGCGCGCCGGATCCACGGTGATCGGAGCGGTCAGCGGATCGTCGTTTCGTGAATAGCCCGCATCCACCATCGGCTTCAGTACGCCGTCGAGCTGATTGAGAGTGCCCTCATCCACCCCGAGGTATTTGAAGGGCAATACCAGGGGAAGGTGCTGCTCGGGAATCAGATAGGTCGTCGTCTTCGCGCCTCGGGAGTTGACGGTCGTCCTGATGTTCTGCGGCGGTACGTTGCTCGGTTTGGTGAACGCCACCGCGGTGTGACCGGTCGCAAGGCCCACGACCGCGTTGAGGAGCGACATCCAGTTGTCCGGCCTGTCTGGCCAGTCGGCGATGCTGTCGTATGCAGAGACGAATTGGTGGGTGTCGTACTGGCTGTCCACCGGAGCCGGCATGCGGAAATCGAGTGCCGGAACGACGCTGCCGACGGGGAACATCTGCGTCAGGAAACTCTCACCGAAGGCGTGCTTGGCCAACGGGTCGCCATAGGTCGCGAAGCTCAAGGTATTCGGCGGCGGCGCGGTCGGATCGTTCGCGAGCTTCGCCTGTACGGCGTCGAGCACCATCGCACCCTCGGACAAGCCGATCGCGGTGCCGGGACCACCGCTGCGGATCGCCCCTTCGAGGTTGCCCTCTCCCTCGTCGACCGACTCGCCGATGCTCGGACCGTCGATACCAAGGCCGGGAAAGCCGTCCTGCAGCCGGCTGATGCCAGGAAACAACCGTTCCAGGACGTGCCCCTGAACCTGGCCCGCGGGGTAGTTGACGATCTGCCGATCCAGTCCTGGGAACCAATCGGCACCCGTGCGCTTGATGTACTCGTCGTACGGAATGCCCAGCACGTGCGCACCGCCGAGCGCGTACCCTCGCCCGGGCGTCCCCAACGGCGGCGGCCCGTCGCTCGGCGCGCCATGGTCGGGTGTCCAGCCGGCTTGCGCGTCATCGGCTGCCGCCATCCCGGACCCGAAACACCCTGCGACGCCGACGGTTACCAGCGCAGTGACAGATGCGAACAGCCTCCGCATTCCCACTCCCGCCTGCCCGACGACGCGTCTGTACTGAATCGGACCCTACTCCGCCTACCCCGCGTCCAACCGAACGAACTGGTCCTGCCGGTACTGCTCGGCGCAGGCGGCGCGCCGGACCTTGCCGCTCGTCGTGGTGGGAATCGACCCGGGCGGTACCAGTACGAGATCCCCGACATTCAGGCCGTGCGCGTTGGATATCGCCGAGGTGACATCGCTCTTGACCTCACTGAGCCAGTGCGTCGCCTCTGTCGTGGAATCTCCCCGCTTCTTGACCTCGACGACGGTCACCAGCTTCTCGGTACTGTTCACCGGAACCGAAATCGCCGCGACCCGACCGCGCGTGATCTCTTGGACCGTGGCCTCGATGTCCTCGGGATGATGGTTACGACCGCGAATGATCAGCATGTCCTTGATGCGGCCGACAATGAACAGCCCACCGTCGGAGACGAAGCCCAAATCGCCGGTTCGCAGCCAGGGTCCGTCAGCGGTGCCGGGCGAAGGGTCGACGAGCGTCGCGCCGAAGCACTGCTGCTCCTCCGGTGACCTGCTCCAGTAGCCGGCCGCGACATTGTCGCCATGCACCCAGATCTCGCCGACGACGTCCGGCGCGCATTGCCGGTGTGAGTCGACGTCGACGATCCGCACCACCGGCGACTGCGGCAGTTCGTATCTCACCAAGGCTGAGCCGGTCCCGGGCGCACACCGCGCAGCGCGTCCCGCGGATAATTCGTCCACATCGAAACGGGCCGCCTCCGACGAATCACTCCAGGTGCCACTTGCCACGAAGACGGTCGCCTCCGCAAGGCCGTATGAAGGACGCAGCATGTGGTCGCGAAAATTGAAGTGCGCAAACCGATCTGCGAAGCGTTCCAAGGTGGCCGGCTCGACACGTTCGGCGCCGTTGATGATGCCCACCACCCCGCCGAGGTCGAGCCCGGCGAGGTCACTGTCGGTGGTGTTGCGGGCGGCCAGGTCAAAGGCGAAGTTAGGCGCCCCCGAAAAAGCACGAGCATTCAGCGCCAGCGCCCGCATCCATCTGGCCGGGCTTTCCACGAACGCAGTCGGGCTCATCAGCGCGGCGCGATGGCCGCTCAGGATGGGTGCGCAGATGCCGACCATCAAACCCATGTCGTGGTAGAAGGGCAACCACGAGACCCACGTGGCATCCGTCGAGGATTTGGCGTTTGCACCCCCGAAATACGAGCGCATCAACTGCTCGAAATTCGTCTGGAGGTTGCTGTGCGAGATCATCACTCCGGTTGGCAGCCGGGTCGAACCCGAGCTGTACTGCAAGTACGCGGTGTGGGGAAAGTCAGCTGTCGAAAAGGCGGCGCCGCCCTCGGCGTTCAGATTGATCGAGTCGATTTCGACGACCTTCGGAAGCGCATCCAGCGGTGCTTGATCGATGTACCCGGTGACGTCGTCGGCAACCGCGGACGTCGTGATGACGACGGAAGGCGACGTATCGGCCAAGACCGCACTCAGACGATCGTGACTCGAACCGCGGTGGGGAAGCGGGAGCGGCACCGCGACGAGCCCGGCCTGCATGGCTCCCAGGAATGCCACGACGTAATCCAGGCTTTGCGGAGCAAGGATCACCGCCCGGTCTCCGATTGACGCGTGAAGGCTGAACTCGCGTGCCATATTCAAGGTTCGGTGAGATAGCTGCGACCACGTGAGACTCTCGGAAACACCCGCCGCGTCACCGACATAGTCGGTGAACGTGAACGCGTCGTCGTCGGGGCGCAGGCTGGCACGTCCGTGCAGCATCGAGAGGATGGATGACTGGGGCTGCAGCGTCGTAGGCGTCACATTCCGTCCGTAACAACTCGTCGAAGCCGGCGGCTCGCTCGGCTTCGTCTCGTAGTTTCACACACCCCACGGGTGCGCGCTGACCCGGCTGGGCGCGGCTCGTTGGTCACCGCGGCACCGACCGTTGCATGCTCAGTCGTGAGGGCCACCAGTTTGCCCGCCCCACCAGCGTGGCCATGGCTGGCACCGTGACGGTCCGTACCAGGAAGGTGTCCAGAAGGACGCCGACACCGATCAAAAATCCGCCCTGGACCACCGTGGTGATGTTGGAAAACAGCAGACCCGACATCGAGGCGGCAAAGATCAAACCAGCCGCAGTGATCACCCCGCCGGTCGACGTCAGGGTGCGAATGACGCCGTACCGCATGCCGTGCGGAGACTCGTCGCGCATTCGCGACACAAAGAGCAGGTTGTAGTCGGCGCCCACCGCGACCAACACCACGAAGGCCAGTGGAGGCACGCTCCAATGCAATTGCTGGCCGAGTAAGTATTGAAATGTCAGGACGCTGATACCGAGCGCCGCAAAGTACGAGATGACCACGGAGCCAACCAGATAGAGCGGCGCGACAATCGCACGCAACAGCGCCATCAGGATGAGCAGCACGACGACGAGCGTCACGATGATGATGAACCGGATGTCGTGCTCGTAGTAGTCGCGCGTGTCCCGCAGCGCGGTCGGAAATCCGCCCATCGATATCTTGGCGTCCGCCAGTTGGGTGTTCGGTTGCGCGCTTTTCGCGGCGTCGGTGATCGCATTCACCTGATCCATCGCTTCGGCGCTGAACGGATCGAGTGTGGTCTGCACCAGGTAACGGGCCGTGTGGCCATCGGGCGAGATGTAAATCTTCGCGGCCTTCTTGAAGTCGTCGAGTTGGAGAATCTGGGCCGGAAGATTGAAGCCCGCCATCGACGGATCTGCCGCGTCATTTCGCATTGCCAACAGAAACGCCGCGGCCTCGTCGAGTCCGTCGCCCATCAGCTTGACCTGGCCGACGAGTTGGTCCACTCCGCCCGCCACCTGCTGGCTGCCGTCTGCCAACCGGTTGGCGTTCTGCCTGGCCTGGGTCAGGCCCGCCTGCAGTCCGCCGGGTTTGTCGAGACCCATGCTGCGCATCGCCGAGCTGAACTGCGAGAGCGCATCGTTGAGTTGTTTCACCGTTGCGTTGAGGGTCTGTTTGTCCTCGAACCCCTGCAGTTGCCCGGCCAGCGTATTGATCTGGTCAAGGCGACCGTCGTCACGCGCGGCCATCAGTTTCTGAAACTGCATGCGGGTATCGCTGCATGAAGGGTTGGCATCGCAGACCGCGTTGCCGTTGAGCGCCGCCAGCACGGGACCCACCCACCCGAACATGTCCCTGACGGTCGCGAAGTTCATGCCCATGGCATTGCCGAGCGCATTGATGCTCTGCACAAGCTGGGCGGCGGTTTCGACCTGCTTGACCAACTTGTCTCCGCCAAACTGGCTTCGCATCGAGCTGACGGCGTCGATCAGCCGCTGCATGCTGGGGGCGATTCGGTTGATTTGAGCGCGTACATCGCTGAGGCTGGCGGCCAGGGTGCCGGCCCCGTTCTGCAATCGGTTGAGATCCTTGGAGTTGTCGCTGATCACGGCCGAGCCCTGGGCCATCCGATCGCCGACGATGCCCGCCTGATAGGTGGCTCTGAACTCCTGCGGCACCTCTCCGGTGGGTCGGGTGAGGCCGCTGACGAGACCGATGTTGGGCAGTTGGCTGACCCGCTGTGCCATCTGCTCCAAGTCTGCGAGGGCCTGCGGTGTGCGCAGGTCGCGCGGTGACTGAACGAGGATGTATTCGGGGACGGCCTGACTGATGGGGAAATGGCGTTCCAGCGCGGCGTACCCGATTGAGCTCGGTGCCGAAGGCCCGAGCGCTTTGCGATCGTCGTAGTTGTAGTGCACCAGGCTCGCGCAGCTGGCGAGGATGATCAGCACGAGCAGGCTCCCAACCAGATGGGCCTTCGGCCGCCGCGCAATGCGTATCCCCGAACGCCGCCAGAACCGGGCGGTGAGTTCGCGCCGCGGTTTGACCCAGCCGCGCGGCCCGGCCAGGACAAGGATGGCCGGCAGCAGAGTGACCGCGGCGAGGTATGCCACCCCGACCCCGATCGCGCACGCCACACCGACCGTGGAGAACACCCCCATCCGGGCGAAGCTGATCCCGAGGAAAGTGATTCCCACCGTGGCGGCGGAGGCAGTGATCACCTTGCCGATCGAGATCAACGCCCGCCTCACCGCGTCATCGAGATCTGCGCCTTGTCGCAGATAGTCGTGATAGCGGCTGATGAGAAAAACCGCATAATCGGTCCCCGCGCCGGCGATCATCGCGGACAGAAATATGACGGACTGGTTTGAAACACCGATTCCGAAGAGATCAGAGACGCCGGCCACCACGGCCTGTGCGGTCACCAAGGACGCTCCGATCGCCGCCAGCGGCAGCAGCATGGTGATCAGGTTGCGATACACCACCAGCAGCACGAGAACTACCAGGACACCGATCGCAATCTCAATCGGGAGGCGATCGTGTTCGCCCGCGACGGTGAGGTCGGCAACAGTGGCCGCGGGTCCGGTGACATGCACGTCCAGTGAAGACCCAGCGGCAGCGGAGACACTGTGTTTGACGATGGCGGCAACTCGGTTATAGGCCTCGTAGGCGCGCGGCGTGCCCAACTCGCCCGCAAGACCGACCGGCAACACCCAGGTCGTCTTGTCCTTGCTCGTCAGGAACGGGCGCAACTGCGGTGTGGTGAAGAAGTCCTGAACCATCACGACATCTGTGACGTCGTCGCGCAGCGCGTCCACCACCTTGCGGTAGGTGGTCTCGTCGGCGGGCTTGAGCCCGGATTTGCTGATGAAAGCAACGACGAGAAGGTTCTCCGAGCCCGATTCATGAAACGCGTCGGTCATCTGCCGAGCCGCGACACTCGATGGGGCGTCGCTGGGCAGGATCGCGAGCGGATGCCGCTGGGCCATCTCGTTCAAGCTCGGGAAGGTCAGCGGGAGTGCCACCGCAATCGCGACCCAAACCCCTATGACCACCCAGGGCAACCGCACCACGAGATCGGCTAGCCGTCGCATATCGCCCTCACCCTCTGGAATTGCTCCACGCTATGCGATGCGTCCCCAGTGCCCGCTGTCAGCGACCCGTACAGATACCGACTTCATTGCCTCCATGTAGCGGGTAACCGATTTCTGGGCAACCGGGTTGTCGGGATGCATGATCGCCATCACCGTGCCCTCGCCGTACCGAAAAATGTAGATAGTCAGCTGATACGAAAACCGTCCGTCAGGGTAGATGCCGACGTTATTCGCGAGGCCCATATCGGCTGCCGCGAGGATGGCGTTGAGCGGAGCGGCGCCGCCGTGCAAGAAGTTCGACACCGGGAAGTTCGGCTGCGGCCATTTCAACCACGGTGCCAATTCCAGCACGCGGTAGTACGGCACTCTCGACATGTCCAGGCCCGAATCGAAAGAGGCCTGCGCTGCCCATGCGGCGTCGCTGAATGAGGTCGCTGCTATCGGTACGGTGATCGGGATCAAGCCGGTAAACCAGCCCTGCGTCATGAAATTGTCGCTGGCTGTGCGGGAATCCCTCGGAGTGAGCCCGTAGTAGGTGAGAGCACCGGTGAACTCGTGCTCCACCAGGCCGAGACAAGCGAACAAGCCGCCGACGAAGCGGGCGCCGGCCGCGGTGCAGGCTGACTCGAAGCGTTCCGTCTGTGCGGTGTCCATCAGGATTTCAGAGGTCATGCCGCTGGTGGTCGACTCCTTCGGATCGCCGAGCGGGAGCGGAAATTCGGGAAAGCCGTCAGCGTTGTTCTCGGCGAAGTCAATCCAGGCGCGTACCCCTGGCGAATCCACCGTCAGCGCTGAGGTGTTTTCGCGCTCGCGGACACAGAAATCGTCATAGCTACCGGCATCCGGAAGCGTAAGGGCCTGACCGCCGCCGCTCAACGCCGAATACATGCCGTTGGCTTCCATCATGGTGGTGCCGATCAGCGTCGCGTCGCCGTGTACGTGATCCATCGCGGCGAAGAAGGTGAAGTGCCCGTCGTGCTGGACGATGCCGAACGTGAAGCAGCCCCATTCCAGCGGACTCGGGATGTCCACGACATGCGCGCGGATCTCGTCGACGGTCAGGTGGCCCTGATCGATTGGTACGAATTCGATGTCAGCCGGATCGTCGATCGAATGCCGGACGAACTCGCCGTCCGAGGTCTGTTCGAACCAACTGCGGAACGTGTCGTGCCGCCGCAAGTACTCGTTGACCGCGTGATCCATGGCAGGGATGTCGCACTGGCCGGCCACGTCACAGCTCGCGATGATTTGCCGGGAAAAGTTCAGCCCCGCCGATGTCCGTTCGCTGTAGTTACGAAGGTGCTGGCCTTGCATGTAGCTAACCGGGACCGGGCTGATCTTTGCTCGGAGCGCCTTCTCCTGCGCCTCGGCGGTCGGATGCCAGGAGGTGACCGACCCCGGTTTCAACGACCATTCTTCAAGTGCGCCAACCGTGATTTTCCCGATGCGCAAAACTCGGTCCTCTCCGTACTCCCGCTATCGCCGGCTCCGGGTCCGGCATGGCCCGTTGCTGCGTCAACATACCCCCGGTTTCACCGCAGGCACCCGGCGCAGGCCGAGCCCCGGCCAGCTACGCCGCGCATGCCACAGGTGTGCGTGCAATAGTGTCCTGTCGGGGGAAGGTCATCTGCAGGCACGACAGGTGTCCCGCAGAGTTACGTTCGGACCGCCGATGCAAGGAGGCCAACGGCATGGGATCCGCCGACCATCCGTTCGAGTCGGCCCCGCGTTTTGCAATTGTCGGCTACGCAGCGCGTTTCCCGGGTGCCAGGGATGCCGATGAATTTTGGGACGTTCTGCGCGAGGGCCGCGACGCGATTTCGGAGGTGCCCAAGGACCGCTGGGATGCCGACGAGTTCTTCGACCCGGAACCCGGTGCGCCCGGCAAGGTCGTGACCCGTCGTGCGGGTGTCGTCGATGACGTAACGGGGTTCGACGCGCCGTTCTTCGGTATGTCGACCCGCGAGGTCAGATTGATGGACCCGCAGCACCGGCTCCTATTGGAGACAGCGTGGCGCGCCGTGGAACATTCGGGTACCGCGCCGACGGCTCTGGCTGAAACCAACACTGGTGTGTTCGTCGGTTTGGCCACCCACGACTACCTCGGCATGGCGTCCGACGAGATGTCTTATTCCGAGATCGAGGCCCATTTGGCCATCGGGACATCGAATGCGGCGGCGGCCGGCCGGATCAGCTATCGGCTGGGGCTGCAGGGCCCCGCGGTCGCCGTCGACACGGCGTGCAGCTCGTCGCTGGTGGCAATCCATCAGGCGTGCCAAGCGCTGCGCTTGGGAGAGTGCGACCTCGCACTGGCCGGCGGCGCGAACGTCCTGCTCACTCCGGCGACCATGATCACCTTCTCCAGCGCGCACATGCTCGCGCCCGATGGCCGGTGCAAGACGTTCGACGCGGCCGCGGACGGCTACGTGCGTGGCGAGGGATGCGGCGTCATCGTCATCAAGCGCCTCGAGGACGCGATTCGCGACGGTGACCGGATTCGGTCCGTGATCCGCGGCAGTGCGATCAACCAAGACGGCGCATCGGGTGGCTTGACGGTGCCGAACGGCGTTGCCCAGCAACGGGTTATCACTGAGGCGCTGAAGCGCGCCCACCTCGAACCCAGCGACGTCGGATACCTGGAAGCACATGGCACCGGGACATCGTTGGGTGACCCGATCGAGGCTCAGGCCGCAGGTGCGGTGCTCGGCGCGGGGCGCGAACCCAGCCAGCCGCTATTGATTGGCTCGGTCAAGACGAACATCGGACACCTGGAAGCGGCGGCGGGTATCGCGGGCGTCATCAAGGTCATCCTGTCGCTCGAAAACGAGTTACTGCCGCAGCACCTCCACTTTCAGAACCCGTCGCCCCACATTCCCTGGGACAGGCTCGCGGTGCAGGTGGTCGGCGAAGCCACCGCCTGGGAACGCAACTCTCGGCCGCGCATTGCGGGAATCAGCTCATTCGGGTTCGCCGGGACAAACGCTCACGTCATCCTCGAAGAGGCACCCGAGGAAGCGGCACAGGTCACCTCGGCACCGGGGCCGGTCGAGCAGCCCGAGCACCGACGGTTCAGCATTCTTCCCCTCTCGGCGCGGACGCCCGCCGCGTTGGTGCAGGTCGCCGATCAATACCGCAACTGGTTGAACACGCACCCGGAGGCCACGTTGGCCGACGTGTGCTTCACCGCCGGCACGGGGCGCGCACACTTGGAGCACCGGGCCGGCTTGGTGGTCGATTCGAAAGAATCCGCCATCGAGTTACTCGGCGCGCTGGCGGACGACCGCCCGGCATCGGGTTTGGTTCGGGGCGAATCCCATGACACACCGAAAACGGCGTGGCTGTTCACCGGTCAGGGCAGCCAGTATCCCGGCATGGCCCGGGAGTTGTTCGACACCGAGCCGGTGTTCGCCGAGACGCTGAATCGTTGCGCTGCGGCGGTCGCTGGAGTTCTCGAAAAGCCCTTGCTGGACGTGATTTTCGATGTGGACAGCCCCGAAGGCGAAGAGACGCTACGGCAGACTTCCTACGCGCAGCCCGCTTTGTTCGCGGTGGAACTGGGGTTGGCCCGCCTCTGGCAGTCGTGGGGATTCGAGCCCGACGTAGTGCTGGGCCACAGCGTCGGCCAGTATTCGGCGGCCTGCGTCGCGGGCGTCTTCGGTCTCGAGGACGGCGCGCTGCTGATGGCCGAACGCGGTCGCCTCTTCGGCACTCTGCCCGCGGGTGGCCGGATGGTCGCGGTGTTCGCCGCCGCCGAGCGTGTCGAGCGCCTGACCGACGAGTTCCCGACTCTGTCGGTCGCCGCCTACAACGGTGCCAACACCGTATTGTCCGGACCCGCAAGGGATCTGGAGAAGGCAGTGGCTGGGCTGGCGGCCGACGGCGCCCGGTGTGACTGGCTGGACACCAGCCACGCGTTTCACTCGGCGCTGCTGGACCCGATCCTCGACGAATTCGAGTCGTATGCGGATCGGTTCACTTTCAATACGCCACAACGGGTTCTGATTGACAACCGCACCGGCGCCGCACTCGGCTGGACCGTGAAACTCGACGGCGCCTATTGGCGCCGTCACGCACGCCAACCGGTGGAATTCGCCAAGAGCGTGCGCACCCTTGCCGATCTGAATTGCAAAGTGTTGCTCGAGATCGGCCCTCAACCGGTGCTCACCGCCGCAGCCCTGCGGACATGGCCTGACTCGGCCACCGCACCGCGGGCGATCGCGTCCTTGCGTCGAAACACCGCCGATCACCGACAGATCACCGAAGCCGTTGCAGACGCATACGTATCCGGCCACCTGCCCGACTTCGGCGCGTTCCGGCAGGCGCACACGCGAAAGATCGACCTGCCCACATATCCGTTCGAACGCCGCCAGTACTGGTTCCGCGACAATCGGCCTGACAATCGGCAGCGCCCCGACGAACTACCGCACCTTGCCGCGCGTACCCAAGCCGTCCGGCTACTCGAGGACGGCCGGCTCGAGGAACTCGCAGCACTGCTCGATGGCGCAAGCGGCGATCATCAGACCCTCAACGTGCTGACCAAGCTTGCGGCACAACACAACCAGCAACGTGGAGCCCAGTCCATCGCCGACGACCGCTACGAGATCCGCTGGGAGAAGTCCGCTGCGCCAATCTCCAGCGCGCGAGCCGACGACGGATCCGCCTGGATCCTCATCGGCGACGACCCCGATGCAGTCCAGCCTCTTGTCGACGTGCTGACTGCACGTGGCCACCGGCATCGGTTCCTGAGGTTGCCGGTGTCCGACACAGACGAGGAAAAGCTTGCAGACGCGTTGCGCGCTGCGGCAGTGGACGATTCGACACTACGTGTCGTGCATGTCGCGGCACTCGACTCCGAGACCGCATCGCCGATGCGGTCACTCCTGCGGATGCAACACCGGATCTTGGGCGGAACTCGGCGACTCTTTCGGGCCGCGATCGCCTCTGAACTGAGGGCCCCCATCTGGGTGGTGACGCGTGGCGCACAGCGAGTCACCGACACGGACACGGTGGCGCCGGATCAGAGTTGTCTGTGGGGATTCGGTCGCGCCGCGTCACTGGAGCTTCCGCACGTGTGGGGCGGACTGGCCGACTTGCCGGCAGGCAGGGAAATCCTGGCTGACGAATGGGACCGGTTCCTCAACACGATCACGACGCCCCGCGACTCGGCCACCTGGGAGGACCAGATCGCGCTGCGCGATCAAGCGGTCTACGTTCCGCGGCTGGTTCGGCGGACGGAGGCGCCGGGCGGTACACCGCTGGAACTGCACGCTGACGCAACGTATTTGGTGACCGGCGGGCTAGGGGCGATAGGACTGGAGATAGCCGGATACCTGGCCGCGCACGGCGCCAGGCATCTTGTGCTGACCAGCCGGCGCTCACCCAGCGATGCCGCACAACAGCGCATCGATGCATTGAGCGAAGAGCACGGCTGCGAATTCCGCATCATTTCGGCCGATGTCGCGAATGCGCACGATGTCGCACGCCTGTTGACCACCGTGCGAGCGGAGCTGCCGAAGTTGGCGGGCATCGTCCATGCCGCGGGCGAGATCGGTACCACGCCGCTGAGCAACCTGGACGACGCCGAAGTGGATCGCGTCTTCGCTGGGAAGGTCTGGGGTGCTTGGAATTTAAGTGAGGCGGCGGCTGACCTGCAGCTCGACTTCTTCATCAGCACCAGCTCGATCGCCTCGGTATGGGGCGGATACGGTCAAACCGCCTACGGCGCGGCGAACGCATTCCTCGACGGGCTGGCCTGGCGCCTGCGCGAGCAGGGCATCTCTGGGATAAGCGTCAACTTCGGTCCATGGTCGGCGGGCATGGCCGATGCGGAGTCACGTGCGCGACTGGATGAGCGCGGGGTCCGAACGTTGTCACCTGCCGATGCGCTGGCGGGTCTGGCCGATGTCGTTGCGGCTTCTTCAGCGCAGGGCTCGGCACAAGGGGTGGTAGCCCGGATCGACTGGGCCCGCTTCTTACCCCTCTACCAGCAAGCGGGCAGGCGGGCATTCCTGGCGGAGTTGGAGCGCGAGGTGCCCAGCCAGCTGACGGGGGTGCTGCCGTCCGCGACTCTCTCCGGCAAGACGGAACTGGTCGAGCGGCTCACCAATGCTCCAGTGCAGCAGCGCAGGAGGCTTCTGACCGACTACCTGCGCGACGCGGTGGCAGAGGTGACACGCGTGAATGCCGCGGAAATCCGCGAGGATACCGGGTTTTTCGACCTCGGCATGGATTCGCTGATGGCTGTCGAATTGCGGCGCCGCCTGGAACAGGGAGTGGGCAAAGAGGTCCCGGTCACCCTGGTGATGGATCATCCCCGGTTGGCCGATGCGGCCGACTACTTGCTCGGCGACGACGTGCTCGGGCTCAGCACGCAGGCGTCCGCGCCTCGGCAGGCCTCGGCGGTGGCGACGCGCACGGACGAACCGATCGCGATCGTCGCGGTATCGTGCCGCTTCCCCGGCGCACCCGACCCGGAAGCCTTCTGGGACCTGCTGTCCGGCGGTGTCGATGCGATTCGGGAGATCCCGGAGGACCGCTTCGACATCGACGAGTTCTACGACCCGGATCCGGAGAGTCCCGGCAAGATCTACACGCGCTTCGGCGGATTCCTGGACGGCATCGACGGATTCGATCCCGAGTTCTTCGGCATCTCCCCGCGCGAGGCGGTTTGGATCGAGCCGCAGCAACGGCTGATGCTTGAGACGGTGTGGGAGGGTCTCGAAAGGGCTGGGTACGCGCCATCCGCCTTGCGCGGCAGCCGCACCGGCATCTTCGCAGGCGTCGCCGCCAATGAATACGCGCATCTGCTGTCCTCGGAGTCACTGGACAAGATCGAGCCCTACTTCATCACCGGCAATGCGCTCAACGCGATTTCGGGCCGAGTGGCCTTCGCGCTCGGGCTCGAAGGACCGGCAATGGCGGTCGACACTGCCTGCAGTTCGGCACTGGTGGCCGTCCATCAGGCCTGCCAGGCCTTGCACTCCGGTGACTGCGACCTGGCGTTGGCCGGCGGTGTGAACGTGCTGCTGAGTCCGGTGACGGTCATCGCTGCGTCCCGCGCGCGGATGCTGTCCCCCGTCGGCCGCTGCAAGACCTTCGACGCCTCGGCCGACGGGTACGTGCGCAGTGAAGGCTGCGGAATCCTCGTCCTCAAGCGGCTGAGCGACGCGCAGCGCGACGGCGACCAAATCTGCGCGGTCATCTCGAGCAGCGCGGTCAACCAGGACGGCGCGTCCAGCGGTTTGACGGTGCCCAACGGTGGTGCGCAGCAACGGCTCATCGGGTCGGCGCTGGCGCGCGCCGGTCTGACGGGCGGGGACGTCGACTACCTCGAGGCGCACGGGACGGGCACCCCGCTGGGGGATCCGATCGAGGTGCAAGCGGCCGCAGCCGCCTTCGGTGCGTCACGCGACGCCGATCGACCATTGCTGATGGGATCGGTGAAGACCAACATCGGCCACACCGAGTCGGCCTCGGGGGCAGCGGGTCTGATCAAGGTGGTGTTGTCGCTGCAGCACGAGGTGCTGCCGAAGAGCCTGCATTTCGACAACCCGTCACCGCACATTCCGTGGGACTCGCTGCCGGTGCGGGTCGTGGACGAAGCGATGCCATGGCAGGCCAACGGCAGGCTGCGACGGGCCGGCGTGAGTTCCTTCGGATTCACCGGCACGAACGCACACGTGCTGATCGAGGAGGCGCCCCCGCAGGCGCCCACCGACGACGACGAGCCTGACACGGCGGCTCCCGTCAACGTGCTCGCGCTGTCCGCGCGGTCACCGGAGGCACTGGGGGCGTTGGCACAACGCTACGACGAGTGGTTGGAAGCCCATCCGGATGTCGAGCTGGCCGACGTGTGCCTCACTGCGGGCACGGGCCGTTCACATTTCGAACACCGCGCCGCGTTGGTGGTGGATTCCGTCGAGGGTGCCCGCGGCGGCCTGGCCGACTTGGCCGAGAACCGGCTGCGACCGGGTGTCGTACGTGGTGAGCACACGCACCGCCCGACGACGGCGTGGTTGTTTACCGGACAGGGCAGCCAGTATCCGGGAATGGCGCGTGAATTGTTCGACGCCGAGCCGATTTTCGCGGAAACAGTGACCCGCTGCGCGGACGCGGTCGATGACATACTGCCGCGTCCTTTGCTCGAGGTGATGTTCGCGACCGATAGAGAAACCGCCGGAGAAACTGGAAAGTCTCTGCGGCACACGTCGTTCGCGCAGCCCGCGCTGTTCGCCGTCGAGATGGGCCTGGCTCGGCTGTGGCAGTCGTGGGGTATCGAGCCCGACGTCGTGCTGGGGCACAGCGTGGGCCAGTACGCGGCCGCATGTGTGGCCGGGGTGTTCAGCCTCGAGGACGGCGCACGGCTGATCGCCGAGCGCGGCCGGCTGTTCGGCAGCCTGCCCGAAGGCGGGCGAATGGTGGCGGTGTTCGCCGACGCCAAGCGGGTCGAGGAGATCACCGGCGAGTTCCCGCGCGTTTCGGTCGGCGCCTACAACGGACCCAACACCGTGCTCTCGGGTCCGGGCGAGGACCTTGAAGAGGTCGTTACCCGCTTCGAGGAAGATGCGATCCGCTGCACCTGGCTGGAGACGAGCCACGCTTTCCACTCGGAGCTGCTGGATCCGGTGCTCGACGAGTTCGAATCGTACGCAGCGCAGGTGCAGTTCGCCGCCCCGACGCTGCCGTTGGTCTGCAACCGCACCGGCGCAGTGCTCACGGCGCAAACCCCGATCGATGCGCAGTACTGGCGACGGCATTCCCGCCAGCCGGTGCAGTTCGCCGAAAGCGTGCGCACCGTGGCTGCGTTGGGATGCTCGGTGTTGATGGAGATCGGTCCGCAGCCGGTGCTGACCGGAGCTGCGGTGCAGGTCTGGCCGGAGCACCTGGCCGCACCGCGGGCAATCGTCTCGCTGCGCAAGGGCGTTGGCGACCGGCGCCAGATCGCCGACGCGCTGGCCGGGGCCTACGTCGGCGGGCACCGGCCCGATTTCGCTGCGCTGCATCATCAGCCGCGCCGTGTTCTCGAACTACCCACGTACCCGTTCCAGCGCCGTCGTTTCTGGCCCAGAACCTCAGGCATCAGCGGCTCTGATTCTTACGGTTCGGCAGCTCTCGGAATCCTGGGCAGTGCCAAGGATCTCGCATCCGGTGACTCCGTCTACACCAGCAGGTTGTCGGTGAAGTCGCAGCCGTGGCTTGCCGACCACGTGATCTACGGCACCGTCATCGTCCCCGGCGCGACCTACGCGGCAATGGCGTTGGCTGCCGTCGGTACCCCCGCGCGGGCGGAAGACGTCTTCTTCTACGAGCCGATCATCCTGCCCGAGAAGAGCTCTCGCGAGGTGCAGCTCACACTGCATCCGCTCGAAGACGGCAGCGGTTCGACCTTCAAGGTGCACAGCCGCCCGTACGGTGACCGCGGCGCCGAATGGTCGTTGAACGCCGAAGGCACCGTCGTCCCCGGCGTCGACGACGAGCAGGCACCCGAGCAGGCGGATCCGGTCGATGAAGCCGTCGAGCGCCTGGAACGCATGCGTCCGCAGGAGCTGTTCGAGACCTTCGCCGACCTGGAACTGGCGTGGGGGCCGACGTGGTCTGGTTCCCTGAAGTCGCTGTGGCTCACTGAGGGCGAGGCGATCGGCGACATCCTCGTCGGCGAGGAACTCGCCGGACAACTCGGAACCGAGCCGATGCACCCGGTGCTGATGGATCTCTGCACCGGTGTCGCCTTCCCTGCGTTCCCGGCGCTGCTCGCGGCCGAGCAGGGTATGAACGATCTGTTCCTGCCGTTGCGGTACGGGCAGGTGACACTGCGGGAGAAAATGCCGCGCCGGTTCTACTGCCGCGCGAGGTGGCACGAGGGCCCCCTCGACAACGAAACCCAGGTCTTCGATATCGACTACCTCGATCGGGATGGTCGTCACCTGGGCGGGATTCGCGAGTTCACGGTGAAACGCGCACCGCGCGAGGCGTTGTTGCGCGGCCTGGGCGGCGATGCCACCCGGCTGCTCTACACCCTCGGTTGGCACGAGGTGCCGGTGTCGAGCGACGAAACCGCCCCTGTGAACGGCACGTGGCTGATCGCCAATTTCGATGGATTAGCTGACGTGGTGCCTGGCTGCATTCCGTTCGATCGGAACACCGATCCGGAACCCCTGGGACAGGTGCTGGCGCGGGCACACGAGCGCGGTGTGGGGTTCTCCGGTGTCGTCTGGCGCACCAGCGCGCCGAGCGCAGAAGAAGGAGGCGCCGGCTCGGAAAGGGCAGCAGCACGCCTCGAAGCGGAAATCGCCAACCTTCTCAGCGCCGTGCACACCGTGCAGGGCGGCTCACAAAACGGCAGTGTGAAACTTCCGAATGGTCTGTGGATCGTCACCGAGCGGGCCGTGGCCACCGAATCCGGCGAACCAGTCGACCCAGTGCAGGCGGCGCTGTGGGGATTCGGGCGCACCACGATCAACGAGGAACCCGCGCTGCGCTGCAAACTGGTCGATTGCGACGGATCACAGGAGGCGATACGGGCGCTGGCCAACCTGCTCGCCACGCCGATCGACGAGCCGGAACTCGCGCTGAGACAAGGGAAGTTGCTGGCCTCACGGTTGTTGCCGTGGGCGCGCAGCGGTCATCTCACGGTGCCCCACTCGACCGACTATGTCCTGGCGCCCACCGAACGCGGCGCGATCGACAACCTGCGGCTGACCGAGACGGACGTGCCGCCGCCGGACGAGGGTTATGTCCAGGTCCGGGTGGAGGCCGCGGGCCTCAACTTCCGGGACGTGCTCAACGTTCTCGGCCTCTACCCCGGCGACCCCGGACCGATCGGCGGCGACTTCGCAGGCACCGTCACGCAGTTGGGTAGCGGCGTCACCGGATTCGAGGTGGGCCAGCGCGTCTACGGCTTCATGCAGGGCGCGTTCTCCAGTCGCTTCAATGTGCCTGCCCAGTTGCTGGCGCCCATTCCCGACGGAGTGAGCGCGGTTGAGGCGGCCACCATTCCCGCTGCGGCGCTCACGGTCCGACTTGCGTTCGACTGGGCGCAGCTGAAGCCCGGCGACCGTGTGCTCATCCACGCCGCGAGCGGTGGCGTCGGGCTGGCGGCGATCCAGATGGCACAGCGGCACGGCGCCGTCGTCTTCGCGACCGCCAGCACCTACAAACGCGCGACGCTGCGCAAAATGGGTGTGAAATACGTTTACGACTCGCGCACTACGGATTTCGCCGATGAAATCCTTGCCGACACCGACGGCCAGGGCGTCGATGTGGTGCTCAACAGCCTGACCAACGAGGGATTTCTCGAAGCGACCGTGCGGGCCACCGCCCAGAACGGCCGATTCGCCGAGATCGCCAAGCGCGACATCTGGACACCGGAGCAGATGGCGGCGGCCCGCCCAGACATCGCCTATGAGATCGTGGCGCTGGATGTGACCACGTGGGCGAACCCCGATCACATCAAGCGTTTGTTGAACGAGGTGTCGGAAGGCTTGGCCACTGGCGAGTGGACACCACTGCCCGCCGAGATCTACCCGCTGACGGAGGCGAGGCCCGCGTTCCGCCGCATGCAGCAGGCGCGCCACATCGGGAAGATCGTGCTGCAGATACCGAACCCGCTACAGCCGCAAGCCGATCGGAGCTATCTGATCACCGGCGGACTCGGTGCGATCGGTCTGCGTACCGCGTCGTATCTGGCCCAACTCGGTGCCGGTGACATCGTGTTGACCAGTCGGCGCGCGCCCGATGCGGACGCACAACGGGTAATCGAGGAGATCACCGAGCGCTTCCGGTGCCGCATCCACACCTTCGCGGCCGATGTGGGCGACGAGTCCGAGGTTGCAAAACTACTGGACCGTATCCGGGCGGAGTTGCCGCCGCTCGCCGGAGTCGCGCACCTGGCCGGCGTGCTCGACGATGCGTTGCTGTCGCAGCAGAGCCTGGAGAGATTCCGAACGACGTTGGCGCCCAAGGCGTTCGGTGCCTGCCATTTGGACCGGTTGACGAGGGACGACGATCTGGACTTCTTCATTGTGTCCTCATCGGTTTCGAGTTTGTTCGGTTCACCAGGTCAATCCAATTACGCGACGGCCAATGGGCTGCTCGACGGCCTGGTCGCGCAAAGAAGGGCGCAGGGCTTGCCGGCCACGGGCATCAACTTCGGTCCCTGGGCCGAGGGTGGGATGGCCTCTTCGGACGCCGCGCGCGCCAATCTCGGTGCGCAGGGCCTGGTGCCACTGGAGCCGTCGGCCGCACTGAGCGCACTTGCCGAGGTCGTCGCGAACGGCACCGGCCAGGCAGCCGTCATCAAAGCCAACTGGCAGCGTGCGGCGAAGTTGTTGGGCGCTTCTCGCCCGCCGATTCTCGACCTGGTGTTGCCGAGTGCAGTCGGGGAAGCCACCGGTGACAGTGAGTTGCTTCGGCAGCTGCAGGAGATACCGGTGCCACAGCGCGCCACTTTCGTGACCGAATTCCTTCAGCGCGAGGTGCAGAACTTCCTGCGGCTCGCGCAACCGCCCGCCGCAACCAGTCGGTTCCTGGATCTGGGTACGGATTCGCTGATGGCGATCGAACTCCGCAACCGGTTGCACAGTCAGTTCGGCGGCGCGTTCACGATCAACGCGACCGCGGTATTCGACTATCCGACCATCGGGGGGCTTGCCGAGTATCTCGTCGGTCAGCTGCCCGACTCGGAATCGCCGGCGGATGAGGCGCAACCCGTCGCGGCGTCCGAGCCTAAAGACTGAACGAAACGGAATTCCACCCGCGCGACGAGATTCTCAACAGCGTCCGTCACGGGAGTGCTCAGACGCACCAACGATCGGCGTTTTGCGGGCCGCCACTCGAACTTTCTCTGCGAAACGTCGATGTGTGAGGTTGCCTGCCGGCGGCCGTTGCCCCGAGGCGGATGACGGCGGATCAAGCCGCTAACTGTCACCGTGCGACAGATTGCTGGCACAGCCAAATTTCTGCCTCGACACGGCCGTGCGCGACAGCAGGACACGCCAGGGATAGCGAAGTGACGAGTCTCACACCAGGTGAAACTCCCTGCACAGACGCGTGTCAACTGCACTTTCGCACTCCCGCCCAACCACTGGGTTAATTAGCCCGTGGAAATTGCTCAGGGGGGCTTTGCGTTGAAGTTACTGAGCGGTATAGTTTGGGCCAGTTACTGGTGGGTAACTTGAACAAAAAGTACCCAACCGCAGGTGGCATTCTCGACGAGGAGG
Source organism: Mycobacterium sp. (assembly GCF_035274705.1). GTDB lineage: Bacteria > Actinomycetota > Actinomycetes > Mycobacteriales > Mycobacteriaceae > Mycobacterium. Next base: position 19,050 of record NZ_DATENY010000034.1, on the reverse strand, counting down.
AAACGTGAGCCACTACAAGAGCAACGTCCGTGACCAGGTATTCAACCTGTTTGAGGTGCTCGGCGTTGACAAGTCATTCGGTGAGGGTGAGTACGCCGAGCTCGACGTCGACACTGCCAAGGAGATGCTGGGCGAAATCGCCCGGCTCGCCGAGGGTCCGATCGCTGAGTCCTTCGTCGATGGCGACCGCAATCCCCCGACGTTCGACCCCAAGACGCATTCGGTGACGCTGCCCGAGTCGTTCAAGAAGTCGGTGCGCGCCGTCCAGGAGGCCGGCTGGGACCGCGCCGGCCTTGATGAGGCGCTAGGCGGAATGCCGATGCCCAAGGCCCTGATGTGGGCGCTGCACGAGCACATCCTCGGCGCCAACCCCGCCGTGTGGATGTACGCCGGCGGCGCTGGCTTCGCCAACATCATGTACCACCTGGGCACCGAGGAGCAGAAGAAGTGGGCCGTCATCGCCGCCGAGCGCGGCTGGGGCTCCACCATGGTGCTGACCGAGCCGGACGCCGGTTCCGATGTCGGCGCCGGCCGCACCAAGGCCGTCAAGCAGGAGGACGGTTCATGGCACATCGAGGGTGTGAAGCGATTCATCACGTCGGGTGACTCGGGCGATCTGTTCGAGAACATCTTCCACCTGGTGCTCGCCCGCCCCGAGGGCGCAGGCCCGGGCACCAAGGGTCTGTCGCTGTTCTTCGTGCCGAAGTTCCTCTTCGACTTCGAGACCGGCGAGCTCGGCGAGCGCAACGGTGTCTATGTGACCAACGTCGAGCACAAGATGGGCCTGAAGGTTTCGGCCACCTGTGAGCTGTCGCTTGGTCAGCATGACAAGCCCGCCAAGGGCTGGCTGGTCGGCGAGACGCACGACGGCATTGCGCAGATGTTCGACGTCATCGAGCAGGCGCGAATGATGGTCGGTACCAAGGCCATTGCGACCCTGTCGACCGGCTACCTCAACGCGCTGGACTACGCCAAGAATCGCGTGCAGGGCGCCGACATGACGCAGATGACCGACAAGACCGCGCCGCGCGTGTCCATCACGCATCACCCCGACGTGCGTCGGTCGCTGATGACCCAGAAGGCTTACGCCGAGGGTCTCCGTGCGCTGTACCTGTACACCAGCACCTACCAGGACGCCGCGGTGGCCAAGGCCGTCCACGACGTCGCCCCCGAGCTGGCGGTCAAGGTCAACGACCTGCTGCTGCCGATCGTCAAGGGTGTGGGCTCGGAGCAGGCCTACGCGAAGCTGACCGAGAGCCTGCAGACCTACGGTGGCTCCGGCTTCCTGCAGGACTACCCGATCGAGCAGTACATCCGTGACGCCAAGATCGACTCGCTGTACGAGGGCACCACGGCCATCCAGGCGCAGGACTTCTTCTTCCGCAAGATCGTCCGCGACAAGGGTGAGGCGCTGGCGCATGTGGCCGGCCAGATCGAGCAGTTCGTCAAGAACGAGTCCGGCAACGGCCGGCTCAAGTCCGAGCGCGCGCTGCTGGCGACCGCACTGGAGGACGTCCAGGGCATGGCCGCCACGCTGACCGGCTACCTGATGTCGGCGCAGGAGGATCCGCGCAACGTCTACAAGGTGGGCACGGGTTCGGTGCGCTTCCTGATGAGCGTCGGCGACCTGGTCATCGGCTGGCTGCTGCTGCAGCAGTCCGCCAAGGCCATCGAGGCGCTCGATGCCGGGGCCAGCGGTGAGGATCGCGCCTACTACGAGGGCAAGGTCGCGGTGGCGTCGTTCTTCACGAAGAACTTCCTGCCGCTGCTCACCAGCACCCGCCACGTCATCGACACCATCGACAACGAGATCATGGAGCTGAACGAGGCGGCGTTCTAAGCCTTCTGGAACATCCGAGCCGCCTCAAACACAAAAGGTCTCCGGGAAGCCGGGGGCCTTTTGCGTTGGTCTCCTGCACGAGCAGACGCAAACCTGCCCAAATCGCTCCAGAACTGGGCAGGTTTGCGTCTGCTCGCGGTGAAAACTGTCGGGCAAACTGGACTGATGACGAATGCCCCTCGCGCCGTTCTGATCGTCGCGCTGGTGGCAAGCACCGTTTTGACAGGTGTACTGGGAATCACGGACCCGACCAGACGACTCCTCTACCCCACTGGGTTCCTCATCTGGAATCTATTCCTCGCCTGGATTCCCGTCTTTTTTCGCCGCCGGCTTCGCAGGTGTGCATCGTCGAGTGTGGCTACTGCCATTGGGCTTGGGCTGGCTGGCGTTCCTGCCGAATTCGCCGTACCTGGTCACCGACCTCGTGCACCTCGGCGGACGCAATGAACTCTGGCGTCACGTCCTGCAGTACGGGTTCGCAGCCTGGACGGGCATCATGCTCGGCGTGGTGTCGATGCGACTGGTACACGAGCGCATCCAACGCGAGTGGGGTGCGGTTGCGGGCTGGGCGGCAGTCATCGTGTCGATCGGGTTGTGTGCGATCGGAGTGGTCATCGGACGGTTCCAGCGTTGGAGTTCTTGGGATTTGGTGACACAACCAAGAGCGGTGGTAGCAACCACGCTCGAGTGGGTACGTTCGCCGTTCGCATATCACCAATCGACTGGAGTGGCGCTGGCTGTGGCGGCGTTCTTCGGGCTGGCGTACCTGACGATCTGGTCGCTTCAGGAATTGAGCTACGTCACCACCGCCAGCACACGGCGGTGATGGGCCTGCGACGGCGGCAGGTCGAGCTTGGCGAAGATCGCCGAAACGTGTTTCTCCACTGCGCGCTCAGTGATCGAAAGGTGCTGCGCGAGAGCGCTGTTCGAAGGCCAGCGGAGTGAGAAGCGTTCGGGTCCAATCGAATTAGCTGGAAACAGCGGTGATAGTCACGTCATCCACGGTGGCGCACTGCGGTCGTCGGCCTCGATTGTGGTGCTCGGCGAATCTGCGGTGTGGCTAGCCACACCCCTCCGACACAAAAAGGGCGGGTTCGGGAGGACACTTGAGGGCGTCTTTTCAATCTCGCGCGGCCGGCTTCCACCTCTTGTACCGGCACTTCGGATCGGTCACTCCCGAACCCGTCGTGCGATCGATCGTACGCCCGATCAACGGGGCACACCAGAGGAATTTCCGGCGCTATTTGTCTCTCGTTCGCAGCAGCGCACGCGTCCGTTCACGCACCTCCGGCGAGGAATCGAACACGACAGCCGCGAACTCGTCGACACCAGCTGCGCTCAGTTCGTCGAGTCGGTCGGACACTGTTTTCTCGTCGCCGATGATGGCCGCGTCCTCGGGTCCGGCGTACCCCTCGCGGTCGAGCATGGCGCGGTACGACGGCAGCTGCCCGTAGATCGCGAACTCTTGCGCGGCCTGGCGACGCGCAGCGTCGACGTCGTCGGTGACGCTGATCGGCAGCGAGGCGCCGACCCTCACCGAACCGGCCGGGCGGCCCGCCTCGGCTGCCGCTTCACGCAGCGTCGGGCTGACGTGCTCGGCAAGCGTCTTAGGTCCGGTCATCCACGTCAGCGTTCCCCCTGTGCGACGACCCGCCAGCCGCAACATCTGCGGCCCCAGCGCGGCGAGGTAGACGTCGGGCGCGGGTGCGCTGGGTATCTGCAGCGACCCTCTCGTCGTGACGGTCTCGCCGACAGCATCGGCGGCCTGCCCGGCGAGCAGCGGCAGCAGGCCGTCGAGATACTCGCGCATGCGGCGCAGCGGCTTGTCGTAGGAGATGCCCCACATCTGTTCGGTGACCATGCGATGGCTCAATCCAAGGCCGAGGGTGAACCGTCCGCCGGCGATCGCGTTCAGCGTCAGGGCGCGCTGCGCCAGCTGCGTCGGATGCTGCACCTGGATCGGCACCACCCCGGTCCCGACCTCGATCGTGTCGACCTCGTGCAACGCAACGGCGAGGATCGTCATCAGGTCCGGGTCGTAGGGCAGCTGGGCCATCCAGACTCTGCGGAAGCCTTCGTCGCGCAGCTCGGCGAGCTGGCGCACGGTCGCATCGACCGGCGAACCGCCACCCGTATCTGAAAGTAATCCGACGAGGCTGAGGCTGATCTGCATACTCACCATCGAAGCACCCGGCGGCACAAATTAAGAGCCCCGTATTGCCGTCGGGTCGGGGGGTCAGACGGCAACACGGAGCTACCACGTGTATCGACTACCCCCTCGCGGCCGTTACACACTCCCCGAAAGTTTTTTCCGAAGTTTTTTCTACGCCTCGAGAATCGCGGCGACGCCCTGCCCACCGGCCGCGCAGATCGAAATCAGGCCCCGGACCGGCTGGCCGGTTTCCTGTTTCTTCTCGGCGAGCTGCTTGGCCAGCTGAGCGACGATCCGCCCGCCGGTGGCGGCGAACGGGTGACCCGCCGCGATCGACGAGCCGTTGACGTTCAGCTTCGACCGGTCGATGCGGCCCAGAGCCTTATCCAAGCCAAGCCGCTCCTTGCAGTACTCCTCGGACTCCCACGCCTGCAGGTGGCACAGCACCACCGACGCGAACGCCTCGTGGATCTCGTAGAAGTCGAAGTCCTGCAGGCTAAGGCCGTTCCGGGCCAGCAGCCGCGGCACCGCATAGGTCGGTGCCATCAGCAGGCCATCCTTGCCGTTGACGTAGTCGACGGCCGCGGTCTCGGCGTCGACGAAGTAGGCCAGCGGTTCGATCGAATGCGCGGCGGCCCACTCCGGCGTCGCCAGCAGCGCCACCGAAGCGCCGTCGGTCAGCGGCGTCGAATTGCCTGCCGTCATCGTCGCGTCACCGGCCTTGACGCCGAACACCGGCTTGAGGTTCGCGAGCTTCTCGGCCGACGAATCCGGACGCAGATTGTTGTCGCGGTACACGCCAAGGAACGGCGTGACGAGGTCGTCGAAGAAGCCACGGTCGTAGGCGGCGGCCATGTTGCGGTGACTGGCTGCCGCGAGCTCGTCCTGGTCGACGCGCTTGATGCCCATCTGCTTGGCGGTGATGGCCTGGTGCTCGCCCATCGACAGCCCTGTTCGCGGCTCGCTGTTGACCGGTATCTCCACACCCAGCGATGCGGGCAGCTTGCCGACGAGCTTGAGCCGGTCGACGTTCGACTTGGCGCGGCGCAGGCCAAGCAGCACGCGACGGAAGTCGTCGCCGAACGCGATCGGCGCATCCGACGTGGTGTCCACGCCGCCGGCCGCGGCCACGTCGTAGCGGGCCGCCGCGATCCCGTCGGCCGCGGCGATCGTCGCCTGCAGACCGGTCCCGCAGGCCTGCTGAAGGTCGAACGCCGGCGTGTACGACGACAGTGAACTGCCCAGCACGCATTCGCGCATCAGGTTGAAGTCGCGGCTGTGCTTGAGCACCGCGCCGCCGATCACCGCGCCGAGCTTCTCGCCGTCCAGGTTAAAGCGGTCGATCAGTCCACCCAGCGCAGCGGTGAACATGTCCTGGTTGGATGCGTTGGCGTACGCGCCGTCCGAGCGCGCGAACGGAATCCTGTTGCCGCCGAGGACCGCGACCCGTCGGCTAATTGTGCTGCTTGCCACGTTTGCCTGCCTGAAGTTGTTGGGTTCTCTATGGCCATACTACCCACCGTTCTTACTCTGGAGTAAGTTCGTCCCATGGCTACCGATCTGTATTCCCAAATCGTTCACTCGACACCGGGATCGTTCCTCGCCAAGCAGCTCGGCATCCCGCAGCCCGAGACGTTGCGCCGCTACAAGCCCGAAGAACCGCCGCTGGCCGGCACGCTGCTGATCGGCGGAGAGGGCCGCGTCGCCGAGCCTCTGCGCACCGCACTGGCCGAGGACTACGACGTCGTGTCCAATAACCTCGGGGGCCGCTGGGCGGATTCGTTCGGCGGACTGGTGTTCGATGCGACGGGCATCACCGAGCCCGCGGGACTGAAGGGTCTGTACAAGTTCTTCACCCCGCTGCTGCGCAACCTGGGGCCGTCGGGTCGGGTCGTCGTCGTCGGCACCACGCCGCAGGAGACCGGCAGCGCTCATGAACGAATCGCGCAGCGGGCGCTCGAGGGGTTCACCCGCTCGCTGGCCAAGGAGATGCGGCGCGGTGCGACCGTCAACCTGGTGCACCTCTCCCCCTACGCCAAGCCCGCCGCGACCGGCGTGGAGTCGACGATGCGGTTCGTCCTGTCGGGGAAGTCGGCCTATGTCGACGGGCAGCTGTTCCGGGTCGGCGCGGCCGATTCGGCGCCTCCGGCCGACTGGGACAGGCCGCTGGACGGCAAGGTCGCGATCGTGACGGGCGCCGCGCGGGGTATCGGCGCGACGATCGCCGAGGTGTTTTCGCGGGACGGGGCCAAGGTGGTCTGCATCGACATAGAAGAGGCGGCCGAGGCGCTGGGTCAGACCGCGTCGAAGGTCGGCGGTACGGCCCTGACGCTGGACGTGACCGCCGAGGACGCCGTCGACAAGATCACCGAGCATCTGCGTGACGTCCACGGCGGTCGGGCCGATGTGCTGATCAACAATGCGGGCATCACCCGCGACAAGCTGCTGGCCAACATGGACGAAGCCCGCTGGGATTCGGTGCTGGCGGTGAATTTGCTTGCGCCGCTTCGGCTTGCCGAGGGCTTGGTGCACAACAACACCCTCGGCGAAGGGGGTCGTATCGTCGGGCTGTCGTCGATGGCGGGCATCGCGGGCAACCGTGGGCAGACCAATTACGCCGCGACCAAGGCGGGGATGATCGGGCTGACGGAGTCTCTGGCCGCCGCCTACGCCGACAAGAACGTCACGGTCAACGCCGTCGCGCCCGGGTTCATCGAGACCAAGATGACTGAGGCGATTCCCCTGGCGACCCGTGAGGTCGGCCGTCGGCTCAACTCGCTGTATCAGGGCGGCAAGCCCGTCGACGTCGCCGAGACGATCGCCTACTTCGCCAGCCCGGCGTCGAATGCCGTGACGGGCAACACGATCCGGGTGTGTGGCCAGGCGTGGCTGGGAGCATGAGGTGACGCAACCGTCGGGTCTGATGAACCTGGTGCGCGCTGCGGCGGGGGCGCTGCCGTTCGTGCCGCGGGGCGACGCGTTGCCCGATCGCACGCTGACTGTCGACGAGCTGACGATCGACCCGGCGAACGTGGCCGACTATGCGAACGTCACCGGCTTGCGATTTGGCGACAAGGTGCCGCTGACGTACCCGTTCGCGTTGACGTTCCCGACGGTGATGTCGTTGGTGACGGGCTTCGACTTTCCGTTCGCCGCAATGGGTTCGGTGCACATCGAAAACCACATCAAGCAGTACCGGCCGATTCTGGTGAGCGATACCGTCTCCGCACGTGTGCACGCGGAGAACCTGCGTGAGCACCGCCGCGGGCTGCTGGTCGACGTGGTGACCGACATCAGCGTCGGGAACGACAAGGCGTGGCATCAGGTGACGACGTTCCTGCACCAGCAGCGGACCAGCTTGTCCGACGAGCCGAAGCCGCCGCCGCAGAAACAGCGCAAGCCGGGGCCGCCGAACGCGGTGCTGCGGATCACTCCGGGACAGATCCGCCACTACGCCTCGGTCGGCGGTGACCATAATCCGATCCACACCAACCCGATCGCGGCGAAGCTGTTCGGCTTCCCGACGGTGATTGCGCATGGGATGTTCACGGCCGCAGCCGTTTTGGCGAACATCGAGGGCCAGCTGCCGGATGCAGTTAGGTATTCGGTGCGCTTTGCCAAGCCAGTGGTGCTGCCGGCCCGCGCAGGGCTTTACGTCGATCGCGTGTCCGAGGGGTGGGAGCTCACGCTGCGGCACTTGACGAAGGGTGACCCGCATCTGAAGGGCACGGTGACCGCTCTTTAAGTTCGCCGAGACTGCGGGGAGATCGCGATTTCGTCGACTTTTACGATCTCCCCGCAGTTTCGGCGAAGGCGTCGGCGCCGGCGAGGTCGAAATCGCCGTGATCGCTGCCTAATCCCTGCTCGACCAACGCCGTGTCCTGCCCAGAAGGAATCTCCGACACCGGACGGACCAGCACATCGAGAATGTGGCGCCCATGCAAACAACAGATGTGATGACGTTCATCGGGCGCGAGCTTAGTTGGACGCCACCGCCTGAGCGTCTTTATCCGAAGGCGTTCCCTTCAAGCCGCGCCAGAACAGGTCGATCATCAGCTCCGCGGCCTCGTGGACGTCGGCCTCGCCAGTGCTGACGCGGGTGGCCACCGCCTCACCCGCGCCCACCAATGCCACGGCCATCATGTCGAAGTCGGTGTCGGGCTCGGGGTGACGGGTGCCAGAGCGCAGCAGCCTGCCGACGAGCTCGATGATCCGCTCTCGTCCTTCGCGCACGGTGTGGGCGAACGCCTGTGAGCTGGTGGCCTGCGTATACAGCACCATCCACGATGCCCGGTTGGTGTCGATGTAGTTCAGGAATGCCAGAACGGCGTTGCGCAGCAGATCTTTCGGGCTCTGCGTGAAGTCGATCGTCTGGCGGACCTCATCGACGAACCGTTGCAGCTCACGATCCAGGCACGCGCCGAACAGCTCCTCCTTGGAGCCGTAGTACAGATACAACATCGGCTTGGAGATCTGGGCCTCGGCGGCGATCGCGTCCATCGACGTCTCGTGATAGCCGTTGACCGAGAACATCTGCACCGCGGCGTCGAGCATCTGCTGCTCGCGCACGGCGCGCGGCAAACGCTTCGTACCTCCGGCCATTGCTCAAGGGTAAGCAATGGGTGGCCGATCAGCGGCCGCAGCGTGGATTCGGCCCCTTCACACCGGCGATCCTCAGCACAGACGCGTCGACGCCCGACATCGTCAACTCGCCGGCCGCGAGCGCTTTCTCCAGCCGGTCCAGGACCGCAGGCACCTCATCCGTCGTAACCCATAACGCGACGTCGGCGCCGGCCTGCAAACCACGCAGCGCGGCCTCCGCCACGCCGAAACGATCGCTGATCGCCTGCATGGACGACAGGTCGTCGGTGAAGACCGGCCCGTTGAACCCAGGGCCGCCGTAGTCGCCCGAGCGCAGCAGCGCGTATGCGGCCGGGCTGAGGCTCGCCGGGTCGCTGCCGGTCAGCCCGGGCACCTGCATGTGTCCGACCATCACGGCGACCGGCGCTTGGGTGGTCAGCGTGCGGTACGGGATCAGATCGTTGGTCTGCAGATCCGCGACGGGCGGGGTGACGACGCTGCCGGTGTGCGAGTCGCCCGAGCCGTGGCCGTGTCCGGGGAAGTGCTTGAGCACAGGCAGCAGGCCCGCGTCGCGCAGTCCGCGGGCGTACGCGCCGGCGTAGTCGGTGACCGCCGTTGGGTCGGCGCCGAACGAGCGGTCACCGATCACCGTGTCGTCGGGCGCATTGGTGACGTCGACGACCGGCGCGAAGTCAATGGTGATGCCCAGCTTGCGCATCGCCTGACCGCGCTGCAGGGCGATGTTGTACACCTCTTCAGGCGTGTGGCTGGCGGCGAGCACGCGCGGCGACGGCTGGCTGCCGATCAGCCCGGCCAGCCGCGATACGCGGCCGCCTTCTTCGTCGACGCTGACAGCGAGCGGCAGCGGGCCCACGGACGCGATGTCGGCCAGTGTGCCGTCCGACAGCATCGACATGTCAGTCCAGCTGCCAATGAAGATGCCACCGACGTGATGGGTGTCGACGACCGCGCGCGCGTCCGCGGCGTCCTTGACGCCGACCATGACCAGCTGGGCCAGTTTGTCGCGCGTCGACATGCCCGCCAGCAGGGCCTCACCGTCACCACAGGCAGGAGCGACAGGTAAGCCTGCCGGAGCGGGACCCGGCGCGACGGTCGCGGCCATGGTCGGAGACGGCATCGACGACGAAGGGCCGGGGGTCTGCGCCGGCGACGAACAGGCCGCAAGAAGAGAGGACAGCGCCGCCAAAACACAGAGTCGACGAGGCAAGGCCATTCGGCCATGCTGTCATGCGCGAGTGACGGCCGTCTCGCGGGCTGGGTGGCAGACCATACCGATCAGCTTCAGTTGGAGCCGAGATAACTATCGATGCCGTGGTCGTCAAGCCAGGTCCGGGCGTCGTCATAACCGACCCACACGCAGCACGTTCCCGAGCGCCAGAGGACACGTTCGGGCGGCGGCACGCAAAACATTGTCTGCTACGTTGGCCGCATGGACCGGTTTCTCGTGCCCGCCGCGGCCAGCATCGTCGTCGGCCTGCTGCTGGGTGCGGCGGCCATATTCGGAGTGACGCTGATGGTGCAGCAGGACAGCAAGCCGCCGCTGCAACCGGGCGATCCGGCGTCGTCAGTGCTCAACAGGGTTGAGTACGGCGACCGAACCTAATCTGTGGACAGCTTCGCTGTCCTCGGACGCTAGTGTGCGCCAGCCGCTGTCGCGGCGCTGGTTGTGGGTGGCCGCCGCGGCGGCGCTGCTCCTGACTTTTGCCCAGTCGCCCGGACAGATTTCGCCCGACACCAAGCTGGACCTGACCGCCAACCCGCTGCGGTTCCTGGCCCGTGCGTTCAACCTGTGGAACAGCGAGCTGCCCTTCGGCCAGGCGCAGAACCAGGCCTACGGCTATCTGTTCCCGCATGGGGCGTTCTTTGTGCTCGGCGATGCGGTGGGGCTGCCCGGCTGGGTGACCCAGCGACTGTGGTGGGCACTGCTGCTGATTGTCGGTTTCTGGGGCCTGCTGCGGGTGGCCGAGGCGCTCGGCATCGGTAGTCCGACGTCGCGCGTCGTTGCCGCGGCCGCGTTCGCGCTGTCGCCGCGTGTGCTCACCACGCTGGGCGCGATCTCGTCGGAGACTCTGCCGATGATGCTCGCGCCTTGGGTGCTGCTCCCGGTGATCCTCGCGCTTCGGGGCGACAGGTCGGTTCGGCTGATGGCGGCGCGGTCTGCTTTGGCGATCGCGTTGATGGGCGCGGTCAATGCCGTTGCCACGCTGACCGGCTGTCTGGCCGCGGTGATCTGGTGGGCTTGTCACCGACCGAACCGGCTGTGGTGGCGCTTCACCGCGTGGTGGCTTCCATGTGTGGCGCTGGCCGTGTTGTGGTGGGTGGTCGCGCTCTTGCTGCTGGGGCGGATCAGCCCGCCGTTCCTTGACTTCATCGAGTCCTCAGGCGTGACCACGCAGTGGATGTCGCTGACCGAGATGCTGCGTGGCACCGACCGCTGGACACCGTTCGTCGCGCCGAACGCCACCGCCGGTGCCTCACTGGTGACCGGATCGGTCGCGGTATTGGCGACGACGCTGGTCGCGGCGGCCGGGCTCGCCGGGCTGGCAATGCGGTCGGTGCCTGCGCGCGGCCGGCTCATCATCATCCTGCTGATCGGTGTCGTCCTGCTGGCCGCGGGCTATTCGGGTGGGCTGGGATCGCCTGTGGCCCACTATGTTCAGGCGTTCCTCGATGCAGGCGGCACACCGCTGCGCAACATGCACAAACTCGAGCCGCTGTTGCGGCTGCCGCTGGCGCTCGGGTTGGCGCATCTGCTGGGCCGCATTCCGTTGCCGGGCAGCGCACCACGGGGCGAGTGGATGACCGCGTTCGCTCACCCAGAACGCGACAAGCGCATCGCCGTGGGCGTCGTGGTGCTCGTCGCGCTGGCCGCCTCCACTTCGCTCGCATGGACCGGCCGGCTAACTCCGCCAGGGGCTTTCGACGCGATCCCGCAGTACTGGCATCAAACAGCCGACTGGCTCGACGAGCACAACGACGGCGGCCGAGTGCTGGTGGCTCCCGGTGCGCCGTTCGCCACCCAGATGTGGGGCACCAGCCACGACGAACCGCTCCAGGTCCTTGGCAACAGCGCATGGGGGGTGCGGGACTCGATCCCGCTGACGCCGCCGGAGACCATCCGCGCGCTGGACTCGGTACAGCGACTGTTCGCCTCCGGTCGGCCGTCGGCAGGCTTGGCCGATACCCTTGCAAAGCAAGGTATTTCGTATGTCGTGGTGCGAAACGACCTAGACCCGCAGACGTCGCGCTCGGCGCGACCGCTGCTGGTGCACCGGGCGATAGAAGGTTCGGGCGGGCTCGTCAAAATGGCACAGTTCGGCGAACCTGTCGGCCCCGGCACGCTGACCGGATTCATCACCGACAGCGGGCTGCGGCCGCGCTACCCCGCCGTCGAGATCTACCGCGTGGACGGCGCAGCGGGGATGCACCCATATCTCGTCGACACCGACGCGATGGCCCGCGTGGACGGCGGGCCCGAATCACTGCTGCGGCTCGACGAGCGGCGACGACTTCTGGGTCAGCCGCCGTTGGGACCGATGCTGCTGACCGGTGACGCACAACGCGCAGGTCTGCCGGTCCCGCGTGTCACCGTGACCGACACCCCCCTGGCGCGCGAAACCGACTACGGCCGCGTGGACGATCACTCGTCGGCCATCCGTTCCCCTGACGATTCCCGGCACACCTTCAACCGCGTACTCGACTATCCCGCCCGCGGCACCGACTCGGTCTACGGGCAATGGAACGGCGGACGGATCTCCGTGTCGAGTTCGGCGGCGGACTCGACCGCGCTACCCAACGTCGCACCGGCGCTCGGCCCGGCGGCGGCCATCGACTCCGACTCGTCGACCAGCTGGGTGTCGAATGCGTTGCAGGCGGCCATCGGTCAATGGCTGCAGGTTGATTTCGACCATCCGGTGACCAACGCGACCCTGACGATCACACCCAGCGCCACCGCTGTCGGCGCGCAGGTCCGCCGGATGGAGGTGTCCACCATCAACGGCACCAGCACGGTGCGGTTCGACAACCCCGGCAAGCCGTTGACGGTCGCACTGCCCTACGGCGAGACACCCTGGGTGCGCATCACCGCCGCAGGCACCGAGGACGGATCGGCAGGCGTGCAGTTCGGCATCACCGACTTTTCTGTCACGCAGTACGACGCGAACGGCTTCGCCCATCCGATCAACCTGCGGCACACGGTGAACGTACCCGGACCGCCCACGAATTCGGCTGTCGCACAATGGGACCTGGGGCCGGAGTTACTTGGTCGCCCGGGCTGCGCGGACGGCCCGAACGGGGTGCGGTGCGCGGCGGCGATGGCGCTGTCCCCGGAGGAGCCGGTGAACCTGAGTCGCACACTGACCGTGCCGTCACAGATCGCCGTGACACCGACGGTGTGGGTGCGCGCACGGCAAGGGCCCAACCTGGCCGACTTGATCAGCGCGCCGGGCGCTGCGCGGGCCACTGGCGACGCCGATCCGATCGACGTGCTCGGCTCGGCCTATGCCGCGGCGGACGGCGATCCGGGCACCGCGTGGACGGCGCCGCAGAGCGTCGTTCAGTACAGGACGTCGCCGACCCTCACGTTGAAACTGCCCACCCGCAGCGAGGTCGCCGGCGTGCGGATAACGCCGAGTTCCTCGGAGCTGCCTGCCCATCCGACGCTGGTGGCCGTCGACCTCGGCGACGGTCCGCAGGTGCGCCGAGTGGCCGCCGACGCCGGGGCTCAGACACTCGACCTCAAGCCGTACATCACCGACACCATCAGGGTGTCGCTGCTGGGCTGGAACGACGTCATCGACCGCACGGCACTGGGATTCGATCAGCTCAAGCCGCCCGGCCTGGCCGAAGTCACCGCGGTCGACTCGCGGGGTGCTCCGATCGCCGCTGCCGACGCGGCCCGCAACCGGGACCGGCGCATCGACCTGCCCTGCGGCCGCGGCCCGATCATCGGTGTCGCCGGGCAGTTCGTGCAGACGTCGATAGCGACGACGGTCGGCGCACTGCTCGACGGCCAACCCGTGGCCGCGAAGCCCTGCCGGGCCGAGCCGATCACGCTGCCCGCCGGCCAGCAGGAGCTACTGGTCAGCCCCGGCGCAGCATTCTTCGTCGACGGCGTACAACTGGCTGGTCCGCTGGCTAGCCAATTGCACACGGCCACAACCGTTCCCACGCAGAAGGGAGCGTGGAGCGCGGACCGCCGCGAGCTGACTGTTCCGCCGTCTGACGCCGCGCGTGTGCTGGTCGTCCCCGAGAGCATCAATCCGGGCTGGACCGCCCGCGCCGGTGACGGCTCTCAGTTGAACCCGGTGACGGTGAACGGCTGGCAGCAGGGCTGGGTGATACCGCCGGGGACCTCAGGACCGATCACGCTCACGTTCTCGTCCAACACGCTCTATCGCGCTGGACTCATCGGCGGGCTGGCACTGCTGCCCCTTCTGGCGCTGCTGGCGTTCCTGCCTGTTCGCAGACAACGTCCGCCCGATGAGCCGGCACGGCCATGGCGGCCAGGACCGGCCGCTGCCGGCGTCGCGGTGCTGGCGGCCGGAGCGGTCATCTCCGGGATGGCGGGCATCGTCGCCGTCGGAGCTGCACTTGGCCTGCGATACATGCTGCGGCGACGCGAAAAGCTTTGCGACGCAGTCACCGTCGGGCTGTCCGCAGGCGGGCTGATCCTGGCGGGTGCGGTGCTGAGCCAGAATCCGTGGCGCTCGGTCGACGGCTATGTCGGGCACGCCTGGGGCGTGCAGCTGCTGGCGCTCGCGTCGGTGGCGATGGTTGCGGCATCCACGGTGGCGATGAGCGCGCGGTCAGTTGTCGACTCTCCGGACGAACGTTCCTTACCGCTCGAGATTTCGCTCAGATCTCATACGTAAGGGAACGTTCGCCAGGAGACGTCCTAGCATCGACTAGATGACCGCACCGATCCCGCCCATCGGCACACAGTTCGCCCGCCTGGCCGAATTGGCGCCCGACGAGCCCGCGGTCACCTGCGAGGGCCGCAGCATCACACGCGGTGAACTCGATGCGGCGACCAACCGGCTCGCGCGTGCGTACGCCGAACTCGGTGTCCGACAAGGTGACTACGTGACGGTGGTGCTGCCCAACTCGATCGAATGGGTACAAGCTGTACTCGCTGCCTGGAAGCTCGGCGCGACGCCGCAACCGCTGTCGGCCCGTATGCCCGATGCCGAACTCACCGCGCTGCTGAAGCTCCGGCAACCGGCCCTGCTCGTCGGGCGTGAGGATCCGAACACTGTGTCGCCCAGTGTGCCAGGCGATTTCACACCTGACCCTGCGACGTCTGACGCGCCACTGCCCGAGGCGGTCTCGCCGGTATGGAAGTCGATGGCGTCGGGCGGCAGCACCGGGCGGCCCAAGCTCATCGAGGCCGGCGGCGACAGCCGATTACCCGCGGCGGCCGGCTACCCGCTGGGTGCAATGGAGGGCGACGTCAACCTGCTCTCTGTGCCGCTGAGCCACAACACGGGCTTTACCACCTTCGCCGTCGGCCTGGTGCAGGGACACCATCTGGTTCTGATGCCTCGATTCGAACCGCACGAGTTTCTTCGGTTGGTCACCGAGTACCGCATCACATTCCTCACCACGGTGCCGACCATCATGCAGCGCCTACTTCCGGTCTACCGCGCCAACCCGGACGCATACGACTTGTCGTCGATCAGGAGGTTCTGGCATCTCGCCTCGCCGTGCCCGCCGGTCATCAAGCAGGCGTGGATCGACCTGCTGGGTCCCGAGGTGATCTGGGAGCTGTACGGCGGCACCGAATTACAGGCACTGACGTTCATCTCCGGCTCGCAATGGCTCGAGCATCCCGGCTCGGTCGGCGTCGTCGTCGCCGGCGAGATGAAGGTGCTCGACGACGACGGCAACAAATGCCCGCCGGGCGTGGCAGGCGAAATCTATATGCGCCGGTCACCGGGCAGCGCGCCGACTTACCGCTACGTCGGCACCACCGCCAAGAGCCGCGACGGCTGGGACTCGCTGGGCGACCTCGGCTACTTCGATGAGGATGGCTTCCTGTATCTCAACGATCGGCGCGTCGACATGTTCACCGTCGGCGGCCGCAACGTCTACCCCGCCGAAATCGAATCGGCTCTATCCGCACATCCGAATGTCTTGTCGTGCTTGGCAGTTGGTGTCCCAGACGAGGACCTTGGCCAGGTGCCTCACGCGATCGTTCAGGCGGACGGCCTTGACGAAGACGCCGTAATCGCGTTTCTGGCCGAGCGCATTGCGTCCTACAAGGTGCCGCGCACCGTCGAGTTCAGCGACAAGCCGTTGCGCGACGATGCCGGCAAGGCGCGCCGGTCCGCCGTGCGCGACGAGGTCATCGCGCGACGGGCTCGGGCACGTTCCTGACCGCGCTGTCCAACGGCGGCACCGGACGCTCGTTGCGAAACTCCCATCGCCGCAAAGCAACTCGACACGGCGACTCGACCAGCGCATAGCTGACCGCCGCGATCGCGAACCCGAATACCACCGTAAGCACCAGCACCGCCGGCATGTGCCCGTTGAAGGCGAACTCGCCGATGACCGGGAACACCATCGCCAGCGCGGCCAGGTGCCAGACGAACAGGCCATAAGACCATCGGCCAAGCGTCACCATCGCGGTGTTGCCCAACCAGCGATGCGGGGAGTCCGGGGCGTCCAGAACAAGCGGAGCCAATAAGGCCGCCGCGACGACCGCGCCCATTGCCGTCTTCACCATGAACTGGCTGATGGTCCCCGGCGTCAGCCCTTCCGGGCCGGCCAGTGGCGAGGCCGCCACCAGGAACGCTGCGACCGCGATCACGGCCATCACCACGCGCCGACGGGCCAGCCGGTGCGGCCAGCCGATCGGGTTCACGGTCAACTCGGCGAGCAGCATGCCCGCCGCGAACCAGGAGAAGAAGGCGGGCGGCCAGTTCAACGGGTTGACGCCGAAGGGCGCGTCGAACGGGATCAACGCCCACCCGAAGCTGATCACAGCGGTGGCTGCGATCGCCGGGATCCGGGCACGCACCGGCAGCCGTCGCGCCAGCAGCGCCAGCACCGGAAGAGCGAGGTAGAAGCTGACCTCGACCGACAGACTCCACATCTGCGTAAGGCCCGCGGTCAGCGTCAGCGGCACATAGATCTGGGTCAGCGACAGATTCGCCAGCCATACCGTCAGGTCGGCCTTGGCGTCGGGCAACAACGTCAGAATCACCACGACCGCAACCAGGTAGCCGGGCATGATCCGCACGATGCGGGATCGCAGGTAGTGCCCGGTCGGCGGAACGGTCCGCAGTCCGCGTGCGGCGGCGGCATGGCCTCGCCACAACAAGAACCCCGACAGCGCGAAGAACACCGCGACGGCGAGGTCGAAGCGACCGAACAGCCGGCCGGTGATGCCACCGGTGTGGCCGGTCTGAAATGCGACGTGGGTGACGACGACGCCGACGGCTGCGCAAGCGCGCATCCCCTCGACGGCGGGCAAAAACGAACGCGTCCCGCCGACGCTTGGGCTTTCCGTCACGACGACCAGTGTGCCGGGCGGATCGAATACAGGAGAAAACGGGTAGTCAAGCGGCCGTCGGCCGAAGCGCCTGGATAAAGCGTCGGCCTTAAATTGTGCTGTTAGGGTCGAACGGGTTTGCGGCTGGCCCAGGGCTGAAGGAGGCACAGTTTGAATCGCGCAGTGGCGCTGCGTATAGCGGCATGCGGGATCATGGGGCTCGGTGCTGCCCTGCTGATCGCCGCGTTGTTGCTGTCCACCTACACCAAGGGCAAGATCGCCAAGATTCCGCTCAACGTCGAGGCCTCGCTTGTCAGCGACGGAACCGGGAGCGCATTCGATCCCATATCACTGAACAGCGACAAGTTCGTCGTCAACAAGAACGTCCCGCTGGCGCTGCAGCAGCAGGTGAGCGTGGAATCTCCGGCCAATGCCGACGTGGTCACGCTTCAGGTTGGCAGCACGCTGCGGCGGTCGGACAAGCAGCAGGACAACGGGTTGCTGCTGGCGATGGTCGACACGGTCACGCTCAACCGCAAGACCGCCATGGCGGTCTCGAGCGAGAGCAACCCCGGCGGTGCGGTGCAGAAGCCGCGCGCGATCGAGGAAGAGAATCCGCCGACCAACATCGCGCTGCCACACGACGGGCTGGCTTACCGGTTCCCGGTCGACACCGAGAAGAAGACGTATCCGTACTTCGACCCGATCGCGCAGAAGCCCTACGACGCCAACTACGACGGTGAAGAAGACGTCAACGGCCTGACCACCTATCGGTTCACCCAGAACGTCGGCTACGACGCCGACAACAAGCTGGTCGAGCCGATCAAGTACTCGTCGCTGTACGACGACGACGCCGACGCCCAAGTCACCGCGCGGGCGACACTGTGGGGCCTTCCGGGCAACCCGGAAGAACCGATCACCATGACGCGCTACTACGCCGCGCAGCGCACCTTCTGGGTGGACCCCGTCTCGGGGACGATCGTCAAGGCCAAGGAGCACGGCTACCACTACTACGCCCGCGAGCCCCTCAAGCCGGAGGTGACGTTCGTCGACTACACGGTCACCTCCACCGAACAGACCGTGGAGTCCCAGGTCGCCAGCGCCCGCGACGAGCGCGACCGCATCGGGCTGTGGGGCCGCATCCTGCCGATCACGTTCACGGGGCTGGGTTTGGTGGCGCTGATCGGCGGCGCGCTGCTCGGGTCGTTCAGCCTGCGGGCCGAGTCCGCGCTGATCGATCCGGGTCTGGACGAGGCCGACCATCGCTTCTTCGCGCGCGACGACGCCGGTGAGCCCGTGCCGGGCGCGGAGGCCAAGACCGAAAAACTGCCTGCGTCCCGGCCGTCGGATCTGCCCCCGGACAGACCGGTCTGATCGCGCGGATACAGGCGCGGTCCGCCCTAGCGCCGGCCTACGCGCTGCTGCTTGCTCTACTGGTGACGGCGCCGCTGCTGTCTCCGGGTTATCTTCTGTTCCGCGATGCGGTGTCGACGCCGCGCTCGTATCTGTCCGAGTCGGCGCTGGGGTTGTCGGAGGCCGCGCCGCGGGCATTGCCACAGGACTTCTTCGTTGCCCTGGTCTCCGGGGTGGCCGACGGTGGTGTGGTGGTCAAGGCGCTACTGGTGGCCGGGCTGTGGCTGGCGGGATGGGGCGCGGCTCGGCTCGCGGGGTTTGTGGTGCCCGAGGCAGGCTTGGCCGGTCAGTTCGTCGCGGTGACGATCACCATCTGGAATCCGTATGTCGCCGAACGACTTTTGCAGGGCCACTGGAGTCTGATGGTGGGCTATGGCTGCCTACCGTGGGTGGCGGCGACGGTGCTGCGACTGCGGACGTCGACCGCGGCGCCGTGGGCTGGGATGTGTGCGCTGGTGTTCTGGACCGCGATGGCCGGGCTGACCCCGACGGGTTTGATGCTGGCGGCCACGGTCGCGTTGACGTGTGTTTTCGCGCCCGGCTCCGCGC
>NZ_DATENY010000033.1:0-75303 GCF_035274705.1 Mycobacterium sp. | reverse complement strand
GGTGTGCCCGCCGATGTGTCGGCGGCACAGCCGCCGGTCGTTCCGCCGCCTCTTCCGGAACAGGCAGTGCCCCCGGTACCGCCCGCGCCCGTCGAGCGGCCGGGAATCCTGTCACGGATCAGGGACCGGCTTCACGGCGGTAGTGACGACGCGGTGCAACCCGCGCCCGAGATGGCGCCGCCTGCCGATGCGCCCGCACCGGCCCCCGCGCCGCCACCCGCCGACGCGCCGCCAATTCTGCCGCCTGCCTGATCGGGCGAAACCGAATAACCTCACCGACGTGCGGGTCGTTCTTCGCGGCGCGGTTGTTCTCTACGTTGTGGTTGCCGGAGTCATCTGGAACCTGTTTCTGACCGGCCACAGCATGGGCTACCCGCCAGTGAATGTGCTGCTGCACCTTGTGGTGCCGGTATTGGTCCATTGGTGGCAACCGATCGTCTGGATGGCATATCCGGGGGCCTATGCGGCATTGGCTTTGGCCGTGCTCAACACCGCGGGCCGTCGCGCGCCGTACTACTTCCTAGATCCTGACAGCGTCGGGACAGCCACCGTCGTCGTCAACATCTGTGTGCTCGCGTGCTCTATGTTGGCATTGAGTTACACACTGCTCGCCGTGAATAGGGCGGTGGCAACGGCTCGTATCGACGCCGCCTGAATCGTTTTGAGCTGCATGTTCGACTGCCGGCCGGGCGTGGCTACCAGGGCAAACCATCGTGAACCACTACGATGAATGTGTGCTGAACGTCCGACTTCGCCGAATGCAGGCAGTGCCCAACACCGTTCGACATATGCTTGCCTTGGCGGGCGTCGCGATGATCGCCATGGCGGGATCGGTCGCAACAAGTTCGGCGGCTGTGACCACACCGACCGATGTCACGAACATCCAACCGGCGCCGGGGCAGAAAGTCGGTGTCGCGTATCCGGTCACCGTGACTTTCGCGAAATCGATTGCGAACCGGTCCGGCGCCGAGAGGTCGATCCACTTCAGCTCACCTGCGACGCCGAACGGGACCTTCACATGGCTCAATGACCGTGTGCTGCAATGGAATCCGAGCGGTTACTGGCCGGCGCATTCGAGTATCACCGTGACGGCGGGCGGCGCGAAGACGACGTTTGAGACTGGAGCGAAGACTGTCGGCGTCGCCGATATCAGTGCCCATACCTTCACCGTCAGCATGGACGGCCAGGTGGTCCGTCAGATGCCCGCGTCGATGGGCAAGCCCAAGCACCCCACCCCGACTGGCTCTTTCACCGCGCTGGAGAAGCAGGCCAGCGTCATCATGGATTCGCGCACCATCGGCATTCCGCTGAATGATCCGGAGGGATACAAGCTCACGGTCGCCGACGCCGTCCGGGTTACCTGGGGTGGCGTCTACGTCCATTCCGCGCCGTGGTCGGTTGCGTCGCAAGGCAATGCGAATGTCAGCCACGGCTGCATCAACCTCAGCCCCGACAATGCGGACTGGTACTACAACACGGTCAACATCGGCGACCCGATCATCGTCCAGTAATCGTCACGCCTCGACGGCGTGAAGGTTTTTCGCCGTCGGTGAGGTGGCCGCGGCAGACGGATCGGGGTAGGTGCCGAGCACGCGATCCGCGGTGCCCGAACTGGTTACCGTGAACCAGTAGTGCTCGTTCTTGTAGTGGTGATTGCGGTGGTTGCGCCAAATCGCCCGGTACACACGGGTTTTCGGCTTGTAATCGCTGTGGATGAGGTAATGACTCCATTCGTAGCCAATCCCGAACATGCCGATGAACACCAGGTAGGTCAGTCCCAGTCCAAGCCGTGGAAACGCCAGTAGCGCAATCGCAATGGTCAGCGGGAGTACCCACAGCAGGGCCCGCCACGGAATGAAGATGAGCGGAATGTTGCGTGGGTCCATGTGGTGAGCGCGGTGCTCGCGGGCGAGCAGCGGGTCGACGGTCAGTGGGCCGAAGTGTTTGGGACGCCAGTGCAGGATGAACACGTGGATGGTCCACTCGAAGAAGGGGAAGAGCGCAATCATTACCA
Organism: Mycobacterium sp.; assembly: GCF_035274705.1. Taxonomy (GTDB): domain Bacteria; phylum Actinomycetota; class Actinomycetes; order Mycobacteriales; family Mycobacteriaceae; genus Mycobacterium. The sequence goes on along the minus strand of NZ_DATENY010000033.1, from coordinate 73,289 downwards.
GGGGCACCATCGCGTCGGCGATCTGCCAGTCGCCGACGGCAATTCGTGCAGTCAGCGACGCACCGAGGCCGGCGCCAATCATCCACGGGGAGGGGTGTTTCCAGAATTCGCGCCATGCATCTGACAGCGTGAATCCTTTCCGCGCGGTCGTTCGCGCCGCCGTGGCGGTCATCGTTGCTCCTGGAGGTTGTCGAGCGCTGCCAGCAGCGCTGTGGTTGCGGGTTCGAGCAGGTCGTGTGCGGCTTGCCTGGCGCGCTCCGGGTCACCGGCTGTGATCGCGTCAGCCAACGTGCGGTAGGTCTCCGGGCGGCCCACCTCGTTTGCCATCACCGTGGCCAGGGCAGGCAGCGCGGGCTCGTAGGTAGCCCGAAGCGTGTTGTACATCAGCCGAAACGCGATGGAATCGGCGCCGTCGACGATGTGATCCCAGAACGTCAGCGCATGCCGCTGCTGTTCGACGGGGTCGTCCTCGTCGGCAAGCTTGGCCAGCACGTCGTCGAGAAGCGTCGACAGCTCGGGTCGGCGGCGCGCAGCTGCGAGCTCGGCGACTTTGGGGCCGTTGTGCAGGCGCGTTTCCAGGATGCTGCGCACGACCGAGAAGTCCAACTCGCCGTCGCGGACGAGAAGGCGGGGAAGCAGGTCGAGTCCGGCGTGGCGCCGGAAGTCGCGCACGGTGGTGGCATCGCCCTGCCGTACCTCGACCAGGCCGGCAGCGGTCAGACGTTTGAGCGCTTCACGGACCGCGGGGCGCGAAACGCCAAGGACTTCGGCGAGCCGGCGCTCACTGGGCAGCGGTTGGCCCGGCTGCATCTCGCCGCTGAGCACCTCGGAGACGATCTGCTCGAAGACGTCCTCGGGCACGGATCGGCGGTTCACCGGTTGAAGGGCCATGGGCCCAGGCTGCCAGCGAACTGGCCAGAGGTCAAGTGGTCTGACCAGTTAGGCGGACGCCAACTGGGCCTTCATCGCTTCGGCCAGCGCCACCGTCCCCGAAAGTGGGCGAATCATGACCATCAGCTCACTGATCGCGCCGTGCTCATCGGTTTGGATGAAGTCGCAGCCTTCGACCTGCTTGTCACCGACTCGCGCCTCGAACACCAAGGCGTGGTCCCGGGCGCCGGCGGCGCCGATCTCTCGCGTGTAACGGAAGTCTTCGAACACCACGACCACGGCTTCCAGAATCCGCCGCAGTGCATCAGTGCCCTGGTAGGGCTTGAACACGGCCGGGCTGCGGAAGACCACGTCGTCGCGCATCAACGCCATGGCGGCGTCGATATCACGCGCTTCGATTGCGCTGCGGAACGGGTGCACCACTTGACCACCTCAATAGCCAATTTGTTGAATAGGTGTCATTGATACTAAGCCGGACCGAGAGGGGCGTCTAGATGGCGTTGCGGCATGCAGTGCTCGCCGCTTTGATCGAGGGCGACGCCTCGGGTTATCAGTTGGCGAAGCGGTTCGACGTCTCAGTTGCCAACTTCTGGTCGGCGACGCCTCAGCAGCTGTATCGAGAGCTGGACCGCCTCGAGGCCGAGAAGCTCGTCCGGGCGCGGCTCGTCCGCCAGCAACGGCGTCCTGACAAGCGGGTGTTCACCCTCACCGACCAGGGCCGCGCGGAGCTTCACCGATTCACGGGTCTGCCCGCCAGGCCGGCGGCGATGCGCGATGAGCTTCTGGTCAAACTGCAGGCCGTCGACGTCGGTGACGCCCATGCGGCGACGAAGGAACTGATGGCGCGGCTGGACCGGGCGCATGCGAAGCTCGCGCTCTACGATCGCCTGCTCGAGGAGATGCTCGACGGCCGCGAGACAGCCGTCTTCGAACGCGATTCGAAGCGGATCGGGCCCTATCTGACGTTGATGGGCGGTCGCATGTACGAGCAGACCAACATCCGTTGGTGTAACGCAGCGATAGAAGTGCTCAGCAGTCGGCTTCGATCCTGAACGTCGCCGTGACGCCGTGAGTTGGGTGATCGGTGAAGGCGCCATTGGCCGATCCGGTGATCGTGTATTTGCCGTCGGCGTTGCCGGTCACCTCGGCATTGCCGATGTTGTCGATCCAGTAAGTGCCGGTGAAGCCGGCCATGTCGCGGAAGTCGATCGAACGCGCGGTGACCTTGTCTCCGGTGTCAATAACGGCGGTGAAACCCTTGTCCTTGCCAGGGGTTTGGATCATCCACGACCATCCCGTTTGCGAGCACACCACGTTGTGCGGATTGCCGGTGTCTTTGCCGTCGATCGTCACCTTCGCCGTGGTGCTGCCGAGGGCAGGCGGCTGTGACGAGCAGCCTGCCACCCCCGCGGCGAGGACTGCCGCGGCCACCGCAATGTGTCGGGTCTTCATGCCGCCCGACTCTATTGATGTTTGTGTCCGCCCACGGGCGTTTCACGCAGCGCCGCGGCCGTGGATTCGTCGGCGGGCAGGAAAGCCTCGACGGATAGCTCGGCGGCGGTCAGGTCGAGCGCGGTGCCGAAAGTCGTCACGGTGCTCAGGAAGGTCAGCAGCTGTCCGTTGGACGTGTAGAGCTCGAGTGGCACCGCGACGCCGCCGAGATTGGGGGATTGGTCGAAACCGCCGGGGTAGGACTCGATTTCGGCCAGCAACGCCGCGAGCTCTGTTGAGCCGCTGACCGCGACCTCGCGCCGCAGTCGATCGATCAGATGGTGGCGCCACTGCGCGAGGTTGCGGATGCGCGGCGCCAGTCCCTCCGGGTGCACGGCGATTCGCAGCGCGTTCGGCCGCTCGAGGAGGTGTGCAGTGACACCGTCGAGCAGTACCGCGGCGCCCGCATTGACCCGCAGGATCTGCCATCCTCGGTTGACCGCAACACAGGGAAATGGGTTGTATGCGTTCAGAACCCGCTCAACGCCCTCCCGCACCGGGGCCATGTCGGGATCGTCGAGGGAGCGTTCGCGATACACGGGAGCCAGGCCGGCCGCCATCAACAGCTGATTCTGTTCGCGCAGCGGCACATCGAGCACGCCGGCCAGTCGCAACACCATCGCCCGGCTCGGCGTGGACCGGCCGGTCTCGATGAAACTCACGTGGCGCGGGGACACGTCCGCCTCGATCGCGAGGTCGAGCTGAGACAGTCGCCTCCGCTGCCTCCACTCCCGCATGAGCGAACCGAACGGCGGGTTCTGTACACGGGCGGCGCTGGTCACAGCCCCAGTGTGGCGCACCGGCCTGGCCGAGACCCTACGTCTGAGGTAATTGCGACACTTACCCGCGACCGGCACTCTTGAGCCATGAGCAAGCAGGCGATACCAGAGTGGCTGCGCTTCGTCCTGATTTCCGATCGCACCGGCTCCGCCTGGTACGTAGGGACCGGATTCTTCTTCGCACCGGTGCTTGCCGTGCTGTCTCCATGGCCGACGGTTACCGCGGTCCTGTGGGTCGTCATCGGCCTCGCGGGGCTGTGGCTCGGCCTATTGGGTATCGCGATGGCCGCCGGCCTGGCGATGGTGTTGCGGTCGAATACTGAGCTACCCGAGGACTATTGGCGCTCGATCATCGACTATCCGCGCTAGCGAGCGCTGGCGCCGGTGTAGTCGACCTGCCAGTGCTTGATGCCGTTGAGCCAGCCGGACCGCAGCCGTTCGGGCTTGGAAATCGGTGTGATGTCGGGCATCTGATCCGCTATCGCGTTGAAGATCAGATCGATCGTCATCCTGGCGAGGTTGGCCCCGATGCAGAAGTGTGCACCGGTGCCGCCGAAACCGACGTGCGGGTTGGGGTCTCGCAGAATGTTGAACGTGTACGGGTCGTCGAAGACCTCTTCGTCGAAGTTGGCCGAGCGATAGAACATTACGACGCGCTCGCCCTTCTTGATCTTCACGCCCGACAACTCTGTGTCCTCCAGAGCCGTCCGTTGAAACGACGTGACGGGCGTTGCCCAGCGGACGATTTCGTCTGCGGCGGTGGCCGGCCGCTCCTTCTTGAACAGTTCCCACTGGTCGCGGAAGTCGGTGAACGCCATCATGCCCTGAGTGATGGAGTTGCGCGTGGTCTCGTTACCTGCCACCGCCAACAAGATGACGAAGAAGCCGAACTCGTCGTCGGAGAGCTTGTGGCCCTCGACGTCGGCGTGCACCAGCTTGGTGACCAAGTCGTCGCCGGGGTTCTTGGACCGTTCGGCGGCCATCTGCATCCCGTACATGATCAGCTCGATCGACGCGGCCATCGCGTCGTTGGTGGAGAACTCCGGATCCTGGTCGCCGACCATCTGGTTGGACCAGTCGAACAGCTTCTTGCGGTCTTCCTGCGGCACGCCCATCAGACCCGCGATCGCCTGCAGCGGAAGTTCACACGACACCTGCTCGACGAAATCGCCGGAGCCCTCCGCCGCGGCGGCCTTCACGATGTTCTGCGCACGATGGTTGAGCTCGTCGCGCAGGCACTCGACAGCGCGCGGGGTGAATGCGCGCGAGATGATCTTGCGCAGATGGGTGTGGTGCGGCGCGTCCTGGTTGAGGAGCACGACCTTGCCTCGTTCCAGCGCCTCGGGGTCGGCGTCGTCGCGGTATCGCGGCAAGGCGGTCTTCGCATTACTGGAGAACACGTCGCTGCGCCGCGACACCTCCTTGACGTCCTTGTGCTTGGTCACCACCCAGTACCCGCCGTCGCCGAATGCGCCGACGCCCTTCGGCTGCTCGTTCCACCAGATCGGCGCGACCTTGCGCATATGCGCTAATTCGTCGACGGGCAGCCGTTCTGCGTAGATGTCGGGGTCGGTGAAGTCGAATCCGGGCGGAAGGTTTGGAGTCGGCATCGATGCAATCCTCATATGACGTTGTCTAGTACCGATACGCCATTGCTACACCACAGATAGGGGCCTGTGCTGCGGGATGCAGAAAGTCTCCGAAAGCCCGAAGTGAAACGTGTTCCGGTGCCCGTCGGCTTATTGACCTCTTGGTCACAAGAGGCACAGGTGTAACAATTTTGCTGTCCAGACTGAAGCACCCAATAGCGCCGCGTGATCGCGGTAACCGAAAGGGGCATCGGTGACGATTGACATCGACAAGAAAGCACTGTCCGTCGTGATCGGCGGGCTGGGGGTCGTGGCGGCGTTGATGTTCGCCGCGCCTGCCTCGGCCGATCCGGTGATCCCGGTGCTGCCTCCCGTGCCGGCCGACCCGGCGGTTCCCGCGCCGCCGCCGCAAGACACGACGGTCCAGGCAGCGGCCGCCGATCTCCCGACACCGCAGGACGGGGTGCCGCACCTGTCGAGCCCCCAGAACCTGCCGCCCGGCACATCGGACACGCCTGTCGATCAGGGTCAGCCCCGCAGCCTCGGATATCTGCGGGACTTGTGGCACGCCGTCCAGACTCAGGAAGTCAGCGGTAAGGACGCGCTGCTCCTGCTGACCCAGCGGCCCATGAGCCCGAATGCCACGCCGCCGCCTGGTATGCCCGCGAACCCGACCCCGCCCCTGCCCCCAGAGGTGGCTCTGACTCCGACGCCTTAGTTCACGAGGCTGTTCCGACACCCGATTGCCGCCACGCGCGGCCGATGTCGCGCATCATCAGCGGGTAGACGATGAGGTGGCGGAACGGCGCGATGGCCGTTAGATAGGCGATGCCAAGCGGCCCATTGGGCTTGACCAGGATGGCTATTTGCCCGCGATAGCCGCTGCCTTGATCTCGCACCCAGCCAATGTGCATCACGCCGTGCACCGTCTGGTTGGCGATCTCTAGCGCGCACTCGTCGCCGGTGACGTAGAGGGGTCTGAACAGATGGCCATCGAAACCCGTTGGTGGTGAGGATAAATCGGCGGGCACACGGTCGCGAAGCGTCGCTACGCGGCCGCTCAGCCCGGTTTCCGGGCGGTCCAGGCCGAACAGTCGCCCAAGCGACCAGCGGATCGCGAAAAGTCCGCGCACGACGACGGAGGTCTGCGACGGGTCGAACGTCGACATGAGCTTTACCAGCCGCGGAAAGTCGTCCGGCCCGCCGGGCGTCGGCAACGCCCACACGTCCAGAAGCCGAAAATCGTTGGTGATCTCGCGAATTCGCCACGGCTGCGACGTGTGGGCGATCGCGTCGAGTCTTCGAGAGCCAAACATACACAACTGTATGCTTGAGAAGGAAACGTCGTCAAGACCACCGGCGGCGTTACGATCGCGATCACACTGTCCAGCACGTCATGACAGCGAATGGGAGTGGCATGCGGTCTCGAGTCGTCCTGATCACCGGAACGTCATCGCCGCGGGGCATTGGTTATGCCACCGCTCGCCGTCTCGCCGGCGACGGACACACCGTGTATGCGACGACGCGGAACGCGGCGGTCGCCGACGATCTCGCCGCGGATACCGGGAATGGACGCATCGAGGTTCGGCGTCTTGACCTGCTCGACCGACCTGCAATGCGGCCGTTGCTCGACGACATCGTCGGAGCAGAGGGCCGCCTCGACGTCATTGTGCACAACGCCGGCTACGGGGTGATCGGCGGTGTCGAGCAGGTATCTCTCGATATGGCACGGACCAGTTTCGAGACGAACGTGTGGGGAACCATGGCGTTGGTGCAGGAGGCGTTGCCGGTCATGCGCCAGCAGGGTCACGGTCATCTGATACTGGTTTCGTCCTGTTTCGTGGCGGGTCTTCCGGTGATGGGAATGGGCTACTACCTGGCCGCCAAGGCCGCGTTGGAGACGCTCTTCTACAGTGTCGCCGTCGAGGCCGCGCCGTCCGGTATACGCGTGTCGTGCTTTCAGCCCGGCCCGGTGATGACGGAGCTCGAGCGAGTATGGGGTGACCGCACGCCGGTGGGCGGCGACCCTCGACCCAACCTCACCGACGAGCTCTACGCGTGGGTGGCCGAGTTGGGACCGGCGCCGCAGGAGCCGGACGAGGCCGCGGCGGCGCTGGCCGACGTCGTCGCCGCCGATGAACCGGCACCCGCAGTGCAGTCGGGGCCGGCGTCGCAGAAATATGCGGCAGGTGCATTGGGGGATCCCAGTCGTCGCGCCGAGTTCGCCGCGCTACTCGCCGGAGTCGCGGCCGGGCAACGGTGATAAGAAAGGAACCGACATGCTCAACAACACCCCTATCGCGGCCCGGCTCCCGGTGCAAGACATGGAGCGAGCCAGGGCGTTCTACGCAGAGAAGCTCGGCCTGGAACCCAGCGAAGAAAGGCCGGGCGGTCTTCTGTACCGGTGCCCGAACGGTGAATTCGCGTTGTTCCAATCGGCGGGTGCCGCGTCTGGCACGTTCACCCAGATGGGATTCACGGTCGACGATGTTGCTGCTACGGTGGCCGAATTACGCAGGCGTGGAGTGGTTTTCGAGGAGGTCGACTTGCCGGGCCTGAAGACCGTTGACGGCATCGCCGAGGTGGCCGGCAATTATCTCAGCAAGGGATCGGGTGAGATGGCCGCGTGGTTTCGCGACAGTGAAGGCAACATGCTCGGCATCGGCCAGCCGATTCCGTGACCTAGGCGCTGCTCACCGCCACGGGCACAGCCTCGATGCGCGCCGGGACATGCTTGTGCCATGGCGTGCCGGCGTAAGCATCGCGCCAATCAGTGGATGTCAGCGAGTTCGGCGCGACCCCTGGGACGTGGGCCAGGCCGTCGCCATCGGTGAAATCCAGGCCGAAGCCATTGGGCAACGACGCGTGGCCCGGCAGCATCACTTTACTGACCTCGACGCTGGCCTCGGCGCTTCCTGCGGCCGTGGTGATGCGCGCACGGCCGCCCTCGGTCAGGCCCAGGGCCTGCGCGTCCTCCACGCTGACGCGCAGCGCTCCGTCGGCGTCGCGTTTGCGCCAGGTGGGGTCGCGGAAGATGTCGTTGGCCGTGTACGCGCGGCGCTCACCGGCCGACAACACGATCGGGAACTCCGGTGTGGTGAGCGCTTGTTGGGCGCCGGCCAGCCCGCGGATCTCGGCGAGCATTTCCGGCATTTGTAGCGCGATCTTGTGATCGGCGTGGCTCACCAACTGCCAGTCGTCCTCGTATTCGTGCGCGGTGAACGTCACGGCCGTGCCACTGGTAAGGATCGCCTCGAACAGTGCGTTGCCGTCGGCATGGCCCGCGCTGCGAACGGCGTCGGGGTACGTCATCGCGGCCTTCTGCGCGAGGCCCCACAACGCCGCAGCACCCTCGAGGCCGTCAGGGAGCGTTGGCCCAAGCGTTTCGTACAACACGAACGGCAGCACCTTGCCGAACATCGGATGGGCCCCGACTGCTGTCAGGAATGCCACGGCGTACGCGGCGAGTCCGTCCTTGGCGGCTTCGCGCAGCGGTGTCAGTGCAGCATCGTCGACCACACCGAGCGCGCGCATCAGCCGTGCCCAGATCTCGGGCTCGGGCAGCGTTCCCTCGAGCGGCTCCATCAGCCGGCGGCGCAGGTGAAATGTGTTGTGCGGGAACTCGAAATTGAAGAAGGTCGCTTCGGGCTTCTCGTACTGGCTGGCCGCGGGCAAGACGTAGTGGGCCAGCCGCGCTGTCTCGGTCATCGCCACGTCGATGACGACCATCAGCTCCAGCGACTCAAACGCGGCACGGCAAGCCGCGGAGTCGGCGAGGGAATGCGCGGGATTGCTGCTTTCCACGATCATCGCCCGGAAGCGGTCGGGGTGATCCGTCAAAATCTCCTGGGGCACAGCATTGCTCGGTATCAGCCCGCCGATCACCGGAGCACCGGTGACGGGGGTGCGTCCGACCGATGGCACATGGCGAAACAGCGGCCCGAACGACGAGTGCAAATGCTGCCCACCGCGTTTGGCGAAGCTGCCGGTCAGGATCCACAGCAGCTTGTTCAGGTAGGAGCACAGCGTGCTGTTCGGGGCTTGCTGAATCCCGAGGTCTTCGAACACGGCGACACTGTCGGCGCCGCCGATTCGGCGTGCGGCAGTCCGGATCAGTTCTTCGTCGACCCCGCAGCGCTGCGCGTACTCAGAGACGGGGACATCGGCCAGCACCTCACGCACCGACTCGGCGCCGTTGACGTGCTCGGCCAGAAACGCTTCATTGCAAAGGTTTTCCTGGACAAGGACCGCGGCAAGCGCAGCCAGGCACCAGGCGTCGGTTCCCGGCCGGACCCTCAGATGGATGTCGGCCATCTTCGCGGTATCGGTGATCACCGGGTCGATGACGATCATCGAACGTGCGGGGTCCTTGGCGATCTCGTTGAGCACGACGCGTGCGCGCGGGAAGCTCTGCGACATCCAGGGGTTCTTGCCGACGAATACCGAGACTTCGGCGTATTCGAACTCACCTCGGGTGTGCCCGCCGTACAGGTGCGCATCGACCCACGCTTCGCCGGTCTTCTCCTGGGCCAGGGCGTTCGACCGGTAGTACGAGCCGAGCGCCTTGAGGAATGCGCCGCTGTACGCGCCGCCGAGGTGGTTGCCTTGACCGCCACCGCCGTAGTAGAAGATCTTGTCGCCGCCGTAGGTCTCACTGATCCGCTTGAAGCCCATCGCAATCTCGGAAATAGCTGTGTCCCAATCGATTTCCTCATAGATTCCGTCGGGCCGGCGACGCATCGGAGAGGTGAGGCGGAAATGATTGTTCTGGTAATGGTCGAGCCGCAGCGCCTTGTTGCAGGTGTAGCCCTGTGACGCCGGATGGTCCTTGTCGCCGCGGATCTTGGCCAACTTGCGGCCGTCGAGCTGCACGACGACGCCGCAGTTGCATTCGCACAAGATGCACGCCGTCTGTTGCCATTGATCGGTCATCGGGTCTTCCCTTCCGACTGTTCGGCGGCCACCAGCGCGCGCAACTGGCCATGGACGACGTCGAGAGGCTTGACGTCACGAGACGCGCGTGCGACGACGATCGCGCCCTCGAGGGAGGCGGTCGCGAGCATCGCCAGCTCATCAGCGCGGCCGGCGGGCACACCGTCGGCGATCAGCCGCTGCGCGATGAGCTCGGTCCAGCGGCGGAAGGCTGCCGCGGCACGGTCGATCACAGGCGCCTGCTTGTCGGGGTCGCCCGCTTCGACGGACACCGCGACGACCGGGCACCCGGCCCGGTAATCGCTGTCGACCAGCTGCTTGCGGTAGAACGCCACGAGGCGGTCGAGGGCGTCAAGACCGCTGTTTGCCTTGGCGATCCGCGCGGCAACGTATTCTCCTGCGTAATCGATTGCCTCACAAAGTAATTGCGTGCGGCCGCCGGGGAAGTAGTGGTACGCAGAGCCGCGTGGTGCGCCGCTGTGTTCGAGTACGTCGGCGATGGCCGTCGGATGGGCGCCGCGCTCTCGCATGAGCAGGGCGGCGGAGATCACCATCCGCTCGCGTGGACTGGCCATGGGGCTGCACCTCCATCGGGCGTTATGTATGACACCTTACATAGCCGGGTCGCGTCAATCCAGACCCCGCGAACGTTCCGTACCGCTCGACTTTCTGAGGAAATGTCGAGCGGTACGGAACGTTCGCGGCCAAATCGGGCTTAGGTCCGGGCGAACACCAGCCAGACGACGAGAAATGCCGACATGCCTGCCAGACACACCAGATGGTCGAGGCAGATGGAACGCGCCAGACGGGACTGCTCCGCCGGCGTTCCGGTGCGGTTGCCCAGCGCAACCGCATTCGGCACGGTGCGGATCAGCGCCAGAAGGATTGGGACACCGGCCAGCGTCGCCAGTACAACAATCAACCAGCCGGGATCGTCGCCGTGAGCCGCGCGAAACCCCAACGTGCCCAACAGAATTACCATCACAGCCGCGATGAGATAGCTCATCGGTCGCGACGTGGTGGTGGCCCGGTGGTAGTAATCCGCAATGGAACTAAGCACGGCTTGCGGTAGCTCATCGCCACCGCGACGGCGAAGAACCTGACTGTCGAATATCAGGTCCATCCACAACACGGCGATCAGAAAGCCGCCGCAGGCGCCTGGAATCAGACGCATGCGGCCGAGCCTCGAATCAGACGCATGCGGCCGAGCCGTGAATCAGACGCACACGGCCGAGCCGTGAATCAGACAGAAGCCGCCTCGTTCAGCTCGTTGAGGGTGTTGGTGGCCTCGAGGTACTCCTGCACCCAGCGCTCGATGACCGCCGAGGTCTTCTCAACCTTGGTGAACTGACCCACGACCTGGCCGATCGGGTTGAACGCCACGTCGACACTCTCGTTGGGGTACTTGTGCGTGGCGGCGACGGCCATGCCGGACACCATGTATTGCAGCGGCATGCCCAGCGGCTTCGGGTTGTCCGGGTTCTCCCACGCCTCGGTCCAGTCGTTGCGCAGCATCCGCGCCGGCTTGCCGGTGAAGGAGCGGCTGCGGACGGTGTCGCGGCTGGTGGCCTTGGCGTATGCGGCGTGCTGGACCGGGGTGTGCTCGGACTCTTCGACCATCACCCACTGCGAACCGGTCCACGCGCCCTGCGCACCGAGGGCCAGCGCCGCGGCGATCTGCTGGCCGCTGCCGATGCCACCGGCGGCGAGGACGGGAACCGGCGCGACCTCCTTGACGACCTGCGGCCACAGCACGATCGAGCCGATCTCGCCGCAGTGCCCGCCGGCCTCGCCGCCCTGCGCGATGATGATGTCGACGCCGGCGTCGGCGTGCTTGCGGGCCTGCGACGGCGAACCGCACAGCGCGGCGACCTTGCGGCCCTCGTCGTGGATGTGCTTGATCATGTCCGCGGGCGGGGTGCCCAGCGCGTTGGCGATCAGCGTCACCTTCGGGTGCTTCAGCGCAACCTCGACCTGCGGGGTGGCGGTCGCCTCGGTCCAGCCGAGCAGCTGCAGTGCGTCGTCGTCGCTGTGGTCGACCGGCACGCCGTGGTCGGCGAGGATCTTCTTGGCGAATTCGATGTGCTCCTCCGGAACGAGCGCGTTGAGTTGCTTCTTGAGCACGTCGGGGGATAGGTCGGTCGAGTCCATGCCCTCGTATTTGTTCGGGATCACGATGTCGACGCCGTAGGGGTGGTCGCCGATGTTCTCGTCGATCCAGTTCAGCTCGATCTCGAGCTGTTCAGGCGTGAAGCCGACTGCACCCAGCACGCCGAAACCGCCGGCCTTGCTCACCGCCACGACGACGTCGCGGCAGTGGGTGAACGCGAAGATCGGGAACTCGATGTTGAGCTCGTCGCAGATGGGGGTGTGCATGCCTGCTCCTCGGTTGGGCGCTAGCCGAACTGAAACGTGTTCTAGTTTAGCTTAGGCGCCCTGCCGTCATCCGGGAAGGACCTCGCGTGCTGCGGCTTCGAACGCTACAGACCACCCTCATCAGGCCAGTCGAGGACGAAATCGCTAATCCCGATCGCACTGAAACTGGAGAACACGTCGTCGTAGGAGTAGCGCCCTGACCGCGGGTTCCACACGGGTTACATCGGACGAGTCGAGTAGTACGAGCCGTCGGCGTAGTAGTCCCGATAGCCGTTGCCCTCGTTGTCCTTGTAGTCGCAGGTCGAGAACCTTGTGCCACCTTTGACCACCGAGGTGTACGTGCCGCCTGCCGAGGAGCACTCGCTCTTGATGGTCTTTTCCGGGATCTTCTCCGCGTGGGCGATGGGTGCGGTTGCCGCGAAGACGGCGCCGAGCGAAATCGCTGCGGCACTGGCGAACGAAACGAAGCGTGATCGGTGCATTGTCATATCTCCTTGCTGGTGAGAACTTTCGTTGATTCTGTTGCGCCGCAGCACGGTCCGAAACGGTGGCCAAACCCCTCGCGATCCGCCATGCGTCAGGGGTTTCGCGTCTTCGGTGTTAGGGGACTGGGGGATTTGCGTTCAGCGGCGCCGCAGCGCGCTCATTGGTGCTCGCCAGAATTTCAACCGGCCGCCGCGATGGCGCACGCTGGCCACTCGAAGCACCGGCCAGCCCTGCTGAGCGGCCATCGCGGCCAGGCCGGGGCGCGGGTTGACGGGCCGGGGATGGCCGACCAATACCATCAGCGCGGCGTCCTCGTTGCCGTCGGCGTAGAAGTAACTGCGTTGCAGGTCAACGTCATTGGCCTCACAGAACTGTTGCACTGCCGTCGCCTTCTTTTCGCCCCATATCACCGGCCTGGCGATCCGCCCGGTGAGTCGACCCTCGTCGTCGACTTCGAAGTGGTTGCACAGCACGTGGGGAATCTCGAGGAACCGCGCGACGGGCTCGGCATGGATGGTCAGCGCCGACGAGCTGAGCACCACGGTATGGCCGCGCTGCTGGTGCGCCCGCACGATCTCGTGCATGTCGGGGAAGACCCGAAACGCGATGCGCTCGACGAACAGCCGCTCGCCGAGTTCGTCGAGTTCGGAAAGGGATTCGCCCCGCAGATAGCCCGCGGCCCGGGTCATGAGCCGCTGGAACTGCATGCGACCGAATCGGTAGCGCATCGAGGCCTCGAGGACGCCGAGCATTTCGCCGATGCGCGCTTGCCGGCGGCGGATCCGGTCGCTGGCATGCGCCGTGGCGGTGAACCCGTCGACCAGCGTGCCGTCGAGGTCGAAAAACGCGCCGATCTGCGGGCCGGGCGCACTCGCCGCGATCTCGGCGACCGGATCCGGCGGATTCGGCTGCGCGCTCATCTCACTCCCGTTCTCGCGCTGCGATGCGTTGCCATGCTACGTCTGACCCCCGACGCACTTCACGGGCCGACGAGCACTGCGGTCCCGGAGTGCTCAACGGTAGGGTTGATCTGTACGCCGATTTCGGCGACGTGGGGCCCCACCTTCCAGCGGTGTCGTCGACATGCTCACCGCGCCCCAGCTCGAAGCCGCGATCGAGGCGGCCTTAGCGCAGAAGCCGGACGCACTCGTGGTCGATTTCACCGACGTCGATTTTCCGGCCTCTGAAGCTGGTGGGCATCGCCGACATCGTCGCGCTCTACGCCACCCTCGACGACGCCCCCGGCGCCCAAGGCGCATAGGACGCATCCCCTTCGGGTACACGCTAATTGCGATGATCCAAACCGTTACCTCAGCCAGCGTCGCCAACGGCGAACGTTTCGAGCGCATCGGCCTTCCCGCCGACGCCGGAGCCGCGGCCCACACGCGGCGGGAATTCGCCGAATGGCTGGGCCACTTCTTCGACCTCGATCACACCCAGTGCAGCGACGTCGTGCTGGCGATCAACGAGGCACTGGCGAATGCCGCGGAATTCGCGTACGTCCTGGTCGACCGGCCAAGAACCATGGACATGCACGCCGACTACGACTCGGCCAGCGAACGGCTGACCGTCCGAATTTGCGACTACGGGCTGTGGCGTAGGCCGGTGGCGACACCCGCGTCACGCACCCGCGGTCGCGGAATCCCGTTGATGCGCGCGCTTTCCGACGGGGTCGCGATTGACACGTCCGCTGGAGGCACGCAGGTCTGTCTGCAGTGGAACGGCATCGGGCGACGCTGATTAGCCGGCGTAGAGACCGTTACCCGTCACGAACGGCAGATCAAGCGTCGTCCTGATACCCGGTGGTGCCGCCACCACGGCGGGGATCGCGTTCACGATCCGTCCGGCCGCCGCGACGATAGCGGCGTGGTTGTGGTCGCCTTTACGGCTGCTAGGGCAGATGTCGACGGTGTAGGACGGCTCGCCGACAATCTCGACCCGATACGAGCCGCCGGGCTGGGCAGGCTGCGCCCAGTCCGGACGCAGGTCGCCGCGCAGCCGGGTGACGTGCTCGACTACCACGGCGGGTTTCCCGCCCACCATGCCCCTGATCTCGAATCGCAGCGCTGCGACGGTGCCCTTGGTGATATGCCCGGCGGCGATGTCGAAATCCTCCGGCGCCGGCTCTTGTTCGAATGTCTCGGTGATGTCGTCGATCTCGATGCCGAGCCCGGCCGCCAGTTGCCGGATCGCCGTACCCCAGGCGATGCTCAGCACGCCGGGTTGAAACAGGATCGGCAGGTCGTCGAGCGGCTTGCCGAACCCCATCACGTCGAACATGACGGTCGCGCCGTCGTAGGTCGCGTAGTCGGCGATCTCCATCGTGCGTACCTGCTCGATGCGCTGGCAGGTGCTGGCGAACGCGAACGGAATCAGATCGGTGGCGAACCCCGGATCCACGCCCGTGATGAAGATGCTCGAATTGCCTTGCTGCGCCGAATCTTCCACGCGCGCAATGTACTTGTCCGGCATCACCTGCCACGGGTACTGCAACACGCCAGGTGCGGAACCGACGACGTTGACGCCGGCGGCCAGGATGCGCATGCAGTCGGCAACCGCGTCGGGCAGCCGGGTGTCACCCATCGCGCAGTACACCACGCAGTCAGGTCGGGTCGCTATCACGGCGTCCAGGTCGTCAGTGGCAGAAATGCCGGTGGAGGCGTCGAGGCCCGCGAGTTCGGCGGCGTCTTTACCGACTTTGGCGTCCGACGACACGCCTACGGCGGTCAGTTCGAACCGCGGGTTCTCGACGAGTTCGGTCAGCGCGAGGCGCCCGCAGTTCCCGGTGCCGATGAGCGCGACGCGGATCGCCATACTGCCTCCTGATGGCTGGAACAGGTTCTACTTGTAGCACGCAGCGCTTGTGTAGCCTGACCCGTCATGGGACGCGTGGACGGAAAAGTTGCACTGATCAGTGGTGGCGCCCGGGGCATGGGCGCCGCACACGCCCGGATGCTCGTTGCCGAGGGCGCCAAAGTCGTGATCGGCGACATCCTCGACGATGAGGGCAAGGCGCTGGCCGATGAGATCGGCGACGCGGCACGCTATGTGCACCTCGACGTCACCCAGTTCGACCAATGGGAGGCCGCGGTGTCCACCGCGACGCAGGAGTTCGGCACGCTCAACGTTCTGGTCAACAACGCGGGCATCGTCGCGCTGGGCCCGCTGAAGTCGCTCGACGTCGCCAAGTGGCAAAACGTGCTCGATGTCAACCTGACCGGCACGATGCTGGGGATCAAGGCGTCGATCGAGCCCATGACGGCGGCGGGCGGCGGGTCGATCATCAACGTGTCGTCCATCGAAGGCCTGCGCGGCGCAGCGTGGGTGCACAGCTATGTGGCCTCCAAATGGGCGGTTCGCGGGCTGACCAAGTCGGCGGCGCTGGAGCTCGCACACGCCAAGATCCGGGTCAACTCGATCCACCCTGGCTTCATCCGCACGCCGATGACCAAGCATCTGCCCGAGGACATGGTCCAGGCGCCGCTCGGCCGACCGGGAACGCCGGATGAGGTGGCGACGTTCGTGCTGTTTCTGGCCAGCGACGAGTCGTCATTCGCCACCGGCGCCGAGTTCGTGATGGACGGTGGGCTGGTGGCCGACGTTCCCCACAGGGCGATGCCGGGCTGACGGCCGCTGGTGCGCGAGGTGTTCGCGCGCATGAAGTGACGACGCCGAATTGCATTGCGCTGCTTGGCTGAGCCGCGATCGGGCGCTGCAGGTACGGTGATCCGGTGGACGGGTCGCAGATGTCGGGTAAACGACGTCGGCACATCGTCTTAAGAATTTTGCTCTCCGTGGCGTTGCTGCTGCTGCTCTGCGCCGCGGACTTTCCTGACTTTGCGCGCCCCGGGCCACCACCGGCCGGAGAGATGGAATTGGCGCAGGGCTGGACGCTGACGTCGGCCAAAGACGTCCAGGCCGACGGCGCCACGCTCTCCAGACCGGATTACCACTCGTCGGGCTGGCACGCCATTCCGCGCATGCCCGCAACGGTGCTGCAGACCCTGGAGCAGGACGGCACCTACCCCAACCTCTACTACGGCACCAACCTGGCCGACGAAGTTCCGCAGGATCTGTACAAACAGGATTGGTGGTACCGCACCGCCTTCACCGCGCCGGCCGGCCACACGAGCTACACGCTGGAGTTCCCCGGCATCAACTACCGCGCCGAGATCTGGCTCAACGGGCATCTGGTTGCCGACAACAAACGTATCGTCGGCATGCACACCGCCCATGCCCTCGATGTATCGCAGTGGGTCAACCAGGGAGAGCCCAACGCCCTTGCGGTCAAGATCACTCCAGAGCGGACTCTGCAGGACGTCGACGGCGTTGAACTCGCCGATAGCTGGTATGACTGGATCAACTGGAGATATCTGGGCTATCAAGGGCCGGACAAGAATCCGGCCAACGGCAATTCTTTTGTCCCCGACCGCAATGCGGGCATCTTCAAACCGGTCTATCTGAGGTTCGCGGGCACCGTGACGATCGGGCCCTCCGCGGTGAATTCCGAACTTCCCCTTCCCCGAACGGATTCCGCGCGCCTGACGGTCTACTCGACGTTGCGCAATTCCTCGCCTGAGCAGGCGCGGGGCGTCCTGCGGGCGACGATCACGCGGCCGGGCAAGTCCCGTATTCAGATCGAACAGCCGATCACGCTGGCGGCGGGTGAGGAGCGGGAGGTCAGCTTCGACCCCGGCAAGTTCGCAGAATTGGCCGTCACCAACCCCGACCTGTGGTGGCCGTACACGATGGGTCAGCCCAACCTCTACGACCTGCAGTTGGAGTTCCGGCAGTACAACCTTGCGACCGACACCAGCCATCTGCGGTTCGGCGTCCGCTCGGTCGAGCAGTTCCGCGACTCCGATCAGCAATTCGCCGAACTCGGCAAGGGCGGGAATTTCTACCTGAAGGTCAACGGCAAGGACTTCTTGGTACGCGGCGCGACGTACACACCCGACCTGCTCTACGCCAACGATTCAAGCCGCGACGCGGCAATCCTGGGCTACGCCAAGGATCTTGGGCTGAACATGCTCCGGCTGGAGGGCAAGTTCCCGGGCGACCACATCGTCGAGATGGCCGACGAACTCGGTATCCCGTTGATGTACGGCTGGATGTGCTGCAACCAATGGGAGAAATGGGCGCAGTGGGATGACGAAGACAAGCGGGTAGCTCAGGACAGTCTGCGCTCGCAGATCTTGATGCTTCGTCAGCACCCGTCGGCGTTTGTCTGGGCCAACGGTAGTGACGGGCTGGCCCCGCCGACCGTGCTGAGCGAATACCACGGCATCCTCAAGGATCTGCACTGGCAGAACGCCACGGTTGACACGGTCTCTTCGCTCGCGCAGGACGCGGCGGGTGAACGACTCTGGGACGGCATTCAGATGGCGGGGCCGTACAGCTGGCGGCCGCCGAGCTATTGGTTTTCCGGACGCTATGGCGCCACCCGCGGCGCCACCGCCGAACAAGGCGACAACGAGCACGTTCCGCCATTTGCAAGCCTGAAGCGGTTCATACCCCCCGACAAACTCTGGCCGATCAGCGACGCGTGGTTCTTCCACGCCGGTTCGGACCCGAAAAATGCTGTGCTGACGAGTATTCGGCGCGCAATCGATCGCCGCTACGGACCGTCCAACAACGCAGAAGAGTTCGCCGCAAAGGCGCAACTTGCGCACTATGAATCAACACGCGCCCAGTTCGAGGCGTTCGCCGCCAACGGCTGGGACAACCACAAGATGACGATCTATTGGATGCTCAACAACCATTGGCCGTCGTTCTTCGGGCACCTTTTCGACTACTACCTGCGGCCCGGCGGCGCCTATTACGGCGCCAAGAAGGGGCTACGGCCGTTGTCGGTCGTCTTCGACTCCTACGCGACGGGCAATCACGATCAGGCCAATATCACCATCGTCAACCAAACCCCCAGTGTCCAAACGGATTTGCAAGTGCGCGTGCGGGTCTACGACTTGCAGGGTCGCGTGCGCGACGATCGCAGTGCGAGCAACCTCGACGTGCCGTCCGGGGGAGCGGCGCAGGCGCTGACGTTGCCGCGTCTCGCCGGCGACTCCAGCGTGTTCTTCGTGCGCTGCCAGTTGCTCGACAAGAGCGGAAAGGTGCTCGGCGAGAACATCTACTGGCAGTCACAACAGCTCGATGACGTCGGCGATCCGCGCAACGACTCCGCGTTCGAGCTCAAGCAGGCGAGTTGGGCGGACATGACCGGGCTCAACCGCATGGCGCGGGTGCCGCTCGACGTGAGCGCGTACCGATCGCCGAACCCAGGCGACGACCGCGTCACCATCCGGTTGCACAACGCGTCGCAGCAGGTCGGTTTCTTCGAGCGGGCCGAACTCGTCTCCGCGCCGGACGCCGACGAGATCCTGCCGATCCAATACAGCGATAACTACGTCACCGTGTTCCCGGGCGAGACGGTCGAACTTCAGGGCCAGCCCTGGTCCGGTGTCCCCGCCAACTGGGTGCGGGTCACCGGATACAACACGCCGCCGGTGACCGTGGCCATCAAGTAATTCACTCGACGCCGACCATTAGTCGACTGCGGCGAAGTTGACCGTCGCCGTCGCGCCGACCTCATCGTCGTTGCCGCGGTAGATGTCCACCTGCACGACGACCGACCGCTTACCCGTGCGCAGGATCCGGGCGACCGCACGCGCGGGACCGACCTTGATGGGTCGCAGGTAACGGATGAACAGGTCGGTGGTGGCGATGGCCATGCCGAAAGGCGTGCTGCGCGAGGCCAATTGACCTGCCGTCACATCCGCCATGGTCGCGATCAGTCCGCCTTGAAGGCCGCCTGCGGTGTTCACGGTTCGCTCGTCGACGGGCATCACCATCGTCACGGTGCCGTCGGGTGAGGGAACCTCGGTCAACTCGAGTTGCTCGAACAGCTCGCGGAGGGACTTCGGCGCCGTCATGGAGAATGACATTACCGGCCTGCCGTAGTGTCGTAGCACGTGAGCGCACGCGCCGGGATCGTCGTCACAGGTACCGAAGTGCTGACCGGTCGCGTCCAGGATCGCAATGGCCCCTGGATCGCCGACCGGCTGCTCGAACTGGGCGTGGAGCTCGCCCACATCACGATCTGCGGCGACCGCCCAGGTGACATCGAGGCGCAACTGCGGTTCCTGGCAGACGAGGGTGTCGATCTGATCGTCACGAGCGGCGGTCTCGGGCCGACCGCCGACGACGTGACCGTCGCCACCGTGGCTCGATTCGCCGGCCTCGACCTGGTGCTGGATGCGGTCCTTGAGGACCGCATCACCGACATCCTCAAGCGATTGATGGCGCGCTTCGACAACGTCGACATCGATGCGGTGCGGACGGCCAACCGTAAGCAGGCGATGATCCCGACCGGGGCCCATGTCATCAACCCGGTGGGCACCGCGCCGGGTGTCGTCGTGCCGGGCAAGCCGACGATCGTGGTGCTGCCGGGTCCCCCCCGCGAGCTGCAGCCGATGTGGCCGCTCGCAGTTCAGACGCCGGCCGTGCAGGAGGCGATCGCCGGGCGCACGACCTACCGCCAGGCGATAGTGCGGATGTTCGGACTGCCGGAGTCCGGGCTCGCCGACACCCTTCGCGACGCCGAGCAGCGCATCGACGGCCTGGAGCGGCTCGAAATCACCACCTGCCTTCGGCGGGGCGAGCTCGAGATTGTGACCCGCTATGAGCCGGCCGACGCCGACACATACACAGAACTCGTCAAGCTGCTGCGAGAGCGCCATGGCCGCGAGATCTTCTCGGAGGACGGCTCTTTGGTCGACGATCAGGTCGCGCGGCTGCTGACCGGGCGGCGCATCGCGACGGCCGAATCCTGTACTGCAGGCCTGCTTGCGGCGCGGCTGACCGAGCGGCCCGGCTCGTCGGCCTATGTTGCCGGCGGGGTCGTCGCCTACGCGAACGAGGCGAAGGCCGAATTGCTCGGCGTCGACGAAACCCTGCTCGAGGCCCACGGCGCGGTGTCCGAACCGGTGGCCGAGGCGATGGCCGACGGTGCGTTGCGCCGCTTCGGGGCGGACACCGCGATCGCGATCACCGGAATCGCCGGGCCGGGTGGCGGAACCGACGACAAGCCGGTGGGCACCGTCTGCTTCTCGGTGAAGCTCCGCGACGGGGGCACCCTGACCCGCACCACGCGACTGCCCGGCAACCGCGCCGATGTCCGCGAGCGCTCCACCACCATCGCGATGCACCTGCTGCGGCGGGCGTTGACGGGCGGTGTGGCCGGCTCGATTCCGGGTAGCCAGCCCGAGCAATGACCTCGATTGCGACAAACACCGATCCCGTCGAGCTCGCGCGGCAGCAGCTGACGTCCGTTGGCGCGTACCTGATGGCCCCGGCCGATCACAACACGTACCTCGGCGTGGACGAGTGAACTCGCCCGACACCGCACCGCCCAGATCGGTGGTCGCCCGTGCGACGACGCGGGGCCCGGCCGGTTGCGGCGTGCGGCTGTCGGGGTCGACGAGGAAGTACTCCTCTTCCACTCCGATCGTCGGGTCAGTGCTCACGGAAGGACTGCGGACCGGAAGGCCCGCTCGGCTTCATCGCCATGCACCGCGAACACGACGCGCTGCAGCGTGCGGGGCTTGTGCTCGCGGACGGCCCCGACCATCAGCCGTGCCGCATCGTCGAGTGGGAAGCCGCCGACGCCGGTACCGAACGCCACCAGAGCCAGTGAGCGGCAGCCCAGTTCGTCGGCCTTGGACAGGGTGGAGTGCGTGGCCCGGGCGATGATCTCCGCCGACGTCGGGCCGCCGAGCTCCATCGTCGCGGCATGGATGACGTAGCGCGCCGGCATGTGGCCGGCGGTCGTCTCGACTGCGTCGCCGAGGCCGATCGGGGCCTTTTCGGTCGACTCGCGCTGTATTTGCGGACCGCCGGCACGCGAAATCGCGGCTGCCACCCCGCCGCCGTGCTTGAGCTGGGTGTTCGCTGCGTTGGTGATCGCGTCGACATCGAGTTTGGTCACATCGGCCGCAAGTACCTCTAACGCAATCATCGCTGTATCGTCTCGCACCGAACCCGGGCAACACAGGAGGAACGGCAATGACTGCAACCATTGAGCGAGAGGATCTGTCCGAGCTCGCTCTGCAGGCCGGCTGGGACCGCCGAGATGCCGACCGCACCGACTACTACACGCGTTCTCCGGTCCGCGTACAAATCGTGTGGCAGGGGACCGCTGCGATCAGCGGCAGCGCGCTGTACCACGACGACACGCTGATGGCGTACACGCGGGATCTGGCGACAGTCCAGGGCTGGCTCAAGCGCTGATCAGGACAGTGCGGATTTGGCTTCGCCCAGATTGTCCGCGCCGAGCACCAGCCGGGTGTTGGTCGCAAGATAGGCCGTGGTCAGGTTGACCTTTGCGGCGCCGAGCTTGTGCGCGACCTCTCCGAGCGCGCCAGGCCGGTCTTCGATGTCGAGCACGATCACTTCCTGTTCGGCGGCGATCTTGATTCCGGCCGCCTGCAGCGCCTCGAACGCGGGAGTCGCATCCAGCACCAGGATGTGAACCTCTGCTTGTCCTCCACCCGTCGTGAGGGCGCACAGCCCGGCGATGTTGGCGCCCGCCTTGCCGAGCACGTCGCCCACCCGTGCCAGCTCGCCGGGTTGGTCATCGAGATAGAGCGTCAAATCAGTCGCCATGACGAGCGCTCCTTCCGTGCCTCTCAACCGTATCGGCTGAGCACGAAATTCGGGTGCACTACCAGGACGCTTTGTGGCACCGTCGAGTCCTGTGCTCGCTTCTGATACACCGTCTCCTGTAGAGATCCGTTCCGCCACCGATGACGACTGGCCGGCGATCTCGCTGTTGGACGCCACGAGTTTCGGCAGGTTCGGGCATCCTGAGTCGTTGACCGCCTGGCGGTCGATGATGCCGACCGACGGCACGGTCCTCGCCTGCGACGGCGGCGACATCGTGGGGATGGCGCACTACCTCGATATGCGGCTGACGGTGCCTGGCGGCGGGGTCCTGCCGATGGCGGGCGTCACGATCGTCGGCGTCGCGCCAACCCACCGCCGCCGCGGCATCTTGCGCGCGATGTACACCGAGCTGCACAACCGCATCGCCGCGGCGAAATATCCGATCGCGGGCCTGACCGCCAGCGAAGGCGGAATTTACGGACGCTTCGGATACGGGCCGGCGACCATCGAGCAGGAGCTCAGCGTCGACCGCCGCTTCGCGCGCTTCCGCCATGACGCCCCCGACCCGGGTGGAGTCCGGATCGTCAAGCCTGCCGATCGCCGCGAGGACATGGAGGAGATCTACGAGAGATGGCGCCTGAACACACCGGGCGGACTTATCCGGCCGCAGGCGTTGTGGGACGAGCTGCTCGCCGACCGTGAGCGAGACCGCCGCGGTGGCACGCATTGGTTCGCGTTCGCCCATCCCGACGGCTACGCGTTGTACCGCGTTTTCGGTGACGACCCGATGTTCGTGCGGGTCGGCGAGTTCACGGCGGTCACCACCGCCGCACACGTCGCGTTGTGCCGTGCGCTGCTCGGGCTCGACCTGATGGAAAAGGTCGTCTTCGGTACACATCCCGCCGATCCGCTGCCGTATCTGCTGACCGATTCACGGCTAGCGCGTCTCACTCACCACGAGGACGACCTCTGGCTGCGGATCATGGACATCCCGACCGCGCTGGAGGCACGCCGCTACCAAGCGGAGCTGACCGCGGTCATCGAGGTGTCGGACGGATTCCGAAGCGACGGTGGGCGATTCGCCCTGCAGATCAGCGACGGTAAGGCGCGTTGCGCGCGTACCGATGCCGACGCAGAAGTGCAGATGGATCTCGACGTGCTGGGCAGCCTGTACCTAGGAGCGCATCGCGCATCAGCGTTTGCAGCGGCAAATCGTTTGCGCACCAGCGACTCTGGGTTGATTCAGCGGCTGGATGCGGCGTTCGTCAGCGACGTGGCCGCCCAACTCGGTTTCGGCTTCTGACGTTCACCGCTGCCCGTAGCGGTCCCATACCTCGATCATGGTGCCCAGGATCTCCTCGGCACGGCCCAGCCCGGCGAGATGGCTTTCCCCGGGCAGGTGATACAGCTGGCCGTCGGGCAGCTTGGCGACGACATGCTGGCCGTGCTCGAAAGGGACGATGTGGTCGCGGTCGCCGTGCCACCAGCGCACCGGCACCTTGACCTCGTCGAGCCGGAAACCCCAATCGCGGGCGAACACCACGATGTCGGCGAACGGGGCGGCGAGTTGTTTGCGGCTGCCGTTGAGCAGGTCGTCGAGGAACATCGCCTTGAATTCGGGTCGCGCCAGCATGCGACGATCGGCTTCGGGCGACATGCGGCCGTACAGGTCCAGCGCCGGTGACGCGACGGGCCGTGCCAGCCGAACCAGAGCGCTCGCCGCCAACCTGACGGGCCCGCCGGCTACTTCCAGCAGGGGCGCAACGAATGTGCCGAGGGCCATCGCGCCGCCGCCGATGGCGTCCGCACCGTGCGCCGGCGCGACGCCGCCGAGCACACCGGCCGCGACCACCCGATCAGGCATCGCCGCCGCGCACGCCAGCGCATACGGGCCTCCGCCTGAGAGCCCGATGACTTCGAATTTGTCGATCCCGAGAGTGTCGGCGATCGTGCGCATGTCGTCGGCGAACGCGATCACCGTGTCGTACTGATACGGCGTAGACGAGCCGATGCCCGGCCGGTCGACGCCGATCAGCCGGATCTGCTGCTCCTCGGCGTAAACGCGTGCCTCCATGGGGATCTGCCTGCGGGCACCTGGCGTGCCGTGCAGCCAAAAGACGGCGCGGCCTTGCGGATCGCCGAATTCGGCGAAGCCGATCTGACGGTCATCGCCGACGGCGATGTTGCCTTCCAACTTCGGCCGGGCAATTGCGACAGGCATGCCGTGAGTGTCTCACGCGACCCGCGGGCGCTTAGCCAGCCCGGTGAAACAGGTACGAGCCCACGGTGGTGAGGCGGTCGTCGACACCCTCGTCGTGCATCAGCACCCGGACGCCGACCGCGCCGTCGGCGCCGTGCATCGGTTCGGCCTCGACGCGGAACGGACCGGCCTTGCCGCGCGCGACGAACATCACCTGTGACGAAACGCCTTGGAGGAGTTCGGTTCCTGTGAGTTCGGCGGCCGCGTCGATCGCGGCGGTTTCAAGGATGACGAACTGCGGTCCGATGTGCAGCGCCGCGTCGGGTGAGGCGACCTCGACCGTGAGCTCCGGCAGCGTCCAGTGACCATCCGCCCGGCGGCGCCCGCCGAACACTTGCCAGAGCGGCGGCAGGTCGGGGGAGTCGACCACATCGAGGGGATTGGCGTCCATGCGTTCGAGGCCATCGGGTGGAGTGCCGATGCTGATGCCCTGGCCCTGGATCAACGCCAGCACCCGGCTGGGATTGTCGGCGTCGACGATCTTCGACCGGCTGTAGCCCATCTGCCTGCCGCGCTTGAGCTCTTCGGACAGCATCTCGATCCGTCGCACGTCGCGGCCGGGGTCGACGATCTGGCATGAGTGGATGACCGGGTTCGGCACCGCCTCCAGATCGGACATGTGGCCGCCTTCTGGCGCGGCGATGCTCAGGACGGCGAGCAGCAGTCCGCCCGTCGCGTTGCGCATGTCGCGGCGAATCGTGACCGTGTCGTCTGCGGGGCCGAGGTCCATCGAGGAGTAGCTACGGCCGATGTAGCGATAGCTCAGCAGACCGCCCCAGCGGCGACGAAGTTCGGCGGCGTACGCCTCGGGCGAATCGGTCAGCTCACGGATGTCTCGCAGCATGCAGCGACATTACATAACCGGCCGCCGATGTAACCACGGCATCGCCGTTTCCAGTTGAGCGGCCAGCTGCAGCAGGATCGTCTCGTCGGGCGCCATGAGCTGGACACCGATCGGCAGGCCGTCGGAGGTGATGCCCAGCGGTAGCGAGATCGCCGCCCAGCCGGTGACATTTCCGAGTGATGTCCACCCTGTCGTCGCGAACTCGACATCGAAGAATGCGCGGGTGGTCCCCCGAGGTTGGTCCAGCAGCGCGTACGGCGGCGGGGGAGTCAGCAGCGTGGGCACGAGTAACACATCGTGTGCGCCCATTCCGTTGACGAAGCGGCGCGTCTGCGCGTGCACCGCCGCGATGGCCTCCGCATAGGCGACACCGGTGGTGGTGAAGCCTTCGCGCACCATCACCCATGTGCTCGCCTCGAATTCGTCCTCACGTGGCTCGCGCCCGAGATGCGCGGTGGCCAAAGCGTGCAGCTGTGCGTTGCTGACGGTGTGAAGGACAGCGATGGCATCTGCCACCGCGTCGGGATCGATGACCGGTGCACCCAGCTCGATGTAGTGGCCAAGATCCTCGAGCAGCCGGCCGGTCGCCTCGACGGTGGCGACGACCTCGGGATCGGTCGCTGGGCCGGGAAACGGTGACGCCGTGGCCATCAGAATGCGCTGCGCGGCCGGTGTCTGCGTAATCGACTGCAGGAACGGCACATTCCGTTCAGGTGCGGTGTACGGATCGCCCGGTGCCGCGCCGGCGACGACATCGAGCAGTGCGGCGCTGTCGCGGACGGTGCGGGTGAGGGCATGCTCGTTGACCAGGCCCTCGAGCCCGTGTCCGGCGCCCGGCGCGAAGGAAGTGCGTCCGCGGCGGGGCTTGAGGCCCACCAGCCCGCAGCATGACGCGGGCACGCGGATGGAACCGGTGCCGTCGCCGCCAGATGCTGCCGGGACGACACCCGCGGCCACCGCCGCGGCGGACCCGCCGCTGGATCCGCCCGGCGTGATCGACGGCGACCAGGGGTTGACGGTGGGCCCGAACAATGACGGCTCCGTCGTGCAGTGGTTGCCCCACTCGGGGGTGTTCGTCTTACCGAAGACGACCAGCCCCGCGGCGAGGTAGCGCTCGACGATCCACGCCGATTCGGAAGCGACATGGGTGCGCAGCGCGCGCGAGCCCATCGCCTCTGGCGCGCCGGCCAGCGAAGCGCCAAGATCCTTGAGCAGGAAGGGAATTCCGGCCAGTGGCCCGGCGCCGCCGTCGCGGAGGCCACCAGAGGCGTCGAGCGCCTCGGCTTGAGCACGCCCGCGGTCGAACAGGTCGGTGATGACGGCGTTCAGGTGACGCGCTGCCTCCAGGCGCAGGATGGCGGCCTCCAGGAGTTCAGTCGCGGACAACTGGCCCGAGGCCACCAACTCGGCCTGAGCGATCGCGTCGAACGTCGCCAGCTCGAAGGCCTTATTCGCATCCATCGAGACGGATCATTCAGCGCCCCGGCACAGTCAGCAACTCGACCGAGGCACATCTGGCGAACTGCACGGCCCAATGCGGTGGTGATCAATCGCCGATCGTTTGCCGCAACCATTGCCTTCGGTGGCGCCGCCACCGTCGGTGTTGGTGCACTGCGCGTATGCCGACGGCTCGTGTTGGTCGGACGCCATCCCGTTGTTGCAAGCGCGTGGGCTGAACATCGCTTCTGTGCAGAACCCCTTGCGCACCCTGGAAGAGGATCGTGAATTTGCCCGCCGCGAAGACGAACCTGCGTCGGCACATCGGCCAAGACACCGGCGACGAGGTCACGGTGCGACTCGAGGCACGCCTCATCTAGAACGAGCCGCGTCGTTACAGAATGCGGCGGGTTGACCTACCCATCTGGTAGCCGGCTGGAAAAGACTTCTCGATCACCCGGAGCTGGTCGTTGGCCTTGGACTCCAGTTCTAAGACCACACAGCCCTCGCCGAGAACCTTGGACTCCAAAACGATGTAGTGCTGGCCGCCACCGTTGACGTCGGTGACGTGTTCCCCCGAACGCAGCGCCTCGACCGGCACAAGCTCGGACGCCTTTGTATGGTGTGTCTCCACCCTGGCCACCGTAGGCGAATCCTTCGGGCGCCGGGTCGCTTTCGGACGACGATCCGGGTCAGCCGACGGCGGCCGCGTACCCGACTCCTCCCAAGAAAATCGCGACCGCGCACAACACGAAAGTGCCGACCGCGAACGGCCATCCGGGTTTGCGCCGAGCCAGCTGGATGATCGTCAGCGCCAGTCCGACGACCCCGATCCCGAACGCAATGATCAGTGCCATTCCGACAGCGTTAACCGCTCCGTCCACGCTGCAGCTTTCTGGAGGGCAGTAGTCCAGGAATGCCAGCGAGAACAACCCCATCGCTCCCGCGACCACTCCGAGCGCCAGTGTGAGAACGAGGGCGCCGATCGAGATCAGCAGATCGTGTGTGGCGACGGGCGGTTTCGGGGGCTGCGGTGGGGGATAGCTGGGGTAACCCATGGCAAGCGATGTTATCGGCAACTCTTCGGCGGTTTCGGGCCGATTTGGCGGCGCATCGACAATCATGGGCGCCAGCGGCTCTCGCGGGGGGATGGGCGCAGAGCGACCACACGCACCTTGGGGGTATTGATGCGCAGCACCATGCAGGACTTCCCGTTGACGGTGACGGGGATCCTGCGGCACGGCACTCGCTGGAATTCGAACCGGAAAGTCATTACCGCGACCGCCGGCGGGTATCGCGAAATCAGCTTCGGGGAACTCGGCACGCGAGCTGCCCAGTTGGCCCACGGGCTGCGCCAGATCGGAGTGACCGACGGCGACCGCGTCGCGACCTTCATGTGGAACAACCAGGAACACCTCGAGGCGTACTTCGCCGCACCCTGTATGGGCGCAGTGCTGCACACCTTGAATATCCGGCTCGCTGGTGATCAGGTTCTGTTCATCGCCAATCAGGCGCAGGATCGTGTCGTCGTGGTCGACATGTCGTTAGCCCCGCTGCTGGCCGCCGTGCTTCCCGAGATGGAGTCGGTGCAGACCGTGGTCGCTGTGGGCGAGGGCGATCTGGAGCCGCTGTCGGCCTCGGGCAAGACCGTGATCCGCTACGAAGAGCTTCTCGATGGGAAGCCGATCGAGTACGACTGGCCCGATGTGGATGAAACCAGTGCGGCCGCAATGTGTTACACGAGCGGCACTACTGGACATCCGAAGGGAATCGTCTACAGCCACCGCTCGAACTATCTGCACTCGATGTCGGTTTGTGCGGCCAACGCACTCGGCCTTGGTGATGGAGACCGGGTGCTGCCGATCGTGCCGATGTTCCACGCCAACGCCTGGGGTCAGCCGTATGCGGCGGTGATGGCCGGCGCGGACCTGCTGCTGCCTGACCGCTTCCTGCAGGCCGCCCCACTGGTCGACATGATCGAACGGCACCGGCCCACGGTCGCGGCAGCGGTGCCGACGATTTGGAACGACGTGCTGCAGTATCTGCACGCCAATCCGGGACGAGACATCTCGTCGCTGCGTCTGGTGGTGTGCGGAGGCTCAGCGGTGCCGCTGGGAATGATGAAGGAGTACGAGAAGACCTACGGCGTACACATCCGCCAGGGCTGGGGCATGACCGAGACCTCACCACTGGCCGCCCTCGCGACGCCGCCGCCCGAAGTCACCGGTGAGGACCACTGGACGCTGCGCGGCAGTGCGGGCCGGGTGTTGTGCGGGGTCGACGTCCGCGTCGTCGACGACGCCGGCAGTGTATTGCCATGCGACGGTAAGGCGGTGGGGGAGATCGAGATTCGCGGGCCATGGATCACCGGCTCGTATTATCAGAACGCCGATCCGTCGAAGTTCGACGACGGGTGGTTGCGAACCGGTGACGTCGGCCGAATCGACCCGCAGGGCTTCATCACCCTCACCGACCGCGCCAAGGACGTCATCAAATCCGGCGGTGAATGGATCTCGTCGGTCGAGCTGGAACTCTGCATCATGGAGCATCCGGCCGTGCTGGAGGCGGCCGTGGTAGCGGTCCCCGACGACCGGTGGCAGGAGCGCCCGTTGGCGGCGGTGGTCTTGAAAAAGAACAAGTCGACGACGCCCGCCGAGTTGCGAAAGTATCTGTGTGACAAGGTCGCCCGGTTTTGGCTGCCCGAACGGTGGACATTCATCGACGAGGTGCCGAAGACAAGTGTCGGCAAGTTCGACAAGAAGATGATCCGCTCTCGCTATGCCGACGGCGCCTACGAGGTCATCGAATGCCGAGACTGAGAACACCTACTCTCTGGTGTCTCCAGCTTTCGCGGAGTTGGTGAGCGACAACGCGATAGGTGTCAGTGGTCTGCGGTCAACGCCCACCGAATGCCGCCGACCAGCACGCGGCCGGTCGCCCGGATGACGGTTGCCTCGATAGGCGGAAAGTAGGGCAGCAACAAGGGCATTCGCGCCCAAGCCGGCAGCATTGCCACAGAGGTGGCCGCCAAAACGCCATACGGTGCCCTGGCGACTATCGGCAACGGCGGAGTCAACAAGAGATAGCGTGCGGCGTCGCGGGCTGCCGGCGTGCCGGACAACTCCGGCCGGTAAGCCTCGATCCGTTCGGCCAATTCCCGCTCGGTGCGCGGCGGATCGGGCACGCCGAGTGCGGTCGCAACGCGCGCGGTGTCGGCCACATAGCCGTCGCGGCCGCCCTGATCGAGTGGCGCGGCACCATAGAGCTGGTGTGCCAGTAGGAAACTGTCCACCTCGGCGATGTGGACCCACGCGAGCAGGTGGGGATCTGAGGCGTCATATGCCCTGCCGTCCGGCGCTACCCCGTGCACTCGCCGGTGGATGCCGCGGACGCGGTCGACGGCGCGCTGTGCATCGTCAGCAGGGCCAAAGGTGGTGACCGCGAGAAACGTGCTGGTGCGCTGCAGTCGGCCCCACGGATCGCCGCGGTAGTCGGAGTGCCCGGCGACACCGGCCATCGCCAGCGGGTGCAACGACTGCAGCAGCAGTGCGCGCAAGCCACCGACGAACATCGAGGCGTCGGCGTGTACCCGTCGGATCGGTCGGTCTTCCTCAAACCAGCGTGGGCCAGGGGTGTGGTGGATGCGTGTCCGGTTCGCAGGACCGTCCGGCCCGGCAACCATGCCGAATAGGCTTCGCCCCAGGTTCTTGCGCACTGCCCCGAGGTCGGGCAACACCGTCATGGTGTCGACGGTACGCGCTACTGACGGCCCGAGCCAGACCATCGGTATTACCGTTGTCGCTACGGTAAGGTTCGTCACGCTGGAGGTGATCGTGGGCTACAAGGTCGTGCACTGCGGTACGGGCAATATCGGAGCGGTCGCGTTGAAGGCGATCCTGCAGCATCCCGATCTGGAACTGGTCGGTCACTATGTCAGTACGCCGGCCAAGGCGGGCCGCGATTCTGGCGAGCTCGTCGGGCTGCCACGGGCAGGGGTGACGGCAACCGCCGAATGGGCGGACCTGCACGACGTCGGCGCCGACTGCATCACGTATTTCGGCAATAGCATTGGCAGAGAACGAGATGCCGTTTCCGATCTCGTCCCGTTTCTCGAGCGAGGCACCAACGCCGTCACGTTCTCCGGGTTCGAAATCGCGCATCCCGCGACCGCGCCGGCGGAACTGCGCGCGCCGATCGATGCCGCCTGCCGGACAGGCAACAGCACGTGCTACTTCACCGGGATCGACCCAGGGTGGGCCACCACCGATCTCGCGATCGCCTCGCTGGCGGCCGCAAACAGGGTCGACTGCATTCGTGTGCTCGAGCTCGGTTGGTGGGGTGACTACACCGCGGGATTCGTGTGCCGGGAGTATTTCGGCTTTGGGAAGGAGCCGGGCTTCACGCCTCTGCTGGTTACCGGCGGATTCATCGAAAAGATGTGGGCGCCAACGCTGTACCAGATCGCCGAGGTGTTGGGTCTCGAGGTTGACGAGTTTCGGGTGGTGTATGAAACCGATGGCCTCGACCACGACGTCGAGACGGGGTTCGGGACGGTTGAGGCGGGCACCGCGTCGGTCGTGCACTTCGAACTGCAGGCCTTATCGGGCGGTCGTCCGTTCGCCGTTGTCGAGCATGTCGACTGCGTGGCTCGTGACGTCGGCAAGCAGTGGAAACAACCGTTCGGGCCTGCGGACATGTCGTACCGGATCGAGATCGAGGGTGACCCAAGCTTCACGGTCGAGATGAACTTCGGTGGGCGCGGTGGCCAGATGTTGAGCGCGATGCCTGCGGTGAATTGTGTGCCGGCGGTATGCCAGGCCGGCCCGGGTCTGTTGGGGCCGCTGGATGTGCCCCGTTATTGGACCCCAGGCAGGCGTGGACGAGTCTGATCGCTTGTTTTGCTGTCGTGCGGACCGTCAATTATTACCGTGGTGGTACGCGACGAGAACGGATAGGCGGTACGGGCCATGCGTCAACGCATTGTGAACACACTTGCCGCGACAGTTGTGGCGATTCCGGCCGCGGCGCTGACCATCGGCATCGAGCCGGCAGCGGCGGGCGGCCCGAACGAAGGTGGCGGAACTCTCCTTCCGTTCGCTCAGGTTTATCGGCGCTGTGATTTCAGCACGAACACCCACACCGGGGCGACGGGCTATGCGAGGCCCACGGCCGTTCTGCGCACTACTTCCGGCGAGGTTATTGCTGATGTGCAGATTGCCAGCGCGGTGCCCGGCACCCACTACGACGTCAGGTTGATCCAGATGCCACGGCCGTCGTCTACACCGTGTGCTGCGGGTGATCCGGGGGTCGCGGTGGGTTCGCTCGAAACCGACGATGCGGGTGCCGCCGCCACGACTGTCCGCGGCCCGGTCGCCCCGGACGCGACAGGGGTTTGGATGTTCATCAGTCGACCGGGCGAATTCTCACAGACGCCGGCGGAGTTCTACACCACCGACTACGTGGCGAAGATCTAGCGGCTCAGCTCCCGATACTCGATCATCGGTTCCTTCTTGATGACCGTCGCGCCAGTCGTCACCAATAGTTCGGTCGGCGAGAGGGCATATGTGACGGCGGAATGCTGGGCTACGAACACGTGCGTGGGCGCGGCGCGCGCGGCGGTCGTCAGTACAGCGTCATCGCTGAGCCGGACACCTCGGTAGCCGTACTGTCCGCTCTGGTCGGAACAGATCACGACAAGTGATGCCGGCGTCCTGGCAATCGCAACCGCGGTTTGCGTCGCTTCACAGCGCGCGCTCGAGTCGACGAAACCTTTGTCGTCGACGGTGAAGGGCGCCGCCGCGTCGATCGGTGGGCTGATCGGGTCCGCAGGGCGCTCCGGTTGGGTCGCGGCGGCGGTCGCCCGCGGCGGCTCCGGGGGACTGGCTACAGGAACCGAGTGTGTGGTGGCCCATTTCAGCAATGCGCCGGCAACGAGAACAACAGCGCCGAGCAGTACAGCTGTTGCTCCGGCGGCAAGGCGCCGAATGTTGCGGGGCGGAGGCTGCTTGCGATGTCGGCCGCGAGGTCGGGAAGTCTCTGACACATATCCCGTGTTCGTGACCAAGATCGCTCCCGTCATGCAGCTTCGTGCACTTGTTAGTCGAAACGATTCCTCCGCGTGTTTCCATATTCTGCACGAACCGTTTGGTGCCGAGACCGCTCCACTGGGGATTGCTTACTCTGAGCCGCCAGCGCCGAATCGTGTTGAGCGCCTGCGGAATTTGCTAGCAACTCCTCAACAGTCGTGGCCTTCGCAGTTCCGCGGTTGCCGCTGCGGTTTACGGTGAAAGCATGACCGTCTACGCCATCGCTGCGCTGAAGTTCACCGATCGGGCGGCCTACAACCGCTATCAGGCTGCGTTCATGGAGGTTTTCCAGCAACATTCCGGATCATTGCTGGCCACCGATGAGTCTCCGCAGGTGGTAGAGGGAACGTGCGATCGAGAAAAGGTTGTGCTGATGTCGTTTCCCGATGAGGCGGCATTTCGTGAATGGGCGCAGTCGCCTGAATACCAACGAATTTCGCAGGACCGCCGGGCCGGCGCGGACACCGTGGTGTTGTTGGCGCAAGGGCTGTCCTGACGCGGCGTCAGGCGGGCACCACGACACACAACTCGCCGCCCCGGCGCTCCACCCGCATCCCGGCCCTGCGGGCGATGGTTGCGACCGCAGCGGCATCGTCGGGCTCGGATCTCGTGGTTGCCAACACTCGGGCCAGCCGGCCCTTGTGGGCCTTGTTGAAGTGACTGACCACCGTCCGCCGCCCGTCGGGATGCTCGGCGAGCACGTCCACCTTGACCGCACCGGGCAGCTTTCCGAGCGCCGCATAGGAACCCGACCGCAGATCTACCACCAACTCGTTCGTTGCGATGTCGGCAAGCACAGGTTCGAGTAACGGGCGCCATCGCGCCGCAAGGGTCGGCTGCCCTGGGAGCTTCGACGCCGCCGAGAGCCGGTAGGCGGGCACCGAATCTTCGGCACGCAGCAGACCGAACAGTGCGGAACCGATGGCCAGACGCGCGCGAGCACGTACCGCTGCCGAACCCCGCAGGGATTCGACGTCGAGCGCTTCGTACAACACTCCGGTGTATCGGCTGACGGCAGGTTGCGTCGGAGCGCTGCGCAGCGCGGCGTTGCGCTCTATCTCGGCGTCTTGTTTCGCGGAGATGCCGAGTGCCCGACGACACGATGGTCTGTCGGCAGCCAGTTCCACCAGCTCGTCGACGAGGGTTTTGCGCAACGGTCCGAGGCTGGGGAAGCTCAGCGCTTCCATGCGCAGCGGCGGTCCGTCGCCACCGATGCGCTTGGTCTCCGAGGGTGGAAGCAGCACGATCACGTCGAAGACGCTAACTCCTGCGGGCTATGCCCCGCGTCAGGCAGGTACTCCGAGATCCGGCGGCGGCGGAGCCATCGGATCCTCAGGAACCGGCGGCGGCTCGGGTGCGGGCGGCGGGGCCATCATGGGATCCGGAGCCGGTGCCAGCTCAGGCGCTGGAGGCGGCGCGAGTTCCGGCGCGAGTTCCGGGGCCGGCGCTTCTCCTGCCATCAGGACAACTGGGGCCGCGTCCGCGTCAGGCGCGACGGGCTCATCGGCCGGCATCGGCAAGAACATGTGGTGGCTGAACTGCTTCTGGTAGGCACCGCCGCCGCCGATCTTCACGCCGCCGCCCTCGCCCGAGGACACAGGAGTGCCGTCAGGCAACGTGGCAGCGGTATGGCCGCCGTTCCAGCCGACCACCAAGGCACCGGGTGCCGTCCCGTATTGGAAGCCACGTGCAAGAAGAGCTTGTTCGATATTGCCGGTGTTGAAGCGATCGCCGTAGATCGGCCTGCCGGTGGCGGCATTGGTCACCCACGACACCAGACCCGAGCAATCCGTGCCCCGTGGGGAATCCCCGCCGGAGATGTACGGCGTGCCCGAAACCGAGCTCACGAGCGTCAATAGCGTTACGGTGGCAAACATGCGGCCGGACGCTAACAGAGGTCTTTTAGCGCGCCAAAATCTGTGACACCCTTCACAACTCGTGCGGCGTACCGCCTACTTCACGAAATTCCGTGCACTGTGGAGTAATTGAAACTGCCACCGATGCTTGGGTTTTCGCGAATCAATGCTGGTAGCCAATGGTACTTACCTACGCAATCATCAACCGGCTGAAACTCGTATAGATATGGAAGCGTTGCGCGTTCGCGCTCGCGTGCGTGTGGCAACGCGTGACAGCCATCACATATCAAGGTCGCCAATAGTGATGCAGGTCACTCCGATTGCGAAGCGAAAAGCCCCAGGTCAGGACCGAGTGATTGGCTGTAGAGCCAGGGCGGCCGCCAATGAAGCTCCCTGCGACCAGATGAGGGCGACGGCTGTTCGTCGCTGCGCCTCTCGGATACGCGAACGCGGCCGACAATCTACGGCGATGTGCGAACGATGGTCGCCAATAATGTTGTAGTGCAAGCGGATTGCACTGCTTATCTGAAATATGTTGGGCCGCAGCTAGTCCTGTAGTCAGTCTTCTGAAAAGCGCGAGTCAGCCGTACGCGAGAAGCAGTGGGACCCGCTGTTCGGCGGTGCTCATCGACCCGTGGTGTCCGATCAGTGATGACTCCAACGGCTCCACCTTGCGTCGGACAAGGGCCGCTGCGCCTCGAGCCGCCGCGACAACGTCACCGATACGCGGCCGCACCTCATCGCCAACCCGTTCACCAAACCATCCGGCCGCGATCGCTTCCTCGCGCGACACCACCCACGCGCGCTCGGCCAACATCTCGCGCCAAGCCGCGAGAACACTGCCCTCCGCGCCCTCGTCGATATAGACGTGCCGGGCGCGTGCCTCACCGCCGATCGCCTGCACACCATCGAGGAACTGCTCGCAGTCGTCGATGTCCACAATGTCGGGAGCCTCGACGGCGACCATGCCGTGGTCGGCCACCACGGCGAGCATCCCTCCGGGCGGCAATCCCTCGATGACCGACTCCACCAAGCGGTCGACCTGCCGCAACTGAAGCCGCCACGCGGGGGATGCCGGGCCGTAAATGTGCCCGAGGAGATCGAGCTCGCTGTGATAGGCGTAGCAGAAGCCGCGGCCGGCCACCGCAGCGTGTACCGACGCGGCCAGATCCCCAAGCGCGTGCACACCGACGTAGCGGCCGCCGCGCAACACCGCGCGTGTCAGCCCTGAACCGGTGAATTCGGCGCGGGAGATGACGCTCACCGCAACACCCGCCGACGCGGCGCGCTCGAACGTCGTCGGCATGGGTTGCACCTGCTCCGGCGGCAGGTCCTGGCGGAGATCGGCGCCCCAGGGGTGGGGCCGCCACCTCAGCGCGTTGACCACACCGGTGCCCGGCATCAGAAAGGAGTAGCCCACCATGCCGTGCTCGCCGGATAGGCAACCCGTACCGACCGCGGCGATTCCTGCCGCCGTGGTGGACGGAAACCCGACTTGCAGTGTTTGGCCACGGAGTCCGGCCAGCACAGGGGCATCCGCGGCATAGGTGTCCAGCAGCTCGGCGCCCAGCCCGTCGATCAGCAGCACGCACGCGCCGGCGACGTCGCGCTGCAGAGGAATTCGACCCTCGAAGCCAGCCACGCCCATCGACTCGAGCACCGACGGCACCACGTCGGCGAGGTAGGGCATGTCGGGATCTGGCTGCGGCAAGTGCACAGATCAAGCGTGCCATATCCGACCCGTTGACATGCAGCCCTGCGGCTGCA
Source organism: Mycobacterium sp. (assembly GCF_035274705.1). Taxonomy (GTDB): domain Bacteria; phylum Actinomycetota; class Actinomycetes; order Mycobacteriales; family Mycobacteriaceae; genus Mycobacterium. The sequence continues at coordinate 36,835 of NZ_DATENY010000033.1, read as the reverse complement.
TATAGTCGAATGTGCAGCCAGAGGGCTGCATATTAGGGATATGGCAGAGATGGACGAGGTGTTCAAGGCGTTGGCGGATCCGAGCCGACGTCTGTTGCTCGACAGCCTGAACGCTCGAAACGGACAGAGCCTGCGCGAGTTATGCGCGCGGCTTTCGATGGCGCGGCAGTCGGTCAGCAAGCATCTGGCCGTACTCGAAGCGGCGAACCTGGTCACCACCGTCTGGCGGGGGCGGGAAAAGCTGCACTACGTCAACGCCGAGCCGATCAACGCCATCGCCGATCGCTGGATCAATCAGTACCACCGTGCGCGGGTGCAGACACTCGCCGACTTGAAAACCGCATTGGAGACCGAATCAATGAGCAGTAGCGCCGAATTCGTCTACACCACCTACATCCGCACGACGCCGGAACGACTTTGGCAAGCGATCACCGACCCTGCCTTCTCCCGCCGCTACATGGGTCACGCGATGGTGTCGGATTGGAGCAAGGGCTCGACGTATGCGTGGGTCCAGGACGAACTCGAGATCGAGCATCCCGACCAGGTCATCCTCGAATCCGATCCGTACCGTCGGCTGGCGTTTGCCTTCCACACCTTCGTGCCTGAGCTGGCCGCCGCGGGATTGAGTGAGGAGACGATCGCCAAGGCCGCGGCCGAGAAGCGCTCGAAGGTGTCCTTTGATATCGAGTCGGTCGGCGACGGCCAGGTCAAACTGACGGTCATTCATGGTGATTTCGGCCCCGACAGCACCGTGCGCGGGCTGATCTCCGGTGGCTGGCCGAAGAAGCTGTCAGACCTCAAGTCGGGACTCGAGGCCGGCCGCTCCGACAAGCTGAACTGAACATCGAAAGCCGAAGGGAGACAATGAAGATGACGACACCCCCTGTTGTATCGCCACAGGAGTGGCAGTCCGCGTGGCGGGCATTGCTGGTCAAAGAAAAGGAACTCACCCGTGCCCGCGATGCCCTGGCCGCGCAACGCAGACGCATGCCCTGGCAGGCGATCGAGAAGGAGTACGTGTTCGACGGCCCCGACGGCAAGAAGAGCTTGCTCGACCTATTCGACGGGCGGCGCCAACTGATCATCTACCGCGCGTTCCTCGATCCCGGTGTGCACGGATGGCCCGAACACGGCTGTGTGGGTTGCTCTTTGATGGCCGACCACATCGGCAACCTCTCTCATTTGAACGCCCGCGACACCACGATGGTGTACGCCTCGCGTGGGCAGCAATCCGACATCGAGCGGATAAAGGCGCGGATGGGCTGGGAGATACCGTGGTTCACCATCACCGACGACTTTGACAAAGACTTCGGCGTCGACGAATGGCATGGCACCAACGCATTCATCCGCGACGACGACGGTCACATCTACCGCACCTACTTCATCAACAACCGCGGCGACGAGGTGTTCGTCAACACCTGGAGCTTCCTCGACATGACCGCCCTTGGACGCCAAGAAGAATGGGAGGACTCGCCAGAGGGTTATCCCCAGTCCCCGCCGTATGAGTGGTGGTGCTGGCACGACGCGTACGCCGAGCACACGCCGTCGCGGTGGTTCGGCGACCCCGACCCGGACGATCCGGACGATCTACGGCCGCCGCGCAAGGACTCCTAGTCCACTCGTTACCGAGCGTGCGGAATATGACAGAAATCGGCCGAAATCCATCACATATCGCACTCTCGAATGTCCGGCTCGCCTCGATCGGCACGTCGCATGAACGATGGCGCGGTGGCTGCGCTTGGTGAGCGGTGCTTCCCGCCGCTGAGCGATGCCGCCGCCCGGGTCATCGGCAAGTCGACCAGTGGGCCGCTGGCGGGCACGCGCATCGATGCGCACCTTTGGGCAGTGAATGCGGATCCGGTCGTGGTCACGGGCGTGATGACGGATATGTGCGTGACCGGGATGACACGTGAACTGGCCGACAGCGGTTTCGAGGTCGTCGTGGTGGCCGATACCGACGCCGTCGTCGCGGAATCTACCCATACCTGAGCGAACGACCCTGCATTAGCAGTCAGGCCCCCGACAGCCAGTGCTATTGCCTAGCAACGGTTTCCAGTGTTGATTGCAGGCATGCGGCCCAGCTAAGACACGGCGGGACTCGCAGGAATCGCACAGCATTGCAATCGCGCGATCCAACCGCCGACACTGGTACTCTGCGAACGCTGCCGGTTGTAGGTCGCGGGAGGCGTACCGCCCGGACGCGGATACAACGGCGTAGCCCGAACGAAACAGCAGAGTCCCTCACGAAACGAGTTTTGTGCGCACCGGAGAGATACGAGCCCTGTCCGGCCTGCGCATCGTGGCCGCCGTCTGGGTCGTGCTCTTCCACTTCCGCCCGCTGCTCGAACAGGCAGCGCCGGGGTTCAGGTCGGCGCTTGCGCCGGTGCTCAACTGTGGCGCTCAGGGTGTCGACCTGTTCTTCATCCTCAGTGGATTCGTGCTCACGTGGAACTATCTCGACCGCATGGGAGAGTCCTGGTCAACGCGGGCGGTCCTGCACTTTCTCTGGCTGCGACTCGCCCGAGTATGGCCGGTCTACCTGGTCACCTTGCATCTGGCCGCGGCGTGGATCATCTTCACGCTCCATGTCGGTCACATCCCGTCACCGGTCGCCGACCATCTCACCGCGGTCAGTTACGTCCGCCAGGTCCTGCTTGTCCAACTGTGGTTTCAGCCGTTCTTCGACGGTTCGAGCTGGGACGGCCCGGCCTGGTCGATCAGTGCGGAATGGCTGGCCTACCTGCTATTCGGCGGGCTCGTGCTGGTGATCTTCCGGATCGCGTCGGCAACGAGGGCGCGGGGCTTGCTGTGGCTGGCACTGGCCGCTTCGCTGCCGCCGCTACTGCTCCTATCGGCCACCGGTCTGTTCTACACGCCGTGGAGCTGGCTGCCGCGCATCGTCATGCAGTTCACCGCGGGCGCGTTGGCGTGTGCTGCCGTGCGCAAGTTGCGGCTATCTGATCGCGCGCGCCGCGGCGCGGGGTATCTGTCCGTGGTGCTCGCGGGTGCAATGGTCGGCGCGCTGTACCTCTTGGACGCGTATCCGCCGGCAAAGATCCTCGACGCGAGCGGACTCGTCGATGTGCTGTTCGTCCCGTTGGTGGTGACACTCGCGGTGGGAGTCGGCACTCTGCCGAGGCTGTTGTCCACCCGGGTGATGGTGTACTGCGGGCACATCTCGTTCGGCCTGTACATGGTCCACGAGTTGGTACACACCGCGTGGAATTGGACCGTCGCCCAGTTTGAACTCACATTGGGATCCGACGTCGCCGGAAAGTTGACGCTCATCGGCCTGCTCGCGATCGCCGTCGGCGGTGCCGCTGCGCTGTTTCACTTCGTCGAAGAACCTGCCCGTCGGTGGATGCGCCGGATGGTCGATGCCCGCGAACCGCGCGCCGACGCTCCGTCTGAGCCGGCCGCCGACGTCGGACACGGCAAGCTGCAACCCATTCACGGTGTCCGCGAAACGCGAACGCCCGAGGTTTCCGCGCGCGCCGGGTGATCATGGGGGACAAGCTTTTACTTTCCTGTGCGATCACCGCGCGGTAGTGCGTCGACGGCAAGTTTGGGTCAATTGAGCCCTAGGCTGTAGCCGTGAGTCGCGTTGTCACCGTCCTTCTCTCGTTCGCTCTGTTGGTCGGCGTTGGCTGTCAGCGCCCAACGCCGGTGAGTCACAAGGAGATACTGACCCTTGACTACACCGCGAACCGCATCGCGGTGATCGGCGATTCGTACACGACAGGCAGCAACGAGGGTGGCAACGGGCCGAGAGGCTGGACCGCCCTCGCTTGGCAGACGCTGGCCCGGCAGGGCGTGCCGATCGCAGCCGACGTCGGAGCCGAGGGCGGAGCCGGATACGGCATACGCGGCAACCGCGGAAGCGTGTTCGAGGATCTGACCGAGCGGACGCTCAAGCCCGACGATGCGCTGGTGGTGTTCTACGGCTCCCGCAACGACCAGGGAGTCGATCCGATGCAGTTCTCGATCTTGGTCTACGGCACCTTTCAACTGGCACGGCGGCTCGCGCCGTCCGCGCGGTTCCTCGTGATCGGGCCGCCGTGGCCGACAGCCGACCCACCGGATGCCGTGCTGCGGATCCGCGACGCCCTGCGATATCAGGCCGGCATCGCGGGCGCCGAGTTCGTCGACCCGATCGCCGAAGGCTGGTTCGTCGGCAGGCCGGAGTTGATCGGCAAGGACGGCGTGCACCCGACCGACGCGGGGCACGCGTATATGGCGGACAAGATCGCGCCCCTCATCGGCGGCCAGTTGTTGCGACGGGTCTGAAATGCACGACACCCCCGCCGGCCGCGTCGGCCAGCGGGGGTGTCGCTCGAGGTTATCGATCAGGCCAGATCGAACCTGTCGTTGTTCATCACCTTGACCCACGCCTTGGCGAAGTCAGCGACGAACTTCTCCTTGGCGTCGTCGGTGGCGTAGACCTCGGCAAGCGAACGCAGGATCGAGTTCGAACCGAAGACCAGATCCGCGCCGGTGGCTGTCCACTTGGGCTTGCCGGTGGCGCGGTCGCGACCCTCGTACACGTTCTCCGTCGACTCGGACACGTCCCACACGGTGCCCATGTCGAGCAGGTTGACGAAGAAATCGTTGGTCAACGTGCCGGGCTTATCGGTGAACACGCCGTGCTTGGTGCCGCCGTTACCCAGAGCCCGCAGGCCACCGATGAGAACCGTCATCTCGGGTGCGGTCAGGTTCAACATGTACGCACGGTCAACCAGCAGCCGCTCCGCCGGAGTCTTGTCGCCGGCGCGCAGATAGTTGCGGAAGCCGTCGGCCCGCGGCTCTAGCCACTTGAACGAGTCGACGTCCGTCTGCTCCTGCGTGGCGTCGGTGCGCCCCGGCGCGAACGGCACCGTGATGTCGTGGCCCGCATCCTTGGCCGCCTTCTCGATAGCCGCGCTGCCGCCCAACACGATCAGGTCCGCGAGCGAGACCTTCTTCCCTCCGGATGCCGAGCCGTTGAAGTCCGACTGGATCTTCTCGAGCGCCGGCAACACCTTATCGAGGTCGGCCGTCCTGTTCGCCTCCCAATCCTTCTGCGGTGCAAGGCGAATGCGGGCACCATTGGCACCGCCACGCAGGTCGGTGCCGCGGAAGCTGGCCGCCGACGCCCATGCCGTCGAGACCAGCTGGGAGACAGAGAGACCCGAGTCGAGGATCTTGGCCTTGAGGTCCTTGGCGTCTTCGTCGGTGATCAGCTCGTGGTCGACTGCAGGGACGGGATCCTGCCACAGTTGCGGCTCGGGGACCCAGGGACCGAGGAAACGCTCGACAGGCCCCATGTCGCGGTGCAGCAGCTTGTACCACGCCTTGGCGAACGCCTCTGTCATCTCGTCGGGGTGGTCCAACCAGCGCTGGGTGATCGGCCCGTAGATCGGGTCGACCCGCAACGCCAGGTCCGTCGTCAGCATCGTCGGGTGAGTCTTGCCCGAGCCGAACGCCTCGGGCACCGAGTCCGAGCCCGCCCCGTCCTTCGGTCGCCACTGGTTGGCACCCGCGGGACTCTGGAACAGCTCCCACTCGTAGGCGTACAGGGTCTCCAGGAAACTGTTGTCCCACGTGGTGGGGGTGGGGGTCCAGATGCCCTCGAGCCCGCTGGTGATCGCGTCCTTGCCGACACCGGTGCCCTGAGGGTTCACCCAGCCGAGACCCTGGAATTGCAGGGGGCAACCCTCCGGCTCGGGACCGACGAGATCGGCGTTACCCGCGCCATGGGTCTTGCCGACCGAGTGGCCGCCCACGATCAGCGCCGCGGTCTCCTCGTCGTTCATCGCCATCCGGCCGAAGGTCTCGCGGATATCCCGCGCGGCAGCCAGCGGATCCGGCTTGCCGTTGGGTCCCTCCGGATTGACGTAGATCAAGCCCATCTGCACGGCGCCGAAAGGCTCGGCGAGGTCCCGTTCGCCGCTGTAGCGCTCATCTCCGAGCCAGGTGTCCTCTGAACCCCAGAAGATCTCCTCCGGCTCCCAGATGTCGTCGCGCCCAAAAGCGAAGCCGAATGTCTTCAATCCCATGGATTCATAGGCAGCGTTGCCCGCGAAGACCAGGAGGTCGGCCCAGGAGATCTTGCGGCCGTACTTCTGCTTGACCGGCCACAGCAACCGACGCGCCTTGTCCAGGCTCGCATTGTCGGGCCAGCTGTTGAGCGGCGCGAAGCGCTGTGCGCCTTCGCCGCCACCGCCGCGGCCGTCGTGTACGCGGTAGGTCCCCGCCGCGTGCCAGCTCAGCCGGATCATGAGCGGCCCGTAGTGGCCGAAGTCGGCCGGCCACCAGTCCTGCGACGTGGTCAACACCTCGATGACGTCGCGCTTGAGCGCCTCGACATCGAGCTTCTTGAATTCCTCCGCGTAGTTGTAATCGTCGCCCAGCGGACTGGCCTGCGGGTCGTTCTTGTGCAGGACCGAAAGGTCCACCTGATCTGGCCACCAGTCCTGGTTCGTATGGGGCCGTCCGACCTTGGGAGTGGGGGACGAGATTGCCGGGTTTTCGCTCTCGGACACGTCGATCCTTCCTTACTTCTTGACTTCTTGCGGTTGATGAATCGGGCTGTGATCACGGGTGTGATCGGGAAGCTTGAGATGCCGAGCAGTCGGGGCACAAACCCCAGTAGATGACTTCGGCCTCGTCGATCGAGAAGCCGTTGTCATCCGACGCGACCAGACAAGGTGCCTCACCAGTCGCGCAGTCGACGTCTCCGATAGTTCCGCAGGACCGGCACACCACATGATGGTGGTTGTCGCCGACCCGCGATTCATAGCGGGCGACGGAGCCGGACGGCTGGATTCGGCGGACCAGCCGCGCCGAGGTCAGGGCCGCCAATACGTCATAAACCGCCTGGCGGGATACGTCGGCCAGCTCGGTGCGCACGACCGAGAAGATCGTGTCCGTATCGGCGTGCGGATTCGAATGCACCGCCTCCAGCACTGCGAGCCGAGGACGGGTCACGCGGAGGTCGGCCGCACGCAGCTGCTCCGTGAAATCCGACATCGAGGGCACCCACACAATATGGACCCTTTTCTGGAATCAGTCAAGACTTCAGGAGGGCCAGTTTCGCGGTCCGCCGATTGGCTAGGCCGCTGACCACGGTCCAGAGCGCAATGAAAATTGTTGACCGCGAACACAATACGCACTGCGGGCATGGCCGTCCTGCTGATCGCCATGGGTACGTCGTACCCTCATCGTCATGGGCTGGTTCGATCGGGCGCGAAAGGCGAGTGCCGGCCAGCGTGTCACCCGCTCGGACACTCAGCGCGCGATGGCCACGGTCGATGAGCTCAACGCGGTGAATGCCGAACGACAACGGCTGATGCGCGACGGTCTCGTCGGCACCGCAACGATCACCGACATCCACGAAAACGTCGCGACCACGACCCTGGGCACCTGGCACGAACTGGTACTCGAGGTGCAGGTGCCGAACCGCGACCCGTATCGGGCGACGCGCCGCGTGACAGTCGAACTCTCGGCATCGCCGCACATTCGCATCGGCGCGCAATTGCCTGTCCGGGTGGACCCACAGGACCGGTCGACAGTATTGCTCGTCGCCAGCCCGTAGATCAGGTTCGTCGTGCGTACCGCTCGATGAATCTACGCAGAATCGTCGGGGGGTGTTCGATGTTGCGTTGCCGGGCAGTCGATTTCAGGGACTCGGCCGCCTCCGGGTCAAAGTAACCGTAGTCCTTGTAGACGTCTATTCGCGTGCAGATACCGTCGGCGTCGAGTTCGGGGTGAAACTGCGTCGCATATACGTTGTCGCCGACGCGGAATGCCTGGACCGGACAGTCGACCGAGGTAGCCAGACGGACGACATCGGCGGGAAGGGAACTGGCCGCTTCCTTGTGTCCGCCGTAGGCGTCGAACACGTCTGGAAGCCCTGTGAACAATGGATCCTCCCGACCCGCTGCGGTGAGTTCAACGGTGACGGCGCCGACCGGCTCGGTGTAGGTGCGATCGACGATCGCGCCGACTGCCGAACCGAGCGTGCCCACGCCGTAACAGCATCCGAGAAAGGGAAAGTCGTCGTCGGCTATGCGCTCGATCAGAGGCATGATCTCGGACTCGACGCGTTGTTGGGTCGCCGACTTCACGTCGGAAGGGTCGCTGATGTTGTATGGTCCGCCGCCCAGGATGATCCCGGCCCATTCCGCGAGATCGATCCGTCCCAATTGCTGATGGGTCAACCGAATCCGGTGCAGCCCCAATTCATCGAGCCCGGCGAAGCGCATCATCGCCCGATACTCATCGTCAGCCGCTTCATCTTCGGCACGGATCGACAGAAGCAGGAAGGGGGCGTGGTCGGTGTCTGTCGGCATGCTCGTGCAGTCGGCGCAGTATCTACGTGTGTGAACCGGTCAGCTCAACAAACACAGCGAAAATGACCGTGGCGACGCGCATACCGTCGACAGTAACGGGATTTGGCCACGGCGTTGTCAACGAAGCGCCGGTTCCCATGTATCAAAAGCCGGCCGGGACCTCAGGGGCGCCATATACCAGTAGGTTGCTGCCTGTGAACAGCCCGCATCATCTGCTGTAGCCGAATAGTGGCGGTGAGCGTCGTAAGTGCCTCGCTCGGTTTCGAAAAGGCGGGCCAGACAATGGCATTCGTCAGGCCGCTGGTGGCGGTGGCTCAGGTGGAGGAAACACCGGCAAGGTGATGGCTGGCAGGCCTGGAATCTCGATAACCGGCGGCCCCGGCGTCTCCGACGTCGTTGCTGGGACGGGCGCCGGTGGGGGTGGCGTGCTTGTAGTCGGTGGCGCACTCGTGGCCGTTGACGTGCTCGAAGTGGTTGTCGGGGACGGGCTCGCGGTCGACGCCGGCGTTGGTGTTGGCGTTGGCGTCGTCGTCTGCGGCGTCGCGACGACTGGTCCTGGGCTCGGCGGTGGTGGTGGCGGCGCCGGCGCTGCCGGTGGCTGGCCGTCATTCGTTGGCTGACGTCTGGCGCTCCCGGTCAATGTGGCCCAGCTCTGGTCGTCACGGACCATGCCGATGCGGCACGCAGCTTGACGGCTGCCCGCCGACCAGCTTGCGGGCGTGACCGTGCTGTAGTGCAGTGTCAGACCTGTGCCGGGCAGCGTATCCGGGGCGAGATAACTGTCGGTCATATGCGTGCACACGTCCCTGATGAACGCATCCTGGTCCGGCTGGGTGGGCGGCGCGCCGGTGAACCGGTCGGCGAGGTTCACTGTGCCGGTGATCTCGGCCGCGTGCGGGGTAGCGCAGTCGACCGGGATGTCCGTCGGCTGTTTGGTGCCCGGGTCGACGCTCAAACACGTGCCTGCCGGCCACACCTTCGACTGGTCCTGTTCGGCCACCTTTCCCTTGAAGGGAATCGGCTGGCCGTTCGGCCCGAGTAGTTGCAGCCCGCACAACAGACGACGGTCGGCGGACTGCGGTCCCGCGTTGCCCGGCCAGAGCACGGCGATGGTGAACCGACTGTCGGGGTCGTAGTGGGTGCCGAGATAGCGGCGCACGGTGAGCTGGCACGGCTCTTGGAAGTTGCGCATGTCGACCGGCTCGGCGACCTCGAACATGTGGTCGTCTCTGCAGAATACGAAGCTCGGCCGGTCAGGCGTATCAGGCGGCCAGTTCAGGCAGGCGCCGCTGGTGGCGTTGCCGAACACGACGGTTGCGCGATGGTTTGCGCTCGAATCGACCGCATCGCCGGCGGCGGGATTCGCCTCGGTGCGAAGGACGGTGACGATCCCGGCCACCAGCAGACCGCTGAGGGCCGTAATCAACAGTTGACGGGCCGGCCCCGAACGCCGCCGAGGTTCCCGACCCAACGGCGCCGAACCTTCGCTGGTTCGGGCGCTTTGCGGACCAAGCGCACCGAGCGCCTTCGCCAGGTCGGCGGTTTCCTCCTGCGGTGGCGATTCGGACGAAGCGTTCATCACCTGCGCCCGGGCGAATCGAGCAGGCTCAACTGTTGGCGGCAACGCAACGTTGGCAACGACGTAGCGCTCCCCACGGCCGTGAGCGGCTCCCGTTTGCCAGGCATGGGCACCTACGATCGCATAGCTCATCGCGTCGCGCCATCCGACGCCTCTAAAGCTTCCGTTCTGTCGCCTCGTCGTAATTTGCGGTGGCTAACTGGCAGCCGTCGTGTTCAGTTCGGGCTACTGGGCTACTGGGCTACTAAGCCGTCGAAAGGCGGAGCGGGTGGCGGCGGGGGAGGCACGCGCGGATCCCTCTCGCACAAACCCGTCTCGATATTCAGCGCCAGACCCGGCAGGCAGAACGGAGCACAACCGTTGGTGACCCCGGTTTCACCGGGCAGGCATGCCGAACTGACGGCGGGTGAGACGACGGTGACCAACCCCATCGGGGCGGCCGTCAGAGCCGCAACCGACAGCGCCGCGATCGCACATCGTCGGAATGCCTCTGTCATCGTGGACTCCTAGCCGTCGCTTCAGGCACTTCAGTGTAGGAGCGCGCGAGCTTCCCGACGTGGCTTAACGATCCTCGCTGAGACAATTGCGTAATCGGCGCGACCCGCGTCGAGCGGTTCTACCGTGGGGATATGACAGACCAGTCACCTGCGGTCGTGGTCTCGCATCCGCCAGATGCAATGCTCAAGGCCGTCAACCCGATCCTTCGATTCCTTTTGCGCACTCCGATCATGGGCCCAGGACGCGACCGCCTGATGGTCGTCAGCTTCAGCGGCCGCAAGACCGGGCGCCGCTACACAATTCCGTTGAGCGCCCACCGGATCGACAACACTTTGTACGCGTTGACCGGTGCACCCTGGAAGCGGAACTTCCGCGACGGCGCCGCCGCCGAGGTCTTACACAACGGAAAGTCCACGACCATGCGCGGCGAACTCATCCAGGACCGCTCGGTTGTCGCCGATCTCTACCGCCGATGCGCCGAGTCGTATGGTGTCAAGGGCGCAGAACGCATGATGGGATTGAAGTTCCGCGATCAACGCGTTCCTACGCTCGACGAGTTCGCCGAAGCGGTCGACCGAGAAGGGCTCGCCGCGGTCCGGCTCAGTCCTTCCGGCTGACACCGCCGGTTAGGCCTCCTTGCGGATCAACTTCCACAGTGCCTCTCGGTCGGGCGCCAACAGCTCGGCGATGCGCTCGTGGTTCAAGTCGGCGACGATGATCTCGCCCACTTCTTGATAGACGTCGCGGAAGATGCCGTGCGACTTCATCTTTTCCGTCTGATACAGGTTGTCCTCAGTCGGGGTGACGTAGTACACCGCGTCGGCCTTGAAGCGGTGGATGAGCCACAGGTGCACCAACGACATCAACCGCTTCTGCCGCAGTTTCTCCGAGAAGGTGTTCTGGTCACGCACCGTCAGGATGCTGCGGCCATGCCGGTCTTTGATCGGGTCGACGATCACGTTGGCGAGCTTTTCCTCCTCGCCACCGTCGCGCTCGCCGAAGATGCCGAGTTCCAGCACGTCGGAGCCGGGACGCGTCGGCCGTAGCTGGACACGGAGCGTCTCGCCGAGTTGGTAGTGATCGCTCCACATCGCCAACCATTCCTCCAGCAGCTTCTTGGGCACCTCGGTCTGCACGAGGTGCTGGTGCTGCGTGGATCCCTTGCCCATCGACTTCGTCGTCGCTGTCCGGCCGGACGAGGCGGCCAGCGCGGCGTCGCTGCGCGGCCCGCCGACCAGGGTTTGCGGCGTGCGGTACGGCGACTCGACCAGGCGCAGCTTGCGCTGCAAGCGAGCCAGCGACAGCATGCCGTCCTGTTTGAGCGCGGTCGCGAATTCCTCGGCGGCCACGCCGTCGATCTGGTGTCCGCCGTACGTCATGAAATTGAAGACGAAGCCCATCTTGCCGAGTTCCTCAGGGAACTTTCGCATCTCGTCGTCGCTCATGCCGGTGGTGTCCCAGTTGAACGAGGGGGAGAGGTTGTACGCCAGCATCTTGTCGGGGAACTCGGCGTGGATCGCCTCGGCGAACTCGCGCGCGTCGGCGAGATCCGCGGTCTTGGTCTCCATCCAGAGGATGTCGGCGAACGGCGCCGCGGCCAGCGACTTGGCGATCGCGTACGGGATGCCGCCGCGGAGCTGGTAGTAGCCCTCGGGGGTCTTCGCCAGCTCGGGATCCCACTTGGCGACGACGCCGAGTTCCTTGGCCTTCTCACGTGCGGTGTACAGCGACGCACGCTTGGCGAACGACCGCCACTGCGCGACGCTCATTGCGAGCGGTTCGCCGTCGCTCTCGGCGAATTCGAGCAATTCGGCGACGGCCTCGCTGTAGGTCTGCAGCCCGGCGTCGTTCTCCCAGGCCTCGACGAACCGCGACTCGACTCGGTCGTACAGGTCGTCGTTCGGCGGGGCCCCATGCTCGAGCCAGGTGGCGGCCGCATCGGCGATCACGTCGAGCAGGCCTTGGCGTTGAAGCCAGGCGCGCGCGTTGTCGTACTCGCCGTCGGCCAGGGCGTACAGCATGAACCCGTTGAGCTCCGTGATTCCCCGGTCGTAGAACTCGCGCATCATGGCCAGGAAGCAGGCCTTGTACGGCGGGATCTTCAGGTTGGTGACGCCCAGCAGGAACGGCTGATCACGCTCGTCTGCGCGGCTGTCGATCAAATTGGCCGCCTCGGCGTCGGTGCGCGCGACGATGATCCCGGGCACCCCCATGACATCGAGCTGGAAGCGAGCGGCATTGAGGCGCTTGATCTGTTCGTCGGACGGCACCAGAACCTTGCCACCCTGATGGCCGCACTTCTTTGTACCGGGGCGTTGGTCCTCGATGTGGTATCCCGGCACGCCGGCTTCGACGAAGCGGCGAATCAGGTTTCGCACGTGGGGATCTCCGCCGTGGCCGGTATCGGCGTCGGCGATGATGAACGGCCGGAAGTCGACCGGCGGGGTAGAAGCGCGCTGCTGTTCGGTCATTCGCAGGCGCAGGTACTGCTGATTGCGGTCGGCGGTGAGAAGGGCGCGCACCAGTCCGGCGGCCTCGTCGGGCACCTGGCTGAGGGGATAGCTGGCGAGATCGGGCCCGGGATCCTCGCTGGTGGACCCCTTGGCGGAGGTTGCCCAGCCACCGAGGTAGATGCCCTCGATGCCCATCCGCTTCATCGTCACCGCCTGGCCCGGCGAGTAGGGGCCGAAGGTGGTGATGCTCTTGCGCTCGGCGAAGAGCTCGCGCAGGCGATCGTAGAAGGCCGCCGCGGCCTCTCGCGCCACGATGTAATCGCTCGGTATCGTGCCGCGCTGCTCTACGACCTGACGGGCCGAGTAAAGCCGAATGTTTCCGTCGAAGCGCGGGCTGTCGAAATACCGCTGCATCGCGGCGACATCCCGTTCGAACGGCGTCTGCGGCTGTGCATCCGCTTCGATGATGGCCATCGGTTCACGCTCCTCGCTGAGCAAGTTCCCCCTGAGGTCTCGCGGTGGAGACCACTACATCTCCCGACAATACGACGAGCGTTCGCCAGCGATGAGTGGATCTACCGGTTGTCTGTCAGGAGGGCGACCGCGTACGGCAATACATCGGGTCAGGTGGATCCGATCTCGGGATACCGTGGGCTCATGACGCGCGACGAGGCGCTCGATTTATGCGCCGGTTTTCCCGGAGCTGCGGAAGAGTATCCGTTCGGAGATGGCCTCGCCGTATTCAAGGTCGGCGGCCGCATCTTCGCCCTCGTCGCGTTGGACGGAAACCCCGGTAACGTCAGTCTCAAGTGCGACCCGGGACTCGCTTTGGAGTGGCGCGCACGCTACCCGGCCGTTCGTCCGGGCTATCACCTGAACAAGCGTCATTGGAATACCGTCGAGTTCGACGGTGCGGTCGATGACGACGAATTGCGTGAAATGATCGACCACTCTTACGACTTGGTCGTGCGCCGGCTTCCAAAAGCCATGCGTCACCGGTTGTTGAAGACCTGACAGTCGCACCGCTGGCGGCCGATCCCGTTGCGGGCCTGGTGCATTGATGAGCAGCGACTCGCTAGAGTCGCCGTATGGTCGGTGATTCCCTGATCGCGTGGCTGCTGGACTCCGATCCAGCACTGCGCTGGCAAGTGGAGCGCGACCTCCTGCACGAATCGCCGGACACCTGGGAAGCGACGCGAGCGAGAATCTCTGCCGAAGGCTTCGGCGCGCGACTCCTTGAGCTTCAGGATTCGGACGGGCAGTGGGCCGGCGGCGCGTTCTTCCCCGCAGACTTCGACTTCGACAGTCCAGAGGCGGCAGAAGGTTCCGGCCAGCCCTGGACGGCGACGACCTGGACCCTGAACTCACTGAGGGAGTGGGGCTTCGAACCTGCTGTCTTGCGTGAGCGCCGCACAGCCGAGCTTCTCGCCGAGAACTCCCGCTGGGAGTACGAGAATCGGCCGTACTGGAGCGGCGAAGTCGACTGCTGTATCAATGCATGGACGGTCGCGAACGGCGTCTGGCTCGGAGCCGACATCACCGGCATCGTCGACTGGTTCCTCGAACACCGGTTACCCGACGGTGGCTGGAACTGCGAGTGGGTCGAGGGCTCGACACGATCGTCGTTCCATTCGACGCTCAACTCCCTCAAGGGCCTTCTCGCCTACGACGCCGCGACCGGAGGGACGGAGGCGACGAGTGCTGCCCGCCGCGCGGGGGAGGAATACCTCTTGCAGCGCGGACTCTTTCGGCGTCTGTCGACGGGCGAGCCAGTGGCACCGTGGGTCGATCGCTTCGTCTATCCGTTTCGGTGGTCCTACAGCGTCCTCAACGCGTCCGAGTACTTTCGCCAGGTCTCGCTGCATGAGGGCACGATGCCGGACCCTCGGATGGCTGACGCGATCGAGCTGATCCGGGCCGCCAGAAGGCCCGACGGAACGTGGCTGCAGGCCCGTCGGCACCCGGGCCGCGTGTGGTTCGAGGTCGACACGCCGGCGGGTGTGCCATCGAAGTGGCTGACTTTGTTCGGAACGCGCATGCTTGCGTGGTGGGACTCTCAGACACGGTAGGGCATCCGCGACGGCCGCCGAAACCTTCTGCGACACAGAATGATAACGAAGCCGCGTCGTGCGGTTACAAAGAGCCTCCAACCCGGTCACAGTACGACAAAGAACCCGTCGCGGGGCGACAATACCGGCCGCCGATGAGGCACTCTCTTGTTGCAAGACTGTTTGTAGTGACTCTTGTGATTTGAATATGGAGTGGCAGCGCATGTGCGACGTCCACCCGATGACGCCCAAGATAGGGGAGTTCGAATGAGACGCATCTGCGCCGTCGCCATCGGTCTGTTCTTGGTGGTAGCGACGCCCGGCCTCGCTAGTGCCGACCCATGGCCCGGGACGCGCCAACAAGCCATCCAGTATGTGATCACACGGGCACTTTCCCAGCGCGGCGTTCCGTTCGCGTACGGAGGCGGCAACGTTTCAGGCCCCAGCCTCGGAACGGTCTCAGTTCCGAGCGCCGTCGTCGATCAAGCGGCGGGCACTCTCGGAGTCGGCGGCCTAAGCCCAGCCCCTCTCCCGGCCCCCGTCGCTGCGCCCGCTCCCGCGCCTGCTCCGACTGCGACCGCTGTGGGATTCGACGCATCTGGTCTGGTGGTGTACGCGTTCGCAGGTGTCGGCATCAAGATGCCGCGTTCCTCGGGTGAGCAGTACAAGGTCGGCCGGAAAGTTCTGCCGTCGCAGGCGCTGCCCGGCGACTTGATCTTCTACGGTCCCGAAGGCGCCCAGAGCGTTGCATTGTTCATCGGGAACGGCCAGATGGTGGAGGCGTCCGATACGGGCGTCACGGTCTCGCCTGTCCGCACGAACGACATGACGCCTTATCTGACGCGGATCATCGAATCCTGATCGGACAGCGGCGCTAGCCGTCCGACGTGACCGCCATCGCGGCGGCGAACTGCGCCCTCATCTGTTCTTCGAATGCTTGAACTGCTCTGAGCGGACGCAGCATCACGGTGAGTTGGTCGATCAGCCCGTCGGCGTCGGTGTGCACGAAGTCGCAGCCCTGAATCGACAGGTCGCCGATGCGGGCATCGAAGACGAGCGCGTGGTCCTCATCGGTCACTGCGCCGATTTCACGCTGGAAGGCGAAGTCCCTCCAGGATGGCGGCCACGATGTGGCGAAACGCGTGCGTGGCAGTCGCTTTCAGGTGCCGGCTTCAAGCGGTGGCCGCAAGGCGATGGGCAGCCTGCTCGAGGAGGTCGTGGACGATCGGCACATGCTGAGGCTCGGTCGCTGCCCAAACCGTGCGGGCGATCGGGTTGTCGTGTTGCACAAAAGTGGCAAACAACAGTGCGTCTGGCTCACGCTTGAAGAGCAACTGACCCGGCATCCCGATCAGCGAGGAGCGGCCAAGCAATACGAAATCAGATGTGCTGGCGCGGATCTCCCAACCGAGAACCGAGCCAGCTGATCTGTTCATGGCCGGAATCAAGCCGATCGCAGACCACCCCAACAGCAGCTTGACCTTACTGGCGATGGGCGCATCATCGAAGAACGCTTTGACCCAGTCGGATGCCGTGGGCTGCCGCGCTGCGCCGGCTTCGACGAGAAACGCGTCTTCATAGTCGATGTGAGACAACGTGCACAGCGCTCGGGCGGCTGCCGGCACGGCGACCTGACGGGCGCGCTGGTTTTTCAATGTATCCATGGCGGCGCCTGTCCTACCTCGTCTTGGCTGTACAATACACAACTGTATGGATGAGGGCCGATGGTTGTCAATGGTGGGACCAAGCGAAAAGTGAGGAACTATGCCGGCTGTGACCCGTACCCCTCGCAGCAGTTGGATCGAGGCTGGGCTAAAGGCGCTCGCCGCGGGCGGCCCGGATGCCGTGCGGATCGACGTGCTCGCCCAGGCGCTGGGTGTCACCAGGGGTGGTTTCTACTGGTACTTCGGCAGCCGGGAGGCGTTTCTCGAGGAGATGCTCGACGAGTGGGAGCACCGCAGCACCGATACCACGCTTGAACGAGTCGAGAACGAAGGTGGCGACGCGAGGCAAAAGATATGGCGCGCAGGCATGCTCACCTTCTCCAAAGATCTGCTGCCGATCGACCTCGCAGTGCGCGATTGGGCCCGCCGCGACCGAGCGGTGGCCAAACGCCTTCGCCGAGTCGACAACCTCAGGATGGACTACTTGCGCGCGCTGATCAGCTCGTTCTGCTCTGACGAGGACGAAGTCGAAGCACGCAGCATGCTTGCGTTCTCATTGGCGATCGGCAACCACTTCGTCGCCGCAGACCACGGCGGACGCAGCCGCAAGCAGGTGCTAGAGCTTGCCAAGCAGCATCTGCTTGCGTAGCAGAGCGGGCCAGCCGTCTCGAGCGTCGTTACAGCACAATGGGTTTCCCGGCCATTCAGTAGGCTCGGGCGACGTAGGCGAGTGCGCACGCGTCGTCTGCGGTTTTGGGTAGCGATCCGTCGCTGAGTTGCAGGCACCTCACCGTCATGCCGCTGGTGGCGAGGTCCTGCTCGCCGGATTCACCGACCAACTCCCACGGCAAGCGGGCGACGCCCGTCTGCGCTGCGTCACGCGCCTGTGCGAGCGTGGTGCAGTCGGAGGTGAGCGTGTCGCGGCGTGCGGTCGCCGCTTCGAGCATGTCCGTCTGGATGCGGCCGGTCAGCCGCTGTGCTTCGTCAGCGACGTTGTCGATCCCCACCTTGGCCTTGTTGCGAGTGTCCCGCCGGTAAAGCAGTGCGGTGTTCTCCGCCAGGTCACGTGGGCCGATCTCCACCCGGATCGGCACGCCTTGCAAATCCCAATCGGTGGCCCGCCAGCCGAACGCCTGGGCAACGTCGTCGTCCAGTGTTGCCCGCATACCGCGCATCTTGAGGTTTTCAACCAAGGTAGAAGCGGCGCGGGTGACCGCACCGTCGGTGTCTTTGGCCACCACGACGACCACTTGCACCGGTGCCAACGACGGCGGCACGACGAGCCCGAAGTCATCGCCGTGGCACATGATCAGTCCGCCCAGCATCCGTGTCGAGGCGCCCCATGAGGTCGTCCAACACAACTCTGTCGCGCCTTCGGCGCTGGAGTAGGTGATGTTGAAGGCGCGACTGAACCTCTGACCCAGCTCGTGCGACGTGCCCATCTGCAGCGCCTTGCCGTCACGCATGATGCCTTCGCATGTCATCGTGTTCTCCGCGCCGGCGAATCGCTCCTTGGCTGTCTTGCGGCCAACGATCACGGGTATAGCCAGCACGTTGCGCATGAAATCCTGATAGACATCGTGCAGAATGCGGCGCGCATATTGCCGCGCGTCGTCTTCTGTTGCATGCGCGGTGTGGCCCTCCTGCCACAGGAACTCAGTGGTGCGCAAGAAGATCCGCGGCCGCAGTTCCCACCGCACGACGTTGGCCCACTGATTGAGCAGCAGCGGGAGATCGCGGTAACTTCCGACCCACTTGGCCATGTATTCACCGATGACGGCTTCGCTTGTCGGGCGGATCGCAAGCGCCTCGGTCAATTCCTTGCCGCCGCCATGGGTCACGACCGCTAGCTCAGGGCTGAATCCCTCGACATGTTCAGCCTCGCGTTCGAAGAAGTTCATCGGGATGAGCAGCGGGAAGTAGGCGTTCTGCGCTCCGGCGGCCTTGATGCGCTCGTCGACCTCGGCCTGCATCCGCTCCCATATCGCGTAGCCGTTCGGCCGAATGACCATGGTGCCGCGCGCTGGACCATTCTCGGCCAGCTTGGCCTTGGTGAGGACGTCTTGGTACCACCGCGGAAAGTCTTCTTGCTGCGGAGTCAGCACTGCCATGTAGTCGTCTCCTCATCGACCTGGCCGATGGTACTGACCGGACCCGCACTGAACCGCGGCTACTCGCCGTAACGATTGCGGACTCAATGTCGACGTCCAGTGTGACCGCTGTGGCTGGTGGTGTTGCCGGGACGGAGGCAGATATGGCGCGACAAAATAGTTCTTTGAGCTCGTTTGCCCGGACCCATTGTGTGCGTCTGCCTCGGCCCATTGAGGACGAGTGGAGCTGGCAACGGCAAGGCAGCTGCTTGGATTATCCGCTTGCGGTGTTCTTCCCCGAGGACGACGCCAAATCTGGTCTTCGGCGTCGCGAGGAGGTCGCCAAGGGGATCTGTCGAGGATGTCCGGTGTTGCTCAAGTGTCGAGACCATGCACTCAACACGCCGGAGCAACACGGAGTCTGGGGAGCCATGAGCGCGCGTGAACGAGCCCGAGCACTTCGCGGTCAGAGGGAGCACCGCGCCAGTGAGCGCCTGGCCGTCCGCTGACGAGAAACGGCTTTCCCGAACATCGCTGAAGTCGGCCCGAAGGGCCTGTCGGCCAATACCATCGGTGTTGGAGATCGACCCCACAGGGAAGCGGCGATGGCATCTGACGACGCGGGCTCGGCAGCTCCGGCGCCGCCGATCTGGGCGCCGCTGAGGATAGGGGCCTTTCGCGGGCTATTCATTGCTGCGCTGACGTCCAACATTGGCACGTGGATGCAAATCGTTGGGGCGCAGTGGTTTCTGGTAGAGCGACACGCGAGTGCGACCACGGTGGCGCTCGTCCAGACGGCCAGTCTGTCGCCGACCTTGATTCTGGCGGTCCTCGCCGGCGCCCTCGCTGATCGAGTCGACCGCCGGCGGCTGCTCATGGTGCTGCAGGTGTACGCCGCTGTCGCTGCGGCGGTGCTGACCGCGGTCACGGTAGCCGGTGTTCTGGATGCGGCCATGCTGCTGTCCCTCATGTTCGCAATCGGCTGTGCCGCCGCATTGACGACCCCGGCGTGGCAGGCCATCCAACCGGAGTTGGTGCCGCGTGAACAATTCCCGGCCGCGGCATCGCTTGGCGGCGTCGCAGTCGATGCGGCGCGGGCAGTGGGACCGCCCATCGCCGGCATCCTGGTGGCCGCCGCGGGTCCGGAAGCTGTGTTCGCGATCAACGCGGCGTCGTTCGTCGTGGTAGTCGCTGCTCTGGTGATGTGGAAGCGACCACCGTCGATTCCGGTGAGGCGAGAGCCGCTGGGGCAGTCGGTCGTCGTCGGCACTCGATATGTACGCAACAGCGGCGTCGTTCGCCGAATTCTGTTGCGCGCGGCTATGTTCGCATTTCCGGTGTCGGCGCTGTGGGCGCTGCTGCCCGTCGCGGCGTCGCAGCACTGGCATCTTCGTGCGATCGGCTACGGCGCTGTGCTGGGAACGGTGGGAGTCGGGGCGGTGCTCGGCGCTCTCGTGATGTCGAGGCTGCGCACGGCGTATTCGGCTAATGCGCTATTAGTACTCGCGGCATTGATCGATGCCGCCGGATTGCTTGCGGCGGCATATCTTCCGCTCGCGCCGGGGGTTGTGTTGCTGCTGCTGTCCGGTGTGGCCTGGATTGCGACGCTGACGACCCTCACCGTTGCGGCGCAGCTGTCGTTGCCCGACTGGGTGCGCGCGCGTGGCCTGGCGATGTTTCTGGTGGTGCTGATCGGCTCTCAGGCACTCGGATCGTTCGTATGGGGGCTGGTCGCCTCACATTTCGGCCTTTCCGCGTCCCTCACAGCATCGGCGGTTCTCCTCATAGCGGCCGCGGCCAGCCAGGGTGTGCTGCCGCTACTGCCCGTGACCGACGAGCAGCCGGGAGCGTCCGACCTCACCTGAGGACCGGGTCACCGAAGCCGCAACAGCTTCATCTCCGCTAGACGTCGCGGCGTTCCGTCGACGTGTTCGGCTACGGCGTGACGCAACTCCGCATCGCCAGACACCGGTGCGCCGTCGCGCTCGATCGAAACAGGGTTCTCAATGACGATGGTCATGAGTTCCTCCACAAGCGCATCTCGATCACGAGTGCCGTCCAGCAGCGGCAGCAAGTGTCGGTCCAGCGGCGTCAATATGAGCGTTTCGTGCCAGAGATTGAAGGTCGACGCCTCGCTTTCTCCGCGCGTCAGCTCGGCCATGCGTCTGGCCCGCTCGTCGAGCCGCAAGGGCTCATCAGCCGGTTCCGGTAGCACTGGATCAAGCCGGAAATGCGCTTGTCCCTGCAGAATTAGCACACCCATCAGGTTGTCGACGTGGTGTGGAACGTCGGCGCTGGCGGTGAAACCTGCGGAGACAAGGCGCATGTGCACCGCATCCACCAGCTCCTGCCGTGACATCGTCGACGGCCAGCGGGCACTGAGCGCGTCAAGAGCAGCCTTGATGCCCGGATCGTTTGTGAAGAGCGTCGCTCCGTCGGACTCGACATATTCCTGGCGTGAGTGATCCATGCGAGTCTGTCCGTCGGCAGGAGGTACCCATGCAGCGATGTGCAAACGGTTGTAGCGGCTGCTATCCGGGTTGTAGTTGATCTGCGGTGCACGCTCGGCATGAACCAGCAGCGTTTCCCGGAACATGCGGTTGAGGGCGAAATCGAGGTACTGCTCCACCAAGACCTGGACGCCCCTGCATTTCTCCGTCAGGTAATCCGCGACCTTGGGGCCGAAGTTGGCGGGGATCATCGTCTTGGGGCTCGCCTCTGCGAGAAACGTGAGGCCATGCGCGCCGGCGCGTCCGAGCATCTCGTAGAAATAGCATGGGGCGTTGAAGGTTTCGAGTTCGTCGTGCAACAGGTAGGAATCCGCGAAACCTAGTGCATGCTGCCTGGATTCGGCGAGTACCCCAGCCAGCACGCTGTCGGCCGGCGCGACCTCCTCCAGGAAATCTGCCATGGTGCGTGCCTCACGCACCTTCTCCTCGGGTGTCGCGCTGCCACCGCTGGCGAGCAGCATCGCATCACGAACGACCTCCTTGGTTTTCCACCCCGGATAGACGTTGTAGCTGACGTAAGCGACGCCGTCGGGGGCGAGCAGTCTCCGGAAGGCGGCCAACAGCGCTTCCTGCACCTCGCCCGGCACCCAGCTGTACACGCCATGGGCAATGATGAAATCGAACTGCCCCAACGCTGCCAGATCCATCCGGGCGATGTCGCCCACCAGCAGATCGAAGTTGTCAAGCCCCAAGGCCCGCACCCGCGTGCGTCCTTCGTCGATCTGCACCGGCGACAAGTCGATGCCCACGACGTGCGCCTGCGGATGCGCGGCGGCGAACGGGATCATGTTGCCCCCGGCGGCGCAGCCGATTTCGAGCACGCGGGCAGTCGACACCGCGGGGGTTTCCAACCCGAACAAATGAGCAGTCGCGGCTAGTTGTCCCGGTGCCGACGGCGGGAAGGAATTCGACGTGTATGGCGTCAGGTCGTAGGAAACACGTAGCTGCTCGACCGCGTCTTCGGTGTCCGAAGTGGGATGCGCGTGGTTGGCCGGGTGGGTCAAAGCCTGCTCCTGTGGGCGTCCGCTGATCTGTTGGGCATCGCCACGCATTCGATCACACGTGGTTTCGACCGCAAGTTCGGTCGGCTGCCTCGAGGGCGTGCCCCTTGGCCGTACCGTCGGCTTCGTGCGGTGGATCGTCGACGCTATGAATGTGATCGGGAGCCGCCCGGACGGCTGGTGGGCAAACCGTCATGGTGCGATGCTCACGCTCGTGGATCGGCTCGAGCGATGGGCTTCGGCTGAAGGCCACCAGGTGACGGTGGTGTTCGAGCGGCCGCCGTGGCCTCCCATTCGATCGTCTGTGATTGACATTGCACACGCGCCCAAGGCGGCCGCGAACTCGGCCGACGACCAGATCGTTCGGCTGGTCCGCGCCGACGATCGACCTCAGGAGATCACCGTCGTGACATCGGACGCCACACTGGCCGATCGCGTGCGACACGCAGGAGCGTCGGTTTCTGGAGCGGCGAGCTTCCGCAACCTCATCGATCCGCGGCGGTGACAGCTGTTCTTCGCTCAACCGCCGAGCCGGTAGGGCGACTCCGAGGTCTTTCACAACGCTGTGTTGCTGTAGACGGCAGCAATGCAGAGGAGCGCATCCGCCTCAAAGCTTCGTGACTCCAACGTATTTCATCGGCGGAGGATGTGACCGTCGTCGGCGGCCCGAGTGGACGTCCATGACGGTGCAGCCACAGCGTGCACGAGGAGTGGCAGCCGCAGCGGCAGCTGGGCGGCGCCCGCCAGGTGATTTCCGGTTTAAAAACGGCCGCTGCAGCCCACACTAGATGTGAAGTCGATCACTGGAGGTGGGCACGATGGTCGTCGGAGACAGCGATGTGAACCGCGAAGCACAAGCCGATCCAGGGTCGCAGCGGATACAGGTACGGCGGGCCGCATTGGCGAGCGCGATCGGCACGACGATCGAGTGGTACGACTTCTTCCTCTACAACACGGCCGCGGCGCTAGTCTTTCCGCACCTGTTCTTTCCCGCGTCCAGCACGTATGCGGGCGCGATGCAGTCGTTCGCGACGTATTTCGTGGGGTTCGCGGCACGGCCAATCGGGGCGGCCATCTTCGGGCACTGGGGCGACCGGATCGGTCGCAAGACCACGCTGATCATCACGCTGCTGGTCATGGGCCTCGCGTCCGCCGTTATCGGTATCCTGCCCGGCACCGAAGCGATCGGCGTCGCCGCGCCGCTGCTGCTCGTGACACTGCGCGTGCTTCAGGGCCTCGCGGTTGGCGGCGAGTGGAGCGGCTCGGTGCTGCTAACGATGGAATGGGGGGACCAGAAGAGGCGCGGCCTGCTCGGCAGTTTCGCCCAGGTCGGCGTCCCGGTGGGGCTGGTGCTGGGCACCGGCGGGATGACCCTGCTATCCGCGACGATGTCGGACGAGGCGTTCGACTCCTGGGGTTGGCGGGTGCCCTTCCTGGCCAGCCTGATCCTGGTCGCCGTAGGCCTGGTGATCCGGCTGAAGATCCTTGAGACGCCGATGTTTACCAGGGTTCTGGACCAAGGGAAGACCGCCACCACCCCGGTCGCGGAAGTGATCCGACATCACTGGCGGGAGATCCTGCTCTCTGCGGGCCTACGCTTCGTCGAGCAGATGCCGTTCTACCTGTTCACCACGTTCGTCTTGATCTACGTCGTGCAGCGCCACCACTACAGCAAAACGTTCGTGCTGACCGCGGTCCTGGTGGGCGCCACGGTCGAGCTTGCGACGATCCCGTTCTTCTCGCACCTGTCGGATTCAGTAGGCAGAAAACGGGTTTACCTGGCCGGCGCGGTCATCGCAGGTCTGTTCGCGTTCCCGTACTTCGCCGTGCTGACCTACGGCGGGCAAGTGCTCATCTTCATCGCGGTCGTGCTGTCGATGGTCGTGCACTCGATGATGTATGGACCACAGGCGGCCCTGATCGGCGAGAGTTTCCCGACGCACCTGCGTTATGGCGGCGCCGGCCTCGGCTACCAATTGGCGTCGGTGTTCGCGGGCGGACCGGCTCCGCTTATGGCGACATGGCTTCTTCACGAGACCGGGACGCCGTACTCGATCTCGGTCTACATCGTCGTGGCCGCAGTCATCACAGTGGCCTGTTGCCTCGCGCTGCCGGACCGCTCGCGCGCCAACATCGACGATGCGACGGTCTACAGCCGCCCGACAGCTGCTAGCCGCTAGCCGACGTCTCGTCATTGCTGTGGTTTCCACTCCTCGGAATCCACGTACTGACCCACTGGCGGGTTGTAGTTGAAAGCGGCCGGGTACCAGGCAATGTCATATGGATAACCCAAACCGGTGTTCAGGCCACCGGCGTACATCGCCACGAGATGTTGACTTCTTCGCTCTTGCGCCGCCTTTGTCTCCTCAGGGCTTTGATTCGACGGTGGCGCCGATTCCTCGGAAAATGCCTCTCTGGCAATGGTTTCGTCATCGAAGATCCGCGCCGAGAACTTGGGGCTGCCGTCCGCATGTGCGACAGCCTGGAGCACAAACTTCACATTCTGCTTGAAGGCGTCATTGCTCAAATCGACCGCGTCGATCAATACGAAGTAGGTCGGTTCGCCGTCGTAACGTTTGCCCGACGTCCCGATGATCGAGTATTTCGGTGTAGCCGGCGGCGCAGTGATCGGCGGCGATGCCGCTGTGGCTTGTGACGCTGTCGTCGGTGGCGCGCTGACATCGCTACGTTCCGACGAGCTACACGCCGTCAGAACGCAAAGACTGGCTACAGCCAAGAAAATCGATACCCTCCGCATGGAGGGTGCTCCTCGGCGGCGGGGATGGCCTTCGTCCCTGGGCGCCCGAGATGGAAACCGTTGGGACACAGCAGCCTTCATCCCGCAGTATCGGCGGAGTAGATTGCTCCCCAGCCGCCATCCGGATGCCAAAACCGCACCTCGCCCATCGAAGGCATAGTTCCGAGGGTAGCGCTTCGACCCATTTCGACAGTGCAGCTTGCATGGGTGGTTGACCAACTCCTGCGCGGTTGCAGTCAGACGATCATCCGAGGACGACGGGAAGTTTCGCGGCCACCTGACCCAGTGCGGCCGTCTCTGCGTCCGTCGGGGCGCGCCGTCCGGTGCCGACTAGCAGCGCGTCCTTGTCGGAGAACGACGCGGGAAATACGGCCCCGGCGATCTTTTCGAGCATCTCGCGTGAGCGGGCGAGGCCCTCAGCCGGTGGCTCCGTCGCGCCTGGGAGGTGTGCGATCAGGTCCAGATGGTGCAGTGTCCACTCCATGACGTACGCGGACAGGTAGTCACCCGCGGTGAGGACGTCGTCGCGCGTGCTGACCCACATGCCTGGGTCGCAGAGTTCGGCGGCGCGGCCGGCGGCTGCGCCTACGTCGTCGAGGTGGTATTTGAGCAGCCGCGGCTCTTGGTACGCGGCGGCCAGGCGGACAATCAGCGCGTCGAGCGGGTCATCGCCACTTGGCGGCGTTTGGGCTACCTCCCAGTAGGTAACCGCGTTGCGGGTTGGTTCGGTTTCGGCGGGCGTCACAAGGGTTATCAGGACATCCTGAGCGTCGATGATCAGGTGGCACACCAGGTCTCGCACGAGCCAGCCGCGACAGCCTGACGGTTGTGCAAAGTCTTCGTCCCGGAGATCGGCGACAGTTGTACGCAATGCTGTCCACGCATGTGAGAAGAGATCCACGGCCGCAAGCTAGCAGCATCGGTCCGCGGCGCGACTGATTTCGACTTCGAGTTGAAGCGTGCGCGACCTATGGCAGATCTTCGTGCGCGGTTGCCTGCCCGGACCGCTGGTCGGCCGGTGGGTCCACGAGGGAGATCGAGAAGATGATGGCCAGCAGACTGAAGATGATGAGCGCCGAGGCAAGGTCAAACCACTGGAACGGAAAGAGAGCGCCGTCGATCGAGAGCACGAGGATCGTCTCGACGATGCCGAAGGCGAAGAAGAAGACACCGAGGCTTAGGCGGCGCAGCTCGCGATGGAGGCGGGTTCGCCGAAGCTCGACCGTGAGGGTTAGCAGCAGCACAGGCAGTATCTGCGCGAGCGCGGTCGCGGTAGCGCTATCCACGAGCACGATTGGGTGGTCACTCGGGTCGACCATCCCGGGAGGTTAGCAGGCCGAAGCGCACAGCCAGATGCGGCGCGAGGTGGGCCGTCGCTGTGAGTTCGTGCTGTGGGCCGGGGTGGGAGCGAATCCGACGCAAGATCAGTAGCCTAGCTGCACTAATTGATTTGCCTGGTATGGTGTGTAGTGTCCGTTACGTCGGTAAAGCAGTAGATGCGAGGGGTCGAGCTACGGTGATTCATCTGCTTCGTACTGTTTGCCGTCGACGCTCTGGCTTGTATACCGGCCGTGCATTGAACGTCTGCCGGATTAGCAGCAGTGGGGGAGTGCGGTGAGCGATCCACTAATGACATCTGTGG
Organism: Mycobacterium sp.; assembly: GCF_035274705.1. GTDB lineage: Bacteria > Actinomycetota > Actinomycetes > Mycobacteriales > Mycobacteriaceae > Mycobacterium. Next base: position 10,262 of record NZ_DATENY010000033.1, on the reverse strand, counting down.
ACCTGATTCGGTATGCGGTCGCAGAGCAAGTACGGGACCTTGGTGGCGACGAGAAAGACGTCGACAGTATCGCCATGACCGCGGCCTATGCCGTGTGGTGCTGGACAGTAAGTGAGATGTCCAGAAGCTAGACCTGTGGGCAGATTCGATCGTGCGGCTGGCACGATCGTCGACCGTGACGACAATCGAACGGCTCACACCACCACTGGACGCCGATGAGCGCACCACGCTGGAGTCCTGGCTGGACTTCTACCGCAGCACGTTGGCGTTGAAGTGCGAAGGCCTCGACGATCATCAGTTGCGGACCCCAGCGGTGTCACCGTCGCAGCTGACACTGCTCGGTCTGGTCCAGCACCTGGCGGAGGTCGAACGGAACTGGTTTCGTCGCATCCTCGTGGGTGAGCAGGCGCCGCCAATCTATAGCCAAATCACCACGGGGGCAGGGCACGACGGCGGTTTCGAACTGTCGGAGCAGGCGACATACCGCACCGCGGTCGCGATCTGGCAGGACGAAATCGCCCACGCGCGCAGGAACTGCAAATCTCGCCAGCTCGATGACACCAGCCCATTTCGTGATGCCCGTGTGAGCCTGCGGTGGATCTACATCCACATGATTGCCGAATACGCGCGTCATTGCGGCCATGCCGACTTGATCCGCGAAAGGTTGATGGCACAACGGGCATCTGATCGTCCGCGCGTCCATTGGCACGCGGTGATGACAACGCCGAATGCGATTGCCTGTCCGTCCGGCTATGTGCTCTCGCTGTGGCAACTGCCTGCTGACTGCGATGAAAGCTCTCGACCGGCTATCCGCTAGCGCGCCGGCCAAACTCGAATGCTTGCAACACGGGGATGAGGAATACGGATCGGGTGGGAAACCCGGTCCATCGCGACCGACGCGCTGGACCGCACGCGTTGTCCGGGGTGTCTCAGAGGTGAAGTGCGGTCAGTAATTCATCCACGAAGTGCTGTCATCAACCAAGATGGCGAACGGCCAAGTCTGTCCGAGCCGATCCAGAACCGCCCGCCACCGCCGTTCCGGCGAAGAATCAGCCTTAGCGCCGACCATCCGCGCCGGCGTTGCTGAGCGGGCAATCTGTAGGAACATCACGAGCCTCTCCGAATCGAATCAACGCTAACGCAACTTTCCCCCGATAATGCCTTCGGGGCAAACCATGCGCCATTAACTGAGACGAAGCTCACTGACCATTAGTTCACCGCGATGACCAGGTTACCGCAGTTCGAGCCGCTACGCTACTCGACGTAGCGTTCGTCAAGAATGTTTGCTATGAGATATTACGCGAAGGTAATGAATCTTGTCGTGCTTGATGATTGCCCACGCCAGAGGGGTTGAGTCGCCGACCGAAAGCCAAGGCGCGGTTGTCCGCCGCGCCTTCTCCTGTTGCTGCGGTGGCGCGTCAACGCAGCCCGGTGTTTGTCGACACTCACCTGTCGGCTGCTCCTCGGAGCGTGAAGCCCGCACCCTGTTAATCGAACGTGGCCATGAGCTTTTCGAGGAACCAGCGATGGGTTGTGTTCTGCGATGCGGCAAGCGGCCACCCGGCGGTCGGTCCGCACCGCGATAGTCGTGTTCACCCAAGCTTTGAGATCGAGCGTGACTGACCGTCTCGTACCGGCTGCGCTATGCCCAGACTGCGGACGGGATCACCTGGTGCACGCCGCCGCAAGCGTTGCCGCTGCGAGTATCAACCCCGCCCGCGCCCTCCCCACAGGGGGAGAGTGGCCAACCTCCGATACTCGACTGTAGGAGTTCAGCTGGCGATGATCGCTCCGCGATATCGGCCTCGCAGTCAACTCGACTGCGTACCGTGTCAGCGGGCAACGAGCTCGATCTACCTTCGTGTTCCAGGCGAAGAGACGCATGGAGGATGCGGCGCCTCCGGCCGGTGCCGTCGCACGGAGGCTGTCGAACGATGACAGCCGGAGGCGTCAACGAGGTGACGCGGCAAGCGGGGAGGCGCTAGCCTTGCTCGCAAGTCGGGTCCGGCGCTCCCGCGCTGCTTGTTGGACGGAGTTCTCGCGGGCGCCACCAGAGAGGACAACTGGGATATATGACCGAACGACAGCGCGCCATACCACTCGCTAGTGCCGCGAGGTTCGCGGTCGCGGGCGTGATCCTCGCCGGTGGTGCACTGGTTATGGCCAGTCAGGCCGGAGCGGATCCGGCGGTGCCCTACCCGACGCCGGTGCCATCGGATCCGGGTGCGGCCACCCTGGCTCCCGGCCAGCCCGTGGCGGAGTCTTCGGATGTGCCGGTTGGTCCGCCTCCTCCTCCACCCGTTGGCCCGCCACCGGTGCCAGAGATCGCGAACCCCGTCTACGGATCAGGTCAATCGGGGTCGGGCCCGCTTGGGAGCCTCAGGGATATTTGGCACGAGGTCCGCGACGGCAACCCGGCCGCGCTGCCAGAGCAGGCATCCGGACCGCCGCCCGGAGCCGGTCCAGCGCCGCAGCTGCCGCCCGGATACATATCGCTGAACGCCCCGGAGTCCAACGGCCCCCCGCTGAAAGGGCCTGCTGAGGGCGGACCGCCGCTGCCGCCTGGGTACTACCCGTTGAACGGGCCGCCGCCGCCCGGATACTACGACTCTCCGGCGGCACCGGTCCCGCCGACGCCCTAGCTCCGTTCGCTCAGGCGTAAGCCAACGGCCGCGGTGCGGCATTCACGCCGGTCTGGATTTTGCGGCGCCGACATCGCGAATCGTTCGGCAAGTAGATCGGCCGCGAAACGACTTGCCTTGCAACATGTTAGGAAGACGCCTACTCAACACGATTGAGGGCGAATGTCCGTGCGGCGGGAACGCAGAGATGCACCGCGATGACATAGCCCGGGTCGATGGCGTGTCGAGTCAACTCGTCGTACGGCGAAATCGCCTGTGCGCGAACAGGATTTGAAACCCGCCAAAACCCCCCTTCGAATCTCGCCCTCGCGATGGGCGAGGCTCGTTCCGTCCCTGCGCGCGGGTTCGCGAGGAGGTGTCCATCCGTAGCAGACGATAAACGGAAGGGGGCGTATCCCTTCCCACTCTCAATTTATAGGGCACCCGGGGGCTTGCGGCAAGACCCGGGTCGTGCCGCAAAATCGCGGGCCGAGCACAACGTGCGGAAAATGAGAGGGGCGAAATGGGGAACGTCGAACCTATGACCAGTCATGCAGTGGTGGTGGTTGGAGGAGGCCCGACAGGGCTGATGTTGGGAGCTGAGCTGGCGTTGGCGGGGATCGACGTGGCCATTGTCGAGCGTCGCACTAGCCGCGACATCGTCGGATCGCGCGCGGGCGGTCTGCACGCACGCACCATCGAGGTTCTCGACCAGCGGGGCATCGCCGAGCGATTCCTGAGCCAGGGTCGGGCGGTGCAGGTCAACCAGTTCGCCGGCAGCCCCTTGGATATCAGCGACTTTCCGACTCGTCATCCGTACAGCCTGGGACTGTGGCAGAAGCACATTGAACGCATACTGGCCGACTGGGTCGACGAGCTACCGGTACGCGTCTACCGCGGACACGAGGTGACAGGGATCGCCCAAGACCACACGGGCGTCGACGTTCAACTGGCCGCAGGCCCGTCACTGCGAGCTGAGTATCTCGTCGGGTGCGATGGAGGACGCAGTCTCGTCCGCAAAGCGGCCGGCATCGAGTTCCCCGGGTGGGATCCGTCCACAAGCTGCCTGATCGCTGAGGTCGAGGTGGCGCCCGAGCCGGAAAAGGAGCCGGATTGGGGCGTTGTCCGCCACGACAGCCTCGGCGTCCATGGCCTCAGCCGGTTGGAGGATGGGGGGACTGTGCGGATCGTCGTAACCGAGCAGCAGATCGGAACTAACAGCGAACCGACCTTGCGCGATCTCGGCGAGGCGCTCATTGCCGTGTACGGCACTGACTACGGAGTCCACAGCCCTACTTACGTTTCCAGATTTACCGACATGACTCGGCAGGCCGCGGTCTACCGCGACGGACGGGTACTGCTGGCCGGTGACGCCGCACATGTGCATGACCCGGTGGGTGGTCAGGGCCTGAACACCGGCGTGCAGGATGCGGTCAATTTGGGATGGAAGCTGGCCCAAGTGGTCAACAAGACATCGCCAGAAAGCCTTCTCGATACCTACCATGCCGAGCGCCACCCCGTCGCTGCCCGCGTGTTGCGCACCACGATGGCGCAAGTTGCGCTTCGTCGCCTAGACGACCGCCGAAAGGCTTTGAGTGACAGCATTTCCGAGCTCCTCAGCATGGATGAGCCGCGCAAGCGATTCGCCGGCATGATGTCTGGTCTGGACATTCATTACGACCTCGGTGAGGGACACCCGTTGCTCGGGCGTCGCATGCCAGACCTCGACTTGGTTACCGCCGACGGCCCGTTGCGGGTATTCAGCCTCCTGCATGGCGCCCGGCCAGTGCTGCTCAACCTCGGTGAGCCGGGTCGCTTCGACGTCGCCGGGTGGGAGGCCCGGGTTCAGTTGATCGACGTGAAATATGTTGGTACTTGGGAGCTTCCGGTACTTGGTGTGGTCGCAGCTCCAGATGCCGTGTTGATTCGACCCGACGGCCATGTTGCGTGGGTTGGAGAAGGAACCGACCTCGGGCTTATCGACGCGCTCACGACCTGGTTCGGACAGCGTTCTAGGGCCTAATGACGGCAAGGGAGTGCAGCCGTAACGAACTGCTACTCGGTCATCGGAAGCCGTTACTGCCCGTACAGCCTTGCGATGTCGGGGGAGTCCAGCCAGCCCGAGTAGGTCGGCCTCTTGGGCCACCCATAGGGTGAGTCCTGCCACTCCTCTTGGCGCCCCCGTGGCAGCGTGTCTATAAGCGCGAACGTGTGGCTGAGTTGTTCGACCCCACGGCCGTTGGTGTGCCAGGTCCGGTAAACCGTGTCGCCATCACGCAGAAACACATTGACTCCAAATCCTTCGCCTGGCGGCGCGTCGACGTCGGCGGCGAAGGAGCTCTCCGACGATGAGTACCAGTCCATCTTGTTGCCCACCTTGGCCTTGTACGCCAGCGCCTCCTCGATTGGTCCGTTGGTAACGATGACGAACCGGGCGTCATAGTTGCTGAGGAACTCCAGCCGGGTGAACTGAGACGTGAAGCTGGTACACCCGCCGCACTGCCAGTCGGCGCCGTCTGACCACATGTGGTTGTAGACGATGAGCTGCGACTGCCCCTTGAAAATCTCGGCCAGCCGGACTGGGCCGTTTTCGCCGACGAGGGTGTAGTCAGGCATCTCCACCATGGGAAGTCGGCGGCGCTGCGCGGCAATCGCGTCGAGTTCCCGGGTGGCGGCCTTTTCCCTGATCCGCAGCTCATCGAGGGCGCTACGCCAGGTCTGCTGGTCTACTAAAGGCGGTTTCGCGGATGTGCGAACTGCCATCGGTCCTCCTCAGGGTTGGGATCTCTGATGGAAGGACTACCCCGACGGCCGATAATCATCGAACGACGTTCTACATCCGCGGTGAGGTGCAATCTAACGCACTGGTCGAAGATGAATCCATGGCAAGGCAACCCAGCGGGATCGCTCTGAGCAAGCAGTCTCTCCGTGAGGTGACCGCATTTGCAGCGGGGTGCGCGGAGGCGGTACTCGACATATTCGAGGCCGATCAGCCGGACGACTCGCGGCCTCGAGACGCGATTGGTGCTGCGTAGGAGTTCGCTCGAGGCGGTGAGCGCGGCAAGACTCTGCGCGACACGGCTTGGGCGGCGCTTGAGGCTGCCAAGCGCGCGGACTCTCCGGCTGCGCGCGATGCAGCGCGGGCAGCGATGTCTGCGGCAGGCGCTGCCTACCTGCATCCGTTGGCCAAGGCCACACAGGTGAAACATATCGTCGGAGCAGGCGCTTACGCGGCCAGGGCAGCCGAGCTTGCCGCCGGTGACGATCGGAACGTTGGTGCCGAACTCGTTGAGCAAGCGGTGCATCGGGCGACACCAGTCGTTGTTGGCGTGCTCAAACGCTTTCCGGCGGCACCGGGTGGCGGCGGACGGATTGGCGAGTTGATCCGCGTGCTGGACGCTGATCTTCGCACTGGCGGTCGTTGAGGGATGGTTCCAGGCGACCGGCCGCATTCGCAGTTGACCAGTTCTCCGACGGCGGCCTGACATGACGTTACCGGCCACGGAATGCCGTTTTCCAACCTCACCAAGGCTGGTGGTGACGATGGCACCATCAGCGTCGCACTTGGTTTACGGGGTCGTCGGTAGGGTGGATATTCAGTCGAGTTTGTGACAGGCGCAGGCCAGGTCGGGCGCCAGGAAAGAGTGAGACACCCGTGACCAACGAGGATCAGCCCAGCGGCGGCGACTTGTCGCCGCGCCCTGTCTCGCGTCCACCGGTCGATCCGTCAACGCACCGCGCCTTCGGCCGGCCCGACGGCGTCGACGGATCCTTCATGGGTCCCGACCAGCGCAGCGATCAAGACGAATACACGCCGACAAACCAGGCACCCCAGCCGGTGTTGGCGGAAGCGTTCGGCCCGGCGCTGGCGGCCGACTCCCGGGAAGAGGTCACCGGTCAGCCCGAAGGTGCGTTGAGTGATCTCAGCGCCGCGGCACCGCCGACTGCCCCTGCCGCGGCGTCGCCGTCGGTTGCGCAGAGCAAGCTGGGCGTGCGCGACATCCTGTTCGGCGGCAAGGTTTCCCGCGTCGCATTGATTGTGCTCGCGGTCATCGCGATAGCAATCGGCCTTGTCGGTGGTTGGGTCGGCCGCAAGACCGCGGAGGTCATCGACGCGTTCACGATCCCCAAGATGGTCTTGAATACCACGGACACCGACCGGCTGCCCGATGGTCGGATGGCGAAAGTTGCTGCGGTGGTGGCTGATTCGGTTGTGACAGTGCAAGCGATCAGCGATTCGGAAGGCGCACAGGGCTCAGGGGTGGTCGTCGACGGCAGCGGATACATTGTCACCAACAACCACGTCATCTCCGAGGCTGCAACCAGCCCTGGCAAGTTCAAGCTGACCGTGATCTTCAACGACGGCAAGGAGGCGCCGGCCAACCTCGTCGGACGGGATCCCGAGACTGACTTAGCGGTACTCAAGGTCGATAACGTCGACAAGCTCACCGTTGCCCGGCTCGGCGACTCCGACAAGATTCGCGTCGGCGACGAGGTGATGGCCGCCGGCGCGCCGTTGGGCCTGCGAAGCACGGACACCCAGGGCATCGTCAGCGCGCTACACCGGGCGGTACCGCTGTCGGGGGAGGACTCCGACACGAAAACTGTCATCGATGCCGTGCAAACCGACGCCTCGATCAACCACGGTAACTCTGGCGGCCCGCTGGTCAACATGAACGCCGAGGTGATCGGTATCAACACCGCTAGCAAGTCACTGTCGGACAGCGCCAGCGGCCTGGGCTTCGCGATCCCGGTCAACGAGATGAAATCCGTCGTCGAGACGCTGATCCGCGACGGCAAGATCGCGCACGCCACGCTGGGCGTCACCGCAGAGCCGGTGAACGACAAAGGATCGGGCGGGGCGCGGGTGAAGAAGGTGAACCCTGGGGGGCCCGCCGATCGGGCTGGGATCAAGGAGAACGACGTCGTGGTCAAGCTCGGCGATCGCACGGTCGACAGCCTCGATGGGCTCACCGTCGCCGTGCGTCAGCTCAAGATCGGTCAGGACGCGCCGATCGATGTCATCCGCGACGGCAAGCGCATCACGCTGACCATCAAGCCCGACGCTCGTAAATCACCGTAGCCACCGATCACAACGCGCTCGCATGTCGCGGTTAATGCGTGAGGCGGCCTGTATTGCGCCGCTTACACTCGATCGAAATGTGCTGGGACCCAAGGCAGAACATCGATCAATCCGTGCGGAATCTGCTACCCACGGGGCCTTCAGCGCTTGAGCTATGCCGAGCACGGGCAGTACATAACACCAACGCGCCAGGTCGAGCTATTGCGCGCGGTAGTGGAGAAGTGGCCAGCAATGTTGCGGTAGAGCACTTTTCGCCTGTCAAGATACTCGAGGCGGTTCACCCCTGGCGCGCTCGCCACCTGTCCAGAATCCGACGGTCCCGTTTGGTCGGGCGCCCGGCACCACGATCACGGGGCGCCACCAGAACTTGAGAAATCGCAGGTGGCGCGGGCGATCGGTCGAGGTAGCAGGTCACGGCATCGGCCGCACCGACCCGCTTCTGGATCACCCGTACCACTTCGACAATCCGGGTTGTATCACCCACCCTGGCGCGCACCTCGTCACCAGGAGACACAGTCGTCGCCGGCTTCGCCGGCCTATCGTTGACTCGCACGTGCCCACCCCGACACGCTGCGGCGGCGTCCGGCCGGGTCTTCGTCAGCCGGACTGCCCACAACCACCGATCCACGCGGGTCGACTCCATAACATCCATCATGGACCGGCGACCGGTAGCGGACATCGAGCACGAGTCGCACGAGCGTCCGGCCACACCGCGCCCGTAGTCGGCGTGCGTGACGCGATCGGCATTGGCATCGAAATCGTCGATTTAGGTGCTCGTCTCAGCAGAACTGGTACTCGATATCCCAGTAATCGCCCGCCCACCTTGCCGCGAATGGACCGCCGAGTGCCGGGTTCGCGTCGCTGATCATTCCCGAGCCCCCCTCCGGAGTGAATCCAGGCGGATTCCAGGTGATTGAGTCGAAAACAGGGGAGAGGTCAGGGGTGCAGTCCATCTGCTTCACGATGTAGCCGTCCGCGATCGCGAACTCCGCGTTGTCCTGCGTCTGGACCGGAGTGTAGGGGTCCGCGCCCGCCGCGGGCGCGTGGGCGATGAATGCACACACGCTGACCGCAGCTACCGACAGCACGGCGACGACTCTGCAGTGGAATGGCTTCCTCATGCTCATGACTTCCCCCTGAATTTGATCTTGTCAGGAGTATCCACTGCAATCGTGGTCACCGTTCAGGAAACGAAGGGCCCGACCTTGAGAGGCGCGATCCTCGATGAGCTGACCGACCGAAATGCGCAGACGCCACTTTCGGTGTTGGCGGATGCAAGCATGAGGAGTGCCGGGCAAAGCTGTACCGGACCGCGTTGACCATCTTGCATCGCACCGCAAGTTTGCTGTTTGCTGTCATGGGCTTAACACGAGTAGAAGCCGGACGAGTTCAGCTTGGCGGTGGGTGTCAGTCTTGTCGAATACATGTTGCAGATGGGTGCGAACCGTCGTCAATGAGATTGACAACTCCTCCGAAACTTGCTTCGGATCCGCCCCATGCATCACATGCAGCGCTACCTCAGCTTCCGCTTCGGTGAGGCGATATAGCCGCCGCAACAGCGCTGCGGCGGGTTCAGGTTCGTCCTCCGGATCAATGATCAACACCAAAGCCATTGGGTGCCTGAGTGGCTCATCGGCATCACGGCGCGGGGAGGGGAGCACGTGAATGATGTACGGCCGCTTACCCGAAGGCCGCGAGCAGGTGAGCGACCGGCCCTTGCGAACTGTAAAGCGTTCGTCGGCAAGGGCATCCCGTAGGCCACAAAGCAGCTCTTCTTCGGCGCGCGTACTTGCCGCGGCGATGCGCCCTGACCGCACGTGCAGGCCGTCGCCGGTGCGAAGGATCCGTTCGGCGGCCGAATTCAGATTTATCACCAGGTGATCGTCTGTAACGATGACGATTCCGTGCCGGACAATCTCCAGCACGCCGGCCAGCTCAACCGCCCTGTCCGCCAGTGCCGCTAACTTTTCCTGCGTGAACAGCGCCTGCTGAAAATGTGGGACAAGCCCGCTCACCAACTTCACACGTTCAGGCGTACCAAACGACTCAGACCGTCTTGGCGCCGCAATAATTAGAGATGCAGGTCGAAGTCCGTCGGTAAGCCTGACAAATAACCCGTCGTCGATGTCGAGGGGGCGCAACCAGTCTTCATAGAACTCTGACCTCCGAACCAGGGGCATCAACTCCGATCCGGTCCGCACCGCACCGGCCGGCCCGCGATGAACGGCCGCGAGCACGCGATCCAGGCGGTGGTAGTACTGCGCATAGCTTTGGGCGGCTCCTTCGGGAAGGGTCGAGTTATCGAGAGACCACGCCGCACCGTCGGTCATCAACAGCCCGCCGACTATTCCATCGAGCGTGCGGTGAATTTCGCGCAAGGCTTCTTGCCAGCGCGGTAAAGCTCCCGGCGCCGCATAGACACCAGCTACTAGCCGCGAGAATTCCTCGAGCGTGACCATCGCCCGGTCCTTGATTCGCTGGCTCGTATCCGCATGGGTTCCTCGCTCGCGTCGCCTGTGAAGACTAACTGGATCTCATCTATTCAGATGAGGTATTGG